>CAZXAK010000051.1:0-235399 GCA_964638145.1 uncultured Desulfobacterales bacterium | reverse complement strand
AATTGAGCGTTTCAAATCATGTGAAATATTGTTTTATCTTTAATTACAGTAAATTAATGCTGTTTTTTTGTAAAATTATCCGTCACCCAACGGGTTTGCTGTAACTGTTTTGCTTTCTACATAATTTGAAACCCCTACGGGATTCCCAATTTCGCATGATCTGCTGCCTCGGAGTCTTCGCTTACCTGTCAGATACTTGAAGTACAACAGTACGTCTGCGTATCCTCCGCCTTGCATCTCATGCAAACTTGGGAATCGCTCAATTCAGGTATGATACATACTACATGACACCTGTAGGCGCTTTTTATCATGCTTTTAAAGCCCATCAGTTACAATGGTTTGTTAATGATATTTTGTCTGTCGGTTAAAAACCATGAGAAAAAACGCCATCTGCCTTTGTTAATTGCCTCAGCATTTCAAGTGTCCTGTAGTATGCCTGTCTGTTGAATATCATCTCAGGGTTTGTGTGCTCATCGGCCATTATATGCGTCAGGCTTGTAGGTAACTGCCATGAGGTAAAGACCCTGTGGAGGCGCTGTGGGGCCGGCTGCACTGCGGTCTCTGGCCCTTATAACCTCCATGATCTCTGATGGGTCTCTCCTGCCCAGACCAATTTCAACCAGAAGACCCACTATATTACGCACCATATAACGAAGGAATCCATCTGCGGCAATAGTAAACATGATCTGTCTGCCTGGTACAGGTGGAAAAAGAGGGTGATCAGGCAGATTGACCGAGCATTCAGACACTGTACGTGTCCTTGTCTTTGCCGAGGCCCCGCTGGCTGTAAATGATGAGAAGTCATGGGTTCCACATAGTGTCCCGCAGGCGAGTCGCATTGCCTCCACGTCAAGCTGGCCACGGGTGACAACCCAGGCCCGTTCCTCCCACAGAGGTAGTCTTACCCCCGAGTTTACTATGAGATATTGATATTTTTTGGAGGTACTGCTTCCGATTGCGTGAAATTTCCAGGGGACATCCTGCGCCTGGAGGACCGCTATGTCAGATGGAAGTATGCTGTTCAGGCCTTTGACAAGACCTTCGAGCGGGATGGTGGACTCTGTCCTGAAATTTACCACCTGGCCCATGGCGTGTACCCCTGCGTCTGTCCTGCCAGATGCCACGAGAGAGGGCTGCTCGCCTGTAATTGTAGCCACTGCCTGTTCCAGTACCTCCTGAACAGTAATGACCCCGATCTGTTTCTGCCAGCCGTGGTATCTCGTGCCACAGTAGCTAAGAGTCAACTTTATGTTACGAAATATCTTTCTTTTGCGGGCCATTCCAGTATGTTGCTCAAACGACGGCAGTTAGTGGGGCCTGTTCGGCCAGATATGTATCATTATCAGCTTTGGTCATAAAATAGCATGCAAAGCCAGGATATAAAAATTGTATTGGTCAGCGCTCTGCATTATGTTTACCCTTATGAATGATGATAAATATACACCACTTGTGGCACTTTACAGCTTTTATGATGAGTTTATAAGGGATTTTTCATTTGCATGCCAAAAGGGCTGCAGCACCTGTTGTACTGTCAATGTGGCTGTTACCACTCTTGAGGCAGATATGGTAGCACGGGCAGTGGGGCACGGCCTGGATGAAGATATGGAGAAGGACCTTGTTGCAGCGGCAACTTCTGCCAGATATATCCCTACGACCACACTCAACAGAAATACCTGGCAGATCATACGCGGCGAGGAGATTACCGAGGACAAAGGTGAGCATGGAGAGGGAAAGTGTCCCCTTCTCGATTCCAATGGATTGTGTCTGGTATATGATAGCCGGCCGTTTGCCTGCAGGGCCATGTCGTCAGTTACACCGTGCCTGGAGCATGGGGCTGCGGACATGGATCCATTCCTCATTACCATCAACCTGTCCATGTATCAGATCATAGAGCACCTTGACAGTCATGGCGGCTTTACCGGCAACCTGTCCGGTCTGTTGCATGCCTCTGTCTGCAAGCCTGACAGTGCCACGGAGAGTGGTGAGGTAGAGGAGAGCAACAGGGAAAACGTCAATACCATGGTGGAGGTGCGCAACTGTCCACTACCCGGTTTTATTGTTCCGCCTGGTGACAAGCTCAGGTTCAAGTCATTTCTCCGAAGACTGCTGGCATGGCCTGCAGGGGATGGGACACTGTCCCGTTATCTTCCTGAGGAGATACCTGTATACTGAGCGGACAGAGGGTGCAGAGGATAGCTTTCTCCTGTAAATCCTGTTTCAGTTTTCTTCGAAGCCCCATCTCTGGAGTTTGAGCCTCAATGTCTTGCGGTCGATCTTGAGAAGTTTTGCAGCCTCTGTGCGGTTACCTCCAGTGTGTTCCAGCACTTTCTTTATATGTTCCTTCTCCACCTCCTGAAGGGTAAGCGGTCTGCCGTTCCTGGTGAATGATTGCCCCCTGTCTGTATCCTTTCTGCGTCGAGGATGCAGATATCCATCACCGGGTCTAAGGCCCGCTGCCTCAATATCTTCTACGTCAATGGATCTGCTGGTGGCAAATATCACGACCCGTTCCATTGTGTTCTCCAGTTCCCGGACATTGCCTGGCCAGCGGTAACCCTGCATAAATTTTATGGCTGCAGGGGTTAGTCCAAGGCCTGGCCTGTCGTACTTTTCTCCTGCCTTTTTCAGGAAGTAGTCTGCAAGCAGTGGAATATCGTCCCTGCGTTCCCTCAGGGTTGGAGTCTTGATGGCAACTACGTTGAGTCTGAAGTAGAGGTCTTCCCTGAACTTTCCCTCCTGCACAGCCTTTTTCAGGTCCTGGTTGGTGGCTGCAATTATGCGCACGTCCACCTTGGTGAGACGCTGGCTGCCAACCCTTGCAATCTCTTTTTCCTCAACCGCTTTGAGCAGTTTTGCCTGAAGTTCCAGGTTTATGTTGGCTATCTCGTCAAGGAACAGTGTGCCGCCACTGGCAAGCTCGAATTTGCCCACCTTGCTGGTCTCTGCGCCTGTAAATGCCCCTTTGACATGACCGAATAGTTCGCTCTCGAACAGGGAAGGTACCAGTGTGGAACAGTCCACTGAGACAAAGGGGTGGGATTTGCGCTGGCTGAGTTCATGTATATGCCTGGCAAGCAGGCCCTTGCCTGTGCCGCTCTCTCCTGTAATGAGTACGGTGCTGTCTGTAGGGGCAAGTCTCTTGATCTGATCAAATACCCTCAAAAGGGGCTGGCTTTGGCCGATGATGCAGACCTCCCCCTCTTTCCTCTTCAGTTCCTCCTTTAGATAGAGATTTTCAAGCGCAAGGCGTTTGGCGCTAAGGGTGCGCCTTATCACAAGACGCAGCTCTTCAGGTTCAAATGGTTTGGGCAGGAAGTCATTGGCCCCCATCCTCATGGCCTCGACGGCGTTTTGTATGGTGCCGTAGGCAGTGATCATGATGACAGGCAGGGAGTCGTCCTGCTCCCTGATGGTACGCAGCAGATCCAGTCCGTTTATGTCAGGCATCTTGAGGTCCAGGAGAAGCAGGTCAAACTCGTACTTGTTCAAGAGGCGCAAGGCCTCGGCCCCGGTTGATGTCTCTGTTATTTGACACCCCAGCCTGCTTAGGACCTGGGAACACCCATCCCTTATGTCAGGATCATCATCTGCAATGAGTATTCGTTCTTTCATGTTCTCCTATTGTTTAAGATGCTGAAAAAACAGCCAGTGCTCATGGTGAAAAGTGATCCATGCAGGGTATTTGACCCAGTGTGATCAATTTTCGGATATTGATTTCGTGATTTTATGATTTGTTGTGACGTAGATAAGTACCAGGTCTTGTCATGTGACAGTACCGGCATTTTGTGTGTTCTCAGATAGAATACCTTAAGAACCCGATATGTTCACGGGAAAAATGAGTTCAAAGCATGCCCCCTGTCCCATCCCTTCTGAAACCTTTATCTTTCCGCCATGTCTTTGCACAATACCATGGGTTATGGAAAGCCCCAAACCTGTACCGCGACCAGGCTGTTTGGTTGAGAAGAACGGTTCGAATATCCTTGTCCTTATCTCCTCGGGGATGCCCGGTCCAGTGTCCTCAAATTTTATGGTGATGGTCTTTGTCTCAGGCGAGAAGCAGGATTTGACCCGCAATGTCCCCTGTCCCCTCATGGCCTCTCCGGCATTTATCATGATGTTAAGCACCACCTGTTCCAGCTGTCCCTTGTCGCCCATGAGATGGGGCAGATCACGGGCGAGGCTGAATTCGGTCTTTACCTTTATGAGTATCTTGTGGTCCTCGATAAGGGAGTACATGTCCCGAATGACCTTGTTAAGGTCCACAGGGGCATATGACTTTGATGACGATCTGCCGAAGTTCAGCAGGCCCTTGGCAATGATCCTGCACCTTGTTGCAAGCTTTATTATCTTTTCAAGGTTGGCCCTTGCCTGGCTTCCTGGCTCGAGGTCTTCGTGTATAAGGTTGGCGTAGAGCAGGATGCCTCCCAGCGGGTTGTTGATTTCATGGGCAATCTCACCTGCGAGCCGGCCCATGGCAGCCAAACGTTCAGACTGGAGCATGGCACCTTCCCACTGTTTTTGTTCAGTTACATCTTTTATGATGCTCTGATACAGGGTGGTTCCTGCGGAACACTGGAGAGGTAGTGTGGATATTTCAATGTCTATATTGCCGCCATCCCTTTTCCTGCCCGCAGCCTCTCTGCGGCCCATGCGCGGATGACCAAAGTGCCAGGGGGCAATAAACTCGCCCATGAACCTGCCCTCTATCTGCTCCGGGCGGGAATAGCCAAGCAGTTCCACAAATGCCGCATTGACAAACAGGCTCTTCTCTGCGCTGTGGACCAGGGCAGGCTGGTGGATGCGGGCTATGGCGTCTATGATCTCGTCAGGCAGGTCCAGTGGGTCCATGGTGAACGGGTAGCTGTAATCATCCTTTGATATTAATGATGGGGCGAACGTGATGCACCACCTCTACGAGGTCTGACTGCTGGCGCATTACGTCAAATATGTTTTTATAGGCAAAGGGGGATTCGTCTATGGTGCCTTTTCCCACTCTCGCTGTGATGCCTGTCATGGTTTCGGCAAACTTTTTGGCACTGAGCCGCTTTCGCGCCTGTTTTCTGCCCATGATGCGTCCTGCTCCATGTGAACTGGACCACAGGGCGTCAGGGTTGCCCTTGCCTTTTACAATAAAGGAACCGTCGCGCATGTTGCCGGGGATTACTCCCATCATTCCCTGTTCTGCATGGGTTGCGCCTTTTCTGTGTATCCACAGACCGTCTTTAAACTCTGCGTGGTTGTGGTTCCTGTTAATGAGGTCCTGCCATAGGGCCTCGCCTTCGCAGTGATTTTTTATCTCCCTTACAATACGGCGCATCATCTCGCTGCGGTTTTCAAGGGCAAATTCCAGTGCCCAGTTCATGTCATTGATGTATGACTGGCCAAGGTCGCTGGCAACATCAAGGCCAAAATGGCCCTCTTTTGCCTTTCCGCTCCCTGATGCGAGTTTCATGTACTCAGTGGCTATGCCGTGTCCTACACCCCTGGAGCCTGAATGAATGATTATCCATATCCGGTCAGATTCGTCATATCCGATCTCAATGAAGTGGTTCCCGCTTCCCAGTGAGCCAAGGGCCCTGAAGCCCTTTCTGTTTTCAAATGCCTTTTTGCCGATTCTGGTGAGGTTGCGCGGGGTTAGGGATGAATCCACGGGTTTTTTGTTTACGTTGAAACCTACTGGTATCCTTTGATATATGCCCCGAAATATCTCGTGGCTCATGTTTTCAATGTCACGGCGCCTGAATGTTGTGGGAATGGCACACATGCCGCATCCGATATCGTAACCTACCCATGCAGGGACAACCACCCCCTCAGTTGCAACGACCCCGCCTATGGGCAGGGAGTAGCCGGTATGGGCATCAGGCATGAGGGCACCCTTTACGGCAAAGTCCTGCTCCATTGCACTCCTGAACTGTTCAAGGGCAGTGCTCTCAATATCTTTTGCAAAGATTTTGATTGGTTTTTTCATGATCCTGCCATGCGTCTATTTTAAAGCATAATCATCTTTCCGGAAAAATCCACGGCGGACCAAGGGGTAACAGGGATTGGCGAAGTTGCCACCATCTTTTCTCCTGGCTATTCGAAACGGCCAAGCAGTTCTGCCATGACCAGGATCCGTGCGTTGTGTTCCAGACACTCCATGAGCTGAAATGCCTCCATCAGGGTTTTACCCCGTGAGACAGCGCCATGTCTCGCAAGTATCTGAACCGGTCCCCTGTCTGTGCACGCTGCAACGGCCCTTGCCAGCTCAGGGGTGCCTGGGGGCGCGTAAGGCACTTCAACCACCTCTCCAAGTATCAATTCGGTCTCTGCCAGTCTTGAAGAGTCAAAGGGCCTGTTAGACAGTGAGAGGGCAAGGGCGTAAGGGGCGTGGGTATGGACAATGGCCCTGCATGCCGGATCTGCCTCATATATGGCCACATGCATTGCAAGTTCACTGGACGGTCTGCCTGTGCCTTCAGTGACATTTCCTGCCAGATCGGTGATTACAAGCTCTTCTTTGGTGATAAAGCCCTTGTGCGCCCCGGTTGGCGTGGTTAGTATGCTGTTGGTGCCTAATTTTACAGACAGATTGCCGTCTGCACCTGCAAGCAGGCCCTTTTCATAGAGCTGCCTGCAGATCACTATGACCTGATGTTTGAGGTGCAACAGCTCATCACCAGTGGTCAGCCCAGAGGGTTCGGAAATAGGTTTCACTTCATTCTGACTCCCTGTATGATAGTGTCCCTCCAGAAATGAAAATTTTGTTCTATGGCAAGGCATGAGGAGGTGAAAGGGGGCGGAGTGGCCTTGGTGCACATGAGTATTTTTCACCGACGAGTAACGCAGCCATAGGGCAAAAGGTCCATTTTATGGATGGACACAAGCTATGGTTAGTGTTGAACGTATTCAGGCAAGGTGCTGTTTTTTGCTTGTTACCCCTGCCTTTATGGCGTCAAGTGCAGACGATAGGGCGGGAATCACGTTGCCCCTGGTGTTTCCTGCAACGCCAAGAAGCATTATGTCCTGGCCTACAGAGAGGGTCCCTTCCACTATCCAGGCATCCACCGCTATGATCCCGTCCATGTCTGCGGTCTGGTCCAGGATGGTCCCAAGCCGTTCTGCATCCACCTTTACGTCTATCTTTTCCACCGTGTTGCCTGATAGATCATCAGACCTGACAATGCCATTATGGATCAGGATCATGCCGGCCTTGTCCATGCCATCTGCTGCCTTCAGACCATTGGTGAATTTCTGTATGTCCAGCTCTATGGGGCCTTGAAAGATTTTCATGGATTTGTCCTCACATCTTCTGTTGATATGTATCGTACCTCGACAGCTTATCACGTCTTGTGGAATATAGCCATCCGGACACGCTGCAGGATATCTGAAACGTATAAGCGTTGCTGATGACCGAGTATCCTTTATTTGTTCTGCCTGTGTTCGCTGTACTTTCAAGGTGGCAGACTGGTAAAGATTTATGTTCAGACGTATATTCATGCATATGGTAGAGACATTCAGAAAGATTACAGATAGGTTGACATCCCGCCTCTTTATAACAGGGTATCAGGCATCGTTTCTGGTGCTCCTGGCCCTGTTTTCAGTGGTGGCCATAATCAGCGCCATAGGGACATACCGTATCTCCATGCAGGGGGCCAAGAATTTACTTGAAACCCGGGCAGTTGATGTGGCTGTAAACATAGGATTCACTCTTGAGCGTCTTGGTCTCAGGAGTGACATGTTTGAGGAGTTGCTGTGCAGTGACCAGTGGGAGCATCTTGCCTTTCTTACACTGTTTGACCGTGATGGCACCATACTTATCCATTCCAATCAGGTGCTTTCAGGAAGGCGGGTCTATGACGAGGATGTGGAGAAGGTGTTCAGGACAATGCGGCCTGTCATCGGTTTTCAGAAGCTTGCCACAGGTGAGGAGGTCTTTGTCCTCTATTTCCCGCTAAGTCTGCACATCGCCTCTGAAACCTCGGACCAGCAGGTGGATGGTGCATTTTCAGGCACAGGTGATGAGGGGGGAGTCCCTGACTTCGACACACTCAAGCCTTCACCAGTGGCACAGACATTTTGCCTGAAGGTGGCCCTGCATCCATACAAGGCCTATGCCATTGCAAGAAAGGCAAATATACAGCTTGGACTCATTATCTCCTCCATCGTATTTCTATGGATACTGGCCCTGTTTTTCATCCGGTCGTGGAGACGGACTTATCGCCTGGAGGAACAGCTTCGGGAGCAGGAGCGGCTTGCTGTTTTGGGACAGATGGCAGCGGTCCTGGCCCATGAGATCAGGAATCCTCTCAGTAGCATAAAGGGTTTTGCACAGATACACATGGAAGAAGATTGCGACTGCGGGGGAATAGAGGACCTCAAGGAGGATATGGAGCTGATTGTTGAGGAGACTGTGAGGCTTGAGCGTCTGACCAGCGCGCTTCTGGAGTATGCCCGCTCCCCGGATCTGCGTGATACTGTATTTCGTCTTGAGGAATTCTGCAGGGACCTTGTAAGGCATACTGGCAGCTCAGGTGATGCTGGCATGCTGGATATCCGGTGCGACAGTGGCGAAGTCCGTATGGACAGGGAGAAGTTGCTGCAGATCATTATCAACCTGGTGCAGAATGCCACTGACGCAGTAAAGGAACAGGAGGACGGGCATGTGTGCCTGTCCATAACCCTGGGTGACCATGAGGTGGTTTTGAATGTAACGGACAACGGTCCCGGTATTCCTGATGAGGTGAAGCAGAGGCTGTTTGAACCCTTTATGACCACAAAGACCAGGGGAACTGGTCTTGGGCTCAGTATCGTCAAGCGGCTGTGCGATGCCATGGGGGGCGTCATCCAGATTGACAGCGGTCCTGACAGGGGTACAAGTGTGACCATTACCTTCCCGTACAGTGAAGATAGTCCTGGAGAGGAACAGGTATAGTTTATGGAATCTGAAAGGAGCTGCCATCTGACTGCCACGTGTGCGGCAGGTATAGAGGAACTGTGTGCAGGTGAGATCAGAAGCTGTGGCGGCGAGGTGATAGGCTGGTCAAAGGGTCATGTGGAGTGGAGAGGCGATCTTGGTTCAGCCTACCGTATGTGTCTCTGTTCCAGGTTTGCTTCCAGGATATTGCTTAAGATAGCAGAGTTCCAGGTTGGTGATGAAGATGCCCTTTACAGGAAGTGCTGGAAGATTGACTGGTCCCAGCACATGGGGCTTGAAGGGACCTTTGCCGTTGACTGCACGCTTTCAGGCTCTGTGCTGAAGCACAGTCACTTTGCGGCCCTCAGGGTAAAGGATGCGGTGGCGGATCAGTTCATGGAGAGATATGGCAGGCGTCCCTCTGTAAATGTGGATCGGCCAGACCTTAGGATCCGCCTCCATGTCCAGGGGGATGCGGCAGTGCTTGCCATTGACCTTTCTGGTCAGAGCCTCCACAGGCGTGGTTACAGGATCGCCGGCGGGGGCACGGCACCCCTCAAGGAGAGTCTTGCCGCCGCAATAGTAACACTTGCGGGCTGGGGGCCGGATCAGGGACAGGATGTCATGTTCCTGGATCCCATGTGCGGTTCAGGCACCCTGCTCATAGAGGCTGCCCTGATCTATGGTGATTCTGCTCCGGGCCTTTCCAGGAGTTACTTTGGCCTTGAAGGCTGGAAGGGGCATGATGCCAGGTTGTGGTCAGAGATCGTGAGTGAGGCAGTGCAGAGGGAGGAACAGGGGCTGGAGAGGCCATGGCCTGTTTTTATGGGCTATGATGCAGACCCTGAGATGGTGTCAGTGGCCAGGAAGAATATTGAACAGGCTGGCCTGTCTGACAGGATCATTGTGAAGAGGGCACAGCTTGCCCATCTCAGGCGTCCGTGTTCTAAGGGCTTTGTGGTGACAAATCCACCGTATGGAGAGCGTCTGCTTGAAAGAGAGGAATCAGGTCGGCTGTATCAGGCTATAGGACACGTGTTTCGTAAGGAGCTTCATGGCTGGAAGACCGGTATCCTTGCGTCAGCCCCTGAGATGGGGGATCGCACTGGAATACGGTGGGAAAGGAGTTTCCGGCTTTACAACGGCCCAATCAGGTGCCGTCTCTTTACTGGTGTGGTGCCAGAAGATGATACACAGGAGTTTCAGTGGCATCTTACTCCTTTGCCTGATCAGATGCCTGCCCAGGCCTTTGCCAACCGGCTGAAAAAGAACTTCAAGCGGATTGCCAGGCGTGCGAGGCGCAGTGGTATCACATGCTACAGAGTATATGACAGGGATATCCCCGAGTATAATGTGGCAGTGGATGTCTATGAAAAGTGGGTGCTTGTGCAGGAGTATGCGCCTCCTGCCAGCATTGCCCCGGAGGTTGCTGCTGAACGTTTCAGTAATGTCCTCTTGTCTGTCAGAGAGGTCCTTGGTGTAGGCAGGGACCGGGTGTTCATAAAGACCCGCAGGAGGCAGCGGGGAAAGCAGCAGTATCAGAAGAGAGGCAGGCGCGGAAAGATGTACGTGGTCCGTGAGGGGGAGTGCCGTTTCCTGGTAAACTTCACTGACTATATTGATACGGGCCTGTTTCTGGATCACCGGATCACCCGGCAGCGCATAGGAAAGGAGGCGGCAGGCAGGAGGTTTCTGAACCTCTACGCCTATACAGGTACTGCAACCGTTCATGCGGCAATGGGGCATGCGGAGCTTACCACTACGGTGGATCTGTCTGCAAACTATCTTTCATGGGCAAGGCAGAACATGTGTCTCAACGGCCTTGGTGGTCCAGCTCATGAGTTTGTCAGGGCAGACTGCATGGAATGGCTCCGCCAGTGCAAGGGGGTGTATGATTTGATATTCGTTGATCCGCCGACATTCTCCAATACCAGCAAGAAGGGCAGGGTCTTTGACGTTCAGAAGGATCACAGTCGTCTTCTGACGCTTGCCATGAAGCTCCTTGCACCTGGAGGCCTCCTCCTGTTTTCGACAAATTACAGGAAGTTCAGGTTGGACGAAGGTCTTGAGAGACGGTTCAGTGTGAATGAGATATCAAGGTCCACATTGCCGTTTGATTTTGAGAGGAATCCGCGTATTCACAGGTGCTGGGAGCTCAGGGCTTGATGATGTCGTAATGATAGGCGTTATTCCCCGGGGCGTTGGATGGTAGGGGCTGCTTCCAGGAAAGTAAAGTTGTATCTGAATCGCTCAATTCAGGTTAGACTTGGAACATAAGTGGATTGCGAATTTGGGTAAATTGAGCTATTGGCTTGTCTTGATCAAGGGGGGTCAGTAGTTTCAGGAAATTTAAGTGAGGCAAAACTTATCCGTAAGACGTTAAGCATGCCTCCCAAGGATCAAAAAAAAGAAATTGAAGCCTCTGGTTGCAAACCCATTTTCAGTTACAACCAGACGGATTTTGTAAAAGACAGGGTAGCTGTTGAAGTGCAGTTCGGAAAGTATGCGTTTGTGGTATATGATCTTTTTGTGAAACATCTCGCCTTTTATGCCGGATAGACCAAAACAGAAGACCGAATATGTATGCAACTCATGCGGCCATGTGTCACTGAGGTGGTTCGGGAGGTGTCCTGCCTGCGGCAAGTGGGACAGCCTTTCGGAGCAGGCACGTCAGGACATTGCTGATCAGGATGTGGCCATACTGACCAGCGATCAGGCGCCAGTTCTGCTATCAGGAATTGACGCCTCGGATACCGGTACGCGTATTCCTCTTGAGGTTGAAGAGCTGGATCGGGTGCTGGGTGGTGGACTTGTGCCAGGGGGGCTCGTGCTTCTTGGTGGTGAGCCTGGCATTGGGAAGTCCACCCTGCTTCTGCAGATACTCATGCGTCTTGCGCGGATGGGCATGAAGGTACTGTATGTGAGCGGCGAGGAGTCTCTTGCCCAGATAAGGATCAGGGCGGAACGTCTGGGACAGTGTCCTGATGGCTTGTGGAGCATGTGCGAGTGCAGCCTTGACAGGATTCAGGCTGCCGTAAAGGAGGTTGAGCCCCGGTTTCTTGCCATTGATTCCATCCAGACCATGAACAGTCCCGGTCTTTCTTCTGCCCCTGGCAGTGTGGCCCAGGTGCGGGAAGCCACTGCGCGTATCATGAAGATTGCTAAGTCTATGGCCATTCCCACTGTGATCGTGGGGCATGTGACAAAAGAGGGCGCTATTGCCGGCCCCCGTGTGCTTGAGCACCTGGTGGATACGGTCCTTTATTTTGAGGGAGACAGGAGTCACAGCTTCAGGCTCCTTCGCACGGTCAAGAACCGTTACGGTCCTACGTTTGAAATAGGGGTCTTCGAGATGACAGAGGGCGGACTGCGGCAGGTGACCAATCCGTCCAAGCTCTTTATGGGCAGTCACGTATCGCCTGTTCCTGGCGCAGTCACAGTGCCGTGCATTGAAGGTACCAGGCCACTCATGGTGGAGATTCAGGCCCTTGTAACCCGTTCAAACATGGCAATGCCCAGACGTACCACCACGGGGATTGATTCAAATCGCCTTGCCATGCTGGTGGCTGTGGCCCAGAGGCAACTGGGCCTTGCCCTGCATGAATGTGACATCTTTGTGAATGTTGCAGGTGGACTGAGGGTGTCGGAGCCTGCTGCTGACCTTGGCATCATTGCAGCAGTGGTCTCAAGTTTTTTGGAAATGCCGCCTGCTCCGGCTTCAGCCCTGTTTGGAGAGATCGGACTTACTGGTGAATTACGGCCGGTGAGCAGGACAGAGTTGAGGCTCAAGGAGGCGGCGCGTCTTGGGTTTTCGTCCTGCATCATTCCTGCGTCTATCCTCTCCGGTGTGGCCGTGCCTGAGGGATTGACTATACTGCCTGCCTCAGACCTCAAGGAGGCGTTAGTGGCAGCAGGGCTTCATGAAAACGGCAGGAAAGGGCGTCATTAATTTGACCTTATGGTGGCTTTTTGATGCTATCTCCTGTAGCTGAAGATCCTTTCTGTGCCCATTTGGTTTTTTTCTCAGTATTAACTCCCCCAAAAACATTATATTCCAGATTTTTCAAATATTTTATGCACGGCGCGCATTCTTTCAGTCTTTGAGGGGGATGCAATACATTTTGTATCAGTGATCCTGTATGATACGAAATGTAGCGCTCTCCTGTGATGCATGTATGGGGGATATCCAGGTTGAGTGTGTGAAGTTCATTTGCAGTGCCGTACTTAGGGCGGGATGGACCTGTACGTCATGGTAACTGGCGGTTCAGTGGCATCTGTTTTGCTATTTTGCTTCAGATGTCATGAAATTTCCCGTTTTGGATATATCCCCACATGGACTGAGCCTGGTGCTGATAGTTGCGCTTACACTTGGAGGTACGTTGTGCATGGCCTCCGAGCCTGTTCAGCATACTGCAGACCAGGCTGAGACCGCTTGGCAGGAGCTTTCTGTGGAACGCGATAGGTTCTGGAAGGACCTTGAAGACAGTCCTGCCCTGATAGAACGCTCCGCATGGCCCCTGATAAAGGGCCTGAAGTTTTTTATCCAGTATTATCCCGACTCGGCCCATGTTCCAGAGGCCTATTACCTGCTTGGAGAGGCATACTCAAGCATAGGTTTCTACCCGGAGGCAACGGGACACTGGCGCACGGTAGTCAGATACTATCCCCGCAGCAGGTGGGCTGGTCCGGCCCTTACCGCCTTAGTGAAACAGCTTGAGAAAAGCGGTAATAGAACGAAAATAGTTAGTTTTTATAAGGAGATATTGCGTCAATTTCCTGACAGTCCGGCAGCTCTCATGGCAACTGTACTCCTTGCTGAGGATGCCTTGAAGCAGGGCAGGCTGGATCTTGTCAAACTGACTGTAAAGAGACTGAGCAAGATACCTTCCATTGATCTGAAGGTGCCGGAGTTTCTCAGGCTCAAGGCCATGCTGTCTGAAAGGACAGGAAACTATGAGCAGGCCAGAAGCTACCTGCTTCACTATCTGAATCTTGTGAAGTCGAGAAAGATGAGGGCATCTGCCCTGTTCAGTATTGCAGAGAGTTACCGTAAGCAGGGCCAGCTACTGAAGGCGCGGAAATACTATGCCCTTATCCGTCGAGATTTTTTGTCTGAACCTGAGGCCCTCTTTGCCAGGTTCAGGTTGGCACAGATGGAAGAACAGGCAAGAGAGAGGCTCAGTGCCTATGTCTCCACTGCCCTGAAACCTGAAAATTTCTCTGCTGCTGCCAGGTTATATGCCAGAATTCTCAAGGAGTTGCCGTCTCATCCGCTTACACAGGAAGTCCAGCTTGAGTTCATACAGCTAAGGATCAAACAGGGCCTGTACCTTGAGGCCGTGAAGCTTGGATACGACTTTCTGAAACGCATGCCAGACAGTGTGTATGCCGCAAGGGTCAGGAAACATATGCTTGAGGCCCTGTCCGATCTGGAAAAGCACCCAGCTACAATACCAGTGCTGGAGGACTTTATAGATTTTGCCCTTCCGGTTGTTGAGGCTGGAGGTTCGGGAAACAACATTTCCACTGCCATTTCCTCTGCAGCCAAGAGGTTGTGGATCAGGTTGATAGAGAAGATGATTGGAGATGGCATGTTTGCAGAAGCCCTGGCCCAGTACAGGAGATACAGGGATGTATATTCAGGGCTTGGAGATGCTGAGGCCATTTCAGAGGTAGGCCATCTGGCGAACGAGGCTCTTGAAGGTCTGGATGCCTCTTTCCTCAAAAAAGGGGAGTGGACCAGTCTTATCAATTACCACTTTACATATAGCAAGATGATGGATGACCTGAAACTTTCTTCCCACTGGTATGCCCTTGCAAGGTGCTGGAATGCTTTGAACTGTCCGGATGCTGCACTCAGGGCATACTATAAGGCGTGGAGACTGGGGCCTGATCAGAGGCGCAGATGCCCCATGCTAAATTCCTGGATTGAATGTGCTGTCAGGGCCAAGGATGCAGTAAGCGCCGCTGGTGCAATAGAACTGCTCGATACATACTGTCCGGATGATGCGTTTTCTGCACGGGTTCTTGAGCTCAAGGCCAGACTCGAGGTGCTCAAGGGCAAATGGCAGGAGGCCACAGCACTGTTTAGGGATGCGGTGCGTGAGGGCGGAGGGCTTTCTGTCAAGATCGGGTTGCTGGAGGGGTCTGTAATGACAGGGGATTGGGCCACGGCTTCCAAACTAAGGGATCACATATGGGGTAAGGTGCCGGACAATGAAAAGAAGCGCCTTCTCTGCCTGTGGGGAGATCAGGCATTTAATCTTCAGGAGTATGGGGTGGCACTTGATGCCTATGAGAGGTTGCTTCAGTTGACGCCTGAAGATCCATCAGTTGCTTGGAGGGTGGCGAGGACAAGGCAACTTACCGGGGATACGGAGACGGCAATGGAAGAGTTTAAGGCTTTGAGTCAGGCGGATTCTCCATTATGGGCACAGGCAGCAGATGCATCCATCAAGAATCGGGAGTTCTGGGACCGTGTTCCGGAGGATCTGAGATGACGGATGCGCCTGTTGCAGAGCATGTTGGCAGTGCCATGACAGGCAGTAGCGCGGTCCCAAAGGTGCTTGTGGCTGCTGCCAATACGGCGTACAGGCTTGAGCTGAAGAAGGCAGTGGAGGCATTGAGGCTGGATGTCAGTCCTGTGCCTGACGCCGATACTGCACTCAGCCTGCTGGCCCGTGGAGGTTTTGATCTGTTCCTGCTGCTACATGACCCTGATACCATGAATGCCGTGGATATACTTTCATCTCTGACCCCCCAATGTCCGGCTCTCAAGGTTATAGTGCTTTCGGAACATGCCTCTGTAGAAGATGCGGTGAAGGTCATGAGGGCAGGCGCTCAGGACTTTCTCTGCTGCCCCTGGAGCCCAGAGGTCCTTGGCCATGCCATTATGCAGGCGCTGGAAAGTGGCCAGGGCCTGAAGCGGAACCGGGAATTGTCCAAGAAAAACTCAAGACAGCCGTTGAGAAAGTTGCAGGGTGCAGAATGCAGGACAAGGGATATGGATTCCGTGCATAGTGAGGCTGAAGTGACGGATATTGACTGTGCATCCTGCGGTATTGAGGAGCGGCACAGGATATATACTCGCAGCCCCATGATGCAGCAGTTGTTGCAGAAGGCAAGTGCAGTAGCAAGGAGCAAGGCCACTGTGCTCATCCAGGGTGAGAGCGGTACGGGAAAGGAGCTTCTTGCCAGGTATATACATGCCCATAGTGACAGGGCTGAAGGGCCTTTTGTGGCACTCAACTGCGCTGCCTTGCCAGAGACATTGCTGGAGAGTGAACTTTTTGGCCATGAGAAGGGCGCCTTTTCCGGCGCTGTCAAGAGGAAGGCAGGGAAGTTTGAGCTGGCTCATGGTGGAACCCTGTTGCTGGATGAGATCACGGAAATGGCACTGCCCCTTCAGGCAAAGCTTCTTCGTGTCCTTCAGGAGGGAGAGGTGGACAGGCTGGGCGGGGTTTCTCCTGTCAAGGTTGACGTTAGGGTAATTGCCACCACAAACAGGGATGTGCTTGCTGCCGTGCGTGCGGGCAAGTTCAGGGAAGACCTTTATTTCAGGCTCAATGTTATCCCCTTGAAATTGCCCCCGCTGTCTGCCCGCAAGGAGGATATTGTATTTCTTGCAGAGCATTTCTTGGCGCATTTTTCCAGGGAATATGGAAAAAAGGGGATGAAATTTGCAAAGGGTGTCACTGAGGTCCTGAAAAACAGGCAGTGGCAGGGAAATATCCGGGAACTGCGAAATCTTGTGGAAAGGGGACTTCTGCTGTCACAGGGCAAAGAGGTGGGGCTGCAGGATATTCTCGGAGAAGATGACCTGCCAGGAAAAATTGACACCTCCGATCCCCAGAGTGGTGTGCTCAGCGGGAATGTTTTCAACCTTGAGGAGATAGAGAAAGAGATGGTGCAGAGGGCCCTGGCAAAGACCAAGGGAAACAGGACACATGCTGCAAAACTGCTTGGCATCAGTGTGCGTACTTTGCGAAACAAGCTGGCAGAGTACAGGAGGACCGGCCTTGTCCTTTGAGAAAGTTTGCAGTCATAAGGGGACTGCCGCATGGTGTCTTGGCACAGGATATGGGACATAAAAAGGGGGACAATATGCCATGAAGGGGCTGTTCGACAACACCATAGGCGTACTGGAACAGGCCATAAGGCTTCGCAGCAAGAGGAATACCCTGCTTGCAGGCAATATAGCCAATGTGGATACCCCTGGTTACAGGGCCAGGGACATGAAGTTCAGGGAACTCATGGAAAAATATATGGATAAGCCATCAGTCTCCACGCTTTCTGTGACCAATCCTGCCCATCTCCAGCCGTCTTCCCAGTCTTCTGCGCCTGTGGACCTGCTTGCCAAGGGTGTGGATGCGCAGGATACGGCCACTGTCTCTGGTTCGAAAGGTCCCCTTGCCACTACTGATCCCAGGCATTTTCCAACCGGTATTGAGGAAGATAATCCGTTTGTGGAAATTACCACTGAGACCGGCACCCCTAACAGTGT
Source organism: uncultured Desulfobacterales bacterium (assembly GCA_964638145.1). Classification (GTDB taxonomy): domain Bacteria; phylum Desulfobacterota; class Dissulfuribacteria; order Dissulfuribacterales; family QOAL01; genus S144-17. The sequence continues at coordinate 218,000 of CAZXAK010000051.1, read as the reverse complement.
TGACCTCGACAGGGAGATGGCGAAGCTTTCTGCCAACAACCTGCAGTATCAGGCCGCTGTGAGTGCCCTTATCAAAAAATTTGAAGGCCTTATGAACGCCATAACCGAAGGAGGCAAACAGTGAATCTTCTTGACTCCATAACCATCAGTGCCACTGGCCTTTCCGCCGAGAGAATACGTCTGAACATAGCATCCATGAACCTGGCCAATGCCAATGTCACCAGGACCGTGGATGGCGGGCCTTACAGGGCGAAATCAGTGATCTTTGCTTCGGAAAGGTATAAGCCCCAGTCTGATGGTCCCGGAAATTCACAGGGGGGTGATTTTGATCAACAGCTCGAAAAGGCGGTTGAAACCGTGAAGGTGGCAGGCATTGTGGATGATCCTGATCCTTTCATAAAGGTATATGATCCAGGACACCCTGATGCTGATGCAGATGGAATGGTCAGTTATCCAAACGTGAACACTATGGAACAGATGGTGGATGTGATGAATGCCTCAAGGGCCTATGAGGCCAATGCCACCGTTCTGGAAACGGCAAAGAGCATGGCAATGAAGGCCATTGACATTGCACGTTAAGGAGAGGCATGGCCATGACCTTTTCCCAGTCTATAAATGCTGTACAGAGTTCCTCGACGGCATCTGTATCAGGTACAAAATCCCAGGGGGTATCGGACAGTGACAAGACAGACAATAAGTCTGAAGATTTTTCCGATCTGCTTGAGAAGGCATTTGACGCAGTTAATGAGGATATGAACACTGCCGGTAAGATGACGCAGAATATGGCCTCTGGCAAGGAGGTGGATATCGCAGACACCATGATTGCCATTACCAAGGCAGATATCTCCTTCAGGATGATGCTTCAGGTGAGAAACAAAGTGCTTTCCGCATATGAAGAGGTCATGAGGATGCAGGTTTAGGGTATTTCTGAGAAAGATTGGTTAATATGGCAGACGCTAAAGACTACATAGATCAGATAAAGAAGCTCTATCAGGACATGGACAGGCGGCAGCAGCTTATTGCCGGAGGGGTCATCCTGCTGGTGATCGCAGGTTTTGTCGCCCTGTTCCTGTTCACCAACCGGCCCACCTTTGGGATACTTTATTCTGATCTTGATCAGGCCGATGCCGCCGATGTGGTCAAGTGGCTCAAGGACGAGAAGGTTCCTTATCGTATCACCCATGGCGGTACGGCCATAGAGGTGCCAGAGGACCGGGTCTATGACATACGACTTGCCCTGGCTGGTGCCGGGCTGCCAAGGGGTGGAAGCGCGGGTTTCAGTCTGTTTGACAAGACCAACCTTGGTGCTACTGACTTTGTACAGAGGGTAAATTACCAGAGGGCCCTGCAGGGTGAACTCGAAAAGACCATAGACAGGTTTCCGCAGGTAAAGTCTGCAAGGGTACATATTGCCACGCCGCGAGAGTCTCTTTTCGTAAGTGAGAGGCAGCCGGTTACGGCCTCTGTGGTGTTGACATTGAAGCGGTCTGCTGACATGAGTCCGGAACAGGTGGAGAGTATTGTTCACCTTGTGGCCAGTGCAGTGCCCAGGCTCCACAAGGAGAATGTCTCTGTGGTGGATACCTCTGGTAACGTGCTTTACGAGTACAGGAAGAGAAATTTGCCAGATGAATCTGCAAGGACCAATGCACAGCTCGTCTATCAGAGGAGACTTGAGGAGTATTACAAGCACAAGATATCCACGCTCCTTGAGGATGCCCTGGGCCAGGGCAAGGCAGTGGTGCAGGTCTCGGCAGATATTGATTTTGACCATGTGGAGACAAGTGAGGACCAGTTTGACCCTGATACAGTGGCCCTGCGCAGTGAGCAGACCCTTGAAGAGAAGGGGTTTGACAAGAATGCCCAGGGTATACCAGGGGTAAAGGGAGGACTGGCTGGAAAGTTGCAGGGGAACCTGGGACAGCAGGATCAGGGCCTGGTGACCAAGAAGAAGGAGGCCACAAAGAATTATGAGGTGAGCAGGGTAAAGCGGCAGACCAAGAGTGCAATTGGCAAACTTAAACGTCTTTCAGTAGGGGTGCTAATAGATGGTACATACACTGAGAAAGACGGAAAGACCCAGTACATGCCCCGTTCCCCTGAGGAGATGACAAAGCTTAAAAATATAGTACGTGCAGCCATGGGATTCAGTGAGGAGAGAGGGGATGATTTAAGTGTCCAGAATGTCCCGTTCAGTGAGACAAAGACCTCAGCCACCTCAATGACAGAAATGATAGATATGGCCATAAAGGTATTGAAGCCCCTTTCAAATCTGATTTTGGCACTGCTGTTTATATTTCTCGTGCTTCGGCCCATTCTTAACAGGTATGTGCTTGCCACCAAGGAAGAAGAGGTCTCTCCAGAGGAAGAAGTTGCGTTGGAGGGTGAGCCAGTTCCTGAGATCGAGGGTGCCTTTGGATTTGAACCAGGCCCTGATGCCACTGAGGAGTTGAGGGAGCTTGCCAATGAGTATCCTGAGAGGGCGGCAGCCCTTATAAAGGTATGGCTCAGGGAAAAAGGAGGAGGTGAGGATGCCCAAGGTAAGTGAAGATGACCTGCTTAATCCCACTGGTCCGGTAAAGGCGGCCATATTTCTTCTTGCCATGGGTGAGGAGTTCAGTGCAGAGGTGTTCAAACATCTCGGTGACAGGGAGGTGAGGATGGTCTCCACACTCATGGCGCAGATAAACAATATCCCTGGCGAGTCAGTGCAGAAGGTCCTGGATGAGGTAAGGGAGAAGATGTCCCTTGTACAGGGAGAGGTTACGGTACCTGTGGAATCATTTCTCAAGAAGGTGCTGTTCAGCTCCATGCCCGAAGAGCAGGCCCGTGAGATTTATGAAGACATCATGCGTCAGCTCCATCCCTCAACCTTCCAGAAACTTTCCGGGCTGGAACCCAAGGTGATAGTTAATTTCCTTGCCAACGAACACCCCCAGACCATTGCTGTGATACTGGCCCATCTCGAACCCGATTTTTCAGCAGAGGTGCTGAGTGAGTTGCCTGAACGGCTTCAGGCCGATGTAATGTTACGGATTGCCAACCTCGAAAAGATCAGTCCTGATATCGTGTCGGAGATCGACCGGGTACTCGAGGAGGAGCTGTTTGCAGTGGAGATGAGTGATGCTACCAAGGTTGGCGGTGCCGAGAAGGTGGCAGAGATACTTAACAACGTGGAGAGGACCCTTGAGGACTCTCTCATGGAGCAGATTGAGGACAGTTCTGAGGAGCTTGCAGAGGAGATTCGCAAGCTCATGTTCAAGTTTGAAGACCTGCTCCAGGTGGATGACGGAGCAATTGTCTCCATACTCAAGGAGGTCAGCACCGATGAACTCAAGCTGGCCCTCAAGGCTGCGTCTGACGAGCTCAAGGAGAAGTTCTTCAGCAATATGTCTGAGCGTGCCGGCATGATGCTCAAGGAAGATCTACAGATTATGGGGCCTGTAAAGCTGAAGGACGTGGAGCAGGCCCAGCAGGCAGTTATCAGGGTTGCCAAGCGACTCGAGAGTGAGGGCAAGATAGTGCTTGGTGGCAAGGGCGGTGATGAGGTGCTGGTTTGATGGTTACCACGAAAATACACACTGTTAAGGTGGCTTTTCATGTTTATGAGGTGTTGCCTGTCCAAACGAACATGGAAGTTTTGGGGATAGGTATATGGCCAAGATAATAAAAAAGGGAAGGTGTGAATACAGGCCGGTTCATCCTGCTGCCCTGTCTGTCCGTATCAGTGAGGAGGAAAATACTGGGTCTGAGGAGTCCACTTTCAATACGCTTCTGATGGTAATGGAGGAGGAAGGTCAGGACCAAGGTGAAGACAGGGAGCCGGAACAGGAGACCGTGTCTGAAGGGCCTGTGGAAGCAGCCCGTGAAGAGGCTGAAAATATACTGCAAGAGGCCAGGGAACAGGCAGAAAAGATCAGGGAAGAGGCTGAACAGGTCTTGAGAGAGGCGCACAAGAACGGGGAGGAGATAGAGAGTCTTGCCTACTCCCTTGGTTTTGATCAGGGTAAAAAGGACGGTGAGGAGATCGGGCGCAAGCAGTATCTCGTGGTGGCACAGCGTCTTGAGAAGTTGATAGAGAGAATAAGCGAAGGTGCCGAGGCCCTGCTTCCCCAGTACGAGTCTCAGATGGTGGAAGTGGCCATGAACGCGGCAAGACACATAGTTGACAGAGAGATACAGCTATCCCCTGAGATCGTACTCGAGAGCATCAGGGCAGCCATGGAGCATGTGGTGCAGGGTAGTATGGTTCATTTGCACCTGAATCCGGGTGATGTGGAGGCCATGGAGGACAAGATCAAGGAGCGGTTTGCCGCACCAGGCACCCAGGGACTGGATATAGTGAAAGATCCGCGAATAGACCGGGGAGGTTGCCTGATAGAGACGGAGTTTGGCCTTGTGGATGCCACTACCCAGGCCAAATGGCAGGCGGTATCAGACACCATAAAGAAGATTCTTGCAGAGAGGACAGGTACAGCCTTTGCGCATGGCAAGACAGGCTCGGAAGATGGGATGACCAAGGAAGGAAAAGAGGTGGGAGATGCAGAGATTCCAGGTGCGGAATGAACCTTTGAGTTCCTCCTGCCTCGTATCTGTAGCACCCTGTAAGCAGATACATTTCAGATAGTTGTGCAAACAATACCCCAAAGGATCCGGTGAACAGTTACCTTGCAGGGCATGGCCTGCTGCGTATGTGAGACATGGAGTCATCTGACAGAGACATAGATTTTTCCCCTTACCTTGATGCAATACCACGGGTACGGACCGTTCGCGCCTGTGGCATAGTGAATCAGGTGATTGGAATGGTGCTCGAGGGCAGGGGGCCAGGTGTTCCTGTGGGTGGGATCTGTCAGGTTGAGATGAAGAATGGTCCAGCGCTCACTGCCGAGGTGGTGGGATTCAGGGAAAATCAGGTACTGCTCATGCCCCTTGGTGACATGAGGGGTGTCGAGCCGGGTAACAAGATATGGGTTACGGAGCAGAAGGCAGGAGTGGGGGTAGGGCACGGTCTCCTTGGCAGGATACTGGGCGGTACTGGAGAGCCCATTGACAGAAAGGGATTTATAAACCCTGAAACCTCATATCCACTGTATGCCGAGCCGCTCAATCCCATGGACAGGCCGCGTATTTCGCAGCCTGTGGATGTGGGTATAAGGGCCATAAATGCATGTCTTACCCTTGGCAAGGGGCAGCGTATAGGTATCATGGCAGGTTCCGGTGTGGGCAAGAGCACCCTGCTTGGAATGATTGCCAGGCATACCAGGGCTGACGTCAACGTGATCGCGCTCATAGGTGAGCGGGGCAGGGAACTCAGGGATTTTATAGAACGGGATCTGGGGCCAGAGGGCCTTGAACGTTCAGTGGTAGTTGTGGCCACCTCTGATCAACCGCCGCTCATAAGGCTCAGAGGCGCCTATCTTGCAATGGCCATAGCCGAGTTCTTTCGTGATTCAGGTAAGGACGTTATCCTCATGATGGATTCTGTCACCAGGTTTGCCATGGCCCACAGGGAGGTTGGGCTTGCCGTTGGGGAGCCCCCCACCTCAAGAGGTTATACCCCGTCGGTATTTGCCGAGCTGCCGAGGTTGCTTGAACGGGCAGGGTGCAAGTCTGGCGCAGGCAGTATTACAGGTATCTACACCGTGCTGGTGGAGGGTGATGACATGAATGAACCAATAGCCGATGCGGTCCGTTCCATAGTGGATGGCCATATCGTGCTCGATCGGGAGCTTGCGCATCAGGGCCATTATCCTGCCATAGATATCCTTGCGAGTATCAGCAGGGTTATGAGGGATATCGTTGATAAGGAGCAGATCGAGGCGTACCAGAAGCTGGTCAACGTACTCTCAGCCTATCAGAGGGCTGAAGATCTCATAAACCTCGGTGCCTATACCCACGGCACCAATCCGGAAATAGATTTTGCCATTGGCAATATCAAGGCAGTAAAGAAGTTCCTTTGCCAGGATGTCAATGAGGCATCTAATTTTGAGGATGCCAAACAGGAGCTTATCAAGCTTTTTTCATAGTATGTATCTATTACCTTAGGAAAGATGTTTTTGGGGTATGGCCTTCAAATTTCGTCTTGAAATGTTGCTCTCTCTTCGCAAGCGCAGGCAGGAACTGGCTGAGGCAGAGCTTTCCCGTGTGCTCGGCAGGTTGAGTGACTGCAGGGAGGCCATGGATATCCTGAAGCAAAGGCTGGCAAATGCCAGACAGATGCTTGCCTCTGGCGTGGAGCAGGGAGTCCTTGCCAGTGACTATGCTTGGCAGAGTCAGCATATTTCAGCCCTTGAGGCAAGGTTACAGGAGTTTCGGAGCGAGGAGACCAAACTCGAGATGGAGGCGGCAAGGGTCCGTCATCAGCTAAAGGTAGCCCACAGGGAGCGGGAGCTGGTTGAAAAGTTTAAGGAGCGCGATTTCAGGGCCTGGCGTCACGAGATGCAGCGTCAGGAGCAGAATCAGGCAGATGATCTGTCAACGATCAGGTATATACGTCAGAACAGGTAAAAGGACGACAGTGTGGGAATCAAGACTCTGATAAGGGTGATTATGGTGCTTGGCTGCGTGAAGCTCATGCTGTCCGCAGTTTATTTCTGGATGTATGCAGCCCCTGATCCGGCAACTCCGGCTCAGGCAGTTGCTGCACCTGCGGGCAATGATGCCTCCTCTATGCAGACATCTCGTACACCACAGGATGAGGCGTGTCGGCCAGAGCTGCTTTCCGTTATAAGGTCAAGGGCAAGGGAGCTTGACAGGCGAAGCGCCGAGCTTGACAGACAGCAGAAGGACCTGGAGCTGTTGAAGAGCGATATTGAACAAAAGCTCGCCCAGTTGAAAAAGCTCCAGGCCCAGCTTGAGGGGCCTATTAAAAAGGCCCAGAAGGATAGTGAACTCCGCTTCCAGCATCTTGTGGGGGTCTACAGCTCCATGGAGCCTGGCAGGGCAGCAGCCCTGCTCGGCAAGATGGATGAAAAGACGGTGACACGTATATTCGCATCCATGAAGAGCAAGAAGGTTGCTGCGATCATGGCACTTATGGATCCTGAAACAGCGGCTTCGATAAGCGCAAGGCTTACCAAGATGGGCAAGTAGGGCGCCTATTTTTAAGCAGCGTTTTCACAGGCAGCCAGATCTCCGATGAGCCTGTTGAACCTTGCCGGATCGTCTATCTTTCCTCCCTCACTTATTACTGCTATGTCATATACAAGTTTGGTATAATCAGCCAGTTTTTCAGATTTCTTGTCCTTGCTGAACAGGTCCTGCATCCTCTGAATCAGCGGATGAGATACGTTTACTTCAAGCACCCTCTTGTTTTCAGGTACCTTCTGCCCGGCAGCCCTCAGTATCTTCTCCATGTATGCACTCATGTCCCACACATCTCCTGTGAGACAGGCAAGGGAACTCTTGAGTCTCGAAGAGGCCCGGACTTCCTTGACGTGATCGGCAAGTTCCGTCTTCATGTAGTTGAACAGGTCCTTGTACTGTGAGTCGTCTTTCTTTTCCTCGCCTTCGATTCCAAGCTCGCCTTTTTCTGCGCTCTTGAGTTTTTTGCCGTCATACTCGGGCAGGGAGTCAACCACCCACTCGTCAATGGGATCGGTCATGAGAAGGACTTCGTAATCCTTTTCCTTCAGGAGTTCAAGGTGGGGGCTGTTGGCCAGTGCCTTGAGATTTTCACCGGTAAGGTAGTATATGAACTCCTGGCCCTCCTTCATGTTTTCTACATACTGCTTCAGGGAGATCATCTTGTCCCCTGATTTGGTGGTGCGGTAGCGAAGCAGCTCTGCAATCCTGTCACGGTTCGCGCCGTCTGTATGCACTCCTGTCTTCAGGACAGGCCCGAATTCATTGTAGAATTTTTCATACTTTTCCTCATCCAGGTCGGACAGGAGTTTGAGTACCTGTTTCGTGACGTTTTTTCTTATGGCAGTGACGAGCCTGTCCTGCTGCAGGATCTCACGGCTCACATTCAGGTTGATGTCCGGGGCGTCTATCACACCCTTGACGAATCGCAGGTATTCCGGGATGAGTTCCCTGCAGTCATCCATTATGAACACCTTGCGGCAGTAGAGGTTGATCCCGAATTTCCCCTCTGGGTTAAAGAGGTCGAACGGGGCCACAGACGGGATGTAAAGGAGTACATTGTACTCGGTGACTCCCTCGAATCTTTTGTGCAGCCATGCAAGCGGCGGGTTCCAGTCGTGACTGATGTGTGTGTAGAACTCCTTGTACTCTTCCTCAGTCACCTCCTTTGGGTCCTTGGTCCATATGGCCTTCATGGAGTTCAGGACCTCTTCCCGCCTTACCTTTCGTGTGTTAGGCCCAACCGGTTTGCCGTCCTTGTCAAGTACCCTTTCCGATTCGGGAATGGGTTCTTCCACCTCCATCTCCATGACGATTGGGTAGGATACAAAATCAGAGTGGCGTTTTACCACGTCCTTTATCACCCACTGATCTGTAAAGTCTTCCTCATCCTCTTCTGTCTCCTTGAGATGCAGGATGACGGTTGTGCCCCGTCCTTCCTTTTCGGTCTCCTCGATTGCGTAGCCACCCTGGCCGTCCGACTCCCATTTGACCGCTGTGTCAGATCCTGCTGCCCTGGTTATCAGCGTAACCTTGTCGGCAACGATAAAGGCACTGTAGAATCCCACGCCAAACTGGCCTATCAGTTCCGGTGAGATGATGGTGTCCTGTTTCTTGGCCTGTTCAATGGCCTTGAGAAAGGCATTGGTTCCGCTTTTGGCAATTGTACCTATGTTTTCCACCACCTCGTCCCATGTCATGCCAATGCCGTTGTCTGATATGGCAATGGTCCTCTTGTCCTTGTCAACTTCTATCCTGATCTTGAGGTCCGTGTCGTCGCCCATTATCTCCGGCTCAGTCTGTGCCTTGAAGCGAAGTTTGTCCAGGGCATCAGATGCGTTGGAGATCAGCTCTCTCAGGAAGACCTCTCTGCTTGAGTATAGAGAGTTGATGATGATATCCATCAACTGTTTTATTTCGGTCTTGAATTCACACTGTTCTTTTCTCTTTCCCATATCCTTACTCACCTCTGATATTAGAATTTTCGTGACTCCTCACGGGATACGTGCTGCATGTTGAATAATTCGCTGTTCTGTATCCGCCCTGTGAGCAGGTGCGGCACTGTGCTGTTCACACGGCCTGGCGGCCAATACATATGTGTTAGCCAATAGTGTCAAGACAGCGTACAGGGGGCAGAGGAATATCCCCGGTGCTTGACGGGTGTTAATATTTTCCCCTTGAAACAGGGCTGTCTCAAGGATTTTCCTCAGATTAAGAAGATAAGAACGGTTAATTGAAATGCAAGAGACTTTGCAGATAAGGATTGGGGATGATGCAGTGTGTTTTAAAAAGGGTGTTGCCCTGTATGAAAGGGCAACACGAAAGTTTTGTGGTCAGAGAGTTTCAACCCATCCAAACGGGTCTTCTTTTTCTCCGTACTGCATGGCAGTAAGTTCGTTGAATAGCCTGTGGGCAAGTTCTCCGGTTTCTCCTCCATTGATCGGGTAGTCCTTTCCCTTGTAGTACAGGGAGCCTACAGGGGAGATGACCGCTGCGGTGCCGCTTCCAAAACACTCCTTCAGTTCGCCTGATGCAGCTGCTTTCATCACCTCATCAATGGTTATTGCGCGTTCTTCCGTTGGGATGCCCCATTCCTTTGCAAGTTTCAGGACTGAATCCCTTGTGATTCCAGGCAATATGCTGCCGCTAAGGGCCGGGGTTACCAGGGTGTCGCCGAGCACGAAGAAGATGTTCATGGTGCCCACCTCTTCGATATACCGTCTCTCTGCAGCATCAAGCCACAGCACCTGTGTAAATCCAAGTTTTTTCGCCTCTTCTGATGCCATAAGGCTTGCTGCATAGTTGCCGGCTGTTTTGGCCTCCCCAACGCCTCCACGGGCTGCCCTCACAAACTTGTCAGTTACGAATATCTTTACCGGGTTGAAACCTTCTGCATAATAGGCCCCCACAGGGCTGAGTATTACAGACAGGAGATACTCCTTTGCGGGCCTGACACCAAGGAAGGCCTCGGTGGCTATCATGAATGGACGTATGTAGAGCGAGGTGCCCATTCCCTCTGGCACCCATCTCTGTTCGATCCTGACAAGTTCCTTTATGGCATTCAGCAGTTCCTCCTCGTTTATCTGGGGCATGCACATGCGCCAGGCCGAACGGTTCATGCGTTTCATATTGTCCATGGCGCGAAAGAGTCTGATATTGCCGTCTTTGCACCTGTATGCCTTCAGGCCTTCGAATATCGCCTGGCCGTAGTGCAGGGTTACAGCGGCGGGGTCCAGTGTGAAGTCCTGGTAGGGGGTTATCCTTGGAGAATGCCAGCCCTTGCCCTCTGTAAAGTCCATCAGAAACATATGGTCTGAAAAGTGGATTCCAAAGCCAAGGTTTTCCGGGTCAGGAAGGGATTTTAACTTTGAATCAGGCAGCAGTTCCTTTTTTATCTCCATGAGCCAGTATTCCTTTCAGCAGGTTAAGGGGAAAGACAGACTGTTATGAGTCTTGCGATAAATTCCTACACCGATAAATGGCTTCAGGCAAGTAGATAGTGTTTGGAAATTTTATGTTCCTCATAAAAAAGCCCGCCTTTAATCAGGCGGGCCGTTTGTTGGTTACTGAGATGTGTTATTGGCAGGGTAGGAGGTACTGTGCCTCCTGCCCTGCGTGTTAAAGGGCCGTTATGGCTTATTTGGCAGTGACTATGAGGTTGAAAGGAGTCGCTGGCTTTTTATTGTTAACCTGCACTGTCAGTGTTGAGCTGACCTTGCCACCCCTGTGGTCGTCGGCTGTGAGCGTTACCTCGTACCTGCCTGCATGGGAATAGATACAACTCGCAGGTAGAGTGTCTGCACTGGTGCCATTGCCAAAGTCAATGTGGATGGTGACAGGGTCGTTGTCAGGGTCAGAGACCGTGGCATTGAATGTGGCCTGCGTGAAGGGGTTTTCTATCGCCTCCGGTGTGACAGAGAATTCGGATATCTGCGGGGCATTGTTGTCTGTGACCTCTATCACAATGCCATTGTCGTTGGCCGTTGCCCCTGAGTTGTCCGTTACTGTAAGGGTTACGCGATACCGGCCTCCCTCCGTGAAGGTGTGCTCCACTGTCATACCTTCGGCATCTTCAATGCCATCGCTGTTGAAGTCCCAACTGTAAGTGGTTATGGCGCCGTCACTGTCATGGGAGCCGGAAGCGTCGAACAGCACCGTAAGCGGTGCCTCTCCTGAGAGCATATCCGCCTGGGCAGAGGCAACCGGCAAATGATTTTCAGTTACTTCAATGCTCAGCTCCGCAGTGTCTGACTGACCGGCGGCATCTGTAACCGTGAGCAGCACCTGATAAGTGCCAGGTGTGTCGAATGTATGGGTTGTCTCCATACCGGCTGCACTTGCTGATCCGTCACCAAAGTCCCACATATAGCTAAGGCTGTTTTCAGTATCGTGTGATGCCTGAGCGCTGAAGTTTACGGTGAGAGGCGCTTTCCCTGTGCGTATGTCTGCGTCAGCCACGGCCTTGGGCGGCAGGTCAGGTTGCTGGCCTGTAACAAACGTGATGGTCAGTTTTGGTCTCAATGCCTGATTCTCTGCCTGGCTTGATGCAAAGAATCTGAAGCTGTCTGATGTTGCAGTGGTGTCAGCGTTCAGAAGTATAGCGAGGTTTTCAGCCGGTACGGCTGTCCACTCTCTCACCATGTCTGTTATGTCCCAGGTCTTGAACCCGCGGGTCGTGTCTACTGCGGCAGTGGTGCTTCCAGCAGCAGTAATGTTGTCCTGGGCAAGAGGGGTGTTGTTGTCCCAGGCGTTGGTCCCGTCATAGGTTTGACCGGAACACGTCTCAATGACAGGATCGACGCCGATTATGCGGTAGGCGCCTATCTCATAGGGATCGTCACCACTCGCAGCAGTTAGATAGAGTTCCAGTGAAGCTGACTGAATCTCTGCGTCCTCTGGCAGTGCGGAGAGGTTCCACTTCATGACTATGGCATTTTCTACATGGTTTGACTCTCCTGTATAGGTGTGCAATGTGTCTGATTCAGCATGGTTTGCTGGGCTTGGGTCGATGTATGTGTCTTTGCATGTGCCTGTGAGGTCAGACGCGCTGTTTTCTCCCAAAATCCATGTATAGGTGTGGCCCTGCCTTACTTCCACCATGGCTGTCTCAGTATCTGTACCACCCTTGTCGTCAGTTACTGTCAGAACAACTGTGTAACTGCCTGGGGAAGTGTAGGTGTGTGTGGCAGATATGCCCTGTGCAGTGGTTCCGTCGCCAAATGCCCATGTGTACCCGGTGATTGAGCCGTCGGGATCGGAAGAGTTTTCTGCAGACACGTTCACCTGTACAGGTGCAAAGCCTGATGAGGTGTCCATGTCAATAGAGGCAGATGGATGTCTGTTTTCCTTCACTACAATTTCAGTGCTTGCCTGTGCTTCAGCCCCGGCGTCGTCAGTTACCGTCATGGTCACAGTGTAGGTGCCAGGCGCAGTGAATGTATGGCCAATGGCAGGCCCTGCGCCTGTGGTTCCGTCGCCAAATACCCATTGTGTGCCAACTATGGTCCCGTCACTGTCTGATGATGTGCTCGCAAATGTTATCTCCATCGGGGCAACGCCTGACTGGGCTGAGACTGTGAAACCTGCTGTTGGGGGGACGTTGTGCAGTTCAAATGTCTTGCTTACCTCTTCGGAGAAGTCACTTTCCTGACCCGCAAGGTCTACTGCCTTTACTGCAAAGTAGTATGTGTTGCCTGGTTCTAACCCTGTAATCTGTACGGATGTGTTGTTTGGGCCGATGACGTCCACTTCATTGGTGTAATTTCTGCTTTCAGTACCGTAGAATACCTTGTAGCCGTATATGTCCGGTTCAGGATTGGGGTCCCAGGCGATGGTTACAGTCTCTGCCAGGGCCTGTGATCCAGCCACCATGATAAAGATGGCGGCGATAAACAAGCTTCGCAGTATAAAAAAATTTTCGTAATGTTTTTTATTCATCTTCTGCTCCCTGCGGTCTTTGCATATATCTTTTTTTGTTTGTAATTTGTTTTATTTATTGGCTTTTTTTGCTTTTGTGCGGCTTGCCGTTAATAGTATGTTTTCATGTTTTTAGTGAATGGCAGAGGGTTTAAAGAGCAATAGTCGTTCCTCTGATCGGATGGTGTGCAAAGGGATCCAATGGATAAGGAGATTGACTATTCATGGTGAGTGCAATAGATAGAGGGACTGTGCGCACATGCAGCAGGTGAAAAGTACCAGCGAGACGCGGATTGAACATGCTGAGACTATGCAGGAAAGGAAAGAAATGACTTTTCAGGAACTTATAACAAAATTGAACAGCTACTGGCAGGATCAGGGCTGTCTCCTCCTTCAACCGTACGATATGGAAGTTGGAGCCGGAACCTTTCATCCGGCTACCTTCCTGCGTTCCCTTGGGACAGAGCCCTGGAACGCCGCCTACGTACAGCCGTCCCGCAGGCCTACTGATGGCCGGTACGGTGACAATCCGAACAGGCTTCAGCATTACTATCAGTACCAGGTGGTGTTGAAACCATCGCCAGAAAATGTGCAGGAGCTCTATCTCAACAGTCTGAAGGAGTTTGGCCTTGAACTTTCCCGCCATGATGTGCGTTTCGTAGAAGATGACTGGGAGTCCCCAACCCTTGGGGCATGGGGCCTTGGCTGGGAGGTGTGGCTTGATGGTATGGAGATTACCCAGTTCACCTATTTCCAGCAGGTTGGCGGTATAGATGTAAAACCGGTAACCGCAGAGATAACGTATGGCCTTGAGAGGATAGCCATGTATCTCCAGGGCGTTGACAATGTCTATGACCTCAGGTGGAACGATTCTGTACTCTACGGACAGGTTCATCACAGGGACGAGGTGGAGTTTTCCACTTACAACTTTGAGGCCGCAGGAGTCGAAGCCCTTAAACTCATGTTTGATACCTATGAGTCCGAGGCCCTTAAACTCCTCGATCAGGGGCTTGTGCTCCCTGCCTATGATCTCTGCCTTAAGTGTTCCCACACCTTTAATCTCCTCGATGCCCGTGGCGCCATAAGCGTTTCAGAGCGCACCGCATACATTGGCAGGGTGAGGAAGCTGGCCAGGGGCGCTGCCCACGGTTATGCCGCAAGTCTTGAAGCCAGAGAGTCTGACAGGGCGGCTGAGGCCAATTCACGCGAAGGGGAGGAAATAGAGTGATGGCAGGGGTAAAAAATCTTCTTTTTGAGATAGGGGTGGAGGAACTTCCTGCAGGTTTTCTGTTTCCTGCCCTTGATCAGTTGGGGCAACTTGCTGAAGCTGGACTGAAGGAGAAAAATCTGGCTCATGGAGCCGTGTCCTGCTTTGGCACGCCAAGGCGTCTTGCCCTGATCGTAGAGGAACTGGCTGTAAGACAGCCGGACATTCAGGAGAAGGTCATAGGGCCGGCAGCAAGGATCGCGTTTGACCAGGAGGGTAATCCCACCAAGGCGGGCCAGGGCTTTGCCCGTTCCAAGGGGGTTGATGTAAAGGACCTGCGGATCGAAAAGACCGAGAAGGGTGAGTACGTAGTGGCAGAGCGTACCATTGAAGGTAGGGATACTGTTGACATCCTTCAAGAGATGCTTCCTGGCATAATCACCTCCCTGAATTTTCCCAAGTCCATGCGCTGGTCAGGATATGATCTGCGTTTTGCCCGGCCCATACGGTGGATAGTGGCCCTGTTTGGAGATGAGGTGATCCCTTTCACCCTGGCAGGGGTTAGCTCAGGGGCTGAGACCATGGGGCACAGATTTATGGCCTCAGGCCCTGTCCCCGTAGAGGCGCGGCAGGACAGTTATCTCAGGACACTTGAAGACCTGTATGTGCTGGCAGATCCCAAGGTAAGGAGACAGCGCCTGCTTGAGGATGCCAGGAACGCCGCTGCAGCCGCAGGAGGAAGGCTGCTTGAAGACGACGATCTGGTAGACCTCAACACCAACCTCACTGAGTTTCCGTCCGCAGTGTGCGGAGAGTTTGACAGGGAGTTTCTCGATCTTCCTGAGAGCGTTCTCATCACCTGCATGAAGGAGCATCAGAAGTACTTTGCCGTGCAGGATGCTGAGGGCAGGTTGATGCCCAATTTCGTTGCCATCAACAATACCCGTTCACCAGATCCGGGGCTTGTGAGAACCGGTCATCAGCGTGTGCTCAGGGCCAGGTTGAGTGACGCGGCATTCTTCTATAAGGAGGATATAAAGAGACCTCTTGAGGAGTATGTGCCGGATCTCGCTGGCATGGTGTTTCACAGGAAGCTTGGCAGCCTGCTTGACAAGACGCGGAGGATTCAGGCTTTGGCAGAGTATGTGGCTGCCGAGGCCTGTCCTGACAAGATAGACCTTTCAAAACGTGCCGCCTGGCTCTGCAAGGCTGATCTGTTGACAGAGATGGTTGGTGAGTTCCCTACACTGCAGGGCATCATGGGGATGGAGTATGCCAGGCTGTCAGGTGAGCCTGAAGAGGTAGCCCTGGCAATAGCAGAACACTATATGCCTGTAAAATCCGGTGCCCCAGTTCCAGCTTCCATGATAGGGGCTGTGGTCAGCGTTGCCGACAAGGTTGATACCATATGCAGCACATTTGCCATTGGACTCCGGCCTTCAGGTACCCAGGATCCTTATGCCCTTCGCCGGCTTGCCCTTGGAGTGCTGCATATCATGGAGGAGACAGGAGACAGTGGATTGAACCTCTCTCTCGCCGTGCTGGTGAAACAGGCGGTTATCATCTTGTCTGAGCAGCTTGCAGACATCTCTGCCTCTTTGCAGAAAGATGTACTGGAGTTTTTCAGGACCAGGTTTGTAAATGATCTTACTTCACGGGGGCTTGATGCAGATGTCGTCGAGGCGGCTGTCAGGGCGGGTTTCGATTATCCCCGTGACTGTGTGGAGAGGGCTTATGCCCTCAGTGCCGCTCGACAGCGTGAGGAGTTCGAATCCATCAGTACTGCCTTCAAGCGGGTCATGAATATCCTGTCCGGTTATGACGGTGGTATGCCCATCAATACTACCCTCCTTGAGGAAGAAGAGGAAAAGGCCCTGTACGATGCCTATGTCAACGTGAAGGAGAGGCTCGCTCCAATACTTGGGGCAGCGGATGGCAGGGGGGGGCTTTCAAGGGGAGACTATGAACAGGCGTTGATAATTCTGCTTTCCATCAAGCCTGAGGTGGACAGTTTCTTTGACAATGTGATGGTTATGACAGATGTCCCTGATGTGAGGGATAACAGGCTTGCCCTGTTGTGGCACATATCCAGGCTCTTTCTGAGGATAGGTGACCTTTCGGCCATTGTGGCGTCGGTATAGTTGGTTCTATCCATAAATGGCCCTTTGCGCTGAACGAAAAGTTTGTAACGGTTCACGCGGTTTTTTTGTTGGCATTATCGTATATCTGTCTGAAACCTGAATTGAACGGTTCCCAGTTTCACCTGATTTGCAAGGCGGTGGATACGCCGACGTACTGGGGTACTTCAGGTGTCCTACAGGTAAGCGAAGACGCTGACACAGCAGATCGGGTGAATTTGGGAATTCCGCAGCGGCTTCAGAATTATCTGGGTGTAAGGCAGTTGGATGATTGGGACCGCTCAATTCAGGAGGAAAAGGTGTTTATGGAAAAGGGAACTAAGGGGATATCGGGCTCGATGGCATTGTTGGCGCTCTTTGTCCTGGTTGTATCTGTTCTGGGATGCGCTGAAAAGAGGGCCTTGGTGGTGGTCAAGGGATCTCCTGAGGAGAGGGGCGGCGTGCAGGGGCAGTGTCGGCTTGGAGAGTACTGTGGAAAGATAACTGACGCGCTCTGCTCAAGGGACCTGAAAGAGATTATGGATCGTGCTGCCCTGGATACGTTTCAGAAGGAGGAACTTCGCACGCTTATATGTTCCGGCCAGTCGGATACCGCTGCGGTTGAGCAGTACTGTTCTTCTCTGCCGGATGATACCAGGATGCGTTTATACGGGGCGTTTGAGCAGTATGGCTATCATATTAACGGCTATGGCTGATAAGGACTGTTTGCTGCAGTTTGCAGCATCATAAGAAAAGCCTGCATAACAGCAGGCTTTTTTTGTGCTTATTGGTCGAGATGGGATGTGTGCGGTAAACTGCTACAGGTGCAGGTACGTTTCCCATAGCTGACGATATCCCAAGTGTCACTGCTTTATGTTCTGTATACAACAGATCAGCAGGTGGCTCAGTTGGATGATGCCTTGTTCCCTGTGGCAGGCTTACCAGCGATCTGGTTCTTCACTACCTTGATGCGGACCTTGTCTGCCACCTCAAGGGTGACGACATCATCCGTAATTCCTGTTATGCGGCCAATTATACCTCCGCTCGTTACTACCTCTGTACCCCTCTGCAGGTTGTTTATGAACTCCTGGTGCTGTTTCTGTTTTTTCTGTTGGGGCCTTATGAGCAGGAAGTAGAAGATTCCGAAGATGAGGATGAGGGGCAGGAAGGACATGAGCGGATCTCCCGCAGGCTGTCCGCCGCCGCTACCTCCGCCTGGTGGTGCCCCCATAGCATAAGCATTGGATATTAGAAAGTTTAATGGTATCATGTTGTAGTTTCCTCCTTGATTTTGTGCATAGTATTGTTTGCGGTCAACAGTTCAATGTTTAGTCACTCCTGCTGCCTTGCAGACAGGAACTCTTTCATAAAGGTCTTGAAGGTATCTGCTGCAATGGCCTCTCTGATCTGTCTCATCAGGTTGAGATAAAAATGCAGGTTATGTATGGTATTCAGGCGGTATGATAGCAGTTCCCTTGCGATGAACAGGTGCCTGAGATACGCCCTGGAAAAATTTCTGCAGGTGAAGCAGTCGCATTTCGGATCAACAGGAAGCGGATCATCTGCATAGCAGGCATTCTTTATAACAATCCGGCCCGTGGAAGTAAAGAGCATACCATTCCTGGCATTCCTGGTAGGCATCACGCAGTCGAACATATCTACCCCGCGAGCCACCCCGTTCACCAGGTCTTCCGGGGTCCCAACGCCCATCACGTACACCGGGTAGTGTTTTGGGATAAGGGGCACGGAGACCTCGATCATCTCGAAGAGCATCTCCTTTGGCTCTCCGACACTCAGCCCCCCAAGGGCCATTCCGTCAAATCCCATGTCTGCCAGCTCTTCTGTATGACGGGCCCTGAGCTTTTTGTCCATGCCCCCTTGTACAATGGGAAAGAGCAGGAGTTCTTGCCGTTTTCTGGCCTTCAGGCACCTCCTGGCCCATCTCGTAGTGAGGGCAGTGGACTCCCTCACCTCCTGTTCATCAGCCGGATATGGAATGCAGGTGTCAAGGCACATCATGATGTCTGAACCAAGACATTCCTGTATCTCCACTGCAAGTTCTGGCGTGAGTTTGTGCAAGGAGCCGTCGATGTGGGAGCGGAATATCGCCCCCTCCTCCTCTATCTTTCTGAACTGGGCCAGGCTGAAGACCTGAAAACCCCCGCTGTCTGTGAGGATGGGACCGTCCCACGCCATGAACCTGTGCAGGCCGCCCATTTTTTCGATGAGCCGGTGCCCTGGTCTGAGATAAAGATGATACGTGTTGCCAAGTATTATCTCTGCCCCCATCTCCGAGAGTTCATTAGGACATACGGATTTCACCGTGGCCTGTGTCCCTACTGGCATGAAGGCAGGGGTGTTGAACGTACCATGATGTGTATGCACTTTGCCTATGCGGGCAGACGTGTCACTGCAGGATTTGATGTGTTCAAAGATTGGCATGTCTCTTAAGTAGATGGGCCTTTGAGGCCTTTATATTCAAACAGATCGCTTGGGTGTGGGGGCATACTACGTGACACCTATATGGCAGATGGTGTTTTTCATCATGTTTTCAAGGCTTATCAGTGGCACTAATTGGTATGATACATTTGTCTTCGGTCAAAATCATGAGAAAAAGCACCATCGGCCTTTTCCAATTGCTTCTGTATTTCAGGTGTCGTGTAGGAGATACGCCCTCGTCCGGTAAGGTAGCTAACATGATGGAGAGAGACAATAAAAAAATGGATTCCCTATGCCTGCCTGCCAAGGCCGGGCAGTATCAGACTTTTTACTTTTTCCGCGAAGGCAGCATCATCACAAACGGAATTCCAAGCGTACCTGCTGCCGCGCTCAGCAGATAGGCAGTACGCAGCCCTGCATGGTCTCCTATAAACCCGATCAGCACCACAACAGACGAACGTGCTATGAATGAGACCATCATGTATATGCCGTTTGCGGCAGCAGGGCTCCGTTCAGCATGTTCCTGTATCACTGCCAGCACCACAGGTGTTGTGGACAGGAGCATAAAGCCTGTTATCAGCAGCAGAATAGCGCTTGTTACAGGACAGCTTCCTATTGTTGCCTGATCCGAGCCAATGGTGAACATGAGGCACACTACACCGAGGGGGGCACCAATAAGAGATATAAGAAGCATACGTTTTCTCCCAATGATGTCACTTAGCGAACCTGATGTAAGCGCTCCGGCCACGCCGGCTGCCTCAAACATGGTGAGGCATATTCCTCCAAGCCATATGGTTCCGCCGTGTTTGGTGACAAACGTAGGGAGGAAGGCCGTCATGCATCCGTACATGAAGCTCCTTGCAATGACTATGAATGTTATGGGCAGCAGTACCTTGCGCATCTCTCTCAGAGTGGTGCTCAAGGGTATGCTGGTGTTGCTGTGCAGTTCAATATCCACGTCCCTGAAGCGAACAAACAGGACGAACGAGGCGGCTATGCCAGCAACCATTATGGGCCATGAGCCCTGGAGCCCCAGGAGTGAGACCGCGCTGACGGCTGTTACAGGTCCTACGGTCCTTGCCAGCTCCCCACCTGTCATGAAGAAACTCATGCCTGTTCCTGTGAGGTTTCCTGCCATGCGCGCCACCATGACCGGGGCAGGTACGTGAAACATGGCAACACTGGTTCCTGCAAGCAGGAGGAGCAGCATGGTGACACCGTATGTAGGGGCAAGTCCCAGCATGCTCATGGGCACTGCTGTGAGCATGGGGGCAAGGATTACGAACATACGCAGGTTCATCCTGTCTGCAAGCATGCCGATAAATGGATTCAGCAGGGCAGGGGCCTGCATTATTGCCGAGAGCATCCCGGCCTGGGCCAGGGTAATGGAGAATTTTTCTATGAGTAACGGGAGTAGAGGTGCAAGGAACGACGCGTATACGTCATGAATGAAATGGGCCCCTGACAGTAATAATATTTCAGTGGTCCTGAATTGGGACTGGCGATTCACGGTATTAATTAGAGGTCTATATTCGGGAGCCTGTGTGCTGATAATGTGCCTGCCTGCGCCCCTCTGGCAGTGCAAGAAATTCATCTATCTCAGCCATCATGTCTTCCCTGTCAGTGTTAAGGAATCCGCTGACATTTATGTAGTTGTTCGCGTGGTCGCATGCTATAAAGGTAGGGCCAGGTTCGAGATGTTGGATGAGCAGCCTGAGCTCCATGACCGTTCCCTCTGGGGTCTGCTCGACAAAAGTCCCATCTCTCACCATGTCCCATAGTGGACATTCGGTACCGGTGGCCTCTGTTCCATAGAGCCAAAGTCTCCTGATCCTGACAAACTCAGGCCTGGTCTGGTTTATGAGTCTGGCTGTTGCAAGGATATGCTCCTGCCACCTGTCCCTGCCCCCAAGCCCAAGAAGCACATAGAACGAAACCTCTATGCCGGCTTCCTGTAGCCATTTTGTGACTGCACGGACCATCTCAGGCGACTGGCCCTTGCGGTGGAAACGCAGTACTTTGGCATCCCCAGATTCAAGTCCTATGTGAACCCTGTCGAGACCTGCCTGGGCCAGTTCTTCAATGCCCTTCTTGCCAAGCCGTTTCAGGGTGGAGGCCCTGGCATAGCAGGTGAGCCGCTGGAGTTCAGGTACCAGCTTTCTCAGGTATTGGGCGGCATTGGTAAATGTCTCAATACCTGCTGAAATGGGGTCCGCGTCTCCAAAAAAGGCCGTCTGGCGTGCGGGATGCCGCCTGGCAAGGATATCTATATCTTCCCTTATTTCCCCGATTTCACGACGCGAATAGTCAGGCTGGCCCATGGCTGGGTATATCCCGCAGAATCTGCACCTGTTCCAGTTGCAACCCCGGGTTATCCTGACAAGCATGCTGCGCCATTCAGATGGGGGGCGTATGATGAGCCGTTCAGGTTCTCTTTTCATCTTTACGTGCATCTTCAAGTGCCTTTAGGAGCCTGTGGTGCAGGCCTTCGAAATCACCATTTGAAAGGATAGCTATGACATCATCGTGGCGCACTGTGCGCATGAGTTCATCCAATATGGTCTGGGCGTTTTCCATGAATCTGGCATGGATTCCCCTTGCCCGCAGGTCCTCCACAAGCCTTTCGGATGAGAATCTGTCCCCCTCAGGCGCCTTTTCCGGGTCAGGAACCGCCCTTACCAGCACGATGTCTGCCATGTCAAAAACAGTGGCATAGCGTTTCTGGAACACGGCCCTCCTGCTGGTGTTGGTGCGGGGTTCAAATACCACCACAAGCCTTCGGTGCTGGTACTTGGCCTTCAGTGCCTCTATTGTAACCTTTACTGCGCTGGGGTGATGGGCAAAGTCATCTATTACTGTTATACCCCTGCACTCCCCTATCACCTCCTGCCTGCGTCTCACCCCCTGGCACATGGACAGTCCGCGTGCTACCTTTTGAGGGTCCAGCCCCAGTTCGGTACACAGGGCGAGTACTGCCAGTGCGTTAAGAGCGTTATGCATGCCAGGTGAGTTTATGTCAATATCCGCAATGTGAGAGCCGTGTCTGAACGCCTGGAATCGTGTGCCGTCCAGGTCTATCTCCACGTCCCTCAACTGCCAGTCGTCCTTGGGGTCAGAGCCGTACCAGACCACTTTTGTCTTTGAAGCGGAACATACAGAGCGGACATCGTTCCAGAGGGAGCAGGCCACCAGCACTCCATCTGCCGGGATAATGCTCACGAATTTCCTGAAGGCAGCCCTTACAGCCTCCATGTCTTGGAAGATGTCAGCATGATCAAACTCAACGCTGGTCAGTATTGCGCCATAGGGTTTGTAATGCAGAAATTTGGGGCCTTTGTCAAAGAAGGCCGTATCATATTCATCCCCTTCTATCACGAACCAGGGGGGCTTTCCCCGCCGGAAACCGGCATCGTATCCCTGGAGCATGCCACCTATCATGAAACCGGGCTGGAGTCCGCATCCTGCATCTATGGCTGATACCAGCATGGTGGAGGTGGTGGTCTTTCCGTGGGTCCCTGCCACCACCAGGGGCTTTCTGTCCCTGAGGAAAAATTCGGCAATGGCCTGGGGAAATGACATGTAGGGGATTTGATGCTCTATGACAAAGCGGGCCTCTGCGTTGCGCGCCGTTATGACGTTTCCGATGATTACCAAGTCGGGCAGACGTCCCTGTCTATTTTTGAGGTTTTCCGCTGAGTAACCTATGTTTAGAGGTATCCCGAGTTTTTCTATCACAACACTCATGGGCGGGTAGGCAGTGCTGTCAGAGCCCCTTACCCTGTAGCCCATGTCGAGGAGCAGGCCGGCAAGGGCGGCCATTCCTGTTCCGCAAATGCCCATGAGATAGATTTCGCTTCCTTTTGGAGGAAGTTTTCTTGAGGGAGCTATTGTGTTATTGTCCATGCCTTGTTGTAAGTTTGGTGTAGGCGTATCGATATTTGTTACGGTTTGAAACGCTCAATTTAGGAAATATGAAGTTTGGGGTAAATAGTTAGGTAATAATTCATTTGAAGAAAAAGATAAAGAGAAACAGAAGAAGATATTCTTCCCGCAGACAGCGTGCTGCCGCTATCCAGGGGAGGAGACCCGTGAAACCCGAACTGCTTGCACCTGCTGGTACAATGGATGCCTTTGATGCAGCCTTGGAGGCAGGGGCAGATGCCGTGTACGTTGGCGTCGGGGCCATGAATGCCAGGGCGTTTGCAAAGAATTTCACGCTTCGGGATGTGGCTGCCATGACGCGTGTTGCACATGGTCAGGGCCGGAAGATATTCGTGGCCCTCAACTCATTGATGAAGGAGGATGAGATAGGTGCCACGGTTGAGGTGCTCGCATGTCTCAACGAGATCGGTGTGGATGCGCTTATTATCCAGGACCTTGGTGTATGGCGCATGGCATCTGCGCATTTTCCTGATCTTAACCTCCACGCCAGCACCCTCATGACCATTCATAACAGCGCTGGCGTGCTTCAGGCAGAGAGGATGGGTTTCAAGCGGGTGGTGCTGGCCCGTGAGATGACGTTAAGGGAGATTCGTGATGTTGCAATGGCCACTTCCGTTGAACTTGAGGTCTTTGTGCATGGTGCCATGTGCTTTACCTATTCTGGCCTGTGCATGTTCAGCAGTTTTCACGGCGGCAAATCCAGCACGCGTGGCAGATGTGTCCAGCCGTGCAGACGGCAGTACCGGTGGGCAGGACGGCAGGGCACTTTTTTTTCAATGGATGACCTGAATGGGATAGAGTTTGTCCAGGCCCTTGGGCACATGGGCATAAGCTCCATCAAAATTGAAGGACGCCTGAAGCCTTCCCATTATGTGGCATCTGTGGTCAGGGCCTACAGGATGGTCCTTGATCTGCCTGACGATGCCCCCCGACCTGCCAGGGAAGCGGTTTTGGAACAGGCAAATCAACTCATCGCCCAGTCCCTTGGCAGGCCTGGTTCCACTGGCTATTTCCTGTCGTCTTCACCGCGAGGGGCAGTGTCACCCACCAGGGCTGCCAATACAGGCCAGTATCTCGGTAAGGTTGTTCAGGTGCGTGAAGATGCTCTGGTTGTGGCAGGCAAGATTATCCCTGGAGAGGGGGACCGCCTGCGTCTTGTCGATACCAGGCATGACCGGCAGCAGGCCTTTACGTGCAGGCAGGTAAGGCAGTCAGGGGATCAGGGGCGTTTTTCACTGTCCCTTCCCGCTGGATGGGAACCGAGGCCTGGAAATCTCCTCTTCAGGACAGATATGTCCAAGCGGGCTGCTGCAGGACATAATGGGCACAGGTATGGTTTGAAGTTTTCGTCCTCAATGCTCAAGCGTGTAAAGAAAGACGCACGCATGGTACTGAGTTCAATCAGGGCGCAGACAGGCACGACAAGAGGCACCGGGGCACGGCATGAGCATGAGGTCCCTCTGTGGATCAAGGTCCGGAGTGTCAGGCAGTTGAAGATGGTGAGTGGTGCCAGGATCCGTGGTGTCATTGTGACCGTGAGTGAATCCACTGTTAGGGCTGCGGTTGGGGGCCGAACCCAGCTATTCCAGGGGATAGATGTCGTTTGGTCTCTGCCCCCGGTGATCCAAGAGGGCAGGCTTGGCCTTTACCGCAGGTTGGTAACAACCCTGGTGCACGAGGGATACAGGAACTTTCAGGTAGGAAATCTGGGGCATCTGCATATCCTGGGTGAGGTCAGATTCAAGGGCAGGGGCAGGAAGCGCTCCGATACCGGTAAGATCAGACGAGATGCTGGCCATGGACAGGCGTTTGGTCTTTATGGAGATTACATGCTCAACGTCCTGAACTCCCAGGCAGCCTTGGCCCTCGTGGATATGGGCATATCGGTGCCTCAGTTAAGTGCTGAAACAGACGGTGACAATGCCCGGGAAGCTGTGGCTCATTCTCCATGTCCAATGCTCTTTACACTCTTTGCATGGCTGCCCCTGTTTGTTTCCAGGCTGGATCACTCCTCTTTTGCCCACGGCAAACCGGTCATGAGCATGAGGGATGAGCTGTTTTACTGGCAGCGGGGAAATGGGGCGCATGTCCTTGTTGGCCAAAGGCCGTTTTCGCTGTTGAAGCGCAGGCATGAGCTGGAGAAAATGGGATTTTCAGGTTTGATTATAGATATTTCCAACTGGCCAACCGCATGGAAGATCAGGAAACGGGGTGGCAAGAGCAACATAGTGGATATGTTGCCAAGGGGGAGGGAATTCAATTTTTCCGCCAGGCTGTATTGATTTTCTGATCCATCGTTAGTTTGGTTTTTCATTTTTAATCACTGTGGCGTGGCCACTATCTTGCAGCCTATTGTAACCATACAATATTTCTCGCAAAACAGTCAATGGAATTATAGTTACGTTTTTATATTTTGATCTTGACAAGAGAATGGTTTTTGTCGTATGTTTATTAAATAAGGTTGCATGAATCTTGCAGCATGCTGGGTACGTATTGCCACACGACTTTTGCGGGAGATATTCAGAAGCCAGCCAACTGTTCCCACTCAGCAAATACATTCCTACTGCTGTTTTTTTGATGTCCCCTCCACAGGCATGCTTCATTCATGTGAATCTTATCGGCCAGCTCAATGTTAGGAGAGGGGGCGGCCGCAAGGCCGCCCCTGATGGCTTTTCCCCTCTTTTATCATTCCTCAGTTATGTATCATACATACTCCACGATATCTGAAATGTAGGACCTGAATTGAGCGTTCCAACTCATGTGAAATTTTATCTTGCTTGTAATTATAGCCCGTTAATGCTGTTTTGGTAAAATTGTCTGTCACCCGACGGGTTTGCCACATGATTTGAAACCACTGCGGGATTTCCCGTTTCATCTGATCTGCTGTGCCGGATTCTCCGCTTACCAGTCGGACCCCTGAGGTACTTCTGTACGCCGGTATGCCCGCAGCCTTGCATATCAGGTAAACCTGGGAATTACCCAATTCAGGTAGGGGCAATCGGCAAAGGCGGATGGTGCTTTTCCGCATGGTGTTGACCACAGGTTTACCGTGAAAATAGAGACCGTGGCCGGAGATTTTCATGGCCGGGGGGGTACCAACGGTGTAGGGGGGTAACATGAAAGTTTGGGTTGATGCGAGATGGATTGGTCTCTGATAAGTTTGATCCATGTTGGGGTTTATTTTTGACTGAAAGCAGGTAAATTTGCACAGGGCCAGTGGACTGTTTTCAGATAGTTTTCTCTCACCTTAACCAGGCTATCAGGTTGTAATAATATGCCATTCAAGAATCCTTCCAACAGCACAGAGGCCATTGAGGCACGGATTGCAGAGCTGCGCTCCCTGATCAATCATCACAACTACCTGTACTATGTCCTTGACAGTCCTGAGATAAGTGACGCGGACTACGACGCCCTGATGCGTGAACTAAAGGCGCTTGAGGAACAGCACCCGGAGCTGATCACACCCGACTCTCCTACACAGCGTATAGGCGCCCCTGTTTCTGAAAAGTTTGCACCTGTTCCGCACAGTGTGCCCATGCTGAGTCTGGATGATGCTTTCAGTGTGGAGGAGGTCGTGGCGTTTGACAGGCGGATCAGAAAGCTTCTGAATCGCAGACATGACCTTACCTATATGCTGGAACCCAAGATGGATGGCCTTGCCGTGGAGCTTATATATGAGAACGGGGTATTGGTACGAGGTTCCACCCGTGGTGACGGCTTTGTGGGGGAGGATGTAACAGCAAATCTGCGTACAATACGCTCGATTCCCCTGAGGCTTGTGGCCATGTCCGGTACGTCTGTGCCGGAACGCCTTGAGGCACGCGGTGAGGTGTTCATGAACATAGCAGATTTCAGGCAGCTCAACCAGCGAAGGCAGCGGGAGGGCCTTCCGCCATTTGCCAATCCCAGGAATGCGGCAGCCGGTTCTCTGAGGCAGCTCGATCCTGCAGTTACGGCAAGGCGGCCTCTCGATATCTTTCTATATGGCGTAGGAGAGGTCAGCGGACGCAGTTTTGATTCACAGGAAGAGATCCTCGCTTTTCTCAAGAATGTTGGTTTGAAGACCAATCCACTGGCGGAGAGTTGTCGTGGTATTCACAGGGCAGTTGAGTATCATGAAAGGCTTGCAGCCATGCGTCCTACCCTGCCTTACGAGATTGATGGTACGGTTATCAAGGTAAACAGTATAGAGTTGCAGCAGCGGCTTGGTGTCAAGGCGCGCAGTCCGCGCTGGGCCATTGCGTTCAAGTTTGAGGCTGCCAGGGCCATTACGAGGATAAAGGATATAATACTCAGTATTGGCAGGACAGGCGCAGTAACGCCTGTGGCCGTGATGGAGCCCGTAAAGGTGGGAGGAGTTGTGGTCAGCCGTGCCACCCTTCACAATCAGGATGAGATAAGACGAAAGGATATTCGCATTGGTGACTGGGTTATCATTCAGCGCGCGGGTGATGTTATCCCGGAGGTAGTAAAGCCTCTGAAGGATCGGCGTGATGGTACCGAGAGGCCCTTTGAGATGCCGGACGTCTGTCCAGTGTGTGGTTCCCGCCTGGTAAAGAGACCGGATGAGGCGGTATGGCGTTGTCCCAATCCTGAATGTTTTCCACGGTTGGTGAAAAAGATATCCCATTTTGCCTCAAAGGGGGCCATGGACATAGACGGGCTTGGTCCCAAGGTGGCGGAGCAGTTGATAAACGCGGGCCTGGTACGTGATCTTGCCGATATATACGGCTTGAGTATGGATGATCTGTTATCGCTTGAGAGGTTTGGTGAGAAATCTGCGCGCAACCTGCTAAATGCCATTGACCGGAGCAGGGATACCACCCTGGCCCGTTTCCTTTACGCCCTTGGCATTCGCCATGTGGGCGAGGTGGCAGCCCAGAGACTGGCAGAGTATTTTGGCTCACTGGACAAGATCATGGAGGTGACACCTGTTGATATACTGGTTATACCCGGTATGGGGGAGGAGATTGCGCGGTCCGTAGCGGCCTGGTTCAGGGATAAGAAGAATCGGGAGACTGTTCACAGGTTGCTAAGGGCAGGGATCAGGTTCCGGGATCAGGCAGGAGACACTGAGAGTATGTCGCTCCAGGGCCTTTCGTTCGTGTTTACCGGCACTCTTTCCTCCTTGAAACGGGCTGAGGCCAAGGCCATGGTCAGGGAGGCAGGCGGAAAGGTCATGTCATCGGTGAGCCGGAATACGGATTATGTGGTGGTGGGAGAAAAACCGGGGTCAAAGCTGGAAAAGGCACAGAAACTCGGGATACCTGTGCTTAGTGAGCAGGAATTTTTGGACCTGCTGTCATCAGGCCGGTGAATACGGCAATGTTTCTTAAAGGAGGAAACGCTGTGGAGACAAGAAAGAGGGTTCACGCCATAGTTTCAGGTATAGTTCAGGGTGTGTGTTACCGGGCGTTCACAAGGGATGCCGCCCGTCAGATAGGTGATCTAAGCGGTTTTGTGCGCAACTTGCCAGATGGCACTGTGGAATTGGTGGCAGAGGGTCCTGCCGACAGGGTGGACGAGCTTCTCGAACGGTGCAGGCAGGGGCCTCCCTATGGAAGGGTCAGTAGCATCGTGGTTGATGAAGAGGCACCCACAGGGGACATCAGCGGGTTTGAGATCAGATACTGATGGTCCTGGGCAGCCCGGCCTGTTTTGTGGTTGCGCACGGCAGCCCCATGCCATTGCCAAATGAAACTTGAGAGCCGGGGTGAAACAGTTTATCTTGCACATTCAATGTGATCCATGCCGGATCCCAGAAACAAATCAGGTGTCCCTACCGTAACGGACATCGTTCAAGGAGAAGTCAGTTGTACGAATCATCAGACCTCAGAAAAGGCTTAAAGATTCTTATTGATGGAGAGCCATATATCATCACAGAGTTTCAGTTTTCAAAGCCCGGCAAGGGGCAGGCCCTCTATCGCTGCAAGTTGAAGAATATGATAACCGGTTATACCATGGACCGGACCTATCGTTCAGGTGACAAGTTCGAGCCCGCAGGGCTTGAAGAGTCCCACATGCAGTACCTCTACAATGACGCAGAGGGTTATCATTTCATGGATACCAAGACGTATGATCAGGTCATGCTGACAGCCGAGCAGATTGGCGAGGCAAAAAATTTTCTCAAGGACAACATGGAGGTGGATATCCTGTTCTTTGAGAACACGCCTATAGATATTACTTTGCCAATATTTGTTGAGCTTGAAGTGACCAAGGCTGATCCTGGCGTCAAGGGGGATACGGCCACTGGTGCTACCAAACCGGTTACCCTGGAAACTGGGCACAAGATAAATGTCCCCCTGTTCATCGAAGAGGGTGAGATACTCAAGATAGATACCCGCACTGGCGAGTACGTGGAGAGGGTAAAGAAGTAGAATCCCTTCTGCAAAGGCTTAGGTGCCGCGACCTTGTCCTGAGACAGGTACGGCGCTGGTTTCAGGACAACGGGTTCGTGGAGGTGGAGACTCCTGCCCTTGTGGGTGCGCCGGCCCCTGAGCCCTCCATCGAGACATTTCGTATCCCGTCAGCCGGATTTTCTGCCAGTACCCCAGGCAAGCGGCATGACCTGTTTCTTGCTCCATCACCTGAACTTGCCATGAAGCGGCTCCTCGCCCAGGGGATGGACAGGATATTTCAGATAACCCATGTCTTTCGCAAAGAGGAGAGGGGGGGGCTGCATCTGCCTGAGTTCACCATGCTGGAGTGGTATCGCGTGGGGTGTGACTATTTGGCGCTCATGGATGACTGCGAGTCACTGCTCCCGGCTGCCGCCATGGTAGTGAGGGATGATTTTGTTGTCCCGTTGCCAGGTGGGGGGGCATGCAGTGTTGAGCCTCCTTTTCACAGGCTTGCCGTGAACGAGGCCTTTGAGAGATACGCCGGCTGGGTGCCAGGGCCATGCCCTGATCCTGACAGGTTCGACATGGACATGGTGGAAAAGGTGGAGCCTAATCTTCCAGTCGACCGGCCCCTGTTCCTTATGGATTACCCTGCCTCCATGGCGTCCCTCGCAAGGCTCAAACCCAATAATCCAGAGGTGGCGGAACGTGTCGAGCTGTACGCAGGTGGCATGGAGCTTGCCAACGGTTTTTCCGAGTTGAACGATCCTGAGGAACAGGCCCGTCGTTTCAGGACCGACATGGAGAGGAGGCGGGAGCTGGGCCTTCAGGCCTATCCCATGCCAGAGGATTTCCTTCGCGATCTTTCCCGCATGCCGCCTGCCGCAGGAATGGCCATGGGCATTGATCGGCTGATGATGTTCTTGCTTGGTGTGAGGGATATAGGTGAGGTGGTGGCCTTAATACCGGATTAGGCCACGGACTCACACAGGAAGGTTCAGTTTTTCATCTCCCCAGGCGAGTCCGTGGATATTGCTTGCTGGTTGGAGGACAGGTGCCCTCTCCTTGTCTGTGCTATGGCTTGAAGTTGGCAGATATCTTGATTTCAGCCTTTTCCCTTGTATGCTGGAGCCAGCTTTCAAATGCGGTTTTCTGCTTTTCCGCGAGCAGTTTTTGTGATAGCTCCTTTTTCTTTGCAGCAAACCCTTTGAGATCAGCCTCTCTGTCCTGTTTGAATGCGAGGATATAGAACGATCTGCCGCTTTGCTCCACCGAGTCGGGATATACCTTGCCTGAGTACAGGCTCAGTGCGGCCTTGGCTACAGGGGGCGGGAGCTTGCCGTTAGCGCCAGGTGCCGTTCTCCTGAAGAACCCTGTCTCCCGGACAGTGCAGCCGTAATCCTGGCACACCTGCTTCAGGCCCTTCTTCTTGGCCTCTTCCAGCATGGCTTTGGCCTTTTCCCTGCACAACTCTTCAGATTTTTCTGCTATGTAGTCCTTGATAACTTTTGCCTTTACATCTTTGAAATCAGGGATATATGGTTCCTGTTTATCGCTAACCTCCGCGATCAGCACACCTGAAGGCACGTCTATCAGGGAGCTGAGTTCACCCTTTGAGAGTGCGAACATACCATCCAGAATCTGGGGGTTGCGTCCAATAAATGCCGGGGGATTGTTACGGGAAAACAGTGGGGTGGTCTTCAGGGTAATGCCATTTGCCTTGGCATAATCTTCAAGGCTGCCCATCTGGATGATGTCGTTATAGGCTGCATTGGCCTTGTCCCATGCCTTGGCGTTGGCCTTTTGGGTTGCCAGTTTGGCCTTTATCTGCTGCTTCACCTCGTTTAACGGGATGGTGCGTTCAGGCTTTATGTCCTCAAGAAGGATTATATGCCAGCCAAACCGTGTACGCACTGGCTGGCTGATCTCCCCCTTTTTCATGGAGAATACGGCATTGGCAAAAGGTTTGACCATGGCGTCTTTGGTGAAGAAACCAAGCTCACCGCCGTTTTGGGCAGACCCTGGGTCCTGGGACACCTCCTTGGCCACTTTGGCAAAGTCCGCTCCATTCTTGATACGGGCCCTGATCTCCTCTATCTCTTTCTTCTTGGCCTGTATCTCCTGATCCGACGCATCCTTTGGTAGCCTGATCAGTATGTGGCGCGCCTTTCGCTGTTCCTTCTGATGGTATTTGTCCTTGTGGTCTTCATACCACTGTCTGATCTCCTCGTCTGATACCTTTACCTCCTTGGTTATCTTGGAGGTGTCGAAAAGCAGGTATGATAACTGAATTTTGGGAGCTGTCCGGTATTTTTCCTTATGTGCCTTGAACCACTGTTCCAGTTCATCGTTCGTGTACTTCACTTCAGGTGCACACTGGGAGGAATCCACCTTGATGTATGAGATGTCGCACTCCTGGTTTTCATACAGGTAATGCTCCCGTGCCTCGGTCTCCGGCACTGTCAGGCCCGCGTTTATCAGGGCTCTCAGGTGTTCCATGAGGAGTGATTCCCTGACCTGGGACTCAAAATCTGCCGGAGTCAGGTGGGCCTCGCGTAGCGCTGCCTGATAGGCCCTGTTGTTGAAGGCGCCGTTGATCTGAAAGGCAGGGACGCCGAGGATTGCCTGACGCACCTCCTGGTTACTGACCCTGATCCCCATTTTTGCTGCCTCTTGTTCAATGAGGACCCTGTTGATCAGGCTGTTCAGGACCTGTTCTTTGATGTTCAGCCCCTTCAACAGCTTTTCCGGAATGCTTCCGCCAAACATCTTTCTGTACTGTTCCATGGTCTTGCGGTACTCATGCTGATAGGCCTCGGTCATGATCTTTTGGCCGTTGACCTTGGCAACCACGTCCATACGTTGTGAGCGGAAACTGCCAACTCCCCAGAAGATGAAAACAACTACTATTGCGCCGAGAATGAATTTTATCATCCAGGAACTGGCGCCCTTGCGAATAAAATCAAGCATTTTTCAGATAAACTCCTGTGTCGTGTATGTCAAATACATTGAAGTATCAATGTCTCTGGTACATGGTATGTTGATCATTATGCCTATATTCCAGGAAACCTGTGTGGCAGGTGGCATTTTCCATGCTTTTAAGGCTTATCAGTTGCTGACATGCAGCAATGAGGTGTTTGCCCGCTGCCAAAATCATGAAAAAGGTCTCCTCGGCCTGTCAGTTGTTTCTGACACTTCAGGCCCCCTGGATCATGCATTATGGGCCAATATATACCGGCCTTGTTGACAGGTTGCCCACAAGGGGAGGCCCTCATGGGAAGGCAAACCACGACCTGTGATAATATTGGCTCATCATGCATTCGTCCATGATAAAAACAGAATTGAACCATTCTATCAATATTTTTCATGATGGAAATGGTGTTACCGCCTATGTAATTGGGCTGTAAAGAGGGGTTGAAGGTATTTCGGCTCAGGAATGGTATAGGAGGAAACGGCCCTTACCCGTTTTCTGGAAGATATCCCAACTCAGGCAAGGGCCATGTTATATCACAGGTTGCCCTGAAGAAAGGCTGAGATGGAGCGTGCGGCTATTTTCCCCTGATAAGCGGCCTTTGCCACTGTCTGTGGGCCAAGCACATCATCGCCTGCTGCGAATATCCACGGGACCGAGGTCTGCAGGGTATCTGGATTTACCTTGAAGGTGCCCCACTTTTCTGTCTCCACATTCAGGCCCTGTTCTGCAGTGTGTCCCACCATCTGGCTTATGGCCGGAATGATTGCATCGGCCTCAATCATAAAGTTTGAGCCCTCTATGGGAACAGGCCTGCACCTGCCGGAGGTGTCACATTCCCCAAGCTTCATGCGGATACATTCAATCTTGTTCAGTCTTCCGTTCTTGCCATGTATCTCCACCGGGGCGGCGAGAAACTCTATCTTTACACCTTCTTCTTCGAGGTGATGTATCTCAGCCTGGGCCGCCGGCATCTCCTTCTTGGTCCGCCTGTAGAGTATGAACACATCAGTGGAGCCCATGCGAAGGGCTGTGCGTGCCACATCAATGGCCACGTTGCCTCCCCCGACCACCACCACTCTTTTGCCAATATCCACATCTTCGCCGAGATTTACCTTTCTAAGATAGTCGATGCCGTGGAGGACGCCATCCAGGTCTTCTCCCGGAATGCCAAGTTTTCTGCTTACATGGGCCCCAACGCCAAGGAGAACGGCTTCAAAGCCCTCATCCTTCAGGTCCTGCAGTGTTTTGTCCTTGCCTATTGTGGTGTTGGGTACGAATTCAACGCCGCAACTCTTCAGGGCATCCATCTCTGCCTTGATGATATCCCGTGGTAGCCTGTAAGCCGGAATGCCGACTGTGAGCATACCACCAAGGACAGGCAGGCAGTCAAAGACAGTACATGAATATCCTTCATGCGCAAGATAGTAGGCAGCGGACATGCCAGCGGGACCTGAACCTACCAGGGCTACCTTCTTGTTTTTGGGCATGGCGCACGGGGTCATCATCTCCTTGTTGTTGGCCACCATCCAGTCCACTATGTAGCGTTCCAGCATGCCAATGGCCACTGGTTCTCCCTTTTTGCCCCTGATGCAGCCACCTTCACACTGCATCTCATGAGGGCAGACCCTTGAACATATTGCCGGCATTGGACTTGTTTCCCGCACGGTCCAGTAGGCCTTCTCAATCTCTCCCTCTCTCAGAAGCCTGATGAATTCAGGTATGTTGTTGTGGAGCGGGCAACCTGTCCTGCAGCCGGGTTTCTTGCACTGCAGACACCTTTCCGCCTCTGTCATAGCTGTTTTTTCATCATAACCGCCTGTAACTTCGTCGAAATTTTTTATTCTCACCTCTACTGGCAGTTCCGGGGCCTTCTGCCTATGAATTGCCATGCGTTCCTTTGGCTTCACTTGGTATTCCTCCATTTACGTGCTCTAATGCCGCTGATAAAAGATCAACGCATCGTATGGGTAGATTAAAGACTGACCGGTGCCCGGGATAGTGCAACATCATGGCATTTGAAGGGCGGGTGCAGGCGCCCTTTGCAGCTCTATCCCTGGCCATATTTGATGACGGCTCATTGTGCTCCATGCCGCATGCCCTGTGATTGCATACCCTGGCGTTTCAGTTTAATACCAGAACCGAAAGAAAAATTCCATATTTTGTTTGGACGCTAAAATTTAAGCAGGTTCTGTTTTGCCTCTCATGCAAACTTGGGGATTGCTCAATTCAGGTATAAAATAGGCAGTAGCCGGGCTATCAGATGTATAGGGGCAGAAGGCGATTTTATCATGTTTTTGAAGCCAATGCGTTGCAATCATTTGTTGATGATATATTTGTTCTGGGGCAGAAGCATGGTAAAAAGCGCCATCCGTCCATTGTCGATTGCTTGTCTGTTGCAGGTGGCCTGCAGGATGCCTGAACATCAGCAAGACAGGAGAAAGATTTTCTTGATTCCATGAGGTGGTATTATGACCCACGAGCCCAGTATAACAGGTTATTGTGCAAAGGATAACATTGAGATAGACATGAATAAAGGTTGCAGGCACCCCAAGGATTACTGTCAGTACCGCAGTTCATGCATGATACATTTTTTTGAAAAGGAACGGCAACGTGAGGCAGGGGAAGACAATGAAGGACAGGTATAATGTCTGACATCTCGGCTCAAGCAGGGCACGGCCGGTTTCCCCCCATCCTGTTTTGTGATATGTAATGCTGCCGGCCACATATATGGCCGATGGTATTTTTTATCATGCCTTAGCTCTGAAATTGCAAGACATGATTTTGTCCTGTCAAGGAGTTGGGTTGTCGGCAGACAGCGCCCTTATGGTGTCCTTGTTTGCCGGTCTTTGTGCGTGAATGATCTCCTCCCAGTTTTCTGAGGCGGCAAGCAGGACGATATCTCCCCGGCACTTGCGGCAGTAGTAGAGAAGGATTGATGCTGCAAGAGCAAGGACGTCTGCAGGAGGGCGTATGTCAGTACGCACGTTTTTCCTTTGGGGATTTCTCAAAAGCGCTGATGGTGCCGGCGCGTTCAGGCTGTCAATGAAGATATCCCCCCTTCTGCGAAGCAGGGTGATGCGCCTGTTTTCTCGCCTGTCCCGCCCTGCGGTGAGCCACCATCCCCCCGGAAGCAGAAACTGTCTGCCTGTAAGGGCCAGGCGGCAATCATTGCCGTCTATTTCAGGCCACATACCAAAATATTTTTTCAGACGTCTGCCCTGGATGGGGTCTGCGAGTACACAGCCTCCGGCCGGATTGGGATAGTCCTCTATGCCATATTTTCTGGCAAGCTCTATCTGTATCTTCCTGCCCCTTCCGCTAATGTGGGGGAGTTCCTGCCTTTTGACCCATCCTCTCTCCTCCGGGATGGTGGGTTTTAGGCTGCGTGCGCAGAGGGGGCGCAATAGCAGACCGCCTGCCATGCTCTCGTTTGAAATGCAGTTGAGGGTGTCCTTGCGCTGGGACATTGGGCGCTGGCCTATGACCTCGCCTGTGGCAATGAAGTCTGCGTCTAATTTTTCAAGTAGATGCATTGCCTTCCTGACCATGAGGATCTTGCAGTCGATGCAGGGGTTGAAGTGTTTGCCATAGCCGTGTGCCGGATTCTTCAGCATGGTCAGGTAGTCAGGGGTTATGTCCACGATTTTCAGGTCAATGCCGTACTTCCTCTTGGTGTCCTCTATGATTTTGTCAGTCCGGCCCTGGACTTCGGTCCCGAAGAATGGGGTTGTGAACCTGATGGCCGTGGTCCTGACTCCCTGTTCCTGAAGCACCTTGCAGGCAAGGATGCTGTCAAGCCCGCCTGAGTACAGGACCAAGCAGCCGGGTTGCCCATGCCCTGGCGTCTTCTGTGCCTCCTCCGAGCATTCTCGCGATTTCGTCAACTCTCTCTTCTCCTTCTATTTCCTTCATCTCAGTAGTGGTGGTATCTGTTCCAGCAAACTTTTCCACGCCTATGTGGAGTTGAGCCTGGGCCGCGATCTGCGGGTAGTGGCTGATGGCTATTACCTGCCCGTGCTGTGACAGATCGCGCAGTTTTTGTCCGACCCTGTCTGCCACCTCTCCGCTTATGCCTGAATCGAGTTCATCAAATATGACTGTCTCAATGCCGCTTTTGCGCGCAAGTACTGCCTTCAGGGCCAGCATTACCCTTGATAGTTCTCCTCCGGAGGCTATGCGTGCAAGAGGCGCAGGCGCCTGGCCAGGATTGGCACTGAATAGGAAGGTTACCTCATCCATGCCTGTGGGGCCCACGTGCCGGACGTCCGGGTTGTCAGGACACTGGACATCCACCACAAAGTCAGTACCCTTCAGCTTAAGGGCAGATAGTTCCTGTTTCACCGCCTCGGACAGAAGGTGTGATGCCCTGCGCCTCCTGTCTGAAAGGACCGCTGCCTTTTTTAAAAGACTTTTGCCAAGCTGTTGAGCCTCTTCTTCAAGGGCTGCGATCCGGTCGGATACGTTTGATACTGCGCGCAGCCTTTCTTCAATCTCCTCCCTGTATGCGAGGACGTCTTCCAGTTCAGGCCCGAATCGTCTCGCAATCTGTCTCAGTGAGTAAAGCCTCTCTTCAAGCTGTTCGAGTCTTGAAAGATCAGACGGCAGGGTGTGGACGTAGTCTCGAACCTGCCAGGCCACCTCCTCTGTCTGGTAACGTAGGGATTCCAGCTCTTGCAGAGCTTTTTCGAGTCTTGCATCCGTGCTGGCCATGCGTTCCAGTTCCCTGCCTGCGTCGGCGAGCAGTTCAAGCACGGCTCCCTTGCCTGCGTAGAGCAATGAGTATACGTTCTCACCCCTTAGTCTCAGGTCCTTGGCAGATCGGAGGACTGAAATCTCCTGCCTGAGTTCATCTTCTTCACCAGGTACGGGTTGAACACTGTCGATGAGTTCTGCCTCCTGGCGCAGGCGCTCTTCCTCGTCGGCAGTCTCCTGCTGTTCGGCAATGAGTTTCCGGATTTCTGCCTGTTTGTTACTTAACCGTGAATACAATTGGGACAGGTGCAGCACCTGGTCTTCTATGCCTGCGAACCTGTCAAGCCATATCCGGTGGCTCCCTTTCCTCAGCAGAGTCTGAAATTCGTGCTGACTCGATATGCTTACAAGATCAGCCGTGATCTCCCTGAGATCCTGCAGGGATGCCAATGATCCGTTCACATAGATACGCCCCCCCCTGCCCGATTCAGGTATGATGCGCCTTATTATGAGTTCCTGGCCCTGTTCAATGCCCCGCTCCTCGAGTAGCGGGCCAACACGGGACGAATGGGTGAACAGTGCCTGTATTACCGCCTGTTTGGCCCCTGCGCGTACCTGCCTGGAGTCTGCCCTGGCGCCGAGTACGAGCTTGAGGGCCTGTACGGCAAGGGACTTTCCTGCGCCGGTTTCACCGGTAATCACAGTGAATCCTTCAGAGAAGTTCAGCGTAACCTTTTTTATGAGAACAAAATTTTCTATGCTGAGTTCCAGCAGCATGCTTCTGTGACCTTGGCGTATCAGTTAGTGTACATTCATGGCAGTCTGTAGTGATCCGTTTTGCGCAATAAGCCTGGTTCCGAATCTGCAGAATGTTTGCGTACTATACAGTCCTATTTGACACATGCCAATGAGCCTGGTAAGTCATTGTCAGGTGGGATAGGCGTTTGCGGCCGCCGGTTCCTGTTGTCATGTGCCTGCATGAACCGTTCATAGGAATCATACCACATGAGACCTATACGGCGGATGGTGTTTTGTCATGTTTTTAAAGCTCATCAGTTGCAATGGTCTGTTTAATGATAAGTTTACCGCAATCAAAACCATGAAAAAAGGCACCATCCACCTTTGCCAGTTGCTTCTGCATTTCAGGTACAGTGTGTTCAGGGTAATATACATATTGTGGCCGTCTCTTCAGCAGGCAGGCTGCCAGAGAATCTGGGGGCATAGAGCATGGGCCTTCCCGCTGGAGAACCTGTCAGTGCACATTTGAAAATTTTAAAGTACTGGAGCCGAGATGTCATGCTCAACTTTGAAATGATAGCGGAGCGCCGAATTAAACAGGCTATGGAAGAAGGCGCCTTTGAAAATCTCGAGGGAAAGGGCAAGCCGCTTGTCTTCGAGGATGATTCAATGATTCCCCCTGATCTTCGTATGGCATACAAGATACTCAAGAACGCTGGATTTCTGCCTCCGGCCCTGCAGAATGAAAAGGAGATCAAACAGGCACTTGATCTGCTCGATGACCTTGAGGACGAACAGGAACGCTATGCCCAGGTTACCAAGCTCAATTTGATGATTACCAAGGGTAACATGATGAGACAGCGCCCCATATACCTTGAGGCGGATCAGGTCTATTACAGGAAGGTGGTGGAGAGGGTGAGACTTAACAGGAACAGGAGAAAGAAAAGGTGAAGGAGATAGTCTTGTTGTCGCTGTCAGTTGCCGCAGGTATTGGTGGTGCTGCACTTATGGCCATGCGTTTCAAGGATCGTTGCGTTCCGTGAGTATACCTATATGGTGCCCTGGGGCTGGGCATAGTGGTCTATCTCATTCTTAAAAACATATTCTGAGGGAATCATCTCCTGCGTTCCAACACAAATAGGGCCAGGGCCTTGAGCAGTTCACGTGTTTCGGATTTTTCAAACACATCCAAGCTGTCACAGGCGGAGAGGATGAGCGAACGGGCCTTTTCCTTGGTGTAGTCAATGGCACCTGTATGGCGCAGGAGGTCCCTTACCCATTTCATGTCAGAGTCTGAAGGGTGGCCGTGTCCCATTATGGAGAGGAGGCGTTTGCTGTCCTGGTCTTCAGCCTCTTCCACTGCAATTACTATGGGCAGCGTCAGTTTGCCTTCGGCAAGGTCGGTTCCTATGGCCTTACCAAGTTCGCTTTCGTCTGCAGTGTAGTCAAGTACGTCGTCAATGAGCTGAAATGCCTTGCCAAGGTTCAGGCCATAGTTGCTTACAGCCTCCTCCTGGCTGGCAGACGCATTTGCCAGCAGTGCCCCTATCCTGCATGAGGTGGATATCAACGCAGCAGTCTTCCTGTAGATTATGTCCGTGTATGTCTTTTCATCAAAACTGGGCTGTTTGGCGTGGAGAAGTTGTATGATCTCCCCTTCTGCCATGAGGCCCACCGTACTTGCGATCTCTGCGGCAATCTCCACGTTGCCAAATTTGGTGGCAAGGCCTATTGCCTTTGCGTACAGGTAGTCCCCGACGAGCACTGCCGGGCTGTTTCCCCATACCTTGTAGGCCGGGGGCACGCCACGTCTCATCTCTCCTCCGTCTACCACATCGTCGTGTAGCAGGCTGGCAGCGTGGAGATATTCTGGCACTGCTGACAGATCGAATACGTCGTCTGTCTCAAGTCCGCATAGCCGTGCAGAGCATACAGTCAGCAGGGGCCTGATCCGTTTGCCATTTGCAAACAGGATGTGCCTGCTTATCTCATTGACAAATGAGATATGAGAGGAGAAGTGCCGCTCAAGTACCTGCTCAATGCGTTTGAAGTCAGAGCTGAAGGCATCCAGGATGTTATGTGCAGGGGTGCCGGTCATGTTTTCCTGCTTCTTTGAATTTCGATTTGTGGTCACTGTCTGCTTGAGAAAACCTTTTTCTGTTAAATCTGCCGCAAAAGACAGGGGATGTCACATGCACTTGTTACAGCCCTGAGAGTTGCAGGGTTGTATGATAAATGAAAGAGATTTTAATATCAACTATTCTCGCACGAAATCTGAAGATTGCTTTTGTTTTTTTGAGCCAATGGTGGATGTGTCCGTTGGCCAATCAGGTAAAACCATGCTAATAATGAATGCCAAAGGGATTTTTTCTCCTGTATTGTATATAGATGGGAGTGAAAGGTCAGGTCCGGTGTTGTCAGTTTTGAATGTAAATGGCAAATCCTGCATGACTGGTTCTGATTGATGCGAATAGAAGGCTGCTGTCCCCCTCATTCGGGTGATACAGGACGATATATTTTCAATGGTTACAGACAAGGGTGTAAATAAGGGCAGTTCAGGCAAAAGGGGGAAGAAGATTACCCCCATGCTGCAGCAGTATCTTGAGATCAAGGAGCGGTATCCAGATGCCATACTGTTCTATCGCATGGGGGATTTTTACGAGATGTTCTACGAGGATGCAGAGGTGGCCTCAAGAATTTTGGAGATCACCCTGACCTCACGGGACAGGAACAAGGAGGACGCTGTCCCCATGTGTGGCGTGCCTGTCCATGCGGCAGAAAACTACCTTACCCGCCTGGTGCTTTCCGGCAAGAGGGTGGCTGTATGTGAACAGGTGGAGGACCCAAAGAGTGCCAAGGGGCTTGTAAAGAGGGATGTGGTACGGGTAGTTACTCCTGGCCTAATTACCACAGAGGGTAGTATAGGGGCCAAGACCAACAACTTTCTGGTGGCCTTGAGGCCGCCGGAGACCCGGGGGCCATGGGGCATATCCTGTCTCGATATCTCCACTGGTGAGTTCAGGCTTACTGAGGTGGACGGGGAGGAGGCGGTGCTGGCAGAACTCTTCAGGCTCGAGCCGGCGGAGATTCTGCTTCCTGAATCATTAAGGGACAAGGGTTTTGCTGCAAGGGCTGTCCGGGTCCTGCCCAATGCATTTGTGACATACAGGGCCGATTCCTGGTTCAGGAGAAAGAGGGCGCGGGAGCTTATAAAAGAACAGTTTTCAGCCATATCCCTGGATGGATTCGGGCTTTCCGGTTTTTCCACGGGCATAGATGCGGCAGGGGCCCTGTTGGCATATGCCCATGAGACACAGAAGAGCCAGGCGTCTCATATCACTTCCATCTCTCCGTACTGGCTTGGTGATCACCTTGTTATAGATGAGGCGACCAAGCGTAATCTTGAGCTTGTGGCCAATGCCGTTGATCAGTCTGTGCACGGCAGCCTTCTGGACGTGCTTGATATGACGGTTACCCCCATGGGAGGGCGTCTGCTGAGAAAATGGATACTGTATCCGCTAAGGGACAAGGCAGCCATTGAGGAGAGGCTTGACGCAGTGGAGGCACTGAAGAGAGATGACAGCCGCAGAAAGCGGCTCAGAAAGGCCATGCGTCATGTTCATGACCTTGAACGTCTCATAGCAAGAACCGTATTGGGCACTGCCAATGCTCGGGATCTGCTTTCCCTTGGAGAGTCACTTTCAGGCCTGCCTGAACTGCGCTCCTGCCTTGATGAGATATGTGCGGAGTGGCGTGGAGACCATGATTCTGAGAAAGGCACTGATGAAACTGTCAGGCCGGTTTGCAGGCTTGGCAGCCTTCTCGTTTCCCTGGACCTGCTTGATGATGTGGCCGGACTGATCAAGAGGGCTATCAGGCAGGACTGTGCCCTGCATCTCAGGGAGGGCCGGCTTATAGCTCCTGGGTATAATGCTGAGCTGGATGAGTTGGTAGCCCTTCAGAAGGATGGTCGGTCGTTCATAGCCGGGGTTGAGGCCAGGGAGAGGGAACGGACTGGCATATCCTCGCTCAAGGTGGGATACAACAAGGTCTTTGGATACTTCATAGAGGTGCCCAAGTCCCAGTCAGCCAAGGTGCCTGATGATTATATAAGAAAGCAGACTCTTGTATCTGCCGAGAGATACATCACCCCGGAGATCAAGGAGATCGAGGCAAAGATACTCACCGCGCAAGAGCGGAGGCTTGTCCTTGAGTATGAACTGTTTCAGCAGGTGAGGGCCAAGGTGGCTGAAAATCGTAGGAGAATTCAGACCACGGCAGCAGTGATAGCGGAGCTTGACTGCCTTGCCTCCCTGGCCCGTGCAGCCATAGTGTACAACTATGTCAGGCCTGAGATTACAGAACAGAATATGGTGGATATCTCAGAGGGGAGGCATCCGGTGGTTGAGCGTACGATTGACTCCCCCTTTGTGCCCAATGATATAAGCCTTGACCATGACAAGGTCCGGCTTGTCCTGATTACTGGGCCAAACATGGCAGGCAAGTCAACTGTGCTACGCCAGACCGCACTGATCGTCCTGATGGCCCATGCAGGGAGTTTTGTCCCAGCCGCAAGGGCAAAGGTAGGGCTTACTGACCGGATATTCACCAGGGTAGGGGCAACCGACTATCTCGCCCGCGGGCAGAGCACGTTCATGGTCGAGATGAGCGAGACTGCCAATATCCTGAGGAATGCTACTGCAAGGAGCCTGGTCATCTTGGATGAGATAGGGCGGGGGACAAGCACTTACGATGGTCTGTCCATAGCCTGGGCAGTGGCAGAGCATCTGCTTGGCAGGGACGGTGGACAGGGTACCAAGACCCTGTTTGCCACCCATTACCATGAGCTTACAGAGCTTGCCCACAGGTATGATACGGTGTTGAACATGCATGTTGCTGTAAAGGAGTGGGAGAATCGTATAGTATTCCTTCACAGATTGAGAGAAGGGGCTACCAACAAGAGCTATGGCATCCAGGTTGCTGCACTGGCAGGTGTGCCGGATACTGTGGTCAGGAATGCTATTGAGATACTCGAGAGGATAGAACGCCAGGCAGAGGCAGGAAAGGCCGCAGGCAGCGGAAAAGACGGCGTTTTGAGGCCAAGGCCGGTGGTGCGGATCACCCAGCAGGCCCTGCCCCTTGAGATTGAGGTCGAGCATGCCTGTAAAGAGATCAGAGAGAGATTGCTGGAGGTTGATGTCAATAATATGACACCTGTGCAGGCATTAAACCTTGTGGCAGAGTTGAAGGAGATGGTCGCAGGGTGACACCGGATGGATATTATGCAT
This sequence comes from uncultured Desulfobacterales bacterium, assembly GCA_964638145.1. Classification (GTDB taxonomy): domain Bacteria; phylum Desulfobacterota; class Dissulfuribacteria; order Dissulfuribacterales; family QOAL01; genus S144-17. Next base: position 175,263 of record CAZXAK010000051.1, on the reverse strand, counting down.
AAAAAGAGAACTGTATGGCCTGTCTGACCCGCCGAAGAGCATTTTCCGTCAATAGCTTGTTTCCGTGCCAGTTGTCTGCTGACAGGGCAGGGACCAGTATCCTGTGCCTGTTTATGGTGCTGGTGCTGTTTTTGGCCGTGGCCGGGGTTGCTGATGCCAGAAGGCCTGTGCATGCAGCCAAGAGCAAGGCAGAGATTGCATACAGCCGTGCCAGGGCCTCGTATGATCGCCTGTCTCGAAGTGCAAGGCTGCGTACAGATCGCAGGGCATGGATCAAGGTGATAAATGAGATACGCCGGGTTTATCTCTCATGGTCTCACGACCCGTCAGTGGGGCCCAAGTCCCTGTACATGCTGGCAAGGTGCTATCGAGAACTTTATGGTTATTCGCGGGGCAGGAAGGATCTGAACAAGGCGGTTGAGCTGTACTCCCTGATTCTCGAAAAGTATCCCCACAGCCGTTTTGCCGATGATGCCCTGTACGCCCTGGGCGAGATATATCTAAGAACTGGCAGGAGGGGGAGTGCCCGCAGGGTATTCACCCGCCTCGTTACCGAATACCCCAAGAGCGACAAGGCATCTGCTGCCAGGAAAAGGCTCAAGAGAATGGGGGTGACTGTGCCTGCGCATAAGGCATCAGGCAAGAGGGTAGCATCGTCCAAACGCAGCAACCGTAATAATGTCGATCGGCTTGAGGCAGGCAGGGGGAGTCCGGGATTTCACCCTGCCAAGAGTCCGCGGGTGGCCCGTACATCAAAACCCGCCATTATCAGAAGGATACGGTACTGGTCTGATCCTGACTATACCAGGGTGGTGATTGACGCATCCAGGCCGGTGGCATTCAGACAGGGCAGTCTTCCGGCCAACAGGAAGAGGGGCCTTCCAAGAAGGTTTTATCTGGACCTTTCACCTGCCTACAAGTCCAAGACCATCAAGGACCGCGTCAAGATTCAGGACGGTCTTTTGAAGAGTGTGCGGATTGCACAGTTTCAACCCAGGACAGTACGGGTGGTTTTCGACCTTGGCAATACGCACAAGACGCGGGTTTTCTATCTTGAAGGGCCGTTCCGCATAGTGGTTGATGCTTATGGCAGCGAGTATGCCAGGAAGACTGCGTGCAGGCACGAAAAAAAGGTAATAGATACCTCCGGGGCCATAAGGACTGGCAGTGATCTGTCCCTGGCCCAGCAGTTGGGTCTGTGTGTAAGGAGGGTGGTTATTGATGCAGGCCATGGAGGTAAGGATCCAGGGGCCATTGGGCCTACGGGGTTAAGGGAAAAGGACGTAACCCTGAGGCTTGCCAAGAAGGTGGCAGAAAAGCTGAGAAAGCGCCTTGGTTGCCGGGTCTATCTCACAAGGAGTTCTGACAAATATATAGGACTTACGCAGAGGACAGCCATAGCAAATTCCAGAAAGGCGGACATATTTATCTCCATACATGCCAATGCTGCCAAGAACAGGAGGCTCAGAGGGGTAGAGACCTATTTCCTCAACTTTGCACTGGATGAGGATGCCATGCGGGTTGCCGCAAGAGAGAATGCAACCTCGGAGAAGAGGATCGGGGAGTTAAAGAACATCCTGAATGAGATCATGAAGAATACCAAGGTGAATGAGTCATCCCGACTTGCAACAGAGGTGCAGAATGCACTGGTAAAGACCTTGAGGAAAAAGTACGGTACTGTGGCCGATCTCGGTGTCAAACAGGCCCCGTTCTTTGTGCTAATAGGGGCACGCATGCCTTCGGTGCTGGTGGAGACCTCATTTATCAGCAATCGGGTGGAGGAGCGCAGGCTCAGGAGTGGCAGGTATCTGGACCGGCTTGCTGATGGTATAGTGCGTGGTGTGCTTGCCTATGCCGAGGGGACCAGGACCGCCTTCTTGAAAAAGTAGACAGGGGTGACATTTGGCTGGCTATAGACCGCTATGCTTTTCCGTTTCCGCCATTTTCCTTGTTTTTTTCAAATAAGGTTTGATTTTCATCTGACTTTTGATAATGTTGAGCCTGCAATTCCTGGATATATAAGGGTGCTGAACACGCACCGTTGCGGTTTCAAAATTATGGTCAAATTTAACTGATTCAACATCAGGGAGACAGCTTATGTCAAAAGATCGTGAAGTAACTGCAGTTATGTATGTCCTCATGGTAGCAGCATGTCTCTTTCTCATAGGTGCATGCTCTTCAACCACCCCGCCTTCGGTGACTCCACCCGGACAAGAGCAGCAGGGGATGGCAGGCCAGGGTACTGGTATTGAGTCGGGGCCGGCTGGTAGCGGCCTTGAGGAGGAGGGGATCAAAGAACCGGGTCACTTTGGAGAGGGGGTGTCAGAGGGGAGGACAAGTGGGCCAATGCTTCCTGTCTACTTTGATTTTGATCAGTATGTGATCCGGGATGATATGAAGCAGAGGATGAATGCCAATGCCGCATTCCTTTTGCAGAATCCTGCCGTCAGGATCGAGATCCAGGGGAATTGTGACGATCGTGGCACCAATGAGTACAACATAGCCCTCGGAGAGAAGAGGGCCATGGCCGCCAAGAAGTATCTTATAAATATGGGCGTTGATCCCAACAGGATGGATGTTGTCAGTTTTGGGGAAGAACGTCCTCTTGATCCGGCGGATACGCCTGAGGCATGGGCCAAGAATCGCCGGGATGATTTTGTGATAATTGCAAGATAGAGTTTTGAACCCTTAATTTTGGAGGATTTTTTCAGGTAATGGAAATGAGACGTTTTTTTTCACTTGTTATCATACTGTTTTTTGTTGCTGGCCTGCCTTGTGTGAGCCAGGCTGGAGAGATAAAGATTGGCGTTATAAACATGCAGCAGGTGGTGAGAGGCTCCAAGGCTGGCAAGAGGGCAATGGCCCAGCTTCAGAAGAAGTTTCAGAGTGTGCAGAAAAAGTTGAAGGCCAAGCAGGATAAACTCAAGGCATTCAAGAAAGAGCTTGATCAGAAGGCGTCACTCATGAATGAGGAGTCCAGGATCAGGAAACAGCGTCAGTTGCAGCGCCAGTTTGCAGAGTACAGGCAGGACGAGGAGGACGCCAAGGTGGAGATGCAGCAGGAAGAGGCAAAGCTCATGGAGCCTATCGTCAAGAAGCTGGAGAAGATCGTGGTGAAGATGGGCAAGGAGGAGAAGTATACGCTGATTCTTGAAAAGAATATGCCCGGCATGTATTACGTGGCACCAAGTGTGGATATTACCAAGAAGGTGATCAAGAAGTTCAACTCCACCAAGTAATTTTGTGACTGGCTGGAGGAGAATAAGGAGAGTACTGATAAATGTTGAAAATTGACATAAGAGAGCAGGAGGAGCTTTCTAACAAGCAACTTGAAGAGTTAGAGGCCATGTGGAAGCGGTGTGCGGCCCGCATTGTTCTGTCAACTACCCTTGCAGGAAGCGGGCATCCTGGCGGGTCGCTTTCCACCTTGCATACCCTGTTGCTGCTTTACAGCACCATAAGGCACTATCCTGATGACCCAAGGCATGAGGGACGGGACAGGGTCATCATGAGTATCGGCCATGTCTCACCTGGTGTTTACGCTGTATTGTCAGAGTTTGGTTATGTGAGTGAAGAGCAGTTCCTCACTGAATTTCGCCGGGCAGGTTCCATGTTTACCGGCCATGTGGAGCAGATTGTCCCAGGTGTGGAGTGGAATACCGGCAATCTGGGGCAGGGACTCTCTGTGGCTACCGGTGTCGCCCTGTCGGAAAAGCTCAGAAAGGGCGATGCGCTTACCTACTGTATCATGGGGGATGGTGAGCAGCAGAAGGGGCAGGTCTCGGAGGCCAGGCGTTTCGCCTCCATGTTCAGTCTGGGCAACCTTGTTGGAATTGTTGACAGAAACCATCTCCAGATAGGCGGGTGCACAGAAGATGTGATGTCCGTGAAGGTGCGTGAGGAGTATGAGGCTGCGGGCTGGAATGTACTTTACGTGCCTGATGGCAACAATTTCCAGGAGGTCTTTCAAGGTCTGAGACGCGCGGTGCTTAGGGAGGATCTTACCGAAAATCGTCCTGTAGTGCTGGTCATGCGTACTGTCATGGGCAAGGGTATCTCTTTCATGGAGAACAAGGCAAAGTATCATGGTTCTCCCCTGCCACCTGATGACTGCCGGAAGGCGCTTGAGGAGTTGGGCCTTGATCCTGGGCTGTTGGACCAGTGGCAGGAGAGGCGCGCGTCACATGCAGTTAAGAAGGCCGTGCATTCCATTAAGACAAGGTATCCTGAGATAGACCCTGGCACCCCCATAGTGTATTCGGCAGATACAGTTACTGACTGCCGTTCTGCATATGGCAATGCCCTAAGGGACCTCGCTGAGAAGAACAACACCGGGGCAGTCCCCAAGATCACTGGTTTCAGTTGTGATCTGGAGGGTTCTGTAAAGATGCAGGGCTTTCACAAGGTCAACCCCAGTGCCTTCTTTGAGACAGGCATCCAGGAACACCATGCGGCAGCATGTGCAGGGGCCATGAGTGTGGAGGGTTTTGCCCCCTTCTTCAGTACCTTTGGTGTGTTTGCCGTTGGTGAGACATACAATCAGCACAGGTTAACCGATCAGAACCACGGCAATATCAAGGTGGTCGCCACACACGTTGGCCTGGATGTTGGGGAAGACGGCCCAACGCACCAATGCATTGACTACATTTCCATTATGGAGAATCTGCTTGGTTTTTCCATCTTTATCCCTGCAGATCCCAATCAGACAGACAGGATAATCCGATATGCCGCAGTCAACCCTGGTAGCGTCTTTGTTGGCATGGGTCGTTCCAAAATGGCTGCCATCTTGGATGCCGAGGGGAACCCCTTCTTTGGTCCGGATTACAGGTTTGAGCCCGGCAGGGCCGACATCCTCCGTCGCGGTGATCAGGCCACGATAATAGCGTGTGGTTCAGTAATGCCTAACGTGCTGGCTGCTGCTGATATGCTTGCTGGAAAGGGGTGTGCCGTTACTGTGGTGAACATGGCTTCCATAAAACCTGTTGATGAGCAGGCCATTATCGCCGCTGCTGACCGTGGGCCTGTGGTGACTGTTGAAGACCATATTGCCACTACCGGCCTTGGAGCCATTACCGCCAGGGTCATGGCACTTCACGGCAAGGCGCAAAAACTGAAGATGTTGGGGGTCAGTCGCTATGGTGCGTCAGGCAAGCCTGCAGACCTCTATGCGGATCAGGGGCTTGATGCCCAGGGGATTTGCATGGCAGTTGAAGGCCTGCTGTAAGATCAGTCTTTGTCTGTATCTCATGTGTATGATTCCCAATTTTCCGGCTAATCCTTTCTTAAAATCAAGTTAGCAATCCATTCAGGGTCAGTTCTTTGGGTGCACTTTAAGGCTGGCCCTGAGTCGTTTTAAATAGCTTCCCTCATGTGCTGTCCATGGGCATAGCCCTGGGCTGGAGTCCCTCCTGGCTGCCCCTGATTGTAGTTGCCTCTCACCCTCTGAGGAGTTACGTAGAAGTGGGTGTAGTATTTTGTTGACAATAGAGATATATTGTGTATTATTTATCTGTATTGCTGCGTGCTTCTGCTCCTGCAGGCATACCCCACGAAGATGGGGGGTGGGTGCCTGTTCTTTTATTTTTTCCGCCTGTTTGTCGATAAGATGGGAGAGTAACTCTCAATGTGGCACTTTTATGGTAAGTGGCCACAGGCACCGCATCTGCTGTGTCGGAGTTTTCGCCTACTTGGCGGGCATTTGAAGTACAGGTAGTACGTCTGCATGCCCGCCGTCTTGCATCTGGGGTTTCGCAACTTAGCTGCGGTATCCTGTTACCACCATAATTTTCCATTTCTGTTAGGAGGGCAGCACATGAGAAAAATAACCATCCTGCTGACATGTGTGTCTATTATATGTTGGCAGACAGTGTGGGCATCAGGTGGCTATCGCCTTGGGGTACAGCCGTGCTGGATGCCTGAAAAGGCCTTGGAGATATTTACTCCACTGTCAGAATATCTGAGTAAGGCCCTTGGTGTCCCTGTGGAGCTTGTGGTTTATGACAATGCCGTCCAGTTTCATCAGGGCCTGGAAAAGCTGGATATGGTCCTTCAGGATGCCTATTCAGCCTATCTTCATTCCATGGACTCCTTTGAGCCTGTTGTAATTGCAGAGAACAGGTCGGGAAAGACTACAGACAGGGGAGCTGTTATTGTCAGAAAAGACAGTCCGTTTAAGACTCTATCTGACCTGAGGGGCAAGAGTTTTTTGTTTGGAGCCGCTCACAACACTGCCAAGTTTTATTCCGTATGGATACTCTTGGAGGAAAACGGCATTAATCCCAGAAAGGACTTTTCCGAGATTGCCGAAGGTGGAGATTGACTGTCAAATGCTATGGCCGTGGCCGTAGGAGATTATGATGCAGGTGCCGTTTGTGCAGATTTTCTGGAAGAAAAGGAACATTCCAGGGTCGTTCAGAAGGTTCGGGTGCTGGCCTATACCGATCCTGCGCCTGGATGGCTTCTGATGTTGAGGAAGGACCTTCCTGAAAGCGTGAGGAAAAAGGTCTATACTGCTTTGACTGAGATCAAGGCAGGCCATTACAGCAAAGTGTTGTCTTCAACACCATGGAGTGGTTTTCTGAAACCGGACAGTAGTGAAATTATGGAGATAGGTACCCTTGTAAGGAAGTATAAGGTGCCCTATTCCCTTTAAATGTCTCTGCGAAAACAGATAACCCTGGTTTTTTTTGTACTGGTCACAGGGGTAATTCTCACCACCATCTCTATTATCCGGTACTATTCGGAACATCTTTTTCTGGAAGAGTTCCGCAAAGAGGCCCTGGTAATGGCCAGGACCCTGTCCATCCAGTCCAAGCGGGCACTTCTTACTAATCATTTTTCCGATCTAATGTTTCAGATTGAGGCCCTTGCCCAGCAGGACAACATCCTTTATGTGATGGTATGCTCCAAGGACGGAATCATCCGCGCGCACAACGATCTTGATCAACTGGGGCGCAAGATGGATGACCAGGGATTTTCCCAGGCCCTCAGCGGCAAGGAGTTTGTTGCAAAGAAACACAAGGGGGAGGTTGCCTTTTATCAGGTAGCAGTACCTGTGAAGATAGGGAACCGTATCTATGGTGTTGCAGAGATAGGTTATGATCTCTCCCGCATACTTCATACCTTCCGACTTTACGATTACCTCATACTTCTCATCTCTTCGGCTGGGATCATAATAGGTCCCCTGATCTGTATGAGACTTGCAGGAAGGATCACTGCGCCTATCATGCGTCTCCAGGCAGCCACATATGACTTCGCCCGGGGAAAGTTCGATGTGCAGGTGCCGGTGGAGTCATCAGAAGACGAGGTAGGACAGCTTTCAGAGACATTCAACAAGATGACCTTTGTCCTGAAGAGGACAATCCTTAAACTCAAGCATTCCTACCTGTTTCTCAACAAGATCGTCACCAATATATCTGACATCCTGCTTGTTGTGGATGAGTATGGAAATATCGTCAAGGCTAACCCTGCGACTGCCAGGGCCATGGGTGCCAGGTCAGTCGTTGAGGTCAGGAAGAACTGGAAGCTGCAGGATCTGTTTATCCTAAAGGACTTCCTGAATATGCCAATTCCCTCGAAGATGGAGTTTTCCAGCAAGGAGTGCTACATGATGGCTGCCGAGGGGCCGGTGCCTGTGCTGGTCAGCATGAGTTATCTCTCCAATAACAATGGCAGAAATGTCTTCGTTGTTACCGGACGTATCATCAAAGAGATAAAGATGAAGGAGGAGCAGCTATGGCGTGAACACCACAGGCTTGCCACCATCCTGCAGTCTCTAAGTGAAGGTGTAATCGTGGTGGATGGATCCGGCACCATATCCCTTGTGAATCATGAGATGGAGCGGATCGCAGGGCTTGATAGAAAGGAGATGGTCGGTAAGAAGATAGAAGAAATTCTCCATTTTGTGGATGAGGAGTCCAGCAAACCGGTTGAAGTCAATGTGGACCGCCTGTCAGAGATAAAGCAGCGCAGTCTGGTCCTGAAAAATGCCCGGGGTGAAGACCGTATGGTGGTCCTCAATGCGGCTCATATCAATTTTGAAGATGATGTCACGGGCTTTGTCATCGTGGTCCACGACATAAGTGAAAAGGTAATGCTGGAAAGGGAGGTCATAAAGGCTCAGAAGATAGAGGCCCTTGGGCTGCTCGCCGGTGGTATAGCGCATGATTTCAATAACATGTTGATGGGTATCCAGGGTTATATCAACCTTACGCAGCTATCGTGCAGCAGAGGTGACAAGCAGAAGGTAGAGAGCTTTCTTACCAGGGCAGAGGGGGCTGTGGATCAGGCGAGGGATCTGGCGCAACAGCTCCTCACCTTTTCAAAGGGTGGTATACCGGTAAAGACCCCGTTGCTGCTCCAGGATACCATCAGGGAAATAGCCTCTTTCGTGGTCAGGGGCAGTGCCATAAAGTCGGTCTGTGAGGTCGATGATAAACTCTGGCCTGTGGAGGCAGATCCGTCCCAGATCAGCCAGGTGTTGAACAACCTCTTGATCAACGCGGTACAGGCAATGCCTGATGGTGGTACTATCACAATTAGGGCAAGGAATATGGTGCTTGATACACCGTATGAGGACCTGGAACCAGGCAAATATGTTCAGATTCAGGTGGAGGATCAGGGATATGGTATACCCAAGAAGCTTCTAAGGTCCATATTTGATCCCTATTTCACCACCAAGGAGGAGGGAAACGGTCTGGGGCTGGCTGTTGTCCATTCGATTATTCAGAAACATGGTGGCCATATATCCGTGAAATCAAAGCCCAACCAGGGGACCACCTTTACCATATATCTTCCAGCTACCCACAAGATGCCAAAGAAGGTGGATCAGGAGGGCGTGGACAGGGTACTTGCCGGCGGCGGGCGGATCATGATACTTGATGATGATGACATGGTGCGCGAGGTCCTTGGCGCAATGCTCCAGAACCTTGGTTTTGATGTGACTGCCGTGGCAGATGGCAGGGCCATGCTGCGCCATTACAAAGAGGCGATTAGCAGTGGTGATCCTTTTATTATGCTCATAACCGATATTACCCTTCCTGGTCAGAAAAACGGGTTGGAGTATGCAAAAGAGGTCAGGAAGATGGACCCCGACGCAATTATTATTGCTGTCAGCGGATATGCCAATGATCCGGTAATGGCAGAGCCTGCAAAATTTGGTTTTCAGCGCGCCATATCCAAACCCTTCAAGATCAGCAGGTTGCAGGAGATACTTGCTGAGGTACTGTCTATGAGTAAGAGATACCGGCAGAGGGGCAGGAGGGAAGATATATCCGGGTAGTCCAACAGGGAGAGCTGCGATGTTTGATTTTGCTCCGTGTAATGTCCAAATGTTTATGGTATTTGAGCGGTTGCCTGTCCAGGATTGATTATGCTGATAATACCTCCATATGAACAGGTCAGCCTGGTGTATTGTTGAGCGCGGGATCGACTTCTCCTTCTGTTCTTACCAAATTGCTTTTGCATTTCATGTGTCGTGTCGAGTGAATACGGGACAAAGTTGAGGTCTGTTCCGGGTACCCTGTAAACAGATACGACGTGATGGGACCCGTATGTATTCCCATGCCGGAAACGGGACAGCCCCTTGCTCCTGGGAAGGGGCTGTCTGCACGGGCTTGTTATTGGGGCTTGCGAATAGAATGTCCGTAGGGATGGCCTCTCTGAGACAAGCATAATCTGCGAAAGATACCATACTGCCTTGTGTGAGAAGGTTACAGTTTGAACTGATGAACCATATCCTTCAACTCATGCGATAGTGTGTCCAGTTTCCTCGCTGCATCCCGTACCTTATGGGCGCCCTGTTCCGCGGCTTCCCCGCTCTGGGCTATTCCTTCGCTGAGCCCTGACATCTGCTGAACCATACCACTTGCCATGTGGCTGTGGTCGTTGATCTTATTGGTGGTGGCCGTCTGTTCCTCCACGGCGGCGGCTATGGTGTCTGAAATATCCGCCATGTTCCCTATGGTTTCCACGATCTTGCCAGTGGCCTCTTTTGCATCAGATGCCTTTGTCTGCAGGTTTTGAACTATTTCATCGATCTCATGAACTGATTCACTGGTCTGCTTGGCCAATTCCTTTACTTCATTAGCTACTACAGCAAATCCCTTGCCTGCTTCTCCGGCCCTCGCGGCCTCTATGGTTGCGTTCAATGCCAACAGGTTGGTCTGCTCTGCGATAGATCCTATCAGGTTGCTCATCTGACCAATTTTTTGAGCAGATTCTGCCAGATCCTGTATCACCATGTCTGTGGTCAGTGTCTGTTCGCGGGCTTCATTCGCAATGTTGCTTGCCAGGCCGGTGTTGTTGGCGACCTCTGTTACCGCATTGTACATCTGTTCCATGGCCGTTACGACAGTGTTGACGCTGTCGTCTGCCTGCCTGGCTGAATCTTGTACCTGAACAGCCTTGTGCTTCACGTCAGTAGCCGCCTGGCTCATGTCTTCTGCCGCCTGGCTCATGACCTTGGATTCTTTTTTCACAGTGTCTGTCTGTTGGGCCATTCTGCTGATGAGTATCCTCATCCTTCTTCTGAATGCGTTTATGAATGTTGATACCTCATCCACTTCAGTAATGACAGCCTTGCGAAATACATCGCAGTAATCACATGAAGTGATCTCTTCATTGAGGATGCGAGGGCAGTGAATCTCCTCAGCATAGCTTCCCGCTTCATACCAGCAGTGACTCGCCTTGCCATAACATGGACAAGAGGTCTTCCCGCACTGTACCAGCGCTGAACAATCGATTTCTGCCTGGTGAAGCTCTTTGGTAAGATCGGCCGCGCCTACTGCCATCTCCCTGAGTTCTTTGCTCAGGGCCAGGAGGGGTTTTACCGTATGGGATATCATTGAGAAGGCCATGAGGCAAAGGATGACCAGCCCCGCGGCCACAAGCACCATGAATGTTTCTTCAGTTTTACTGGATGTGGATTTTATCCTGCTGACATCATGGTATTTTTCTTCTGAAATGTTTTTCGAGACCGAACTGTTGATGTCTTCAATAATCCCGTTGAGGATAGTGGAAAAGGTGTGAGAGGTTTTTATAAGCTTTTCATGTGCTTGGCGGGATTCATTCCATATCCTTACCAGGTCTCTGATGTCAGCGCCTACATTATGGGCTGCGGTAGCTATGGCCGTTGATTTGATCAGCTTCTGCCACTGGGTAAAGTCCTTAAGAATCCTTTTCCAGTTTTCGTCCACCTGGGAAGCCTCTGCCTTGCCATCGAAGTACTTTTCAATAAGTAGAAAGTTTTTGTAGATTGGCTGTATTATCCGTTCGTTTGCCAGCATGTCGATCTGGCTTGCCTGCGTGAATGAGGCCATGTCACCGTTTTTCATGGCCTCTTCGCGTATAGGATCGATTTTTTTATTCATGATGCGGTTCAGGGCCTTTTCGATATGAGAGCGTTTTTCATTCAGCAATCGCTCCTTTTCGGCTTTGGCATTGGCGTATTTTACCACTTTAACGAATAGGGCCTCCAGTTTTGATACGGGCGGGGTCAGGGTGGCGGCGATTTTTTCCAGCATGTCTCTGTGCGCTGAAGAGGCCGGAAGGCTGTGGACGTTTTGGGCCAGTTGTGCAAGGCTCTCTTTTAATTTTATCCTGTCCAGTTTTTTGCCAGACTGTATCCATGTTTCAAAGTGCTCCTCTACTGTTATCAGGGGGGTAACAATGTTGTTGGTGAGTCTTTCCTCTGTGTCTATCCACTGCGCGAGGCTCTGGGAGCCATTGGTGATCTGTGTAAGGCTCCAGAAGCTGCCTGCGCTAAGGGCGATGAAAAGAAACAGGGTGCTTGTTACAAATATGATTATGTAGTTTTTTATGGTCAGCTTGGGTAGCGAAATCATAACCAATCCCTCCTAATTGTGTGCATGTTTTGCACGAACATCGTTTCTGTCCTCGTTACATTTTTTTTACTAATTTTGAGTGCGCTATCGAGTTTTTGGGCGAAATACTTAAATCAAGTTTTGGTATATTTTTATCTGATTTTGAGGTGTGATTATAACCACCTGTAATTGCGGTATCTTCTGTTGGGTGGTGTTGTGGGCCATAAAAATGAGGTTGTTTCTAATATTTTTCTCGCAAGAGATAAATATCCTACCATAAGTTACGGAATTGTGATGTAAGTCAAAAAAGGATCCCCTGGAGCGTGAAAAAACATACGGCACTGGCAGTATCCGCTCAACCGGAGCAGCCTGGAGGAGGTTTGGGCTGACCAAAAGAGATGACAAATGGAAAGATCACGGGCATTGCAATACCAAACTGAATTACAATGAGGCCAAACGCCCTTCCAGGTGTACTCTGATATGGAGGTGTACTGAATACCCGCGGCGCAATGATGATATTTGGGGAAATTATGGAGTCTGGTGTATGGAAACGTCAAGGCAGGTGGTGCCGAAGGGGAGATTCGAACTCCCACGAGCGAGGTTTGCTCACTAGATCCTGAATCTAGCGCGTCTACCAATTCCGCCACTTCGGCACGCACGGGCTATTAAAATTTGAGGATTGCCAGTTGTCAAGACCTGTTTTCAAATTGGGACTGGTCTTTATTTCCGTACTTCAATGCCAGCCCTGTCCATGGCCTGTTTCACCTCAGAGATGGGCACTTCCTTGCGGTGGAATATGCCTGCCGCAAGGGCCGATTCTGCGTCAGTGTTCTGGAATACCTCTACAAAATGCCTGGCAGAGCCTGCACCACTCGATGCGATTACCGGGATGCCTACCGCACCCTTGACCGCATTTATGAGTTCGAGATCAAAACCAGAGTTGGTACCGTCCCGGTCTATGCAGTTTAGCAGTATCTCTCCTGCACCAAGTCTTTCACACACCTGTGCCAGCGTGATGGCGTCAAGCTCGCACCCTTCACGACCGCCCTTTATGGTGCACTGGTACCAGCAGTATGTCTCACCGTTGGGCCCCGGAATCTCTGTCTTGATGGTTCTGTGCGGTGTGTCTCCAGGAGACTGTACGTAAATCCGTCTGGGGTCAACGGAGATAACCACTGCCTGGTTGCCATATACGCGGGCGATCTGTTCGATGGAACTCCTGCCTGTGGCCTTGCCGTTTTTCAGGTAGTCCATGACGATGAGAACGGCGTCGCTTCCAATGGATATCTTGTCGGCTCCGGAGCGAAAGTACTCTGAGGCCACTTCAAGCGCAGACCATTTTCTTCCACTGCGGTCTTTGTAATCCCTGATGCCCCCACCTATGGTCAGGGGTACAAAGACGTTTTCAGATGTTTGACGCAGCACCTCGAGCATGGGCATGTCCTTCAGGGGGAAGTCCCTGAAACCCGTTATATTCAGAAAGGTAATTTCATCAGCACCTTCCTGATAGTAGCGGCGGGCAAGTTCCACAGGCTTTCCCAGGTTGCGCACCTCGCCTTTTTCCCTGACATCGTACTGGTCACCCTTGGTCACCACCAGGTCTCCGGCATCATTGGTGCGTACATCAAGACAGGCGATGACACGTTTGGCAAGGTGGGTTATTTCAGGCACCACTGGAGGCAGGGAACTGGAATCCGCCCCTGTGATGAAGTTTTCCAACATCCTGAGGCCTGTCTTGCCACTCTTTTCCGGGTGGAACTGTGTGGCTATCACGTTACCCTTCCGTATGCTGGATGCGTATTCATAGCCATAGTCGGTGTGGGTCAGGATTACAGATGGATCAGCCGGTTCTATATGATAGGAATGGACGAAGTAGACCTTTTCCTCCCCTGAAAGCCCGTTGAACAGGCCACAAGGCTGGCGTACCTTTATGCCGTTCCATCCGATCTGGGGCACGGATAGCCGTGTATCAAATCGTTTCACCCGGCCTTTCAGGAATCCAAGCCCTCTGACGTCTGTTGCCTCTTCACTATATTCAAACAGGGCCTGCAGCCCAAGACATATGCCAAGAAAGGGACGGTCTGCCTCAAGGTACTGGAGGAGTGGCTTGATGAAACCGCGTCTGTCAAGTATTTCCATCATGCTCCCAAATGCTCCCACGCCAGGGAATACCAGTTTTTCAGCGGCGAGTATGTCCTCGCCGGTTTTTACAGGTTTTACACTCTCTCCAAGGGACTCAATGGCATTTATGACGCTTCGTACGTTGCCTGCGCCGTAGTCAAGTAAAGTTATCATTTCTTCCAATTCCTGAAGGTTCCGACAGCAGCCAAATGGCCGCGCAAATTATTGGACAATAAAAATCTTATTTGTTAGACTTATTGAATCTCTCTAATTTAATACTGCCTTGCACAAAAACAAGCATGGCATGGAGACAAATATGGGTAAGTTGGAAAAAAAGGATGATACACGCGGTTCCAGGGTGGAAGCTGCCCGGAGGCTCACGAAACTGGCAGGCATCGTTGCCGAGGGCAGGGCAGATATCCTTGGCCAGGAAGTGATCTTGGGCCATGAAGTGGAGTCGCGATGGGGCGTTACTGTCAGGGATGGATTCATACAATATGATCTTTCCCTGAAGATTCCTGTTAGTGAGACAGGACGCACAGAGAGAAATGGCCATGAGACTTATGGCAGTAAGGAGGGGTTTTACAAAGGGACCTCAACAGGCAGGGGGCGTTACAATGCCAAGAAACACAAGAAGACCACTGGCGCACTGTGGAAAATAGTGAAAAAGGCGGTACAGGAAGGCATACCTGTATCAGATGCCGACGCGACCGCCATGATAGAGAATCTGAGTGGGTATGATGAGTTTGTGGAGCCGGAGTGGAGCGACAGGTGGGAAAGATGCACCCACGCCGTGGTACGCTGCATCCAGGCCAGCAGGGCGGGAGATGTCAAGGCTGCCCAGGCCCTTATGAAAGAGGTGAACGCCCTCACCAGGGCGTGTCACAAGCGATACAAGTAGGTACAGGAGGTTGAGGCCAGGAAGCCTAATCTATATATTTTTCAAATATGGCCCATGCATCCTTAACTGCCTGTACGTCAGGCGAAAGGCCCAGCAGGGACTGCTGATTCATCTCTGCTTCAAAGATTTCATCACTCATAGGCACGTATCCACCCCATAGCAGGTCTGTTTTGGCCACGGCCTCCTTGACATGTCTGTCCAGAGCGTCTGGTACTGGTACGGGGACCCTGTTTACTATCAGGACTTTGTTCTTCACTTCAACACCCAGATTCTTGGTGAGATCTGCGATCCTTGCCGCTGTGAGTACCCCGCGAGCAGAGGGATCGGACACAACGAACAGCGTGTGTATCTTGCGCAGGTTGAGTCTGCTCAGATGCTCCATGCCTGCCTCGTTGTCCACCAGCATGTAGCGGTAGCTCTTGGCAAGCCCCTCCATGACCTGCGCCAGTATGGAATTTGCCATGCAGTAGCATCCAGGCCCCTCTGGCTGGCCCATTACCAGCAGGTCATAGCCTGTATCCTCTATGATGGCCTGGGCGATGTGCATCTCCATGAACTCACTCTTGGTCATGCCCTGGGGGGTGTCAGTCTTCATCCTGTCCCGGATCTCACCCATGGTGGTGCCTACCTCCAGGCCAAGGAGTTCGTTGAGATTGGCGTTAGCGTCCGCATCTACTGCCATGACAGGGGTGAGTTCTTTTTCAATTAGATATTTTATGAGCAGTGCCGAGATCGTTGTCTTGCCTGTGCCTCCCTTTCCTGCCATAGCTATTATCTTTGCCGTCTGTGGTGTCATGGTGATATCCTCTTTATCCTTGGTTATCCTTGCTGTTTAGGGTTGTTACATGTCATGTTACATGCACCTATACGGCAGGCGGTGCTTTTGTCATGCTTTTAAAGCTCATCAGTTGTAATCATTTGTAATGATAAATTTGCCTGCGGTCAAAACAATGAGAAAAAGCCTAACTCCTCACAGGGTACTTTGCGGGTATTATTGTACAATGTCTGAAATGTCTCTGCTTGCAGGGTGCTACAGATACAAGTGGACGTTGACAGTCTGGTCAGTTCCCTGTGGTAAGATAGTTTTGCAGATATTCCAAGCGACTGCTGGCAAACGGTCCGTCCATCTCACGTATTTCGCCAGCGGTAAGCAGGAATCCACGTTGCATCCTGAAGTTCAGCAGGGCGGAAGCAGTCTTTTCTCCCACCCCTGGAAGCATGTCAAGTTCTTCCACAGAGGCATAGTTGATGTCAATGGGCTGAAAGTAGAGAAGCGCTGCGCCTGGCCAGGGCAGATGCCTGTGCTGGGTATTCTGCCCAGATATTAGAGAATGAACATCACTATCTGCCGTGAAGTATCTGCCGATATCCCATGCCAGAAGCAGACAGATCAGCATGAGGAGAGCCAGCACCGGGCCTGTCTCAAACCAGACAGCCCATGTACTGGCATCAGTCTTGTCTTGTTCCTGAATCTTCTTCTGACTTGAGGAGTTTGTAACAGATTCCATCAACAAGGGCCTGCCAGCTTGCCTCTATGATGTCGGTAGAAACCCCCACTGTGCCCCATTTGTCCTGGGCGTCTGAGGATTCTATGAGTACGCGCACCTTGGCCCCTGTACCAGGGCTTACCGGGAGTACACGGACCTTGTAATCCAGCAGGGTCATCTCCTTGAGCTGGGGATAGAACTTTTCAAGGGCCTTCCTTATGGCATTGTCCAGAGCGTTTACCGGCCCATTTCCCACTGCTGCTGTGTGTTCTACCTGGCCACCCACCTTTACCATTACAGTGGCTTCAGCCTGGGGAGGTTTATCCTCTCTTGTCTTCTGGTCTATCACCCTGAAGCCCATTAACTCAAAAAACTTGCGGCCTGTGCCCATGGCCTTGCGCATAAGGAGCTCAAAGGATGCCTCAGCCCCTTCGAACTGGAAGCCCTGGGCCTCCATCTCCTTGAGTCTTGATACGATGTCAAGTGCCACCGGGTCGTTGGTATCCAAGTCAAGACCAAACTGTTTTGCCTTGGCTATGATGTTGCTCTTGCCGGCGAGGTCAGATACCAGGATGCGCTGTATATTGCCCACGAGTTCCGGCCTTATGTGTTCATAAGTCTCGGGGTTTCGCTGGACTGCGCTCACGTGTATGCCACCCTTGTGAGCAAATGCGCTTGCCCCCACATAAGGTTGGTACTTGTTGGGCTGCAGGTTTGCTATTTCAAATACGAATCTTGCGGTGGCTGTAAGCCTGTCGAGTTTTTTGCCAGCCTCACACTCCATGCCAAGCTTCAAAGTAAGCGCAGGGATGATGGAGCAGAGGTTGGCATTGCCGCACCTTTCTCCAAAGCCGTTCATGGTACCCTGCACCTGGACCGCCCCTGCCTGAACGGCAAGGATAGAGTTTGCCACTGCAACCTCTGAGTCATTGTGGCAGTGGACCCCAAGCGGCACACCCTCGCCTATCCCCCTCTTCACCGCAGCAATGATCTCCATGATCTCGCCAGGCATGGTGCCGCCATTGGTGTCGCACAGTACGAGACATTCTGCCCCGCCGGCCACTGCCCGTTTCAGGGTTTCCAGGGCATAGTCAGGGTCGGCCTTGTAGCCGTCAAAGAAGTGCTCTGCATCGTAGAACAGTGTCTCGCAGTGCTGTTTGAGAAAGGCGAGGGAGTCCTGTATCAACTCCAGGTTGCGCTCAAGCGTGATGCGCAGGGCATCCCGGACGTGCACGTCCCAGCTCTTTCCGAATATGGTGAATACAGGCGCCTTTGATCTGACCAAGGCGGCAAGGTTTGGGTCTTCGTGGGCCTGGTGCTTTGCCATGTGCGTGCTGCCAAAAGCGGCAATACGTGCATGTTTCAGGTGATAGTTTCTGATGTCAGGAAAGAACTGTTCATCCTTGGGGTTTGAGCCAGGCCAGCCCCCCTCTATGTAATCAATGCCAAGATCATCGAGGCGCTGCGCTATACGAAGTTTGTCCTCCACGGAGAGGTTGAAATTTTCGGCTTGGGTCCCATCCCGAAGGGTGGTGTCATATATCTCTATTTTTTTCTTGCTCATGTTGACCACCTGTAAAGGTCAGACAGCCGGCCCCTTTTCCAGTTCGAATCCTTCGTGCAGGGCACGCACTGCAAGTTCAGTGAATTTTTCTTCTATTATGCACGATATCTTTATCTCCGAGGTGCTGATCATGAGTACATTGATGCCGTGGTCGGCAAGTATCTGGAACATCTTGCCAGCTACACCGGAGTGGTTTCGCATGCCCACACCGACAATGGAGACCTTTGCGATGTTGTCATCGCCTGCGACCTTCTCTGCCCCGATCTCTCCGGCTACCCTCTTCACAAGTTCCATTGTCTGGTGGTAGTCCCCGCGGGGTACGGTAAAGGTCATGTCCGTGAGTTCTCCTGCGCGCGTGTTCTGGATTATCATGTCAACAACCATGCCCGCATCGGAGATGGGCTTGAATATGGCAGCCGCAATGCCTGGCCTGTCCGGTACCCTGCTCAGGGTGATTCGTGCCTCGTCCCTTGAATATGTAACTCCTGAAACCAGAATGTTTTCCATTGTCGCGTCCTCCTTGACCACCATGGTGCCCGGCGTGTCGGTAAAGCTTGATCTTACGTGGAGTGGCATGCAGTATCTCATGGCAAATTCCACTGAGCGTATCTCAAGGACCTTGGCCCCGAGGCTCGCCATCTCAAGCATCTCCTCGTAGGATATCTTTTCCAGTTTGCGTGCATCAGAGCAGATGTTGGGGTCTGTGGAGTAAACACCCTCCACGTCGGTGTATATCTCGCACAGGTCGGCATCCAGGGCCACAGCCACTGCCACTGCAGTGGTGTCAGATCCACCTCGGCCAAGGGTGGTGATGTCACCATAGTCTGTTACCCCTTGAAAGCCGGCAACCACTGCGATCTGTCCCTTGTCCAATACTGTTCTCAGCTTGTCAGAATCTATGTCAGCAATGCGTGCCCTGCCATGAGCGTCATCTGTGCGAATAGGTATCTGATGTCCAAGAAAGGAAACTGCCTCGACCCCCATTTCTCTTGATGCCATACAGAACAGGGCTATGGTAACCTGCTCACCAGTGGAGAGGAGTACGTCCAGTTCTCTCGGGTTGGGAAATTCCTGCATCTCCTTGGCAAGCGATATCAAGTGATTGGTCTGCCCAGCCATGGCAGAGAGTACCACTACCACGTCGTTGCCCTTCTTCTTGGTGGAGATCACCCGTCTGACCACATTCTTTATGCGGTCACAATCAGCAACAGACGTACCGCCGTATTTCTGAACTATCAGGGCCATCTTTCAGTCCTCTTCTTTCGTATGCCATACAGGATCATGTCCGAATTTGTGCATCCACCACTCCTCATCGGTCATGCCGGACTCGTTGGGTTCGAGCCTGATGGTGTACTCGTCCGCGTAGTCCATCAGCAGGTTATAGGATGCGTTTACCAGATTCATCTCATCGGTGGTATCAATACCACTGTTGACATCAGGATGAAGCTGCCTGCAACGCTGCCTGTACGCATCTCTTATCTGACTCCTTGTGACACGTTTGGGGAGTTTCAGTGCCTTTCGGGCCTGTTCTATGGCATCCCAGCGATTCATTACGTTTATACTCAAGTTTCAAGGTAGTCCAATATGCTTAGAAGACAATTTTGTCCGAATTGAGCGTTTCAAGGTCAAAAACATTAAAAAAAGCACTATCTGCCTTTGCCGGTTGCCTCTGTATTTAATGGCTCATGTGGTATGTAACAGGCACACACATGAAGATACAGATTTTTTATGCCCAATTTGGCATGAAAAATTTCCAGATGCCAATGGTCGGTCCGGGGCCTGAGCCACCTGTCTGAACAAGATTGGGAAAACCTCACTAACCGGTAAATCAGAAAAAATATCAACACTGCCTGACTATGGCAAGAGAAAGTTTGCGGGACATGGTGGAATGTCGGCCTGTGAAAATGTCCTTTTACAATTCATGAAGTTGATATACGTTTTCATACAGGTATCTGCGGATTATTCCAGCTCAATTCAGGTTTCAGATACTGAATAAACCTGTTTGCAAGGACATTTGTAAAGGGACTTGATGGTGTTGGCAATCATACTGAGAATAACAAGGTGGATAGTAGCGGTTTTTATCCTCCTCCTGTTTTTGACCTCCATATCCCTCTATTGTCTGGTAAGCATACCCCGGTTGCGTCAAAACCTCTTTCCCCTGAGCTACGGCTGGGGCAGGTATGAGATGATCTGCCATGACATGGTGATAAGCTCCGCGGGTACCATGCACCTCAGGGGAGTGGACGCAAGTGGCCCAGGATTTTCCATAAGGATACCCGATGTCACTGTGTCATACTCCATATTTCCAGCGCAAGTCCACGGCTTCATCGTATCGCGGCCAGTGATTCAGGTCGTTGCCCGGAAACAGACAGGCGGTGGGGCAGTTCCTGTGCTTACAGTGAAAAAGATACTGGGCATGCTTCGGGTAGAGCAGGGCAGCCTTCAGTATGTATTCAAGGACGGTCTCATCAAGGTCAGTGACATTGACCTTGCTCCTATAGACGTGCACTCACAGCCGGATCCTGGGGCAGAAGATATCCTGTGCCGCGGTACCTGCGCATTCAGCGCTATGTTTGACAGGCGGATAGTTACAGGCACGGCTGGAGTAGCCATGCAGAGGGCCACTGCCCATGTGAAGATACACAGTGATGATGTGGTGGCCATCCTGAAGGGACATCCTCCCATATGTCTCTCTGCTACTGTTGAAACAGGCCTTGAGCCTGATGAGTTGGGGCGTTTCTCGGGCAGAGTGGAGTTTAAGGATGTCCTGTCCGTGTTTCCGGCATCAATGCGTTCCACAGGGTATCTATCCAAGAGACTCGATACGGCCGCGCCAGTGCCTGCCAGTGCGCGTGTTGGGTTCGACAGGAAGAGGGGGGCGTGGTGTGCCGGTGAGATCACCGTTCCTGAGTGGTTCTTTCCTGAAAGGGTGCGTCCGTCATCTCCTGTTCCTGTCAACTGGAGACTGAAGGTTGACAGTACCTTCCAGACCGGGGATTTCCAGGCCATGGTTCCACGGTTTCGAACCTCTGTCACAGGTTCTTTCCGTGTTCTGCATACAGGAGGTGTGCGGTGGAAGGCAGCACTTGCCACAGACGTGAAGGGTTTTTCCCTGAACATGGACGACAACCATGCGGTGGAGGGGCTTGGGGGTGGGGTCGAGCTCATGCTCACAGGCCGGCTCAAGGCTGGCAAGTCAGCCACCCCGTTGTTGTCATGGCGTATGAAGGTGTCATGGAACAGGGGAGAGCTCCTGGTCTATCCCTGGTATTTTGACCTGTCCAAACAGAAGGGGACTATCAGTGCGTCCGGTTCCGTGTCCGGCGGGACGGTACGTCTCCAAAGGGCTGATCTCCGAAGTTTTGTTCAGGTCTCCCTGAAAGATATGGTGTTTTCCTTCAGAAGACTTCACAGCCTCAAGGATGAAAAACCTTTGTCTCTGATATACGGATTGAGGGCACCTGCAGGGCAGATCAGTGTGAAAGGCCCGATAGGTACCATCTATGACCTGCTTGTGCGCGAGCCCTTTGAGGCAGGCCATCCGGTTTTGGACACAGTGAAGCCTGCAGGCAGGCTGTTGCTTCATGTGGATAAAAGAGGCATTGAAGTGGGCCTGGATGGTAACGTGGCCTGGCAGGGCAGGCAGGTCATCTCAGGACTCAAGTTAGACGTGCTGGTTCCGCCTGAGGGTCAGGGGTGCAACCCGGCATCCCTGTCATGGGACAGCATAGATATACCTGTGATGCCTGTGGGCCAAACGGATGATATTGCCGGCACTGGTCAGGCCATAGATGGCGCCACCACGGCTCCCCAGGCTGAGGACAGCTCCATACCGCACGGGTTGTTCTCCAGGGGGCAGGGAGAGCTTTCCCTTAGTGCCTGTGAAGACCGAATAATTTTCGGTCCTGTCACCATACCAGCGGGTTCAGGTTCCGTGAGGATCAACAGGGGCCAGGTCGAGTATTGTGGTGGGGTAACCCTTTCCGGCCTGAGCCTCTCAGGCATCAGGGTGGAGCATAGCATAAATGGCCATACTGTGGCCGCGGCCATAGGGGGAAAAGACCTTGCCGTTGAGTTCAAAAGGGGTGTGGTCAGGGTCAAAGGCAGCATCAGTATAGAGGTTGCCCGGGGAGAGATAAGGGTGGCTGGCATGTGGGCGGATCTCTCCGGTCCTGTGCCGCGATATGGCGCAGACATAGATTTTCAGGATATCGACCTGTCAGTGCTCACCTCCCTAACCGGTTTTGGCCGTATTACAGGCAGGGTGTACGGGCATGTAAAGGGCCTGGTTATGTCTGGAAAACAGCCGGAAAGTTTTGATCTCGTTGTCAGAAGCCGCAAGACAAGGGGAGTTGAGCAGAAGATCAGTATCAAGGCCATCAGGAACCTGTCCATACTTGGTGGTGGCCGGGGCGGAATTCCCATTATAGGGGAGTTCTTTAAAAATTTTTCGTACAGCAAGATAGCTGTTTCATGTAGGCTCAAAAATGATATATTTACAATGCACGGCCTGATCTCCAAAGGTGGAGCAGAGTATCTGGTGGAGCGGGGATTCTGGGGTGGCGTCAATGTGATAAACCAGAACCCGGGGGGGCGGATAGCTTTCAGCGACATGCTGGAGCGTCTAAAAAGGATATCGAAGTCTGGCAAGGCAGAGGTGGAGTAAGGCTGCTCTCCCCCATTACTTGCCTGCGGTCAAAATCATGAAAAAGCACCATCCGCCTCTGCCAATTGCTTCTGTAGTGTCAGGTGGCGTGTAGTATTATTGGGGCAATACCCCTTAACAGGAGGTTCCAATCATGCTGAAAAGACATGGTACGGACAAGAGAAAGTTTGTGGTCGGTTTGTTTGTCTTTATCCTTACCGCGTGTGTGACAATCAATATCTACTTTCCTGCTGCAGAGGTTCAGAAGACAGCAGAAGAGATAGTGAAGGATGTAAGAGGTGCAGATGCCGGCAAACTGGACAAGCCAGCGCCTGAAACACGCAAGGACGCGGGACCTGTTTCCATGATCATCGGCTGTTCCAGCGCTTGGGGCGCCAGGGAGCTGGATGTGTCAAATGCCACCATACGTACATTGAAGAGCCGAATCAAACAGAATTATCCGTTGCTTCGTACATGGATGGTTAAGGGCGTGCTTGGAGAGAGTTACAACGGCTTTATCGTAATGAAGAATGATGGCGGGCTCAATCTCAAGGCGCGGGTGGCTGCAAAACGTGTCATGCAAGAGGAGAACAGCAACAGAAAGGCCCTTTACAACGCCGTGGCCCAGGCCCTCAACATACCGTCTTCACAGGTGGCAAGGGTGGGCAGGATATTTGCTCAACAGTGGCAGAGGGCAGTACCCCGGGGTACATGGGTCGAGACTGCCCCTGGGAAGTGGGTAAGGCGCTGAACGCGCAGGGCCCCTGTGGTGTATCACGCTATTATGAACGAGGCATAGCCTACCACCCGGTCGTAGTCACCGGACACGTCGCCTGATGTGGCGTATTTGACCAGCTCTGCGCTGGTGGCACCGATCAGCAGGGAGGTGGCCAGCACTACTGTGGTGGGAATAAAACCGCACATGGATATTCCATTGGCCTGAACCGTTTCAAAAAGTCCTTTGGGATTAAGTGCGAGCACCTGCTCTATGGCAAGTCTGTCCTTTGCGTTGGCCTGGGCCTGTGATTCATAGTGGGTCATGTCAGTGCTTGCCACCATGAGGATTGGTCTGTGCGCACCCTTTATGGTATTGGCCACTGCCTGCGCTATCTCTTCACATGCCTGATATGACATGTGCCCGAGGCATACCGGCACTATCTTGAGTTCAGGCTGGAAGTACTGGAGGAATGGCACCTGGACTTCAAGGGAATGTTCATACATATGGGCCTGGTAGTCTGCCTCAAGATAGGCGGAGGTGCGCACGAGAGTGGTGGCAATGTCAGTGGCAATGGGTACGTCTCCCATTGGCATACGCCATATTCCATCCATCATTACCGCTGCCGGAGAGCCGTAACCAGTGTGGTTCGGCCCGAATATGATCACTGTTTCAGGGATGGCCACTTTTGAAAACGCTGCTCCTGCCACATTGCCTGAATAGATGTATCCTGCGTGGGGTGAGACCACTGCGAAACAGTGACGGTTTCCACGTTTGCCGCCTGTCATCCTCTCTATGTCCTGGCTCAGGCGTAAGGGGTTGCCGTCGTAGAACTGGTTCGCTACTGCCGGTTGTCTTATTATCATGGTGTTGTCCTCCTCCATGCCTGAATCAAGGCACTGTCTTTTAAGAAATATGGGGCTGTAGGCAGGTGGTGTCAAGATTGGTCCTTATTAATGTAATGAATATATTTTTTTATGTGTAAGGATATTGAACAGCGTATGGAGCAACTGGTGCAGCAGGCCATGTCCCGTTTCGAAGGTCAGGCCGCGGCACAGGGTATGGACCAGGCCCGGATCATTGCCAGGCGTGGCGCAGTGGCAGGGTGCAGGTTTCACGTTCTTGAGGGTGTGGACCGTCTGATGCCGCTTGCGGCAAGGGCTATCATGGAACTTGATGACAGAGGCAGGGACCTCGCATCAGGCACTGTGTGGTGGGCCTCAAGCCTTGGGGCCCCTCGGGGCAGGATGCAGAGGCAGTGGTGGGCACCTGAAGGTGGGATATATTTTTGCATTGCCATCTTTCCTGAGCTGCAGAGGGTGTTGTGGCCCCTTTATTCCATTGCCATGGGGGTGGCGATTGCCGATGTGATGCAGGCCCGTGGCGTGGATGCCCGGGTAAGATGGATAAATGACGTTTTGCTTAACGGCCGCAAGGTATCGGGTACCATTGCCGAGACTGTGCATGCGCCTATGGCTGATCAGACATATCTGGTCATGGGCACAGGAATAAACGTGAATATACCAAGTTTCCCGGATTACCTGGGCCACGCCACCTCCCTGCTGATGGAGACCGGAAAGAGGTGGGACCTGCCGGTGATGGGTGCCGAGATCATTGCGAGACTGGGGTGGTACATGGGGCTTTTGCACCAGTGGGATGCGGAGAATCTGGACAGGGAGCCTCATGAGAGGTCGGAGAGTACGGTAATATCGGTCTGGAGGCAGAGGAGTGACAGCCTCGGCAGACAGGTGGTGTTTGGCAGGGATCTGGAGTCAGAGGAGGGAGAGCGTGGCGATATCCTGGATATTGAGGTTGACGGAAGGCTTGTGATACAGGACAGGCAGGGTGAGATAATAATGCTTGATTCCGGAGAGATCAGGTATGTCTGACATCAGTTTGCGTCTCTATCCCTTGGCCGCAACCTATTATCAGGATAAAGGATAACCGGATGCCGTTTGTGTCTTCAGGTCAGATCGTATCCGATCTGAGACGGTGAGCAGAGACCAGAACAGTGAAATATGAGGGTATGCGTATTATGTTCCTTGTCGCCGTATTATTCAATAACTATACTTGATATTGAATGGGATAAGATATCTGCAGCGCCCTGTAAGCAGATACATGTCAGACAGTTGTGCGATAATACCCCGCAAGGAACCCTGCGAGGAGTTACGATATTCCGGTTTTTCTGATTTTCCAGGGGAGTTCATTATCTATGAGGGCTTCATCATTTACTGTTTTTGCATGTGTGTTTCTTTTGACCTTTGTATGTTTCATTTCCAGTGCTCTGGGCGATTCCTTTACCCAAAAGGACAGAGAGATGCTCGTGCGGCTTGACGAGCGTCTAAACCAGATTGACAAGCGGTTCGAGCAGGTGGATAGACGATTTGAGCAGATTGACAAGCGATTTGGGCAGGTTGACAAACGGTTTGAAGAGCTACGGGAAGATATGAACAAGCGGTTCGAGCAGGTGGACAAGCGATTTGAAGAGCTGCGGAAAGATATGAACAAGCGGTTTGAACAGATGATGAATTTTCTCTGGATTCTTTCCGGCATATTCACTTCTCTGGTTCTGTCCATAATAGCCTTTGCCTTTTGGGACAGGCGCACCATGCTCCGGGAGATGCGAAGCGAGATAGAGGTAGAGGGCTCATTAAAGCAGCTTATAAGGGCTATGAGGGAATATGCCAAGAAAAACAAGGAATTTGCCGCAATTTTGCGCAGTTTCAACCTGCTTTAGCAAATTGCACCGCGTCCCTTTCTTTCCCCTCAATGTAAGTGAGACATCCACTCCTTGCTAAATTAGTGCAGGACGGGTCTCCAAAACAGACTTCATGTCTCTGAATACATGTTTCACCTGCCAGAGTTCTTATATTTCAGAGCAACTTCTCCAGACGGAAGATCGTTGTGGTTGAGGTGGTACCCTGTGAGCAGATATCTAAAAGATCGCACATGGGTTTCCTGACATGTTCCGTTATGGCAAAATCCCCCCCTTTTCTATGGGATGAGCAGTTTGAAACCTGTGGGTTCATCAGGCATCCTTGCTGCCTTGGTGTCCACAAGCTCGAAGATGACGACCTCTATAACGTGCCACACCTTCACTCCCCTTCTGACACAACCGGTGACCGTGCTGTCATTTCTTCCGCACGCAAGGTGCATGTGCAGTATGGGCCTGCCCTGATCATCAGGGAATATTGTGCCTGTGCCGGTTACCTCGCGTACATTGTCTGTAACAAGTTCCATGGGTACGATGGGGCGTGAACGTCCCTGCTCAGGGCCGGTGATGAGCCGGCTTCCCGTGTCCGCTCCTCCAAGTGCTATGAGGGCTGCCGCTCTTATGCCCTCCCTTACGGCAAGTCCTTCAATGCACTCATGGAGTATGTCTCCGTCTTCGAGGCGCACAACAAATACCCGTCCATGCCTCGCTGTTGAATATTTCATCCTGCCTCCTTGATTCGTGTAGTAGGGCCGTGGTCCCGACAGGCCACTGCCAGTGCCGGGTAACAGTGACCGCTTGCGCAAGTATGGAAGATGCAGGCCGCAAAGCCCTGCTCATCCAGCAGTGGCGTACGGATCAGCAGATTCTCGGCAGCGGTTCACCGGTAAGGGGCTCTACCAGCCGTTTGCCTCCGGATATGGTGGTGAGTACTACCCTGCCTGGGTGCTTGTCTGTGACCTTTCCTATTATTGCACTGTTTTTTCCCTCTTTCACGCCTTTCATGTCTTGAACTATCTTTTCTGCCTGGCTGGCTGCACATACGACTACGCACCTTCCCTCGTTTGCAAGGTAGAGGGGATCCAGGCCCATGAGTTCGCATGCAGCGCGTACTTCAGGTCTTATGGGTATGGCAGCTTCGTCTATCTCCACGCACAGGCCGGTTGCCTTTGCGAATTCGCTTAGAGTGGTGCCAAGGCCTCCCCGTGTGGGATCCCGCATGGCGTGGATGTCTCTGCCTGCAGCAGCTATTATTTTCCGTACAAGGAAGTGCAGGGGGCGGGTATCACTCCGGATGTCTCCGCCAACCTCAAGCCCTTCCCTGCTGGTAAGCACGGTGATGCCATGATCGGCAACGGGGCCTGAGAGTATTATGGCATCGCCTATGCGGATGTTTTTCACAGAGATATGCGCATCCTCAAATATCTTGCCAATACCAGAGGTGTTTATGAATATCCTGTCACCCTTGCCCTTTGGGACCACCTTGGTATCACCAGTGACCACAGGGACACCTGCATATTTGCACGCAGTTCCAATGGTTTCCATGATCTTGTCCAACTCTTCCATGTCCATGCCCTCTTCCAGTATTAGTCCGAGGCTCAGGCATAGCGGGTCTGCCCCTTGCATGGCCAGGTCGTTTATTGTGCCATTAATAGCCAGGTCTCCTATGTTGCCACCAGGAAAAAATAGCGGGTCAACCACGTAACTGTCTGTTGAAAAGGCAAGTTTGCCGTCTATGGCCTGAAGTACGGCAGCGTCTTCCAGTTGGTGGAGCCTGTGATCCTCAAGGTGTTTGAGGAACAGGTACTCGATGAGCTGCTGGCTGGCAAGCCCTCCGCTTCCATGGTCCAGTTGAATGTGTTTTGTCTCCATGGTGTCTTTCTTCGCAATCTATGTGTAATCAGTGTCTGTTGTAGCGGAACCAGGCAGCGCATGTGCCCTCGCTCGATACCATGCACGGGCCAACAGGCCGTGATGGGGTGCATCGTGTCCCGAACAGCGGACAGTCCATCGGCCTGTTGATCCCCTTGAGTATGTTGCCGCACATACACCCTCCCGGATCGTCCACAGGGGATATTTTGAGGTCTAACCTCCTGGTTATGTCAAAGGATTCAAACTCATGGCGCACGGCAAGGCCGCTTGCCTCTATGGTGCCAAGCCCACGCCACCTGCTGTTTACAGGTTTGAATACGGTATCCACCATGTTGCGCGCCTTTTCATTGCCTTGGCGTGTTACTGCCCTGCCGTAACAGTTTTCCACAAGGGGGTGTTCATCCTGTATCTGTCTGACCAGGGCGATAATGGCCAGCAGGATATCGGCAGGCTCGAATCCTGCAACGGCGCAGGCAAGGCCGTATCGTTCCGGCAGAAACCTGTATGCGTCCGAGCCAATGATCACGCTCACATGGCCTGGACACAGGAGTGCGTCAACCCTGACAGCCCTGTCTTGCATGAGCGCATCCAATGGCGGGGGCATCACCTTGTTGGCAGGAAATATGCAAAAGTTGTCCACTCCCTGTCGTGCGGCATGGAGCACTGTGGCCGCAATGGCTGGGGTGGTGGTCTCGAAACCGACGGAGAGAAACACTACCAGCCTGTCCCTCTCTCTGAGGGCTATGTCCAATGCGTCCATAGGGGAGTAGACAATGCGCACGTCTGCGCCGTTGGCCCGCGCATCCGCGAGGGATTCATTCCGGCCAGGCACCCTTATCATATCCCCAAATGTGGCAATGGTGATTTCTGGTATGGCGGCAAGGTTTACGAACGCGTCTATGGTCTCGGTTGGTGTGACACATACAGGACACCCTGGCCCTGAGACGAGTTCTATGGTATCAGGGAGCATGTCTTTCAGGCCGTGCCTGAATATGGACATGGTGTGGGTGCCGCACACCTCCATTATGCGCGTGCTTCTCTGGGTAATGCAGCGCAACTTTTCCGCAAGGGAGAGGACAAGCTCCCTGTCCCTGTACTCATCGACGTACTTCACGGCATATCTCCGCCATTTGGTCCGTCCATGTGGGCTGCCATCTCGCGCATGAGTTCAAGGTTGGTCTCTGCGTTTTCCGCGTCAAGACACTGGATGGCAAAGCCTGCGTGGACGATAAGGTAGTCTCCAGCCTCTGGCATGCGGTCCACCAGGTCGAGACGCACCTCTTTTTTCATGCCATCTGAGTCCACAACAGCCACCGGAGGGTCAAGCAGCATGTCACTTCCCCCCTTTAGTTCAATAACCCGCATGGGTATTGCAAGGCACATGTTCACATTCTCCTATGGTCAGTTTTTTGTTGCCGCGGTGCTGCCAAGAATATCTGGCCTACCGCTATGCCGCCGTCGTTCACAGGCACCTGTTCGCCTGTATGGACAGTGAGTCCGCTGGTCTCTATGGTGTCTGCGAGCAGTTCCATGAGAAGCCGGTTCTGAAAACAGCCCCCTGCAAGTATTACAGTGTGGATCCCTGTGTCCCTGTGGAGTTTCCTGAGCACAAGGGCAGTGGAGCTGGCAAGCCATATGTGAAACCACATGGCGATAACGCCTGCCGGGGTGTGGTTTGCCATGTCTTCCATGATCCATGCAACCACGGGCCTGAAGTCTATGATGTATCTGCCGTTTTGTTCGGTTACCGTGGCTGTATAGCGTTCTTCTGGTGGCTGTTCCCCCCGTGCCTGCCATGCCTGGGATTCCAACTCCATTGCAGCCTGTGCCTCAAAGTGCGCCTCCTGGCGGATTCCGGCCATTGATGCAATTGCGTCAAACAGGCGGCCTACACTGGATGTGGCAGGGCAGTTGATACGTTTTTCCATCAGGGCGGCAATGTTGGTCCTCAGGTGGTGGTCTATTTGCATTATGGCAGGCGGCAGGCCCTGTCGCCCTGTGATGTCGTAACCGCAGGCTGACAGCAGTGCAAGGCCCATGCGCCATATCTGTCCTGTTGCCTGGTCTCCGCCTGGAAGCAGCATGGGGGCCAGGTGAGCGACCCGCCTGAAGTCTGTATTGCGGCAATGGAGTATCTCTCCACCCCATATGGTGCCGTCAGTGCCAAGCCCTGAACCGTCATAAACTACGGCAATGGCCTCTGAGATGTTGTGTTCTGCCATGACTGCTGCCGCATGGGCATGGTGGTGCTGGATCCTGGCGCAGGGCAGGTTAAGTGAGGTGGCAAACCGGCTGCTCAGATAGTCAGGATGCATGTCACAGGCCACGCTGTCAACTCTGATGTCAAGCACCTTCTGTAGATGCTCCACTGACTCTTCAAAGAATGCCAGTGCGTCTGGTCCCTTCAGGTCTCCTATGTGTTGGCTTGGAAAGAGCTGTGTGTCTCGGGAGAGGCAGAATGTGTTCTTTTTCTCTGCCCCGCAGGCGAGCAGGGAGCCGGACAGCCCCTCAGCCATTACAGGGGCAGGGACATATCCTCGGGACCGCCTGATGATCTGTGGTCTTGACCTGACTATGCGCACAACAGAATCGTCCACGCGGGTGACGATCTGCCGGTTGTGCATGAGGAAGTAGTCGGCGATCCGGCCCAGCCTTTCAATGGCCTCGGCATTGTCTGTGCAGATGGGCTCCTGGCTTATGTTGCCTGACGTCATTACAATCGTGCGCGGGCATTCAGGACGCGCGAACAGCAGGTGGTGAAGCGGGGTGTATGGCAACATGACGCCAAGTTGGTCAATGCCAGGCGCCACCTCCTGGCAAACAGCAGAGTTCTCCTTCCTCTTGCACAACACGATGGGGCACTGCCTTGACAGGAGCAGTTTCCTCTCCTCGCGGTGGATGTATGCCACCTGTTCTGCTGTGTCCATGTCTGCGGCCATTATGGCAAGGGGCTTGTCTTTTCGTCTCTTCCTGTCCCTGAGTGTTGAAACGGCTGTGGATGAGGCGGCGTCAACTGCGAGGTGGAAGCCCCCCAGCCCCTTTATGGCCACGATGGCACCATGTTTGAGCGCCCTGGCGCACTGGTCCATGCACCTGCTGTTGTCTGAGGCTATCAGCGTGTCGCCGCTGCTGTCACGCCACTCCAGCGTGGGGCCGCATTCCGGGCAGGCGTTTGGCTGGGCGTGAAACCTGCGGTCTGACGGGTCATGGTATTCCCTGTTACACAGGGGGCACATGGTAAACCGGGACATGGAGGTGTATCTCCGGTCATAGGGTATCTGCCTTATGATCGTTAGGCGCGGTCCACAGTCTGTGCAGTTCGTGAACGGGTAATCGTATCTGCGGTTATGAGGCTCAAGTATGTCCCTGACGCACATGGCGCAGGTTGCAGTGTCCGGGGATATCAGAGTGGTTCTGGAGGTATGCACACGGCTTTTGGCAATAGTGAAGGTGGAAAAATTTGGACAATCGCCTGATTCCGACACCTGTATGTTGAATATCTGCGCAAGGGGAGGGGGGGATCCTTCAAGTATTGTGAGAAATTTGCGGGTCTGGGCCAGGGTGCCTGAGATGCATATCCTCACCCCTGTGCCCGTGTTGGCCACAGAGCCTTTGAGCCCCAGCCTTCTGGCCAGGTTGCACACGAATGGCCTGAAGCCCACTCCCTGCACAATGCCTTCAACCCGGATATCCAAGCACTCTTCCTGCGCGCGTGTCTCCATGTGTTGCGAATGGTTTTCCGTCCGTTGCGGCAACGCCCTTCTCCTTTATCTGCCAGGAAACAGTCTGTGGCTGATGTAGGTGAGTGATATGGCGAACAGTATGGCTGCAAGCCCCATGAGTACGTTGTAATAGGCCGGTGCCACCAGGGCCAGGCGGATGAACATCGTGGACAGTGCGTAGCCGGAGTTCCGGAATATCGAAAAGAATGACGGCAGAAAGCATTGGGATATCAATACTATGAGGATATCAGTCAGGATCAGCAGCGTGTAGAAGTTATGAAAGAAGTCGGTATGGGGCTGCGCTGTGATCACCTGAAAGATATTTTCTGCGCCCATGGCCATGAAACATCCGAGCAGAAACAGGGAGATACTCTTCTTGGCTGCTACAAAGCGGTAAAGGTCGTCTGTGTACCTGCCTGATTCATACAGTTTTTGGTGAACCAGATAGTATATGCCAAGCAGTCCAAAGATTATGAGTGCGCCAAAACCGTCCGACACTATCCTCATGATTGCTGCCTCATTGCCGGAAAAGCTCAGGGGTTCAGGGAATGTCGATAGTTCCTTGAACGCGTCTCTCAGGAGGATCAGGGACAGCAGCTCGAACTGTTTGCCCATGGATCTGGAGAATGAGCAGGGCAGTATGAAGATCAGGCTGAGGACCTCGAGGATCAGTATCACTGTGAAGGCCATGCCTATGGCACTGAAATGATTCTTCGGGATCATGGAGTCAAGCGGCGCAGGCAGCATGTGCTGCCTGTTGATCTCTATGAGTATGAGGCTGCCGGTAAACAGGCACACGAGGAGCACTGCGATTTTGGTGTGTACCCTCTCGTGTTCCCAGAATCTGTGAAGCACGTCAAATATGTATGTGACCCGGTCGTAGAAGAAATCCATCAGATTGTTTTGTTGTTATGCTGGTTGTGCATTTTGTGCATGCACAAATTAATATTTAGTTAATTTCTCTGTTGACACCTGCAATATATGCGCATTATTATGGTTATGCAATATTAATTTTAATAATGGATGCACAAAATGCACAAAACGCAATCTGATAAAGTTGCCGTATTTGGTTGTGGCAATATACTGCTGGGTGATGATGGTTTTGGCCCTGAGGTAATAGCCGAACTCATGTCCCAAGGATCGCTGCCACCCCACGTGAGGGTGGAGGATGTTGGCACAGGTATCAGGGAGTTTCTGCTGGACTACCTTTTGGCGCCGGATCTGGCGCCTGAGCATCTGATCATTGTCGATGCCGTTGATTTTGAGGGCCGTTATCCAGGGGAGGTGTTCTGTATTACGCCGGACGTGATTCCTGCCAAAAAAATTCATGATTTTTCCCTGCACCAGTTCCCTACTGTTAATCTCCTACAGGAACTTTCCGTTCATACCCCTTCACAGGTTTACATTATAGCAGCACAGGTAAGGCATATTCCAGGTGAAATAGCACCAGGGCTCTCTTTGGCCATGAAGAATGCGGTTAGGGAGGCGAGTCAAAAGGTGAGACAGATAATTTCAGATGTCTGCAAGGACTATCAATGCGAGGTGAAAATGCCATGATTTATGAGTTCAGGGTGAGTGAACTGGCTGAAGAATTCGGGGTTCACCGAAACACCATTCGTAACTGGATAACCAATGGGACCTTGAAGGCCGAGTTGGGACCAGGACGTCGTTACATGATGCAGTGGGAGGATTACCGGGAGCTTTGTGAGAAGTTCGGCAGGGAGCCACGTTTCAATCCTGCACAGAATGTGGATCCGGCAGTGGTTCAGAAGATGGCCTCCAAGGCCAAAGTGCCGCCTGTATGCATAAATAACAGGGAAAAGACCCTGTATGACGATCCTTCATGGGCAGACGTATGCCTGACATGCGGCACGTGTGCCTCTGCCTGTCCCCTCTCAGGGGTGGATGGCCTTGATCCACGCAAGATTGTGCGCATGGCATTTCTGGGACTGGAGGATGAACTCCTTGCCTCCAACTGGCCGTGGAAATGTACCATGTGCGCCAAGTGTGAGGAGGCCTGTCCAATGGATGTGGAGATCGTGCAGCTTATCCGCAGGATACGGTCACGCAGGGACAGGGACAAGGTCCCGGGGCCAATCCACAAGGGAGTGGTCACATGCCTTGAGAGAGGTAACAATCTTGGCATTCCCAAAGAAGATTTCCTCTTTCTGCTTGAAGACCTTGGAGAGGAGCTGGCTGAGGAGTCCTGTCCCGGATTCAAGACGCCAGTGGATGTCCATGGGGCAAGGATCATGGTCACGGTAAACTCCAAGGAGCCGTTTGCCGAGCCTGACGACATGAAGTGGTGGTGGAAGATCTTTTACGCGGCCGGAGAGTCCTGGACCATCCCGTCTGACAACTGGGAGGGCGTGAACTGGGGACTTTTTTCAGGAGATGACCAGGCAATGAAGACCATTGTGGGGCGGCTCGTTGACAATATGCGCAGGCTCAACTGTTCGGCCCTTTTGTTGCCGGAATGAGGTCATGCATACTATGCAACCCGGTCAGGGTTGCAGAGATGGTTCCCGGAGGCCCTCAGGGAGTTTCGCATCTATTCAGTCTTTGATCTTCTGCTGGAGTACCTACAGGATAACCGTATCACCGTTGATCCAAAGGTACATACCTCCCTTACAACCTACCATGATCCCTGCAATTATGGCCGCAAATCCCTGAAGACCTTTGGACATGGCTATTTTGAGGAGGGACGTATAATAACCCGTGCTTGCTGTCCGGATTTCGTGGACATGGCCCCCAAAGGCAATGGCAACTACTGTTGCGGGGCGGGCGGTGGTGCGTGGGCAATGCCCTTTGCCGCTGAAAGGGTCTACTATGGCCGGATAAAGGCCCGTCAGATCAGTGAAACAGGTGCAGAACTGGTGGTGACCCCATGCCACAACTGCAGGGACCAGATTATGAAGTCCCTGAATAAGGAGTATGAGCTTGGGATAGAGGTAAAATATATGTGGGAGCTTGTGGCAGATTCTCTCGTGCTTCCCGGTACTGAAGGCGCTGAAGACAAGGCCGTGGCGGTATGACACGGATAGTGTCCAAAGGACAACTGACCGTGGATAAAGGGAATGGTTATGTCTGTCCTGCAGTATGGGGCGTGACGTATAAAAAAATTAGTTAGGAGGCAACTGATATGTCAAATGAAAGAATAGTCGGTTCAGTTATGGTAGTTGGTGGAGGTGTTACCGGGATGCAGTCTGCCCTGGACCTGGCTGACGCGGGTTATTTTGTCTATCTCGTGGAACGTTCCGGGGCCATTGGCGGGGCCATGGCCCAGTTGGACAAGACCTTTCCTACCAACGACTGTTCCATGTGAATTATCGCCCCCAAGTTGGTTGAGTGCGGTCGGCACTTAAATATTCAGTTGATGACGCTCTGCGAGGTAATGGATGTCTCTGGCAGCGCAGGGAATTTCAAGGTTACCGTTAAGGAACATCCAAGATATGTGGATGTCACAAAGTGTATCGCGTGTGGTGAATGCGCGTCCAAGTGCCCAAAGAAGGTGGAGGACGAGTACAATGCAGGCACCACCAAGCGCAAGGCAATATATGTAAAATATGCTCAGGCAGTCCCCCTGAAGTATCAGATTGATCCTGACGCATGCATCTGGCTGAACAAGCCAGGGCGGTGCGGGGCATGTGCCAAGGTATGCCCTGCAGGTGCCATTAATTTTGATGACAAGGAGAAGATACATGAGATAGAGGTAGGCTCGGTAATCCTGGCCCCTGGTTTTGAGTGTTTTGATCCGTCAGGTACCGAGGTGTTTGGATATGGCGAGTATCCAAACGTCATCACGTCCATGCAGCTTGAACGCTATCTCTCTGCCTCCGGCCCCACAGAAGGCCATCTGGTGCGGCCCTCTGACGGCAAGGAGGTGCGTAAGATGGCATTCCTTCAGTGTGTGGGAAGCAGGGATGAGAACCTGTGCGGCAACAGTTACTGCTCGTCGGTATGCTGTATGTATGCCATCAAGGAGGCAGTGATTGCCAAGGACCACGCCCCCGGGCTTCATGCGTCCATTTTTTATATGGATATGAGGACCCACGGCAAGGAGTTTGATGATTATTACCAGCGCGCCAAAAACGAGGTTGGTATCCGCTTTGTCCGCTGCCGCGTTAATGGGGTTGAGCCGCATGGCAAGGAGGGTGATCTCAGGATTCACTATGTTAATGAACAGGGACAGCAGATAGAGGAGTATTTTGATCTCGTTGTGCTCTCTGTTGGTCTTGAGACACCGAAACACGTGCTGGAACTTTCAAAGAAGGCCGGAGTAAGGCTTACCCCTCATAACTTTGCCGCGGTTTCTGATTTTGCACCTGTCACCACCTCGAGACCTGGCATTTTTACCTGCGGTTCCTTCGCAGGGCCTAAAGATATTCCCCAGTCAGTCATGGAGGGCTCTGCAGCGTCTGCCGCTGCAGCGGATACCCTTGCTCCAGCAAGACATGCGCTTACCAGGGAGAAGACCTTTCCACCTGAGCGTGACATAAGCGGCGAAGACCTGCGCATAGGAGTTTTCGTATGTCATTGTGGCTCCAATATCGCCGGGTATGTGGATGTGGAGGAGGTGGCAGACTATGCAGCCACGTTGCCAGGCGTGGTGTATGTGGAACGCAACCTCTTCACCTGTTCACAGGATACCCAGGACCTCATGGTGAAGGTGATCAGGGAAAAGAAGCTCAACAGGATAGTGGTGGCCGCGTGTACTCCCCGAACCCACGAGCCCCTGTTTCATGAGACGCTCAGGTCTGCCGGCCTCAACGAGTATCTCTTTGAGATGGCGAACATCCGTAACCAGGACTCCTGGGTGCATACCGGAGACAGGACAGCCGCTACCGAAAAGGCAAAGGACCTCACCCGCATGGCAGTGGCCAAGGTGGCGTGGCAGGGTCCGCTCCAGAATGTCTCCGTACCCATAACCCGCCGGGCACTGGTAATTGGAGGAGGGCTTGCAGGCATGACCGCCGCCTTGAACCTGGCCAGGCAGGGATTCCCGGTTGATCTCGTTGAAAAGAGTCTGGTGCTTGGTGGAAACGCCCTGCATCTTCATAAGACGTGGTCAGGAGAGCGTATCTTTACCAAACTTTCCGACATGATAGGAGAGATACTGGGCCACGAACTCATAACCGTCCATATGGAGACTGAGGTTACTGCCGCTGAGGGTTATGTGGGCAACTTCAGGACCACTCTCAAGTCAGGAGATGGAAAGACTTGTCAGATCGAGCATGGTGTGGCGATCGTTGCCATAGGCGGAGAGAGGCTCATGCCTGATGAGTACGGTTATCGCCAGCACCGTGAGGTAGTGACTGCTCTGGAGTTTGACAAGCTCAGGGAGATAGGAGACAGGCGGGTACGCAATAGCAACTCATTTGTCTTCATCCAGTGCGTTGGCTCAAGGGAAGAGGACAGGAATTACTGTTCAAAGGTGTGTTGCACCCACTCGGTGCAGGCAGCCATTGACCTTAAAAAGGAGAAACCTTCTCGTGAGATTTATATCCTGTATCGTGACATACGGACTTATGGCCAGCGCGAGACCCTGTACAAGAAGGCAAGGGAGCTTGGGATAGTCTTTATCAACTATGAACTTCATGGCAAGCCCAAGGTGGAGAAATCCCATGATGGTCTTGAGATAGAGGTATGGGATCATGTGCTGCACCGTCCGCTCACTATTCACGCGGACATGTTGATCCTTGCCGCTGCAATAATACCGTCTGCAAGCGCAAAGAGGCTATCCCAACTCTACAAGGTGCCTCTTGACAGCTACGGTTTCTTCCAGGAGGCCCATGCCAAGCTGCGTCCCGTTGATTTTGCTACTGACGGACTGTTTGTGGCAGGAATGGCTCATTATCCCAAACCTGTTGAGGAGTCCATCGCCCAGGCCCTGGCAGCCTCTTCGAGGGCTGCGACCCTGCTGTCAAAAGACGGTATTACCCTGGATGGCATCAAGGCAGAGGTAGATGAGGAAAACTGTGACGGCTGCGCCCTCTGTATAGATGCCTGTCCCTATCATGCCATTACCCTTGTGGAAAAGACAGGAGACGACGGACAGGTCCGCAAGGTTGTGGCTGTCAACAAGGCCCACTGCAAGGGCTGCGGCGTGTGTCAGGGCACATGTCCCAAGAGGGGCATTGCAGTAGCCGGATTCACGTTCAAACAGCTTGAGAGTCAGCTCGAGGCCGCACTGGCAGCCTGATTGGGTCAGTGTATGGATTTTTAGATTGAGGAGATCAGACAGATGAAATTTGAACCCAAGATAATAGCTTTCTGTTGTAACTGGTGCTCGTATGCAGCCGCTGACCTGGCAGGTACTTCAAGGATGCAGTATCCGCCAAATGTGCGGATTATCCGTGTGATGTGTTCAGGAATGGTGCATTCGGAGCTGGTGATAGAGGCACTGAATAGGGGGGCCGACGGGGTAATGGTGCTTGGGTGACACCTCGGAGAGTGTCATTACCAGGATGGTAATTACAAGGCGAAGTCCCGTGTGGAAATGATTCATGAGTTGATGGAAGATTTTGGCTATGAACCTCAGCGGCTCATGCTGGCCTGGTGTTCTGCCGCAGAGCCGGACAAATTCGTTGAAGCCGTTACCGAGATGACTGACCGGATCAGGAAGCTTGGCCCTGTTCCTGCAAACAGTATGGACAGACAGGTGGCATAAGGAGGAGATCATGGGCGTACGTATAGCAGAAGAGTGGCTGCATTCCTGTTCAGGTTGTGAGATTGCCCTTCTTAATATTGGAGAACCTCTTATCGAACTGCTGGAACAGGTGGATTTTGTTCATATCCCCGTGCTCATGGATCACAAGTATTATGGTCAGCAGGGGGAAGGAAAACATCTCGACATACCTGAGGCAGATGTGGGGATAGTTTCCGGGGGAGTGGCAAACGAGGAGCATGTGGAGGTGCTTGAGGCCATGCGAGAGCAGTGTGGGGTACTCGTTGCGCTTGGCACCTGTGCCACTCATGGCGGCATTCCTGCCCTTATGAATTCATGGGGCATGGAGCAGGGAATCAAGGATTATTACTCTACTCCCACTACAGAGCCATGTCAGGTGCCAACAGACGTGGTGCCGGCGCCGCTTGAAAGGGTCTATGCCGTGGATGAAAAGGTGAAGGTAGATCTCATGCTCCCAGGCTGTCCTCCCAATCCCCTGCTCATAGCAGAGATCATAAAGGCATTTCTTGAAAACAGGGATCCGGTGATCCCACATAAATCAGTGTGCGATACCTGTCCCACCATACGGCAGGGCAAGGGTAGTGTGGACAGGATAAGGCGTTTTTTAAGCAATGCGGAGTATGATCCGGACAAACCCGTTGACGAGATGCGCTGTCTGCTTGAACAGGGATTTTTGTGTATGGGGCCGGTTACCGCGGCGGGGTGCGCTCAAAACGGCGCGCCTGCTTGTATAAACGCCAGGGTGCCGTGCAGGGGGTGTTTTGGTCCGGTCAGGCCTGACGGAAACCAGATGCTTGACATGATGAATGCCCTTGCCAGCAATGGCATTGATTTCAGGTCAGTGGTGGACCGCCGCTCCATGTTGCGGTTTTCCGGTGCGCATGGCCTGTTGAGGCCAGCATCTTCCGGAAAATGAAGGAGGAATGATTAAATGGGGAAAGTGATCAATATACAACCGGTAACCCGGATAGAAGGGCATGCCAGGATAGCCATCCATCTCGATGATAATGGCAATGTCAGTGATGCCTTTTTACATATAATGTCTCTGCGGGGATTTGAGAAATTTATTGAGGGACGTCCTGCGGAAGAGGTCCCCCGGATTGTCAACAGAATCTGTGGAATCTGTCCCTGGATGCATCACCTCGCCTCTATAAAGGCTGTTGACGCATGTTTTGGTGTGAAACCGGCGCCTGCAGGGCACAGGCTTCGTGAGCTGTGCCAGCTTATGGCGCACATAAATGACAAGATACTGCATTTTTTCTTTCTTGCCGCCCCTGATTTTGTCATTGGCCCTGAAAGCGACTACTCGGTGCGCAATGTCATGGGCATTGTGAGGCAGGTGCCTGATCTCGCCAGGCAGGTGGTAAAGATGCGCCAGCTTGGCCAGGTCATCCTGGAACGTTTTGCCGGAAAGGCCATTCATCCTGTTGCCGGCGTAGTGGGTGGTTATGCCAAGCCCATGACAGAGGCGGAACGCAAGGAGCTTTTGAGAGATACGAAGCAACTCCTCGATTTTGCCCTTTACGCCATTGATTTTGCCAAGGAGAATGTGTTCTCAAGGTATGAGGATATCATTGCGGAGCTTGGAGCCATTACCACAGGCTTTTTGGGCACGGTAGATGATTCCGGCGCCCTGAGGCTCTATGACGGCAAGTTCCGTCTGATGAAGGCCGATGGTTCCATTACCGAATTTCCAGTGGATGAATATGACCAGTATCTGTCAGAGCATGTGGAGTCTTGGACCTATGGCAAGATGCCCTATGCAAAGTGCTGGAATGAGGGATTCTCAATGGATTTGGATGGGCCCAAGGGGGTTTACCGCTCAAATACCCTGGCGCGTATCAATATTGCGGACCGCATCTCAACCAGCAGGGCACAGGCAGAACTTGAGGAGTTCAGGGAAAAATTCGGTCGGCCTGCGCAGGGCACGTTGCTGTATCACTGGGCAAGACTCATAGAGCTTGTCTATGCGTGTGAGCGGTCCGTGGAGCTGCTTGGTTGCGATGACATTACTGACAGAGAAGTGCGAAACGATGCCGTGGCCGGAGCTGGCCGGGGCATAGGATCTGTTGAGGCCCCAAGGGGTACACTTATCCATGACTATACCACGGATGAGAATGGCTGTATCGTAAAGGCCAACATGATAGTGGGTACCACGCACAATATCGCCCCTATGAATATGAGTGTTAGGCAGGCGGCAACCAGCCTTATAAAGGAAGGGAAGTACGATGAGGGGTTGCTGAACAAGGTGGAGATGGCAGTGCGGGCCTATGATCCGTGAATGTCCTGTGCCACACACCGCCTGGATGGCGGTCTGCCCATCACCGTAACGATTGTTGATAGTTCTGGTAGCCCTTTGGCAACGCTCCAGAATGTTTGAGGTGCTGTTATGACAGAAAAAAAGAGAAATAAACGTCGGATGGTCCGGGTGGAAAACCCCAGTGGGGCCTGCGGCTATGTAGGACATTTTACTGCTGACGAACTAAAGGCAAGGGCCGTGGGGGAAGAGGTGGACGGTACCTGTCCTATCTGCGGCCTGGTCCATTTGACCAGAGAGGAGATTGAAGAACTGGAGAGGCAGAAAGTTGTCCAGAGTGACAGGTTTGGTGTTATCCAAAAGGAGGCAGAGGCAGATGAGGAATAAGATTTTTTGTCTGTTGAGCGACCAAAATCATTTGTGGTTTGAAGATAAAGTAATCCGTTGTTTGGTAGATATTAGATTATGAATCCTGCTGCAGGACATCCGAAATGCAGAAGCGGTTGACAGGGGCGTATAGGTGTCCTGTATCAGGATAATGAGTAGTTCAGTTTCCTCCCCCTCCTCCCTCCTTTGCAGTTGACAGATTTGCTCTGTTTATAGGTAGTTGAGGTCGTCACCATGGATGCCCCCCGGCCTCGCATCCTGAGCAAATCTGGCAACTGCATGTCTATAGTCTGTGTCCATCCAGAAATGAGCAATTTTGTTCTATGGCACAAGGCGCAAGGTGGTGAAAAGGCGAAGTGCAATAGGCGCACATGAGTTTTTTGCTGACAGGCAACGTAGTCATCGTGCAGAAGGGCCATTGCTGGATGGATACTATCTTTCTCCCTGACAGGTTGATGTCACTGTATCCAGTTTTGTTGTCATTAATACCTGGTGTGCTGCGGGATATGTTGTGTGATAGACGGGCGGTTTTTATGAAGTTCTTGTCTTGTCGCAGTCTGGCATTTGTGTGATTCGTATCAGATGCAAATTTTCCTCACCAAACCGTGAAAAAAATTTGCACTGTGATGTGCTACCCATATAATAAATGTTAGCTGAAGAAGAAAAGACAAAGAAATTTCTGATAAGTCTGTTATCAAATCCATTATTGAAAAGGCCAATGTCTGTAGGTGCGGTATGGTTGATGGAAATAAGCCCTATATTGTGCTCGCGCTTTGTTTTGGGTATCGCTTTTCCTGAAAAATATTAATGGTGCAGGGTTTCATGCTACAGGATATCTGCGCGTCCTTGTCAAGTGCTTCTCTATTTCAGGTGCCTTGTAGTATGATCGATAGTAACAAAAGAAAATTGTGTGTTTGTGTAGCATAAGTAGCACGTGGAAAGATTCTTACCGAATCGAAAGGAGGAAGCCGTGGCAGAACAGAAGGCTGGACACAACCTTAAACTCAGCCGGAGAAAATTTTTAAAGGGCTGTACGTTGGTGGCAGCGGCTCTGGGGCTGTCAGACTCAATGGTGCCAAAGCTCGTGGAGGCTGCCACCTCTCCCGACAGGCCACCTGTGGTCTGGCTGCATTTCCAGGAATGCACGGGCTGTACCGAGAGCCTGCTCAGGGCATCACACCCGGATATCGGCAGGCTTATCCTGGATATCATCTCTCTCGATTATCACGAGACCGTGATGGCTGCAGCGGGACATCAGGCCGAAAAGTCACTTCACGACACCATTGAAAAGTACAAGGGCAAGTTCGTGTGCGTGGTCGAGGGAGCCATTCCCACAAAGGATGGAGGTGTTTACTGCAAGATAGCAGACAGGACGGCCATGGAGATACTTGCTGATGTAGGGCCAAAGGCAGCCGCGGTAATTGCCATTGGCACCTGCGCGTCGTTTGGAGGTCTTCCTGCTGCTGAACCGAATCCCACAGGTGCTGTGGGGGTAAGCGATTTGCTGAGCGGCGTGCCTATAATCAATGTGCCAGGCTGTCCGCCCAATCCCATCTCTTTTCTCGGTACGGTGCTTCACTACTTCACCTTCCACCGTTTGCCAAGGACCGATCAGAAGGGGAGGCCTCTCTTCGCGTATGGCCGCAGGATACATGACCACTGCGAACGCAGGGCCCACTTTGACGAAGGCCGCTTTGTACAGCAGTTCGGTGATGATGCGCATCTCAAGGGCTACTGTCTGTACAAGGTGGGCTGCAAGGGGCCAGGTACCTTTTCAAACTGTCCCACCGCGCGCTTCAATGACGTGAATGTGTGGCCCGTGAGTGTTGGGCATGGCTGCGTGGGGTGTACCGAGCCTGGTTTCTGGGACACCATGTCTCCGTTTTATGAGAGGCTTCCGGGTGTATCCATCCCGGGTAGTGGCGGCGGGATAATAGCCGATGCGGAGACGGCAGGCAAGACCGTGCTCGGTGTTACTGCTGCGGCCATTGGCGTTCATGCCGCCGTGGGCATAGGCAAAAAAATCCTGAAGAAGGACGGCGACGGCAAAGGGGAATAGAGCCGGACCTATGGCAGTCTGAATAGAGATACCAAGGAGAATATCCATGGCACAGCGAATAGTGGTGGACCCCATCACCAGGATTGAGGGGCACCTGAGGATAGATGTTGAGGCTGAAGACGGAAGGATTACA
Organism: uncultured Desulfobacterales bacterium; assembly: GCA_964638145.1. GTDB lineage: Bacteria > Desulfobacterota > Dissulfuribacteria > Dissulfuribacterales > QOAL01 > S144-17. Next base: position 132,177 of record CAZXAK010000051.1, on the reverse strand, counting down.
AAGGCATGGTCCTCTGGCCAGATGTGGCGGGGCATCGAGGTCATTCTTAAGGGGCGTGATCCGAGAGACGCCTGGGTGTTTACCCAGCGCATATGCGGCGTATGTACCACAGTGCATGCACTGGCATCGGTAAGGGCCGTGGAGAATGCCCTGGGGATGGAAATCCCCATGAATGCCCACTACATCCGCAACCTAATTGTGGCTGGCCATGCGCTGCATGACCATATCGTGCATTTTTATGTGCTGTCTGCTCTTGACTGGGTGGATGTCGTATCGGCGCTGAAGGCGGATGTGCGTAAGACCGTAAAGCTGGCAGAGAGTATCGCTGACTGGCCAGGTAACAGCTATGACCGTTTCAAGGCTGTAAAGGAAAAGATTCAGTCAATCGTGGATTCAGGCCAGTTGGGGCCGTTTGCCAACGGATACTGGGGGCATCCGGCCATGACATTGCCGCCAGAGGCAAATCTCATGGCTGTATCCCACTATCTTGAGGCATTGGACTATCAGCGTAAGGCGGATCAGGCCCTGGCCATTATATCAGGGAAGAACCCCCACCTGCAGAATCTGTCCGTTGGCGGGGTCACAGCGGCAATAAATCCTGACAATGAGGCAACTCTTAACACGGAGCGTCTCTACTGGGTAAAACAGTTGTTTGAAGAGGTGCGCGGTTTTGTGCAGAATGTATATCTGCCTGACGTTATTGCCATTGGCGCCCTGTACAGTGATTGGCTCCAGTACGGGGCAGGTATTACCAACTACATGGCCGTGCCTGACATGAATCTGAACGTGGAGGGGACCAAGTTTGATCTTCCTGGCGGCATAATAATGAATGGTGATCTCAGGGGCGTCAGGGCCTTTACCAGCACTAACGATCCCTTCTACCGGGATAACATAGAGGAGTGCATTGCCCGTGCCTGGTATGATGGGGACTGGAGCAAACATCCCTATGAAGAGGATACCGTGCCCAATTACACAGGATTCAACTATGACGGCAAGTACACGTGGATCAAGGCGCCACGTTTTCAGGGGGAACCTATGCAGGTAGGTCCGCTTGCCCAGGTGCTTATAGGGTATGCGCTGGGCGGTGAGATATGGAAGAAGTATGTGGATGACGCCCTGTCCCGTGTGAGCAGCCTTGCAGGTACCAATGTGGGTATATCTGCCCTGCATTCAACACCGGGCCGTCATCTTGGCCGGGCTATCCGTGCCGCCGTCCTGTCTGATCTGGCCCTGAAGCACTGGCAACTGCTCATGGACAACATAGACAGGGGCGATTTGGACATATTTAACAAGCCCACGTTTCCAAAGGGGGAACAGCAGGGCTTCGGTTTCCAGGAGGCACCCCGTGGTGCCTTGTCACACTGGATCGTCATCAGGGATGGGAAGATCAAGAATTATCAGTGCGTGGTCCCGTCCACATGGAACGCCGGGCCAAGGGATGACAAGGGGAAACTGGGGCCCTATGAGGCGTCGCTCATAGATAATCCCATTGCTGATCCAGAGCTGCCTCTCGAGGTGTTGCGCACAGTGCATTCTTTTGATCCGTGCATAGGCTGCGCCATCCACATGATAGATACTGACGGTGATGAACTGTGCAGGGTAAAGGCATTCTGACAGGCAACCGGTTTTCTTGCCCAATAGCCATGCCTGTATAAGGAGGGAAGTTATGCTCTATGAAAGAAAGTATGCCTGGAGCGTGTTGCTGAGGCTGTACCACTGGGCCTTTGCGCTGTCCATCGTGGCCCTTACGGTCACGGGTTTTTATATCCATTTCCCATGGACCAATACCATGCTGGAGGGCAGTACCACCTTTCCTGTGGCCACGATGCGTTACTTTCATTTTATTGCCGCCTTTGTGTTCACTGGTGCTGTGATCATCAGGTTTTATCTGCTTCTTTTTGGCAACAGACAGGAGCGTTTCTGGGATTTCATGCCGGTTAATATGCGTAATATTAAGAATTTCGTTGATACCAACCTGCATTACGCATATATTCGGGAACACCATGAACACAGGCTGGGACACAATGCCCTTGCAGGAACAGTGTATGCTGTCACCATGGTGGCTGCTGTTTTTCAGATCATGAGCGGTTTTTACCTGCTGTATCCTGAATCTGCCACAATGCAGTCAATAGGCTCTGTGTTTGGCTCACAGCTCAACGCTCGCCTGATCCATTTTGTCCTTATGTGGTACTTTATGTTTTTTGCCATGGTACATATCTATCTCTGCGTGTGGAATGATGTGGTATCCAAGGAGGGGCTCATATCTTCCATATTTAACGGGTACAAGTACATGCGTTCCAAGTAGCCGAAGCGGCAATTGTTATGAGGTATGACCAGGCCGGAAGCCGTGTGGGGCTTCCGGTTTTGTTTTGAGTTTTCCGGCTGTTTTTTTTATGACTTTCAGGGGAATCTTATGACACTGCCTGATAAAATGGTGCCAGCCCGGGAGCGCAGAGGTGATGCACCCATGATAGGAATCCTGGGGATCGGAAACATACTCATACGTGATGAGGGGTTTGGTGTGCACTGTGTACAGCGCCTTCAGGAGCTTTACCAGGTCCCTGACAGTGTGGCAGTACTTGACGGCGGCACCGCAGGGATCATGCTGGCCCCGTTCATCGAGTCTGTGGACCTGTTGTATGTCATAGATACTGTGAACGGTAGTGGGGAACCTGGTACCATACACTGTTTTTCAGACAGTGATGTGCGTGCGGGAAATATCCAGGGCAGGATGTCCCCTCATCAGTTGGGGCTTCTTGAAATATTCTCGCTGTGTCAGTTGAGGGGAGAGGCGCCTGACCTGGTGGAGCTTATCACCGTGGTGCCGCAGGACCTGTCCACAGGGCTCGGACTCTCTCCGGTGCTTGAGGCGCGTATCCCGGAGGTCATTGATATGCTGCTGGACAGGCTTGCCAGGCAGGGTGTCGTGTTCAAGAGACGGGAGGCCGGTGTTGCATGAGTTGTCCCTGGCCCAGGGCCTGATGGGGGAGCTTGAAAGGCTTGCCCAGATGCACGGGGCAAAACGTGTTTTGGATGTGTATGTAGGTATTGGCTCTATGTCCGGTATTGTGGTGGATTCTTTCGTGTTTGGCTTCAATGCCATCAAGACGGATCTGGAGCTTACAAAAGATGCCGTACTCCATATTGATACTATGGACGGAGCAGATCTTGTGCTCAATCGGGTAGAGATGGAGTGATAAGGTAAAAGATGAAAACAGGAATCTATCTGTGCCTACGGTGCAGTGCGTCAGGGACAGCATGATCGTTGTATAGGGGAGAGTAAGATGTGTGATTCGTGCGGGTGCCATAATCATGGTCATGAGGCAGATAAAGATGCGGAAAAGAGGGTCGTGGAAGTGCATGAAAGCCTGCTTGCAGCCAACAACAGGCAGGCAGATGAGAACCGGCGCCACATGGAGGCAATGGGTGCAGTTGCCATCAATATGATTTCAAGCCCTGGATCAGGCAAGACCACGCTGCTGGAACATACAGTGGCAGCCCTTGGTGGCAGCCTGCGTATGGGGGTCATAGAGGGGGATATAGAGACAGAGCGGGATGCTGAACGCATAAGGAAAAAGGGTGTGCCTGTGGTTCAGATCACCACCGGAGGGGCCTGTCATCTTGATGCCCCGCTTGTCCACAAGGGACTTCACGGCCTGGAACATCAGGCAATGGAGGCCGGCCTCAAAGGCTTTGATCTGATCTTCATAGAAAACGTGGGTAACCTGGTGTGCCCGGCCACATTCTATCTCGGTGAGCACCAGCGGATTGTCCTCGTCTCTGTACCCGAGGGGTCTGACAAACCGGCCAAGTATCCCTTTACCTTCAAAGGTGCCCATACCTTTGTCATAACCAAGACCGATCTACTTCCCCATTTTGATTTTTCCATGGAAGAGGTCCGGAAAGAGGCCCTTGAAATCAATCCCGAACTTCGAATATTGGAGGTGTCTGCTGTTACAGGCCAGGGTATGGATGATTGGATAGATTATCTCAAAGGGCTTGTAACAGTCGAATAGTCCTTCTCCTTTCTTCCCTCTTTCCACGGGCCGTGCTGTGGACAGGGCGGTGACGGATTAACTTTCATCATAAATTGAACGTTTCGACAGGCAGGCCCCTTTCAGGGGATTGACAGCCAGGCCTGCAAGGGAAAAGTGCATGAACAAGAAAATCAACGAAATAGTAAGTAAGATAACCGCCTTGGAGGAGCAGCTCAGGGACGAACTCCTGAAGGAGGACAAGAAGATACGTTTTACCATTGAGGGCAGGCGTATCAGGTTCGACGAGGACGCCATGCGCAGACAGAAGGAGGCCCTGGTGGGCCTGCTGCGCTACCTTGCCGAGGCCCCGCTCCTGTATATGCTCACAGCTCCCATCATCTATTCGGTGATCATCCCTGCCGTGCTCCTGGACCTGTTTGTCATGGGTTATCAGGCCATAAATTTCAGGGTGTACAAGATACCCATGGTCAGGCGCAGGGACTATCTCGTGTTTGACAGGCAGTATCTCGGTTACCTGAACATTATAGAGAAGCTGAACTGTATGTACTGCAGCTATTTCAATGGCCTGATAGCCTATGTGGAAGAGGTGGCTGCCCGTACCGAACTGTTCTGGTGCCCCATAAAGCATGCCAGGAAGGTGGCCTACCGTCACCGTTACTACCACCAGTTCCTGGATTACGGCAGCGCAGAAAAGTATCATGACATCATTGATGACCTCAGAAAGAATATTGCCCAAAAGGTGGACAGTAGCCCTGGATAGCAGGGTGGGGGCTGTCTACTTCCTGTCAGAAAACTGCTGGGAAACCTGTATGCCCACAAGCCTTGCCACAAGCACTGCCATGAAGAACTGGCCGATGATCGCCTCGGTCTGGCACAGTACAGCGGCCCCCTCTGTCTGAGGCAGTATGTCACCGTAGCCAAGAGTGGTGAGCGTAACAAAGCTGAAGTACTGGAAGTGCTGGAACTGTTCAGGGATTGAGGCGGAGTTTATGAGCAGTTCTCCCTTGTATGAGCCTGGCATGAGGGTTTCCAACATGTCATAGATGATACCCCAAAACGTGCCTGTGAGCAGGTACAGGCACAGTGCCGCGCTTATCAGTCTGGATGTTACCCTGCGTGCCGTGAGGACATATCGGGCAAAGGAGTAGATGAGTGTTCCGATGTATATTGCCATGATTATTCTGCTGGCCATTCTGGAAAAGCTAACGATTTCCAGTACGTTCAACCAGTAGAGAAACAGTGTGATACCCATGAGGAGCAGGACGTATCTGAACAGTTTGCTCCTGCTGTTTATGGCATATACGGCAAAGAACAGTACAAGGGACATGCTGATGGAAAGTATTATCTGCGTGTGTGTCCCCTTTATGAAGGGGCCTACTACGAGATATACCAGTAGCCAGACAAGCAGGTTGTGAAAGCTGTAGTGGGAGAGGAGTTTGGAGAAAAAGCGGTTTATCGCATCCATGTTGTCTTCTGGTGTTGTCTTCTGGTAGTCTAATGTGTTCAGGATATGTAGTCGTCGTTCTTTTGGGCCTGTGCCGGGCCCAGGGTCTTGTTCAGGAGCATATAACCGCCGAGCCCTGCAATAAATGAGGCAATGAATATGCCTATCTTGGCCTCGTCAATCATGGTTGAGCTGGAGAAACCAAGTTCGCTTATGAATATGGACATGGTAAAACCGATGCCGCCCAATATGCCTGCGCCAAGCAGATGAGACCATCTTACCCCTTTGGGCATGTCCGCTCCCCCTGCCATTATGGTGAGCCAGCTGAACAGCATGATGCCAATGGGTTTCCCAAGTACAAGGCCGCAGATTATCCCAATGCTGACCGGGCCGGGAAATGCCGACATGATCTGGGCATTGAATGTGACACCTGCAGAGAACAGCGCAAACAGCGGCAGGATTATGAATGCCTGCGGGGCGTGCAGGTGTCTTTCAAGGTACACACCTGGCGGTATCATGTCTTCTGCAGTGAGAAATATCTGCTCAACGGCGTTCCACTGCCTGTGATTGGACACCAGGCTTTCCTTGGTAAGTGGTCCGCTTTTCTTTAGGTATTTCATGTGGTTGCAGATGGTATTGAAAAAACGTTCAGGTTCGATTACTGACCTAACAGGTACCAGCATGGCAATGAGTACCCCGGCTACTGTGGCATGAATACCTGAAACCATAATGCTTGCCCATACACCTATGGCTGGAAACAGATAGAGAATAGGCCGTCTGGCCTGTAATTTTACCGCAAGGTAGAACAGGGCCAGGAATCCACTGGCAGTTATCAGGCTTGCCATGTTGATATGGTCCGTATAGAAGATGGCTATGACGAGCACTGCAATGAGGTCGTCCACGATTGCCAGGGCAGTGAGGAATACCTTCAGGCCGATGGGGACCCTTTCTCCAAGAAGGGCGAGTATGCCCAGGGCAAAGGCAATGTCCGTTGCCATGGGCACACCCCAGCCGCCCGCTGCCTCACCTGTGCGGTTGAAGAAGAAGTATATGAGGGCAGGGACCGTGCAGCCACCAATGGCTGCCATAACCGGAAGTGTGGCCTTTCTTATGGAGGAGAGTTCACCAAGCAGCACCTCCCGTTTGATCTCCAGCCCCACCACAAAGAAGAACAGGGTCATCAGGCCGTCCTTGACCCAGTGAGCCAGGCCCATCTCATAGGTCTTTCCAGCAAATATGACGCCAATATCCAGATGGCTGAGGTCGTGATACAGCTTTGCCCATGGAGTATTGGCCCAGATTACGGCTGTAACTGCTGCTATCATCAGGACAATGCTGCCTGATGCCTGGGAGTGCAGAAATCTTTCAAAGAGTGATTTTCCGTTCTCTGTTTTCATGATCTTACTGGTCTCCTGGGATGCGGATATCGTAGGTGTAGGTGGTAAAACCGCGTGAAGTTCCTGGGCCTTTTATGGCAGGGTATAGCGTCTTTTTGATGGCCGGCACAGATGTTTCCATGACGGACCTCAATGATGATTACACGGTAACGCCTATAAGTCAATTTAAGCGTGGGGGCTTGACTGAATCTCTGGGTTGGCAGTGGGACCATGCTGGCTGATTCTGCCGGATTGTCAGGTATGCCAGGCCATTTGTTCAAGATTCATGTTTACAATATTGGGGGCTCATAGTAATTTTTTATTGTTTGGTGTGTTGTTATATGCTGAGTCCCTGCAATTTTCATGGCATCTGTACTGGCTGTTGGTCTGCCATAACCACAGGATTGTTGTGAAAACATATTCCGTTCGCAAGAGTTTTCCCCTGCTTTGGTTAGTCTTATCCGGTGTGTAGTGTGGAATTTTGTCATTTCTTTCAAGGGTTTTAATATAAGCAGGCTGCTGGGCCACAGGGCTAAGTGGTCTGTGGTTTGCGGCATAAAGATAAATATATATTGATGACATATGAACAAAAGGGCTGTTTTCCAGGAGGTCCAATGAAATCGAAAAGACAGTTGGGAATTTTCAGGTTCTTTACCTTGAGCTTTGGTGTTGTTGCCGTTATGGCCTTACTGCTTACCATGCTTGCAGGTTGCAGCAAGGAGGAGGTGCAGGAGAAGAAGGAGATTGTTAGGCCAGTAAAGATCATGACCATCAAGGATACCCGCAACGTGCTTACCCACGGCTTCCCTGCCACTGTAAGGGCTGCGAGACGGGCCATACTCTCCTTCAAGGTGTCCGGCCCACTTGTGGCACTTCCTGTTGAGGAGGGCCAGCACGTCAACAAGGGGGACCTTATTGCTCAGATTGACAAGAGGGACTTCCAGATAGCAGTCCAGCAGGCACTGGCCAGTTATCGTGAGGCAGAACAGCAGTTCAGGCGTTACAAGGAGCTCTACGTGAAGAAGCAGGTCTCAAAGGCTGACTATGACCGCTACCGTGCAGCACGGGACGTGGCAAAGGCAAAGCTTGAGGATGCTCAGAACGCGCTCAGGGACACTACCCTGAGGGCCCCCTTTGCCGGTGTGATTGCCAAGCGGTTTGTGGAAAATTTCCAGAAGGTAAAGGCAAAGGAGCCTATTGTAAGTCTGCAGGACATCTCCAAGATAGAGGTGCTCGTTGACGTGCCTGAGCTGGTTATGGCTGCCATAAAGCAGAAGGGGGCAGGCAATGTAGTGGCACGTTTCGACTCCATCCCGGGAAAGCAGTTTCCGCTGAGGCTGAAGGAGTACTCCACTGAGGCTGATCCTGCCACCCAGACCTATCAGGTGGTATTTGTTATGGATCAGCCGGCAGAGGCCAACATACTGCCAGGCATGACTGCCTCTGTCACGGCAACTGATGCTGCATCCAGCTCTGATGCCTATATCCTTATACCTGCAATAGCAGTGCTCGATGCCCCTGGAAACCACCCCTATGTGTGGGTCTATGATGCCAAGGCCGGTGTGGTGCACAGGCGTGAGGTGAAGATTGGAAGGCTCGAGGGTTCCTCCAGCATCCAGATACTGAGCGGTCTCAAACCCGGCGATACCATCGTTGTTGCAGGTGTTACCAAGCTGAGAGAGGGTATGAAGGTAAGGCCATGGGAAAAGCAGAGAGAGGGAAAATAAGGCATGAGCATAGCTGAATTTTCCATAAAGAAGAGTGTCATCACCTGGACCCTTACCTTTGTCATGCTGGTCCTGGGCTATTTTTCCTATATGGGGCTGCCGCGTCTCGAAGACCCGGAATTTGCTATCAAGGAGGCCGTGATCCTCACCCCCTATCCTGGTGCCTCTCCAAAGGAGGTACAGGAGGAGGTTACAGAGGTCATTGAAAAGGCGGTCCAGGAGATGGGCCAGTTGAAGCGAGTGGAGTCCTACTCCTCAAGGGGCATGTCCCTTGTACATGTGATCATAAAGGACAAGTACCGCAAGGACGTGCTGCCCCAGGTTTGGGATGAGCTTCGCCGCCGTATGGGGGATCATGAGAAGGACCTGCCTCCAGGCGCAGGCCCCATTACTGTAAATGACAGTTTTGGTGATGTATATGGCGTTTACTTTGCGCTTGTGGGAGATGGTTACACCTTTGCGGAACTTAAGGATGTGGCCGATTTTCTGCAGCGTGAACTGCTGGTGGTCCAGGATGTGAAGAAGATCGAGCTGTTCGGACTCAGGCGCGAGGCGGTCTATGTGGAGATGTCCCGTGCCAAGATGGCAGCCCTCGGGATTACGCAGCAGGAGATATTTGACGCATTGAAGGCCAAGAACCTGGCCGTGGATTCAGGACGTCTGAAATTTGGTCCGCAGTACCTGGCAATCAGTCCCACAGGCGAGTTCAAGTCGGAAAAGGATTTCGGAAAGCTGTTCATAGCTTCCAAGAACGGCAGGCTCATCTATCTCAGGGATGTTGCCACCATAAAACGTGGCTATGTGGACCCTCCTTCAAAGATACTCCGGGTTGACGGCAAGGAGGGGGTTGGCATTGCAATATCCACGGTGCTTGGCGGTAATGCCGTAACCATGGGAAACGCAGTTCTGAAGCGCCTTGATGAGCTCAAGGGCCAGATACCGGTTGGCATGCATCTGGTTGAGATCGCCATGCAGTCCAAATCGGTCACCAAGGCGGTAAACGGCTTTGTAGTGAACCTCCTTGAGTCCGTGGCAATTGTCATCGTGGTGCTTGCCATATTCATGGGGCTGAGATCAGGGCTGATCATTGGTTTCATCCTTATGCTCACCATTGCTGCGACCTTTGTGGTCATGGGCTATTACCATATCACCCTTGAACGTATCTCCCTTGGGGCCCTGATAATCGCTCTGGGAATGCTGGTGGACAACGCCATTGTGGTGGTTGATGGCATGAAGGTGAAGATGAAGGGGGGAATGGATGGCCTGCAGGCCGCAAAAGAGGTGGTGGGCCAGAACGCCATGCCGCTCCTTGCTGCCACTGCAGTGGCTATCATGGCGTTTGCGTCCATTGGAGGCATGTCGAATTCCACCGGAGAGTACTGTCAGTCACTCTACTATGTGATCCTCATCTCCCTGTCCCTGTCCTGGGTGACTGCTGTTACCACCACACCGCTTGTGACCACAAAGTTTATCATGAGCAAGAAGGACAAGGCGGCAGATCATGGTACAGAGGATGCGTACGGGGGTAAGTTCTATCAGATATACAGGAAGCTTCTCGCTGTTGCCATCAGGCACAGGTGGGTAACCATAGGTATCGTGATCGGGCTCTTTGCCCTGTCTGTCTATGGTTTTGGATTCGTCAAGCAGCTCTTCTTTCCTGCATCCACCAGGCCCCAGTTCATGGTGGAGTGTTTTTTCAGGGAGGGAATCCACATAGAGGAGACCGCAAAAAAGGTCCGGAAGATCGAGGAGTATCTGGAGAAACAGGAGGGCGTGACCCAGGTGGCCTCTGCCATTGGCGGCGGGCATCCCCGGTTCCTGCTCACCTATGGTGTGCCAGTGGAGGCAGCGAACCAGTATGCCAGTATCCTGGTGTCTGTTGATGACTATCGTAAGATCGATACCATGCAGCCAAAGTTCCAGCACGATCTGGAGCAGATGTTTCCTGACGGCTGTATAAACGTGAAGAAGTTCAACCTTGGACCTGCAAATGGGGGAAAGATACAGCTCCGCATAAATGGCGAAGACCCTGAGGTGCTCAGGGCCTTGGCAGACAAGGTGGTACAGATATTCCGTGAGGAGAATGCCAAGGCGGTGAGGACCGAGTGGGGCGAAAAGGTCAAGGTGCCAGAGCCAGTGATAGCAGAGGATCGCGCCATGACCCTCGGCATCACCAGGCCCATGGTGGCACAGGCAATCGAGGCCAACTACTCCGGAAAGACAGTGGGGGTTTATCGCGAGGGGGTTAACCTGATCCCCATAATCGCCAGGGCACCGGAACCTGAACGCCGCACCATTGACGACCTCCTTGAGATACAGCTCTATAGTCCAATGGCCCGGAAGTATGTACCCATAATGCAGGTGCTGAACGGTCTTGAGACAGGCTGGGAGAATGCCAGGCTGTCGCGTTGGCACAGGAGGCAGATGATCAAGATACACGCGGATCCGAGACAGGAGCTGCCGGCAGAGCTGATGGCCAGGGTGAAACCCAGGGTTGAGCAGGCCCTTGGGGTGGACCTTGCCGCCTATCGTGGCTATCCGCTGAAAGAGGGTGAGAAATGGACTGCCTCCACCATCCCCATAAAGTATGATGACATAATCCCCCTGAAGGGAAAGTCTGGCTACTTCATAGCATGGGGGGGGGAGCTTGAGGATTCATCCGATTCCCAACGGCAGCTTGCAGCCAACATACCAATATACTTTGGCATGATGGTGCTAATCGTGATCTTCATGTTCAATGCATTCCGCCAGCCGCTGATTATCTGGCTCACCGTGCCACTGGCCCTGATTGGAGTCACGGCCGGGCTGTTGCTTCTGAAGCAGCCGTTCGGTTTCATGGCCCTGCTTGGTCTAATGAGCCTTTCGGGCATGCTGATAAAGAACGCCCTGGTACTGATAGATCAGATAGATATCAATATACGGACAGGCATGCCAGGTATGGAGGCCATAGTGGAATCGGGGGTGTCCAGGATGCAGCCGGTCATGATGGCCGCATTGACCACCATGATGGGAATGATCCCCCTGTTCCAGGACGCGTTCTTTGTGTCAATGGCTGTTACCATAGTGTTTGGTCTGGGTTTTGCGACAGTGCTCACCCTGGTGTTCGTGCCTGTGCTCTATGCCACATTCTTCAAGATAAGATAGTGCAGTACGTGGGCCAGGCCTGAATTAAATTATTAGGTCTTCAGGAGTCAAGATATGAAGAAACAGATATGTTCCCTTTTGTTTGCAGCACTTGTTGTCTTGTGCATCATTGGGGCAGCGTTTGCCCAGGACCAGGGGGATGTTTCGTTAAATCCGAGGGTTTGGCGCGTTGGTATTGTGACTGACGGTTCCACTGCGGCTGACAGGGCACTGGTGGAACTGTACAGAAAAGAGATCAGTAATATGGCAGGGCAGGATAAGGTAGTGCGCTTTCCCTCACGGTGGATACTCTCTGGTCATGATACCAGACAGGGTGTGAGAAAGGCCCTCAGGAGGCTCTTTTCCTCCAGGGACATAGACATGATACTTGCCCTTGGCGTCATTGCCTCAACAGAGGTGCTTGACCGAAAGGATATCCCAAAACCTGTCATAGCACCATATATTGCCAACTTTGCCCTGAGGGGGCGCAGGAAGAAGGGGGATGCAAGCGGTATCAGGAATCTGGTCTATATTGATTCCATGTATCATCTTGACCAGGATGTGGAGACCTTCAAGAAGATCGTACGGTTTTCGCATCTTGCCGTGGTGCTTGACAGGCGTACCATGGACGCCTTTCCCAACCTGCGTGATCTTGCCGCGGATTTTGGCAAGAGGCATGGTATAGAGGTGAGCCTGCTGCCTGCAGGCAGTAGCGCAGAGGAGGTACTGAAGTCCATTCCTCAGGGTGTTGACGCGGTTATGGTAGGGCCTCTGTGGCACTTTGATACCCGCCAGTATCGTCTGCTTGCCCAGGGGCTTATCAGAAAGAAGCTCCCTGGTTTTTCCATATGGGATATGGAGCAGGTAAAGGATGGTCTGTTTGCCGGTTTGGAGGCAAAGGGATGGCAGGATATCCTCGCCAGGCGGACTGCCGTTGCGATGTTTGACATAATGGATGGTACACGCCCCCATGCCGTGGATGTTGCCTTCATGCGTGCCAGACGCCTTACCATCAATATGGCAACCGCAAGGGCAATAGGCGTGTATCCCAGCCTTCTTATGCTCACCAGTGCCAATGTGATCAATGCCAAACCGCAGGATGTGCAGCGCAAGCTCAACATGAAGCAGGCGGTGCAGGAGGCCATCGAGGCCAACCTGCGTCTGAGGTCAGCGGAGACCACTGTGAAGGTGGGGGAGCAGGCCATCAAGGAGGCAAGGTCCTACCTGTTGCCCCGTATTGATCTTTCCACAGGGGCCAGGGCCTTGGACCAGGACAGGGCCAAGGTGGCAGGGGGGACCACGCCGGAACGTGCCTGGACCGGCACTGCCGGAGGCAGTGTGCTGCTCTACTCTGACAAGAGGTGGGCGGATTACACTGCGCAGAAACACCTTCAGGAAGGCAGACAGATGAACCTCCAGAAGGTGCGGCTCGACGTCACCTATGATGCCGCTGTGGCGTATCTCAATGTGCTGCGTGCAAGGACCATAGAGAGAATATACAAGGAGAACCTGAAGCTTACAGAGGCAAACCTTGAGCGTGCCAGGGTAAAGGTCTCTACCGGGGCCGCCGGGCCTGACGAGGTGTACCGCTGGGAGACCAAGTATGCCAATGACCGCAGTCAGGTGCTTTACCGGGAATCCGATACCATGGATGCCATGGAGGCCCTGAACCGCATCCTCCACCGTCCCTTGCAGGAGAGGTTTATGCCTGAGGAGGCCACTCTGAAGGATCCGTTGTTCATTATGGGAGACAGGTTTTTCTATCAGTTGATGGACAATCCCCTTTATCTCAGGCGGTTCAGGGATTTTGCTGCGCGTGAGGCAGTTGAGTTGCGGCCTGAACTCAAGGAGTATGCGGCAGCAATCAAGGCGAAGGAGCGTCTGCGCACTGCTGCCAGCCGTCAGATATGGTTGCCTGATTTCTCTGTGGAGTGGAAGGTTGATCAGTATTTCGCCCAGGATGGGGCAGGACAGCGTGATGCCCATCTGAGCAATTTAGACGATACGGACTGGACTGTGGGGGTATATGCCCGGATTCCGCTGTTTGAGGGCGGCAAGAAGGTATCTGAGGCCTCACGGTTGGAGCAGGAGGTGGCACGTCTTCGTATCAACCGCAGTGCGCAGGCAGAGGCCATCATCCAGAACGTGCTTGCTGCACTCAACAGGACCAGGGCATCGTATCCTTCAATAACCCTGTCGAGAGAGGCTGCCGATGCAGCACGGCGCAATCTCAAGCTGGTGACTGACTCCTATGTCCAGGGTATCAAGACCATCATAGATCTGCTGGACGCTCAGAATCAGTCTCTGAGCGCCGAGCTTGATGCGGCAAATGCTGTGTACAACTTTTTGATTGATTTCATGGGGGTTCAGCGCTCTATCGGAGAGTTTGTGACCTTCATGCCTGAACAGAGCAGGAAGGAGTGGCTTGAAAAGGCCAGGGCCGCCATTGGCATGCCGGCAAGGTAGGATATGGTATGAGCCTGTATGTGTCCGCGTCCAGTATTGTGCCGTACATCCGATATGATATGTGATAAGCCATAACTTCTGCGTGGTGAGGGTTGGTTTTGGTTGGCCATCCCACCTTTCTGTGTCGCCCTGTTTGTGCGGCAGGATGTTTGCGTTAGTTGGTTTGCAGCATGGTTCCTGCTGATTTTAAAGCCCTTGTTAAAGGGCTTTTTTTATTTCCCCTCTTAATTCTTCAGTATCTGTCTGGCAATCCTCACCAGATGCCGGATAAGCATCTGCGCCGGATCCCTCTGTCTATCCCCCATATTTGCTCCATATAAATTACTTTTTTGTAATATTTATCTGTTTAAAAAATACAAAAATGTAATTCTGCTTAAAAATCGAGTTTCCGGGAGGCGTTTTGCCTGCGGCCCGTATTTTTTCGTGATCCCTGCGGTTGTCCCGGTGTTCATGCCCCTTGCGATGTTTTGCTTTTTGGGGATCAGCTTACAAAAATGTCATTTTTGAATGTCTGGATGTCGGGGCCGTAATTTGGATTTTGAACTTATCTTGTTGATTTTAAAAGTAAAATTTTTGTGGCACAGTTGTTGATATGTCCTTGAGCTAAATGGCCCTTATGGTGTGCGGGTGGTCTGCGCATGAGGGGTGAGAAATTCAAAAGGAGAATTTGGGAGATGAAAGAGCGTATAAGGACATGTGCTTTGGTTTTGATGATGTTTTTGGCCGGACCGCAGGTGTCTGCCGTATTGGCAGATGGTGGCCCTGAGGCGGATTTTTCCATGAGCCTTCTGAGTCAGTACATATGGCGCGGCTATGAGCTTAGCAAGGACAGCATGGTGGTTCAGCCTTCGGCTACTGTGTCATGGGGTGGTGCCTCATTCAATCTGTGGGGTAACTGGGATACAGACCTTTATGATGGCAGGCCGGCCAATCTCGAGGGCATGGACAATTATAATGAGACTGACATAACATTCTCATATTCAAAGGATTTTGGTCTGGTAAGCGCTGGAGTCGGGTACGTATACTATGCCCTGGACCAGGCAGAGGACAGCCAGGAGTTTTTTCTCACCGGTTCGCTAAATGTATTCCTGTCGCCCACCCTCACCGTGTGCAGGGAGTTTGCCCACTATCCTTCAACCTATGTCGAACTTGCTGTGTCGCACAGCTTTGTCCTCCCGCGGCAGATATCTCTTGGTGTGGGGCTTTCTGGCAGCTGCCTGTTTAGTGATGACAATGGTGCCTATGCCGATCCTGACGATCCTGGCGAAGACTACAATGGTCTTCATGACGGACGCCTGTCTATCTCTCTGACAGTCCCTTTTACGGCCTTTTATGACGCAGAGTCGGTGAGATATTTCGCGTTTACGCCAGAGCTGTACTACGTGTTCCCGCTTGGCGGTGATGCATCCAAGGATATGGCAGGTGCTGCCCTTGGGGACAGTGGGAACAATAACTTTGTCTATGGCGGAATTACCTTCAGTCTCTGTTTTTGAGGGTTGCATCTTTCAGGAACGGGCAACGTTGTCAGTGAACCAGCGGGCCGTTTGTGTATGTGTACTGGCCGGTATGCGCCATGATCGGGATTGGGGGTGATAAATTACAAAAATGTAAGCAGTATGGGCAATAGATTACAAAAAAGTAATATTCGGATTTTGTCTTTATGGATATGGCAAAAAATAAAATAATATAAATTAAGGCAGTTAAGCTGTGCTCCAAGGGGATGTGCGCTATTTTGGCATGTTCTGTGCTTGTCATTATCTCCCTGTTGAATACTACAAAATTGTAACATGGGAGGCTTTTTAAAATGACACACATTTCCGCAGGAGATACCGCTTTCATTCTGGTTTCAGCAGCCCTGGTGCTGCTAATGACCCCTGGGCTTGCGCTGTTTTATGGAGGCATGGTCAGGGGCAAGAACGTGCTGGGAACCATCATGCAGAGCTTCATCATGATAGCTCTGGTAAGTATTGAATGGGTTTACATAGGTTACAGCATGTCCTTTGGGCCTGATATGGGAGGCCTTATAGGCAGCCTGGCCTGGCTTGGGCTAAACGGTGTTGGCACTGCGCCAAGTCCCGTGTACGCCCCAACCATTCCGCACATAGTGTTCATGATATACCAGTGCATGTTTGCGGTGATCACCCCTGCACTGATCACTGGGGCAATGGCAGAGCGCATGCGCTTTGGTCCGTTCCTTGTGTTCAGCCTTGCATGGACCATCCTGGTGTACAACCCTGTATGTCACTGGATATGGGGTGGAGGCTGGCTTGGCGCCAGGGGCGTCCTGGACTTTGCAGGCGGCCTGGTTGTGCATCTCACCTCTGGTGCAGCCGCACTGGCCGCAGCCATGGTGCTTGGGCCGAGAAAGGGATTCGGGCGTGAGAACTTCATGCCTCACAACCTGCCCATGACCCTGCTGGGAACCGGCCTCCTCTGGTTTGGCTGGTTCGGCTTCAATGGAGGAAGCGCACTTGCGGCCAATGCTGTGGCTGGCACGGCCTTTGTATCCACCCATCTCGGTGGTATGGCAGCCATGGCAATGTGGGTGCTCATTGAGTGGCTTCACAGGGGAAAACCCACCACACTTGGAGCAGCATCAGGGGCCATTGCCGGACTTGCTACCATCACCCCCGCTGCCGGTTTTGTGGGGCCCAATGCGGCCATCATCATAGGCTTTATCGCAGGTGCCGCTTGCTACTATGGCATCACGCTGAAGATGAAGTTTGGATATGATGACAGTCTGGACGTGGTGGGTATCCACGGCCTTGGCGGAGTCATCGGGACCATATGTCTCGGAATCTTTGCCTCCAAGGCAGTGAATCCCAGTGGTGCCAACGGTTTCCTTGCTGGAAATCCCGGCTTCCTCGGCACACAGATATTTGCCGTGCTGGTGGTGGGTATCTATGCCTTTGTGGTCTCCATGGTGATACTCAAGGTGGTCAACGCCCTCATGGGCGGCATCAGGGTGCCTGAAGAGACTGAGATACAGGGTATTGACCTTGGAGAGCACAGTGAGACTGCCTACAACAGGTAGGAGAATTTGAATAAGATGAATACAGGTGATACCGCATTCATGTTGATAGCTACCGCGCTGGTAATGCTCATGACACCAGGGCTGGCACTCTTTTACGGTGGGCTGGTTCGTTCCAAGAACGTCCTGGCCACCATCATGCAGAGCTTTATCTGTCTTGGCGTAATCTCGATAATCTGGGTGGTTTATGGATACAGCATGTCGTTTGGCCCGGATGTAGCCGGTTTTGTGGGTAATCTGGACTGGGCGTTCCTGCACGGTGTGGGGCTCAAGCCTGGCCCGTACGCATCCACCATTCCGGACCTGCTGTTTTGCGCCTTTCAGCTCATGTTTGCCATTATTACACCGGCCCTGATTACAGGGGCATTTGCAGAGAGGATGAAATTTTCCGCGTTTCTGCTGTTCACAGTGCTCTGGGCCACTTTTGTATATTTCCCCATATGCCACTGGGTATGGGGTGGGGGGTGGCTCGGCAAGCTCGGTGCCCTGGACTTTGCTGGTGGTACAGTCATACACATCAACTCCGGTGTGGCAGCCCTTGCCGCTGCGATTGTGATTGGCAAGAGAAAGGGGTGGGGACACGAGGCATTTCACCCTCATAATCTCACCATGACCATACTTGGTGCAGGCCTGCTCTGGTTCGGGTGGTTCGGATTTAATGCCGGCAGTGCGCTATCTGCCGGTGAGACTGCAGTGCTCGCCTTCTTTACCACACAGGTGGCTACAGGTGCTGCTGCCCTGTCATGGATCGTGGCTGAGTGGATATTGCAGAAGAAACCGACCACCCTGGGTGCTGCCTCAGGTGCGCTGGCAGGCCTTGTTGCAATTACACCGGCTGCAGGATTTGTCACGCCCATGTCGGCAATCATTATCGGGCTGGTGGCAGGGGTGCTTTGCTACATGGCGGTACTCATGAAAAGCCGGCTGGGTTACGATGATGCCTTAGATGTGGTGGGTGTTCATGGCGTAGGTGGGATATGGGGTGCGCTTGCCACAGGCCTTTTTGCCACAGTGGCAGTAAATCCTGCAGGAGCCAACGGCCTGTTTTATGGGAATCCAGGGCAGTTCCTGATTCAGGCCGTTGGCGTAGGGGCTGCAATAGCCTATTCCCTGGTACTTTCTGTTATTATCCTCAAGATCGTGGATGCCGTGATAGGGCTGAGGGTCAGCCGTGAGGATGAACAGCAGGGGCTGGATATTACCCAGCACAGCGAAATCGGCTATTCTCTTTGAAACAGGCCCCTGTTATAGTGCGATACACCTGAAGAGAGTTTGAGATCATGAATATTTGGGTGCGCCTGCAATAAATCTGCAGGCGTACCATGGAAATTTCGCTACAGGAGATTCCAATGAAGAAGATTGAGGCAGTAATTAAACCTTTCAAGCTGGATGACGTTAAGGAGGCCCTTAACGAAATAGGCATCAAGGGTATGACTATTTCCGAGGTCAAGGGGTACGGGCGCCAGAAGGGCCATAAGGAGATATACCGTGGCGCTGAGTATGTGGTTGACTTCATACCCAAGATAAAGATGGAGATCATTGTGGATGCCACAATGGTTGACCAGGTGGTAAACGTAATCCGTGAGGCGGCCAATACCGGCAAGATTGGTGACGGAAAGATATTTGTTCTGCCTGTTGAACAGGTGATAAGGGTCAGGACCGGCGAGACGGGCAAGGATGCCATATAGGCCATAAGCTGCCCGGCACGGGGTACGGTAACTGATCACAGGGTGCCGCAGGTATGTGAGCTTGCGAGACTCCGGATGCAAGGTGGTGGGCACGCGGACGTACTCCCTGTACTTCATGTGCCCGCCGTATAAGCGAAAACTCCCATACTGCTGACGTGGTGGCCTGTGATTGCTGGGTGGGGGATTTTTCCCCCTTCTGTTTGTTTAGGTGCCCCATGTCATGCTCCGTACGTCTGACAAGATGACAGAATCAGATATTGTCAAATACCTCTCTCCGCGCCAGGCCCTTAATATCCTGTGGGAAAGGGGGCTTTCCGGGCGCGATCTGCTCCGTGAACACTCTGCGTTCATGGATAGTTTCATATGCGGTCTGTACGAAAAGGTACCAGAGGAGAACCGTCTTGGCATTGCACTTGTGGCTCTTGGCGGTTATGGCCGGCAGGAACACTTCCCTTTTTCTGATGTGGATCTCATGGTTCTCTATGCCCCTGAGGCAGAGGAGAATCTCTCGGCTGTCTCTGAGGCAGTATTCTATCCATTGTGGGATGCAGGCTTGGACGTGGGCCACGGTGTCCGTACAGTAGCCAACTGTCTCGAAGACGCGCTCAACGATTTTTTTCTGCAGGTTGCCCTTATAGATGCCAGATTCATCTGTGGTGATCCTGATCTTTTTTCTTCCCTTGTGGATGCATATCATCGGGAATTCATTGAGGGAAGACGGCGTGAGTTTGCCCAGAAGATGATGGATCACAGGCAGGAGCGGCATCGCCGTTTTGGGGATCATGCCTACCTGCTTGAGCCCAACATAAAGGAGAGTCGCGGGGGATTCAGGGATATCCAGGCCACGCTCTGGACCTCACAGGTGCTGTTTGGCATTGAAGGCATGGACGGGCTGGTGGATTCGGGCCTCATATCCATGCGCGAGGGCACGTCGCTCAAGGAGGCCCATGATACCCTCATACGCATAAGAAACCGTCTGCACTACGTGAGCGGACGCAAGAATGACCGGCTGTATTTTGAGTATCAGGAGGAGATCGCAAAGGCGTTCAGGCACTATGATTCAAGTTCCATGCTGGGAGTAGAGAGGTTCATGGGTGATGTCTATGCCTGCATGGAGACAGTAGGGGTTATCACTGACCTGTTCTTTGAACACGTCCAGGACACCTTTGACCGGGGCGCAATGGCCCCGGGAGTGGAGCTTGAATCCGGTATTGAGCTGGTCTCAGGTCGCATACATATTGCCGGTCAGGAGGTGTTCAAGGCAAAGCCGTTTCTCATGATGAAGGTCTTTGAGCTTGCGGCAGCCAACAATGCCAAACTCCACTACAGGGCCAAACGGATCGTGAGTTCCTGTGTCGCCATTGCAGAGGAGGACCGTTTTCGCAGGTCAAGGCGGGTTGCAAATTCATTTATGCAGATACTTGCGCATGAAGAGGGGTCGGGAGAACTCCTGCGCTGCATGCTTGAGACAGGGCTCTTAAAGGCATATATCCCTGAATTCGAACACATTTCAGCACTTGCCCAGCACGATGTCTATCATGTGAATACAGTTGACAGGCATGTGATCCAGACTGTGGTGGAGGTGCGCGGCCTGTTCAAAATAGAGAAGGAGCTTTCGTCAGAGGTGAACAGGCCTGTACTGCTCCTTGCAGCCCTGCTGCATGATATTGGCAAGGGGCTTGGCGGCGGACACGCCATAAAGGGGGCAAAGCTCGCTGAAAAGATAGGTGCAAGAATGGGGCTTTCTGCCGCAGATCTCTCCACTCTGGTATTTCTGGTGAGAAATCACCTCTTTCTGTTTGATATAGCCCTGCGACGCGACCTTGAGGATGAGACCCTTATCCTCAAGTGTGCCAGGCGTATAAAGGACCCTGAGCGTCTGAGGATGCTGCTCCTGCTGACCATGGCAGATGCCAAGGCCACAGGGCCTAATGTGTGGAACGAGTGGAAGGCAGCACTGCTTCTGGAGTTGTATCACAAGATTGCCCATCTGCTTGAACAGTCGGAACTCATTGATCCTGGCAGGGCCCAGGCAGTAGAGTGGATGCAGGAGAAGATCGCAGAGAAGCTTGGGGAAGGTGGTGACAAGGCGGTTGCAGACCTGCCAGAGGACTACCTCCTGAGTTTCACCCCAGAGGCGGTGATCCGTCACATGGAGCTCAGAAAGTCCCTGTCCATGTATGAGCACAGGGTCATGCTGCTTCCCGAGGACAGGGGGAGTTACTGGTCAATCCTTATTGTGGCAAGGGACCGTACAGGCCTGCTTGCCCGCATATTCGGGATACTTGCCCTTCATAACATGCAGGTGCTGGATGCCCAGATATTCACGCTTCCGGATGGCATTGCAATCGACACCATAGATGTGCGGGGCGGAGAGGGTCAGACCTTTGATGCCCTTGACTGGGATGAGGTGCAGCGTCAGCTTGGGCTGGCCCTTGCCCAGCGGCTCTCCCTTACACACAGACTGGCCGAGAAGTTCAGGTCAGGGTTGCGCAATCCAATAAAGACCAGCCCCAAACCCATAAAAGTTGTGATAGATAATGAGTCATCAGATTTCTTCTCTATTATAGAGGTGTTTGCTGAGGACAATCCAGGTCTGCTCTATAATGTCACCAGTACCCTGGCTGACCTTGGGATAAATATCTACAAGGCAAAGATTGCCACCAATGCAGACCAGGCTGTGGATGTGTTTTACGTCTTGGACAAGGATGGAAACAAGATACATGACAGTGAGTACCGGCAGGAGATACGAAGCGCCCTGACTTATGCAGCCGAGTGTGTGTATTGAGATGTGAGTTTGTCCTGCTTCTGCCTGTTTGCCTCTGTTGTGGTGGGTCAATGTCACATTTTTTTGTTCTTGCTGCATTTCTTCATGGACAGTAGGTGCAGCATATTGTATTGTCTGTGACAATTTTGGAATAGTCTAACTCCTTACATTTTTGTAAGTAACTCAGGGCGGCAGCCTGTTGTCTCGCCAGACGGCTGGCCGCAGCCTGGTTTGCACCTGCTCTTTCAGGTCAGTACCTGGTTCAAAATAGTTGTTTTCGTAAATATCCGTTATCGCCACATGATAACGAAGAATCTAAAGGAGGAATTTATAATGTCTAAAGAAGTCCTTGCCATGGCAAAAGAAAAGGGCGTCAAAATGGTGGATATCCGTTTCCTGGATTTCCCCGGCATCTGGCAGCATTTCAGTGTACCCATTAGTGAGCTTGACGAGGGCGCTTTTGAGAATGGCTTTGGTTTCGATGGTTCGAGCATCAGGGGCTGGCAGCCCATCCATGCCAGTGACATGCTTGTAATCCCGGACCCCGCAACTGCCCAGATCGATCCGTTCTTCGAGGAGCCTACACTGGTTCTGATTGGCGATATCTGTGACCCCATCACCCGTGAGGCATACTCAAGGGACCCGAGAAATATTGCCAAGAAGGCAGAGGCATATCTCAAGAGCACTGGTATTGGTGACACCGCGTACATTGGCCCTGAGGCAGAATTTTTCATCTTTGACGACGTACGTTTTGATTCAGCCAGCCACGGCACCTTCTATGAGATAGACTCCGTGGAGGGTATCTGGAATACAGGTCGTGACGAGTGTCCCAACCAGGGATACAAGCCCCGCCACAAGGAGGGTTACTTCCCTGTTCCTCCCACTGACAAGTTCCAGGACATGAGGACTGAGATGACCCTTATCCTTGAGTCTCTCGGAATTGACGTCGAGTGCCAGCACCATGAGGTTGCCACCGCAGGCCAGGCCGAAATAGACATGCGTTTCAAGCCCCTGCTGCAGATGAGTGACCAGCTCATGTGGTTCAAGTATGTTCTGAAAAACGTGGCATACCGCCATGGCCGCACCCTTACCTTCATGCCCAAGCCGCTGTTCAATGACAACGGAACAGGCATGCATACACACATCAGCATCTGGAAGGGTGATACCCCTGTGTTTGCTGGTGACAAGTATGCCGGACTCTCCCAGGAGGCCCTGTGGGCACTTGGCGGTATCCTGAAGCATGGCCGCGCACTGTGTGCAATTTGCAACCCAACCACCAACTCCTACAAGAGGCTGGTGCCGGGCTTTGAGGCACCTGTGAATCTGGCATATTCAAGCCGCAACAGGAGTGCTTCCTGCCGCATTCCCATGTACTCAGACTCACCCAAGGCCAAGCGTATTGAATATCGTACCCCGGACCCGTCATGTAACGGTTACCTGGCCTTCTCTGCAATTCTCATGGCAGTACTTGATGGTATAGATAACAAGATCGATCCTGGTGAGCCAATGGACAAGAACATCTACGATCTGCCGCCTGAGGAGCTGGCAAACATTCCTTCAGCCCCTGGTTCTCTTGCAGAGGCACTTCAGGCACTCAAGGATGACCATGAGTTCCTGCTCAAGGGAGATGTGTTCACACAGGATGTCATTGATATGTGGATCGAGTACAAGACCGAGAATGAGGTCAACGCGATTAACCTCCGTCCGCATCCATACGAGTTCTTCCTGTACTTCGATATCTAATCAGCAGTACTGTAGGGAGACCATTTATGTAAACAGAAAGGGCCGTGGCTGCACTGAGCAGTCACGGCCCTTTTGGGTTGATCATAAATAAGCAGATACATTTCAGACGGCTGTGCAATATAGCCGCACAGAACCCTCTGATGGGTTACTGTGATCTTGTATCAGGCCACGGTGGAGAAAATTCAAGCCCAACCAACCTTTTGGACAAGGGGGAAAGGAGGCTCAGGCACTATGCACCTCGATTCAGGATGCAGCAAGCTGCTGGGCTAGCCTTACCAATGTCTTGACGGCAAATCCCTTGGCACCCTTGCCAAGGTGCCCGAGAGGTTCTTCCTTTACTGCAGGGCCTGCAATATCGAGGTGAATCCATGGTATTTCGTCCTTTACGAACTGTTTGAGGAACAGGGCGGCTGTGAGTGCCCCTCCCCACTTGCCGCCTATGTTCTTGCAGTCGGCCGCAGTGGTCTTGAGTCCTTCCATGTACGGCATGTGCAGTGGCAGTGGCCAGTAAGATTCGTCGCAGGTCCTGCCGCACTCCAACAGTGTGTCATTCAGCCCCTTGTCTGTGCCAAAAAGCCCGGCAATGTCCTCTCCGAGGGCCACGCAGCATGCGCCTGTAAGTGTAGCAGCATCAATGACCCAGTCAGGTTCATATTCGCAGGCAAGGCAGAGTGCGTCTGCAAGTATGAGCCGTCCTTCAGCATCCGTGTTGTCCACCTGGACAGTCTTGCCGTTTCGCATGGTGATTATGTCAGTGGTGTGATAGGCAGAAGATGAGATGTCGTTTTCCGCAAGCGGTGCTATCACCGTGAGGCGTATGGGAAGTCTGAGGCCCGCTATGGCCATGCCTGCGCCAAGTACTGCGGCTGCTCCCCCCATGTCGTACTTCATGCCTATCTGTCCCGAGGCAGGTTTGAGACAGTATCCGCCTGTGTCAAAGGTTATACCCTTGCCTACCAGCACCAGATGTCTCTCCGCATCCTCAGGCCAGTAGCGTGCAATAATCAGGCGGGGTGGTGCAGATGCCCCCTTTCCCACAGAGAGGATGCCGCCGCAGCCCTCCTGGCTGAGCCGTTCCTCGTCCCATACGGTTGTTGTCATACCGGCCTCTTTTGCCTCTGTGATACACGTTGCGGCAAGGGTAAGTGGATTCATAACATTTGGAGGTTCATTTAGCAGGTCCCGGGCCAGATTCACATATTTGAACACCACGGAGTCAGCCTTGATCCTGCTCTCCACGTCAGCAAGCCCTTCTTTTGCAATAGCTGTTACTACAGGGAGTTTGGGTTTGTCAGACAGGTATTTGTCAAACCTGTATCCTCCTGTCACGGCACCTTCGTGCACCGCATGTACAAGGCCTGACCGGTCGTTGTCCACAAGTACCACTACGCGTCTCATGGCCTCTGTCTCACACAGTGATATGGCCTCTGCCACTGCCTTCTTCATGGCAGCTTCAGGCCTGATGTGTTTGGCGTCGAGGCGCACCGCCTTTACCATCACCCTGCGCTGGTCTGTAATGCCAGCAAATACTGTCTGGGTCTTTCCTTCCTTATCAGGGGCAGCAGAGGGGAGCACATTACCAGGGAGTGACCCTGAATGAAAGCACGGTTCCTTGCCGTCTTTGTAGGGGAGCAGCAGCAGGTCTCTGTCCTGTAAAACAAACTTGGTGGAGTGTTCAAAAATGGGTGCAGACATATGGCAAACTCCTTGTGCTACTTAACTAAGTTTTGTTCCTGATCCGCATATTTTGATACCTGAATGGGAATCCTGCGGTGATTTCAGGTCATGTGGTAAGCAAAACAGTCATACCAAGTCCCATGGTAACGGGTGATTTTATAAAAAAGAGCGTTAATTAATTATCTGTAATTATAGATAAAACAAGAAGCATCACACGGTTTGAAAATTACAATCTCGGTAATATCTGGTTAGGGGAATATCGCTCCGGCTTCAAGGGCCTGGGCCTGTTCAAAACCCAACATGAGATTCATGTTCTGCACAGCCTGTCCAGAGGCGCCCTTGACCAGATTGTCAATTGCAGAGACAAGGATGAGCATGCCTGTCCTGTCATCCACCTTTAGTCCTATATCACAGAAGTTGCTGCCGCGTACTGACGAACAGTTGGGGAAGGTGCCAACAGGAAGAATCCTGACAAACGGTGCCTGCTGATAGAACCGGCACAGTTCCTTATGTACCTGCTCTGTGGTAATGCTGGAGTCTGCCACATGGCAGTAGATGGTAGAGAGTATCCCCCTGTTCATTGGCACGAGATGGGGGGTAAAGTTGATCCTCACCTCAGTACCCGCTGCAGCGGACAGTTCCTGTTCTATCTCTGGCGTGTGACGATGCTCCCCCACCTTGTATGCCTTGAAACCCTCATTGACTTCGCAGAACAGGGTGGCTACTGATGCCCCCCGGCCTGCCCCGCTTGTCCCTGATTTGGAGTCCACTATGATGTTTTCAGCAAGCACCATGCCGCTTTTTAACAAAGGGGACAGGGGAAGAATGGTACTGGTGGGATAACATCCCGGATTGGCCACCAGCCGGCTTTGGACAATGGATTCCGTATACAGTTCAGGCAGACCGTAAACAGCCTCTGACAGCAGTTCAGGCGCAGAGTGGGCCTGATACCACTCTTCATACACGGCCTGATCCCTGATGCGGAAATCTGCTGAAAGGTCGATTACCTTCAGGCCAGCCCCTATAAGTTGTGGTACCACTGACATTGCGGTCTGGTGAGGTACTGCGGTAAAGACCAGGTCGGCATCTTGGCATATCTCATCCATGTCAGGCGTACTGAACCTGAGATCAGGGTATGCGTGCAGGGATGGAAACAGTTCTTCTACCCTCTTGCCTTGGTTCTGACGGGAGGTCACCACTGTTACCTCCACGTTTGGGTGAAGTTTCAGTATCCTCAGAAGCTCCACTCCTGTGTAGCCGGATGCCCCGATTATGGCAACCCTTGTCTTTTTACTGTTTGAGTCCATGAATGCTCCCTCCCTGACTGTTTTTGGACCCTGTCTCCCAATGGCCGGTTTGCCATTCATGGCAGGCAGCACCTCCTGGAATTTCCAGCTTGCAGGATGCCTTTGCCAATTGCTTCTGCATTTCAGATGTCCTGTAGTGCGGGTGATGTCAATAAAAAAAGGGAAGGCGCAGTTGCTCCTTCCCTTGGGATGGTCATGATAATAGCGTTGATCTTAACGTTTTGAGTATTGATAACGCTTTCTTGCGCCGGCAAGGCCATATTTCTTGCGCTCCTTTACCCTTGCATCACGGGTAAGGAGACCGGCCTTCTTAAGGGGTATTCTCAGCTCAGGATCCATTAACTGCAGTGCCCTTGCAATCCCGTGCCTCAGTGCCTCACATTGGCCGTTCTTGCCACCGCCCTTCACTGTGGCAAATACGTCAAACTTGCCCTTCGTGCCTGTGACATCAAAAGGCTGGTCGGCAATGATCCTGGCCGTAACTACATCAAAATAATCATCAAAATCCTTGTTGTTTACTGTGATCTTGCCGCTGCCTGCATATATCCATACCCTGGCAACTGCACTCTTTCTCTTTCCTGTGGCGTAGTAGCGATCCTGTTCCATTCTGATCCTCAAGCTATTTACCGTGAACATGCAAGTGTTCACGATAGATTTTCATGCCGATCATGTTCCAGATCCAATGGGATGCATGAAAGTTTTGTATGGTCTGAACTGTGCCCTTATGCAGCATGCAATTTGAGAGCTTCCGGGGTCTGAGCCTGATGGGGATGCTCAGGACCTGCATAAATCTTGAGTTTCTTTAGCTGTGCGCGACCGAGTCTGTTCTTGGGCAACATGCGCTTTACAGCCAGCCTGATGACCTCCTCAGGTTTTTTCTCAAGCATGGTCTTTGCATTCATGGATTTGAGTCCACCCATATAACCGGTATGCCTGTAGTACATTTTGTCGCTGAGTTTCTTGCCAGTAAGCTTTACCTTTGATGCGTTGATCACAACTATAAAGTCACCGGTGTCTATGTGCGGAGTAAATATGGGCTTGTGCTTGCCACGCAGACGCATGGCGATCTCTGTTGCCATGCGGCCAAGGACCTGTCCCTTGGCATCAATGACATACCATTTTCTTTCAATCTCATCTATTCTCGGAAGAGGCGTTTTCATAACTGTCAAGCTACGCTCCTGTTTGTCCACTAATTATTTCCGTAAAGCACATGGCTTAACGGTTGAATGCTCTGCCCCTGGAAAGTTGTCCGTGTCCGCTGATTGTTCACATCATCGTGCATATGCCCGCTATGTAGACCCTCTCCGCGGCCTTTCACGTCCGGCTGTTCCTGTAAGTTGACAGACCATGAAAGGTTGCCATTAAGGGCTGTTCCTTTATGGCAGATATTCATGTCCGGGTGTTGTTCAGGCTATGGGAACATGAAAGTTGGGGGCTGTTCCAAGCTGAACAGCATCAGGATTTCTATAATAACAGCGCGGAAGTGTCAAGCAAAAAATTGGATATGGTGTCTATTTGTCTTTTTTAGTGCGGTTTGATACCTTACGGCATGGTACACAGACGCCAGAGGCAGATGAGCGGTTCAACGCCTCAGGTAAACCTGGGAATCTTTCGTATTGTTATCATGAAAATAGAGACCGTGGCCGGAGATTTTCATGGCCGGGGGTGTTACCAGCGGAGTAGCGGGGTAACATGAAAGTTTAGCTTAACAGTATGCTAATGGATTAATGGAAGACAAGAGGGCCAGATTAAGATGGCAGAGAAGAAGCTTACGAAAAATGATATCAAGAAGTTGAGAAAAAGTCTGGAGATGGCCTCAAAACCCGCATGGCCTGGCCTCAAGGCATCGGAGAGGACCAGACTGCTCAAGTGGTGTGATCAGTACGTGGGATTTCTGAGCAGCGTCAAGACAGAGAGGGAGGCAGTCCGGAGGATCGTGGCCATGGCCGAACAGCATGGCTTTGTGCCAGCCGCCTCTGCCGGCAGGGATGCAAGGCGGGTATACTGGCAATTCAGGGACAAGGCGGCCGCCCTGTGTGTCATGGGCAAGGCCGCCCCGACTGAAGGCGTAAGGCTGGTAGCATCTCATATAGATGCCCCCCGGCTGGATCTCAAACTACACCCCCTTTACGAAGAGTTGGGCCTGGCCTATTTCAAGACCCATTACTACGGTGGGATAAAGAAGTACCAGTGGGTGACCACCCCTCTTGCCATGCACGGTGTAGTGCTAACCTCGTCTAACCGCAAGATAGACGTGTGTCTTGGTGAAGATCCTGCGGATCCTGTCTTTATGGTAAATGATATCCTGCCTCATCTTGCCCGAAAGGTACAGGGGACAAAGAAGGTGGGTGAGGCCATCCCCGCCGAGAAGCTAAACGTCCTTGCAGGCGGTTTTCAGGTGCTGGGGCCTGATGACACGAAGCATGCGGTGAAACTCAATGTGCTTCGCCTGCTCAATGAGAAGTATGACATTACAGAGGCGGATTTCGTAAGCGCCGAGATAGAGATGGTGCCGGCCGGACCCGCCAGGGACGCAGGGATAGACAGGGCATTCGTGTGCGGCTATGGACATGATGACCGGGCATGTGCCTACGCATCTCTGCAGGCCATGTTTTCGCTTGACCAGCCCTCTGTGCCCTGCGTTACACTGTTTCTAGACAAGGAGGAGATAGGCAGCGAGGGGAATACAGGGGCAAAGTCCAGATTTATAGAGAAGCTATATCACGACCTGTTGCGTCTCCACGGCGTGGAGGTGAGACCTGATACACTGCTCGACACCATGATGGCCACAGAGGCCCTGTCTGCCGACGTGGCTGCGGCCATTGATCCTGACTACCAGGAGGTGCATGACAAGCGCAACAATCCGCTTGCCGGCCACGGTATCTGTCTCAAGAAGTATACAGGGCATGGCGGCAAGTATTCGGCAAACGATGCCGCTGCGGAGTATGTTGGCAGGATACGTCAGGCATGGGATAGTGCTGGCGTGCGCTGGCAGGCAGGTTCCATGGGCAAGGTGGATGAGGGGGGTGGCGGAACAGTGGCAAAGTATCTTGCTGCACTTGGCATGGACATAGTTGATGCGGGCCCACCTATCCTAAGCATGCACGCGCCTTACGAGATCGTACACAAGGTTGATCTTTACATGACATTTAAGGCATATGAAGCCTTCTTCAAAATGTGAATGCACTGTTCATTCGCTCTTGTCAATGGTTGCCGTTTTTTGGGGGCCCTGTAGTGCGATGAGTGAGTATGTGCTATGATTGGACCATGCTACACGACACCTATCCGCCTTTGTTGCCGATTGCTTCTGCGTTTCAGGTGTCATGTAGGGTGATGATTAGGACAACCGAGGCTGTATCGCGACTCTGAGGTGTTAACCACTGTCCTGCAGAAGTTTCTTGCGGGCCGGCTTATTGACTCCTGAATTGGGAATCTCGCAGCGGTTTCAAGTTAGGTAGAAAGCAAAACAGTTACAGCAACCCCGTTGGGTGACGGGTAATTTTTAAAAAATAGCATTAGTTCACTGGAATTAAAGATAAAACAGCATTTCACATAATTTGAAACGCTCAATTCAGGTGACTGTTGAGTGTAGAGGATGCCATGAAAGTTATTCCCCCTGGTTTTGAGATACTCGATCACTATTTTACATCCAACCGTGTCCTCGAACAGATCGAGAGGTGCGGCAGGGTGTGTTACAAGAGCGAAGACAAGATTACTGAAGAGTCTGCCCCCCCCTTTATCCGTGGCATAATAAGGCGGGGGCACGAGTCGGTGATCGAGATGGCCCAGTTAGTTTTGCGTGTAAGGGCTGACAGGCCAGAGGTGTTCAGTGAGTTTTTTGAGCTTATCCCCCGTTTCTGCCAGGCTACACGTACTGGAGACAGCGAATTTATCATTTCAGGTAACCCCCGCTCATTCAGGGATCTGGGGCGGCGCGCGCCTTCCTGCGAACTGGTGGGGGCTGCCGTCCGCCTGTTGGCAGAGCACTATCCCATAATCTATGAAGACCTCATTGGAAATCCTGCTCTTGCCACTGGCAAGGGGGTGGAGATGGAGCTGCTGACGGCCTCTGAGGTGGACGCCCTGCCTGTTGGGCACCTGGTTAAACACCGTACACTCCTGCTCCATATCGTAGTGAACCGGGCAGTGACCCATGAGCTTGTGCGCCATCGCGTGGCATCATACCTTCAGGAGTCTCAGCGTTACTGCCGGTATGGTGAGGCCAAGTTTGGCGGTGAGGTGGTGTTCATAAGGCCTTGTTTCTTCTCTGAGGGGTCGGATGAATACGCGGTATGGGAACAGGCCATGCAGGAGACCGAGCGGCACTATCTCAAACTGTTGGAGACCAGTTCGCCACAGGCTGCCCGCACAGTACTTCCCAACTCCTGCAAGACCGAGATCATGGTAAATGCCACGCTGGAGGAGTGGTTTCACATCCTCAGGCTCAGGGCCTCAAAGGCAGCAGACCCCTCCATGAGGGAGATCATGCTCAAGATACTTCCCGAGATGATAAAACGGTTTCCAAAGGTATTCGGACCTCTTGAAGAACTCATGGAGTGATGTTCATGAAGTGAAGGCCTGCCTATTCAGGTTTCAGTCATGATCCAGCCGTTCCGATAAAGTAACCAGACAACTCAATCCGTAAAGCTAATGGTTACAATATTGCGTTCAAATTCATCTGCGATTATTGCAGCGCGGCTTTTACACAGGAGACCGGTTATGGTACATGCGATTGGAAACAGTATGGGTGGCGGAAGTCCTGCCAGGACTGTGCTGCCAAAAGGCAGACAGTCGGAGGCCAGGGAGCAGGGTGCTGTTGAACCGTCTTACAGGGATTCCGTTTCTATCAGTGCGTCTTCGGTATCAATGGCTGAGAATGCCTCGTTTTCTGCTGTTTATGGCAAGGAGATGGCCCAGGGGAGTGGTTCGCTGGACATAAACAAGACCATAAAAGATTATGTGGTAAATCTGCTGAAGCAGCAGGGGATAGAGGTAAAATTTGCCATTGATCCCGAAAACGAGATAGATTTTACTGCCATGTCAGCGGAGGAGGCCAGGGACCTGGTCTCTGAAGACGGATACTTTGGGGTCAACAAGACATCGGACAGGATCGTCAGATTTGCCACTGGGATATGGGGTAATGACTCAACCCGGGTCGAAGATATTAAGGATGCGGTCATGGAGGGGTTCAAACAGGCGGAAAAGGCGTTTGGCGGTACCCTCCCTGATATCTCTTACGATACTATAGACGCTGTGATTGAAAAACTGGATTCATGGGCAAGTGACGATGAGAATGCCGGAGCCGCAGCTACCGTGTCTTAGTAGGCACCCCTGTTTTTTTTACCCCATGTGTCAATACTTCAGGTAATATCTGGTTGTGTGGAAGCGGCAGAATGGGCTTAAATAGCATGTTTACCCCACTATCCTTACCCAGCCTTCTTTTCTTCAGAGACTATAGCAGTTCATGGCTGATTCAATAATGAGATCAACCATGCGGTTACAGAAATTCCTTGCCCACGCAGGGGTATGTTCCAGGCGCGCGGCTGAGGAGCTGATACGCCAGGGCAGGGTCAGCGTGGACGGCAGGACAGTCATGGAGATGGGTACGCAGGTGCGGCCAGGATGCCAACGCGTTGAGGTGGATGGCAGGGAAATTCGACATTGTGAAGGTTATGTGTATTTGCTCATGTACAAACCCTGCGGGGTGCTGACCACTGTAAAAGATACCCATAACCGGCGGACTGTCATGGACCTCCTCCCTGATCTAAGCACAAGGGTCTATCCGGTTGGGCGTTTGGACCTGAACAGCGAAGGACTTCTTCTGTTTACCAATGACGGAGAGCTTACCCAAAGGCTTTTGCATCCCAGACACAAGATACCCAAGAAATATCATGTCACTGTGCGGGGACGTCCTTCGAGACGGGATATAGAGATATTGGAAACAGGTGTGGAGATAGACGGTCGGGTGACATTACCATGCAGGATAAGACTCCTTGGCACCACCAGGAAGACAAGTCTGCTGGAGGTGATACTGTCAGAGGGCAGGAAACGGCAGATACGTCTCATGATGGACAGGGTGGGCCATCCTGTCACGCGTCTTGTGCGTGTGGAGATGGGGCCGCTCAACCTCAGGGGGCTTGCGCCTGGCAGGGTAAGGGAGCTTGATCCCGCTGAGGTCAGTGCGCTCAGACGGGCTGTTGGGCTTTGAACCTGCCGTGCTTCTTCAGGTGGAGGGTGTTAGGCCATACTCCTTCATCTTGTAGAGCAGGGCGGGCAGGCTGATCTCCAGCAGGTGGCATGCCTGGGTCTTGTTACCCTTGGTCCTTTCTAGGGCCCGCTTGATCAATTCGCGTTCCAGGACTTTGCTGGCCTTTTTTATGGACAGGTTGGTGGCGTCCAGTCCAACCAGACCATCCACGTTCTCCTTGCTGATAGAGGTGTTGATGCTCGGGGGCAGGTCCTCTGCCTTGATGATCTTTCCGTCACTGAGCACCATGGCCCGTTCCATGAGATTTTCAAGCTCACGTACATTTCCTGGCCACTGATAGTCCAGAATCATCTGCATGGCTTCAGGGCTTATGCCCTTTATCTTCATGTTAAGGCGCTTGTTGTACTTTTCCAGGAAGTGATCAACCAAAAGGCGTATGTCCTCCTTCCGTTCTCTGAGAGGCGGGATGACGATGGACAGTACGTTTATACGGTAATAAAGGTCTTCCCTGAACTTTCCCTCTGCAACTGCCTTTGACAGGTCTGCTGCCGTGGCTGCCACTATGCGAACATTCACTTTTATGGTCCTGGTGTCTCCAACAGGTCTTATCTCTTCTTCCTGAAGCACCCTCAGGAGTTTTACCTGCAAGGTAAGGGGCAGGTCGCCAAGCTCGTCGAGGAACAGGGTTCCGCCGTTGGCCTCCTCGAACAGGCCACGTTTCCCCCTTACCGCATCGGTAAAGGCACCTTTGACATGGCCAAAAAATTCGCTTTCCAGCAGGTTTTCAGGGATCCCCCCACAGTTTACCGGAATGAACGGACCGTTGCGTCTTATGCTGTTGTAGTGCAGGGCCTTTGCCACAAGTTCCTTGCCTGTTCCACTTTCCCCGGTTACCAGTACGGTTGTCTTGTAATCCTTGACCTTTTTAATGACATCAAAGATATGGCCCATTGCCGGGCTCTTGGCAATGATATTCTTGAATGAATACTTCTGGTTTATTTCATTGCGCAGCAGGGCATTTTCTTTTTTGAGCCTGGCCTGTTCTTCAGCGCGCCTCAGGATAAAAAAGAGATGTTCGGCAGTGATGGGTTTGTGAAAATAATCTACCGCACCCATGTGGATCGCCTCCATGGCAATATCCACGTTGGCCTTGCCGGACATTATGATGATGTTTGATTCTACACCAGCGGCCTTTGCCCTTCTGAAAAAATCAAGACCGGTCTCCACGTCAGGATCGTCTTCAGGGCCAAGGTACACATCTGAAATTATGTGGTCAAAGGGCTGCCTGGTGGCCATTGACAGGGCCTCTTCGATTGTGGCAGCCTGGGCAACCTCATAGCCTCCTTTTTTGGAGGTGAGGTACGCGCTGAGTACTTTTCGTACCTCGAATTCATCGTCCAGTATGAGTACGCGGCGTTTATGTTGTTTCTTTTCGTTCATTATCTCTTGTGTTTGATATCCATAAAGGCGATCAGGCAGGCATGGCCTGTACTGAAAGCAAACCTATGTACCATTCAATAATTTCATGTCCGAAGAACAGGTAGAATACCGCTGCTCCGGCAAGGAAAGGGCCGTAAGGCAGGGCGTAATGTCTGCCCTTGTTGTTGAAGAGCATCATGGCAATGCCTATGATGGTTCCTGCCGTGGCGCTGAAGAATATAACTGCCGGCACTGCCTGCCAGCCAAGAAACGCCCCTATCATGGCCAGGAGTTTTATGTCCCCCCCGCCCATGCCTTCGCGCTTTGTTATGGCGTAATATCCCCATGCCACGAGATAGAGTGTTCCGCCTCCTGCCACTATCCCAAGGAGTGAGTCTGTCCAGTCAAGCTGTGGCAGTAGGAAGGAGGCTGCAAGCCCTATGGGTATGCCGGAAACCGATATGATGTCAGGGATTATATAGTGTTCAAGGTCTATGACTGTTACTACCAGCAGGGCGGAAAAGAACATGCAATAGATAGCAGTGGGCACTATCTGGGTATATTTGAACCAGATTAGTACATAGAACAGCCCATTTATAAATTCTACTACTGGGTACTGGATCGATATGTGGCCTGCGCACTTCCTGCACTTTGCCCTCAGAATGATATAACTCAACAGGGGAATGTTTTCCCACCAGCTCAACTGGTGCCCACAGGCAGGGCATGCTGAACGGGGTGAGATCACGGATTTTCGGGCTGGCATACGGCAGATGCATACATTCAGGAAACTTCCTATACATGCCCCTGTCCAGAAGATGAAAAAAACCACGACACCCAAAGGAAGATCAGGCATACTCTGTTCCTTCTGATATTTTAAGGCGCATGTGTCGGCCTGAAAGATTCATTTAATCCCCTTGTTCAAAATCTGGTTATAGTGGCAGTGCAAGGTTCTTGCGTCTATGTGGTGAAACTCAGGGTGCCGTTTACATTCATGTCAGATGTGCTCATGCCTTACAGTATGCCACACATGATCTGAAAGTTCCTGCACTCCTGTCTGTTTTCAAAAGGGCAGGGGGCAGTCATAAACCACTGCCTGGCAGGACACCAGAACCGATTTTTGAACGGTTCGTTGCACCCATTCACTGTTATTGCCTTACGTTGCCTGCGGCCTACCGAGACCTTTCCACTATGAACCTGAAATTTCCAGACTTTCATTAGTAGCTTGCCTCCTTTAATTCCTTTATCGGCAAGTAGGCCGCATTTGTTCAAGGGATGCGGAATGGTCTGTAATTCAGGTTTGAGAATAAGTGGGCATTTCAAGTGCCTTTATGCGCTTTTGATCAACAAGCTGGAGATATTTCCCTCGGATGTCTTCCAGCATGGGTAAAAGTTTTACGAATTGGGCATATATGGAGAAATATTCTGTCTGATCCTGTTCGAACCGGACGTGAACGAATTCCATACCAAGGCCATTTTCATGCTTCCCCCTGTGCTGCACATACCCTTTCATTGCGATAACGCCTACCACAGGAAGTTCCATGAGCAGATCAGTGAGGAAACCCTCTGATATGGTACATTCGGTTTCCACAAAACAGCCGTCCAGTGAGATGTTGCTTGCATAGCCATGGAGGTCGAACTCCGGGAAGTAGACCTTGAGCAGTATGTTGTAGCGTTTACTCTTTCTTCTTTCCGGTATTTGGTTTGTCATGTTCATTCAATGCCTCAATGTGATGGGAGTATCAGGCATAACCTTGTCTCCGGCAGATGATGATTTTTTCAATATTTTGAATGGGTCGGAAGGTCTATGTAAATAGCAGTGCAGGCATGCAGAGGCCCGCGTCGGCTAAAACAGGAAGGGGCCTTGCACGACGCATTGATTGACGTATGTCACAGGATGAACTTTAGAGGTCTTATCGTCAATGCATTATTGTTTCATAAATAGCGGATGCGTGATCAGCCAAAATTTCATGATGGATCATGTTCGAGTAATTTGGATTCATGGTCCATGCCGGACGATTGAGGGGAAAAGCGTCAGCTTGACAATATCTACAAGTATGACGAAATTATTCACCATGTTAGGTATGTGATGCCTGAGTGTAACCTGTCACAAGGTAATATCAAGTTTATATGGGACAAGTCTCCTGCTAAGTTCCAGTGTTGAAATAAGATGAAACGATGAAACCGGGTATGGACAATGAATAAAGAAAATTTCCGCATACTGGTTGTTGATGATGAAAAGTCCCTTGTAACCCTCTTTTCAAGGATACTCAAAAAGGAGGGATATAATGTAAAGACATCCACGAATCCTGAGACAGCACTAAGGATCATAGAGGATTTTTCCCCCAATCTTATAGTGAGTGACCTGAAGATGCCTGGCATGAGCGGTTTAGAGCTGTTGAGGCATGTGAAGAAACAGGCCCCTGCCACTGATTTCATTATACTTACTGCCTATGCCACTGTTGAAAATGCTGTGGATGCCATGAAGAGCGGGGCTATTGATTATCTTATAAAGCCACTCAAAGATCCTGAGGAACTCCGACTTGCAGTGGGAAAGGTGATGGAACGTCAGTCCCTGATCAGTAGCACCGAGCTGTGGCGTGAACAGCTTGCGGATGGGCTCCCCCCTGTAGAGGTGGTGTTCTGTGGTATGGAAGAGGTGTGGAAGGAGGTTCAGCAGGTGGCAGGTACAGATGCCACAGTGCTTCTGCATGGGGAGAGTGGTACGGGAAAGAGCCTTCTGGCCAAGGTTATGCACCATCTCAGTGGACGTTCCGGCGGTTTTGTAGAGCTTAACTGCGCTGCCATTCCTGAAAACCTCATAGAATCCGAGTTGTTCGGACATGAACGCGGTGCGTTTACCGGTGCTGTAAATTCCAGGCAGGGTAAATTCGAACTGGCCCAGGATGGTACGATATTTCTCGACGAGATTGGTGAGATGCCAATGGCGTCCCAGTCCAAGCTGCTTCGCATATTGCAGGAACGCTCGTTTGAACGGGTGGGGGGGACTGTCACGCTTACCACAAATGCCCGTATCATTGCTGCTACCAATCAGGACCTCGAAGAGAGAATTGCTGAAAAGCAGTTCAGGGAAGACCTTTATTATCGCCTGAATGTGTTCCCCATAAAAATTCCTCCCCTGCGAAAGCGCGCAGATACGGTTCCTGTGCTTGCAAAATATTTTGTCAGGGTAATATCTGCCAGGGTTGGTAAACCGGTACCTGAAATTACTGATGAGGCAATGAGGCAATTGGAGGCCTATAACTGGCCGGGGAATATACGAGAACTGCATAATGTGCTGGAACGGGCCATTATCCTGTCCACACATGGAGAGATAAGGCTTCCACCACTTTCCACAGCAAATCATGAGGGGCAGGCAAGATCATTCAAGGGCATGGTAGAGTTTGAGCCCAAGCGGTTGGATGAGCTGGAAAGGGAGGCCATTGAGGCCACACTTGAAAAAACTGGAGGACATAGACGTAAGGCTGCGGAACTTTTAGGTATTTCCTTGCGTGCACTACAGTATAAAATAAAAAACTATAAAATGGGTAAATAATTTTGGTGCGTCTTCTCGGTGTTGGCATATTGGTTGCATTAGAACATGTACAACACAGCAAAGATAACATAAAACTCCCTATCCCTCCCAACCCTCCTCTCCCCGAAGGCCTTCTGATCCTCCTCCAAAGAAGGCCTTCTTTTTTTCTCCTTTCAGTCCGAATAGCACATAATTACTTGATTTTTTCTGTTTTCCGTCTGTTTGCAGCTCCTGAGGCGATTTGGTGCAGGTATGAATCCCATAGGTGGCTTGCGTAATCCCTGGTTTGTGTGGAGTGTGTATGGTTTCTGTCTTCGCCATTTTTTGTCTCCAATGCGCAAAATTTGCGTTAAGATGCGTGCAATTTTTGCACATGGCGCAACAATTGCACCAGTGCCAGTGGGCACGCTATGATACTTTTATGGTCGCCCCTGTGTGAAAGGTGATCGTACCATTATGAAGAGGGGCTTCATGTGGAAATATAATCCAGTGTTTTTCCGTAAAAAATATTTTATTTTCTTTTTTTGAGTGTTTTGGAGACAGAATTTTGTGGGTATTGGCATACCGGTTGCATTAGAACATGTACAACACAGCAAAGATAACATAAAACTCCCTATCCCTCCCAACCCTCCTCTCCCCGAAGGCCTTCTGATCCTCCTCATAGAAGGCCTTCTTTTTTTGCCTTTTCAGCCTGGATTTTACAATTTTCAGCCCATTTCCTACCCATCAATATGAAAATTTCCTCCCTATAATACCCATAATAAATGTACAGGACTCCCTACAGTACTGGTCCGTGTCATTCATGTTTCCGGGAAAACACTCCTTCCGTGTCCTGTCCATATGTCACTGGCCCAATGCGGATTGATATCTGTGTCTCTGTGATGCAATTTTTGCATGTCGGCTTATGCAATTTTTGCACTATATGCATTTTTTGCATGTTGAGGCTATGGGGTCCCTTATGGTTATCATCATCGTGTCCGGTTCTCAATGGATGTTCAGTGCCTCTTCATGTACAATGCATCGGATATGATTCTTGCCATGACTTGGCAGCGGCTTTTTATGTGTTAGAATCTTGCCGGTTCAGGGCTATAGCTATCAGTGGCACGGGACAAACGGATAATAACCGTCATGTTACATGGATGGGGGTAAGGTTGATTTTGCAGGTGCCCGGCAAGGCACAGTAATTGCTATATATTGAGGTTAATTCTTCAACTTTCCTGAAATGCTGGGACATTACCAGCCATGTCCCGTCATGAGTAGCAGCATCCATGAGGTGTAAAACTATATCTGCAAAAGTGAGGACTAAGAGATTGAGCCCAAAATATAGTAACGAGACATGTGACTCCATAAGTGCCACTGGGAGGAATCTCAGGCAGGCCAACAGACCTGCCCTTTGTACAGGCATTGCAGCCATAATGGTCCTGTGTATTGCCGGGCAGTTATTTGCTGCAGGTCCGGGATATGATGAAAATACGGAGATTGTGGTAACAGGTATAGTCAAAGATACCTCTGCTGGCAGATACGGTGGCCTTGAATGCTTTACCTTGGAGTCACGTTCGCGAATATTTACGGTTATTACTGGTCCCCAGTGGTTTTTGCATCAGCGGGGCCTGCTTCTCAAATCAGGGGTAGAGATGCAGGTGGTAGGTTCCAAATTTTATGGTCTGGACGGGAATCTCTACCTCGTGGCCCGTTCGCTAAAACCGGTCATTGCAGGGCACCAGGTGATGCTGCGCGACAAACAGTGTAAGCCACTGTGGCGAGACAGCGGGGTAAAGGGCTCGTCGTGTATGCATATTAACTATCACAGTAAACCAAGGTTCATGTTTTGAACCAATTCATAATCTATAGTCCAGGATGCCTGCGAAATGCATAAGCAATTGACAAGGGCCATATAGGTGGCCTGGATGCCAGGAGTGGAACCGGCATTACTCAGAAAGACCATCCTTTCGCATCGTGACGCCCTTAGCAAGGATGAGATAAGGGCGAGAAGTCACCATGCCATTCAGAGACTGTTGAATACCCCATGGTTTGTCAGCAGTATATACCCTCTCTTTTTCATCTCTTTTCGATCCGAAATCTATACTCACGATCTCATCAGGGACAGGTTGGCCGCAGGTCTGACAGTGCTGGTCCCCAAAAGCATGGTTAAAGAACACCGTTTGGAGATATACAGGATACAGGACTGGGAACAGGACCTTGTCCCAGGTGCCTATGGCATACTTGAGCCAAGGACAGAAACAGCAGAGCGAATACAAGATCCTGCTGTCATTGACTCGGTACTGGTGCCTGGAAGTGTATTTGACCGAAGATGTGGTAGATATGGCTATGGGGGCGGCTTTTATGACCGTTTCCTGTCAGAAGAGGCAATCAATGCAGTGCGCATAGGCCTGGCCTTCCATTTCCAGATTATGGATCATATACCTCTTGCCCCCCATGACCAAAGGCTTGACATTATTGTAACCGACCAGGAGACAGTCCAGTGTTCCGGCTCAGGACGTGGTTGAGCGTATCATAGACAGTACCTGATCTTGCTTACTGGACCTTTATATCGCCAGGCGGTATCTGAGCGGATTTGATCTTTCCGAACATTTCTTCATACTGGGATAGGTTTTCTCCCAATGACTTGAACAGTCTCTTTGCATGGGCCGGACTGATGATTACCCGGGCATTTACCCTGCCCGCAGGTGGAGTCACCAGGAGGAAATCAAGGATAAATTCCTCGGCTGAATGTCCTACCACTGAGTTGTTCGAATATATGCCTGCCTGATTGCTCTCAGGAAATGAAATTTTTAGTTCTGACTGTCTTTCTGACATCTTAATCCCTCCGATTTTTTTTGAGTTTTGATTTAGAATATGAACAAAACAGTATTTTTCTGTTTTGCCAAATGGTTATTTGTGTAAAGGTGTTTTGTCAATTCACTGTTTGTATCAGTATTAACATTTGGTAATTTGTCCATATTGGGTAACTGTGCATGGGTATCAGATTTCTCCAATCTGGCAATTGTGTGATTTAGATGGTATACTCAGCTACCATACTCTATGACACCTGAAATCCAGAAACAGTTTACATAACCATATTCCATAACGCATTCCCATGTCATGCATGAGATGGCTGTCTCGCCTGTGTCATGAGAATCTTTTGGAAATCCTTTGTTTATGCATATACATAACGTAATCTTCTAATTGGGAAAAGGCATTTTATGGAACCGCAGGATATCAGAAATTTCAAGGTCACTCCTCCCCGCCCTACAGGTGAGCAGATCCGTTCATTTATGGGCTTTCTATGCGTAATTGTCGCTGCCATCGTCCTATGGAACAGTTGGTTTACCGTGGAGCCAGAAGAGGTAGGGCTTATTCTAAGGCTGGGCAAGTATGTCAGGGAGGCCAAACCTGGTCTCAATTTCAAGCTCCCTGCCCCTCTGGAAACAGTGATCAAGGTTCCTGTGCAGCGCCAGTTAAAGGAGGAGTTCGGTTTCAGGACTGTAAGGCCTGGTATGCGTACCAGCCTCAATCCCAAGCGTTATGAGAATGAGTCCTTGATGCTTACTGGAGACCTCAATGTTGCCGTAGTTGAGTGGATTGCCCAGTATCGCATCAGAGACCCGTACAAGTTCCTGTTCAAGGTAAAGAATCCTCAGATAACCT
This sequence comes from uncultured Desulfobacterales bacterium, assembly GCA_964638145.1. GTDB lineage: Bacteria > Desulfobacterota > Dissulfuribacteria > Dissulfuribacterales > QOAL01 > S144-17. Next base: position 91,023 of record CAZXAK010000051.1, on the reverse strand, counting down.
TTCGGGATATGAACGAAGCTATCATGAGGGAGGTGGTGGGCAACCACTCAGTAAACGATATCCTCACCACAGGCAGACAGCTTGTGGCTGACAGGGTCAAACAGGAGCTTCAGGCCCTGTGCGACAAGTATGAGACCGGAATAGTGGTGGAGCAGATTGTGCTTCAGGACGTCACCCCGCCTGACCCTGTCAAGCCCTCTTTCAACGAGGTAAACCAGGCCCAGCAGGAACGTGAGAAGATGATAAACGAGGCAAAGGCCAGGTTTAACAAGGTGATACCAAAGGCTAAGGGTGAGGCCCAGCGTATGATTCAGCAGGCAGAAGGTTATGCCACTGACCGTATCAACCGTGCCAAGGGTGACGCTGCATTTTTCAATGCCCTTTACAAGGCATATGAGAAGGCGCCTGAGGTGACGCGAAAACGCCTTTTCTTGGAGACCATGGAGGCAATTTATCCAAAACTTGATAGAAAAATCGTAATAGACAAACAGTTGAAAGGGATTGTCCCGCTTCTTCCCATTGGTGCCAACTCTAAGCTTAACCAGTCTCTTATGAATGCAGGAGGTGCGAAATGAAGATACTGTCTTCCATGGTTTTTGTTGTCGTGGCTGCTGCAGTGATCGTTATAAGCGGGATGTTTTATACAGTAAATGAAACCGAGCAGGTCGTCATCACACAGATGGGAAAGCCTGTGGGAAAACCCGTTACCGATCCGGGACTACACATGAAACTCCCCTTTATCCAGCAGGCAAACTACTTTGATAAACGTTTTCTCGCCTGGGACGGAAATCCCAACCAGATACCCACCAAGGACAAACGTTTCATATGGGTGGATACCTATGCAAGGTGGCGTATCGCTGATCCTCTGCTGTTCTTTCAGAGGCTCCGGGACCAGTATAGGGCCCAGTCCCGCCTGTCAGATATCCTTGATGGCGGTACGAGAAATGTGGTCGCACGTCATCTGCTCATCGAGCTGGTGCGTTCCAAGGGGTTTGAGCAGGAGATCATGGCATCGGACAGCAAGGAGATGAACACCCCGATAAAATTTGGTAGGGAGGCCCTTGCTGAAGAGGTGCTGAAAAACGCTTCCAGGCGGGCAAAACCCCTTGGGATAGAGATACTGGACTTCAAGTTCAAGCGGATAAACTACGTAGAGCAGGTGCGTAAGGAGGTATATGCGCGCATGATCTCTGAGCGGATGCGTATTGCTGAGCAGTATCGTTCTGAAGGGGCAGGGGAGGCGGCCAGGATTGAAGGCGAGATGGAGCGCCAGTTAAAGGTGATCTCTTCTGAGGCATATCGCAAATCACAGGACATCAAAGGAAAGGCAGACGCGCAAGCCACAGATATCTATGCGGCCGCATACGGAAAGGCACCGGATTTTTACTCTTTCCTTCGTACGCTGGATAGCTACAAGAATGCGTTGAAGAAGCATACCACTGTCATCCTGTCTACTGAAGGTGCATTCCTACGGTATATGCAGGATACCCAGTAGAGAGGTATATGGGGCGCAAGGCAGCATAAGGTACGGTCTCTATAGGCCTGTCTTGGGGTGAGGGCCAGTGACGCATCAATTCGTTCATTCATGAACAGCCTTTTGCGTACGCTGGCTTCGTTGCTCGGCGGTGAAAATACTCATCTATACCTCGTACGCTTCGCTTTTTTACTCCGTGCGCCTTGCCTTTCTCGAGGGATCCTAACGCCGAATGCTATGTGAGCTTTTTATCCTTACTGCACTTACACTATTCCAGTAACTCCTCAATAAGCCTTTTGATCTCCTGGATGTCAAAAGGCTTGCTCACAATGGCATTGGCATTTTTCTCATTGGCAAGTTCTTCTGCATGATAACCATAACCAGTCATGGCCATGACAGGGATCTCAGGGTGTTCTTCCTTCAGGATAGAGATAATGCCTATGCCGCTTACGTATGGCATGGCAATATCCGTTATTACCAGATCATACGTGCCAGTCTTTATCTTCTTTAGACCTTCAAGCCCATCTTCGGCAGTAAATACCTCATACTTGAGGTAGGTGAGATAATCCTCAAGCATGCTACGGACTTCCGCATCATCTTCAATCACAAGGATACTTTTTTTCTTTTGAGTCATATATCTTTACGAAATAGAATCATATGGTGGTGTTCACAAATGGTTTTCTGGTCTGGATGAGCAGGAGTGGTACACTGCTCTGCACCATGTACCATCTCCCCCAACCGGTCTTCAGGATTTTCTGTTGAAACTCTCTTTTTGGGCCTATTGCCCAGACTACACGCCGCATCCGCGGTAGATGCTGCTTTTGCCATGCTTTCACGGCCCATATCTTGGAGAGGGGCTGCTATATTTTGACCTGAATTGAGCGTTTCAAGTCATGTGGAATTTTGTTTCCTGCAAACTTGGAAATCGTTCAAATTAGGTTCAGGCGTCCTGCAGTATGTCCATTGTCACAAGTAACATACATTATCCTTTAAAATCAATCCTTAATGTCTTGTATACTCATGACAGATTGAAATCGCCACGTTCTATTTTCATGGAGGTCACAACAGACATGACGGCAATTTCATCCAGGGCGCTTCGTAGCGGGTCCTGGGCATCAAGAGTGTCCCTTATCTGTGCCAGATCGCGGGTATTACTATCAAGGGCAGAGGCAACAGTATCAATACCTCCTTCAATACTGTCGTGCCCCGTGAGCATGCTACTGAAGTGGTCGAGAATATCCAGCGCGTGTTCTCCTGCCCCTATTGCGTCAGCCTGGGCAGTAGATGGGATATGGTTGTCAAACAAGGGCTGGGCCTCAAGGTGTGTGGCTGTGCCAGGTGTCACCTTGTCTGAGTTTTTGATGGAAACCTGATCCAGTACATCTGAAAAGCTGCTGGTGCCACTCGTCTCTTTGTTACCTGCCGTGTCTTTGAGGCTGCCTGTACCTGGAATTGGAAAATCGGCATTAATTTTCATGATGTTACCTCATAGTATCCTCAGGCGGAAATGGACAGGACCTTACCATTTTCAGAGGATACCCTTTCAATAGAGAATGATCAATGGAGATAGTTATGTCAACTTAAACTTTCAGGTGGGCATTGCCCAAACCATCATACTGATTTATCATTGCGCCTTATGGACACATTAAAAAAATCACATAAAACACGGACAATTTACATAGGTAATGTCCCTGTAGGCGGTGGCCATCCGGTAGCCGTTCAATCCATGACCAACACAGATACCCGGGATGTTGCAGCCACTGTGGAGCAGATAAAAAGGCTTGAGGAGGTTGGCTGCGAGATTATAAGGGTAGCCGTCCTGAACATGGAGGCGGCAAGAGCCATTTCGGATATAAATAAAGCAATTTCCATACCACTTATAGCGGACATACATTTCGACTGGCGGCTCGCGGTGGCAGCCATGGAGGCTGGTGCAAAGGGTATCCGTATTAATCCCGGCAACATAGGCAGCCATGAAAAATTGGGCAAGGTGGTGAAAAAGGCCAAGGAGTTCAGGGTACCCATAAGGGTTGGTGTCAATTCAGGCTCCCTTGAAAAAGACATTCGTAAAAAGTTCGGAGGGCCTACTCCTGAAGCTCTGGTAGAGAGCGCCGTAAGGAACATTAATCTTATCGCTGACATGGGTTATGAGGAGATGAAGATATCCATAAAGTCTTCTGACGCAATGGCTACCGTGGAGGCATACCGGCTGCTTTCGGAACGCACGGATTTCCCCCTGCATATTGGAGTGACTGAGGCTGGAGGCCTTATAGCAGGAACAGTCAAGAGCAGTGTGGCTCTGGGCGCTTTGCTAATGGACGGAATTGGCGATACCATGCGCGTCTCCCTGACTATGGATCCTGTGGAAGAGATAATAGTTGCCTATGAGATATTGCGCGCGGTGAAATTGCGGCATCGTGGGCCGGAAATAATTTCCTGTCCCACATGCGGAAGGTGTGACATAGATCTGTTCAGCCTTGCCAGGGCAGTTGAAGAGAGGGCGCGGAAGATACCCCAGCCTATCAAGCTTGCCGTGATGGGTTGTATTGTGAATGGGCCAGGCGAGGCCAGAGAGGCTGATATAGGCGTCGCAGGTGGCAAGGGCAAGGGCATTATTTTCAAGGGCGACAAGATATTGAAGAAGGTGGATGAATCGGAACTGTTGGAAGAGTTCTGGAAAGAGGTCCAGGTTGTGATAAAGGAGTATGATGAGAGGCATTCGTAGCCGCATGATGCCTGCCTGGACTACCTTTTGCGTGCAGGCAATTGGTCTGTCCTTATCACCCTACGACTGGGCATCTGAAATACGGAAACATTTGACAAAGGCGGGTGCCGTCTATGTGTCCTGGGCATGCCTCATAACAGGGGCCTTTTAACAAGTAAGTAACAGGAGTTTTTAGAAATGCGTTATTCCCGGATGTTCATACCCACTCTCAAGGAGGTTCCTTCAGAGGCAGAGGTAGTCTCACATAAACTCATGCTGCGGGCGGGCATGATAAGAAAACTTGCATCAGGCCTGTACACATATCTGCCTTTGGGTCTTCGTTCCATTAGAAAGGTGGAACGAATTGTCAGACAGGAGATGAATGCGGCAGGGGCGCAGGAACTGCTTATGCCCATGGTGCAGCCTGCGGAGCTGTGGGAGGAGAGTGGAAGATTGGACCATTACGGAAAGGAACTTCTGAGATTCAGGGACCGGCATGACCGGGACTACTGTCTTGGCCCCACCCATGAAGAAGTAATTACAGATATAGTACGTAAGGAGATCCGTTCCTACAGGGACCTTCCTCTAAACCTCTATCAGATACAGACAAAGTTCAGGGATGAGATCAGACCACGCTTTGGCCTCATGCGTGGCAGGGAGTTCATCATGAAGGATGCCTACAGTTTCGATGCGGATGAGGAGTCCCTGGACAGACAGTATCGCGCAATGTACCAGGCATACTGTAATATTTTTGAGCGTTGTGGCCTTGAGTATCGGCCTGTTGAGGCGGATACGGGCAGTATCGGTGGTCATGCATCCCACGAGTTCATGGTGATAGCTGATACTGGTGAGGATCAGATAGCGTGCTGTACTGCGTGTGATTACGCGGCAAACGTGGAGCTTGCACCGGTGAAGGGTGAGGAAGGGAGTCTCAAGGTGGCTGGCCAGTGCAGCCATGCTCTCGAGATGGTATCCACCCCAGGTATTCACAGTGTGGAAGAGGTGGCTGGCTTCTTGCGAATAAACATGCGAGAGATAGTCAAGACCCTTGTATTTGTTGCGGATGGTGCCCCTGTAGTGGCATTTATACGGGGTGATCGAGACCTGAATGAGGTCAAGCTCCAGCGTGTGCTTGGGGCAGAAACCCTTGTGATGGCAGACGAAGAGACTGTGAGGAAGGTCACAGGCGCACCTGCCGGGTTTGCAGGGCCTGTGGGTCTGCCTGAAGAGGTACGCAAGGTCGCTGATTACTCAGTGGCCGGCCTGACCTGTTTTGCATGTGGTGCAAATCAGGCAGACGCACATCTCATCAATGTGGCCTGGAACAGGGATGCAGCCCTTCCTGACCTGTACGATCTGGGTATAATCACGGAATCTGATCCTTGCCCCAAGTGCGGCAGGGCTATTGAGCTTAAGAGGGGCATAGAGGTGGGACACATCTTTAAGCTGGGAACCAAGTACAGCGAGGCCCTTGGAGCAACATTCCTGGATTCCAATGGCAGGGAACAGCCTGTGATCATGGGATGTTACGGTATAGGAATCGGACGTACAGTGGCAGCAGCCATTGAGCAGAATCACGATGAAAAGGGCATTGTCTTCCCTCAGCCGGTTGCCCCGTTTGATGTGATAATATCTCTGCTTGATGAAAGGGACGAGTATCTGAATAAGGCAGCAGACCAGATCAACAAACGGCTTGAGGACAGGGGGCTTGAGGTGCTTATAGACGACAGGAAGGAACGTCCTGGTGTCAAATTCAAGGATTCGGAACTCATAGGCATACCAGTCAGGGTAACACTTGGCAAGAAATTCAAGAAGACCGGAGAGGTGGAGATTACCCCAAGGGCAACAGGCCAGACTGCAAACGTTCCCTTAGATCAGGTTGAGGAGCACATAGGAGACATACTGTCTTAGACATGTAACCGGGCAGTCGGACTCACACAAGATTTGGCAAATATTCAATGATCCGCATAAATGACATACTGGACCAGGTTCACTCATATATGCCTGACGTGGATACCAGTCTTATCCAGAAGGCATATATATACTCGGCGAAGGTCCATGCTGGCCAGACCCGTCTGTCTGGAGAGCCCTATCTTTCACACCCTCTTGCCACTGCCTTTATCCTTGCCCAGTTGAAGCTCGATGTGGCCAGTATCGCTGCAGGCCTCCTGCATGACACCATAGAGGACACACTCACCACGTTTGAGGAAATAGAGGAGATGTTTGGAACAGACGTGGCAGAGATCGTGGATGGGGTGACCAAGATCAGCCAGATTGAATTCCAGAGCAAGATTCACAAACAGGCAGAAAACATTCGCAAGATGATCCTTGCCATGTCCAAGGATATTCGGGTGTTGCTGGTCAAGCTGGCGGACAGGCTGCACAACATGCGTACCCTCAAGTATCAGAGGGAGGAGAAACAGGTCAAGATAGCCAGGGAGACACTGGATATTTATGCACCTCTTGCCAGCCGTCTTGGTATAGACTGGATCAAACGTGAGCTTGAGGACCTCTCGTTTGCCTATATATATCCGGTTGAATATGAGGCCCTTTCCAAAGAGGTGGAGGCAAGGATCGGACAGCGCAAGGCCTATGTGGAGGAGGTGAAGGAGATAATTTCCAGGAAGATGGCTGAGTATGGTCTCTCTTGTCATGTGCTGGGCCGTCCAAAACATCTCTTCAGCATATTCAGGAAGATGCGCAGGCGAAATGTCACCCTGGATGAAATATATGACCTCATAGCCTTCCGTATCATACTCAATACCCCCAAGGAGTGTTATGAGGCACTTGGAATCGTCCACTCGGTATGGAAACCTGTACCTGGCAGGTTCAAGGACTACATCAGTCTGCCAAAGGCAAACATGTACCAGTCGCTGCATACAACGGTTATTGGTCCTTACGGTGAGCGCATGGAGATCCAGATCCGTACTGAGGAGATGGACAAGATCGCCAGTGAGGGGATAGCTGCACACTGGCTATATAAAGAAGGAAAGGTTGTCCAGAAGGAGCAGGCCAAGCAGTTTGACTGGCTTACACAGCTCATGGAGTGGCAGAAGGAACTGGAAGATCCGCGGGAGTTTCTGGAATCCGTACGCATGGACCTGTTTCCCAATGAGGTGTATGTGCTTACTCCTGACGGGGAGATCAAGGAGTTTCCAAGCGGTGCTACACCCATTGATTTTGCCTATGCCATACATACAGAGGTAGGTCACCACTGTGCAGGTGCCAAGGTTAACGGGCGCATGGTGCCACTGAAGTATGAGCTGCAAAACGGTGATGTGGTGGAGATCATTACCTCCAAGCACCACGTGCCCAGCAGGGACTGGCTCAAGATAGCCAAGACAAGCCGGGCCAGGGCCAGGATCAGGCAGTGGATCAAGACGGAAGAGCGTGAGAAGAGTCTTGCCCTTGGACGGGAACTGTGCGCAAGGGAGTTCAGAAAGCACAGGATGGATTTCAGCGAATTCGTCAAATCCGGTGGCGAGGAGATTGCCGCTGCATTCTCCTTCAAGAATGTTGAGGAGCTGTTAATTGCAGTAGGATATGGCAAGGTCTCTCCTACACAGATAGTGGGGAAGATTACCCGTTCAGAGGCCCAGGAGGCTGCCGAAGAGCTGTCTGAAATCGTCCAGGAAGAACCACGGAAGCAGGGCGGGGCACAGCAGGGGGTCTTGATACATGGTCATGACGATATCATGATCCATCTCGCCAAGTGCTGTACACCTGTGCCTGGAGACGATGTGATCGGCTACATTACCAGGGGCAGGGGGGTTACGGTACACCGCGTCAACTGTCCCAATGTGGCAAATCTCGATCCTGAGCGCCAGGTTGAGGTCAAGTGGGACGTGAAACAGGACTCTGGTTATCCTGTGCGCCTTGCAGTCACAACCACTGACCAGAAGGGAATGCTCGCAGCAGTGAGCAATGCCATAAGTGCCGCAGAGGCAAATATTATGGAGGCCAAGGTCACCACATCGCCTGACCTGCGGGCAAGTTTCACCTTTACCATCGAGGCCTCTGATTCAAGTCACCTAAGAAGGGTCATGGCAGGAGTGAGAAAGGTGGATGGTGTGTTGCGGGTGGAGCGTATCAGTGCAGGGTAGTATTTTATCTGCTGCCTATTTTGTCCGATTAGTCTGATAGATATCCCTAACCAGCATCCCGTTTTTTTCATTACTCTTTACGTTCTGGGAGAGTGATGCTTCTGTATTATCAATCGACAAGGAAGGCCTGCCATGAAGATAATCAGTTCATCCATTCAGCTTGCCGCAGAGACTAGTAGACAGGAACGCAATGAGAGGCGTGAGTCCCTTGCTGTATGGAAGGGAAACCGGCAGGGCCGGACGCTCCGCAGCCGCGGAGAGGAGAGAGGACTGCATCACCATACGCATCGAGATATGGCAGCCCACCGCTCTGCTGTCAAGGTATCTCTTTCAAAGGGCAGGCCGGGGCCTGTGGAAAGGACTGCAGACATTGCAGCCATGCACACCAGTCCAGAGGATGACCTGAAGCTTGATATACTAAAGGCCATGATTGAGAAGCTTACTGGCAAGAAGATAGATATCATGAAGCCTGAAGAGATAGTAGGCTATGATGGTGGGGAAGAGAGCCAGCAGGAAGGTGGCGGACAGGTACCTGTAAGTCAGGGCGGAGACGGATTCGGTATGATATACGATTTTTATGAGTCTCACTATGAGTACGAATCCCTGGATTTTTCTGCAACAGGCTCCATAACCACATCGGACGGTATGGAAATAGATTTTTCTGTGGCTCTCAGTATGAGCCGCGAGTTCTATACGGAAAATCATGTTCAGCTCAGGGCTGGTGAGGCACTGAAGGACCCGCTCAGTGTAAATTTTTCAGGTACAGCTGCCCAGCTCATGGACACAACCTTTTCTTTTGATATAGATGCAGATGGCCGGACCGAGCAAATAGCCTTTTTGCAGCCTGGAACAGGCTTCCTTGCGCTGGACAGGAACGGGGATGGCAAGATAAATGACGGTTCAGAGCTGTTTGGTGCCACTACAGGAGACGGTTTTTCTGAGCTTTCCCGTTTCGACAGCGACGGTAACAACTTTATCGATGAAAATGATCCAATCTATGACAGGCTCCGTATCTGGGAAAAGGATCAATATGGAAAAGACAGGCTTATTGCCTTGGGAAGGGCTGGTATTGGGGCCATATTCCTTGGCAGTGCCAGTTCCCAATATGATATCAAGGGTCAGGAGAATAAGCTGCTTGGCAGGATTGAGGCCACAGGTGTATTCTTGAAGGAAGATGGTTCTGCAGGTATTATTCAACAGCTTGATCTGGTGGTTTAGATATCTTGCCTTCCATTGAATAGGGTTTTGTATCTGCTCACAGGGTACCATATCTATGAAAGAATCATCCCCTGCCCCCATAGGACACCTCATTGGCCTGCTTGCTTCAAGGTACAGGTGGCAGAGTAGGTTTTGCCGAAAGACCATCTGGACGCACTGGCCTGAAATCATCGGGGACATGATAGCCCAACACTCCTGGCCCCTGAAGTTCAAGGAGAGAGATGTCCTTGTTGTGGCAGTATCTGATTCAGTATGGATGCAACAGCTTTCACTTCAGAAGCTTACCATGCTGGATGCCATTAACAGCAGACTTCCCCAGGAGGGTATGGTCAGGGATATCCGTTTTAAGATCGGGGATGTGGATGAGGTGAGAAAGATGCATATGCCTGCCTCCCTGAGCGTGGATAAATCCGCAGGACGTGGCTCAGCGGGTATTTCAGAGGCAGATATCCCTGAAGAAATAAGGCAGGAGATCAGGGGCCAAGCCCAGGCACTTACCGAACCGGTCAGGGATGAAGAGCTTAAGAAAATGCTCATGAAGGTATATATCAAGAGCAGGTTGAAAGGCCCTGCATTATGATAGACCTATCCGGAGTCTGTCTCCCCTTTCAATAGTTGATGTTAACACAAGTGGTGTGCATGGATCATCTGAAAAGATGACACGCTACATTTCTTGCCGGCTCTGCCCTTACGAAGGCAGGGACCTCCTTTCTGCAAATCTCCATGACTTTTGAACACCTGTCCTGAAATGCGCATCCGTCAGGCAGGGCATGTAGCGGGGGTACGCTCCCGGGGATAGAGTGGAGCCGCCTGTCCGATCTGCTTGAGGCCAGATAGGGTACAGAGGCAAGCAGGCCACTGGTATAGGGGTGAAGTGGCCTTTTGAAAAGTTCCCGTACAGGGGCCTGTTCAACTATCCTTCCTGCATACATTATGATAACCCTGTGGGCCACCTGGGCCACCACCCCAAGATTGTGTGTCACCAGCAGCAGGCCCAGGCCTGATGAATCCTGAAGAGAGGCAAGAAGTTCCAATATCTGTGCCTGAATGGTGACATCAAGAGCAGTGGTGGGCTCGTCTGCAATGAGCAGATCCGGATCACACGACAGGGCCATGGCTATCATTGCCCGTTGTCTCAGGCCTCCTGAAAGTTGATGCGGGTAGGCTGCTGCCGCCGCGTGGGGATCGGGCATGCCTACCTGGGCGAGGAGCATCTCTACCCTGTCTGCCACCTCACTGTCAGTCAGGTCTGTAAGGTGGATTTTTATGGCCTCTTCGATCTGAAAACCTATGGTTAATACAGGGTTCAGGGCGGTCATGGGCTCTTGGAAGACCATGCCGATACGGGAGCCCCGTATTTTGCGTATCTCCCGTTCAGGGAGGATACTCTTGCCCATGAATCTGATATCCCCCCTGGCTACCCGAAACTGGTCTGGCGGCAGAAGCCCCATAATGGAAAGTGCTGTGATGCTCTTGCCACAGCCTGATTCACCCACAAGGCACACACTCTCACCCTGGCGTATGGAAAGGGATACGTCACGTACCAAGGGCACATAACTGCCATCAGGTCGATCAGGAGACTTGATGTCAAGCTCTAAGCCCTGTATGGAAAGAAGGGGTGTTTCAGACATGTTGCAAGCCTAATACGAAAAAACATGTTGTGATCATGCAATGTTACGGCATGAGCTGTAAAATGCAAGGAGCCACAACCTGTTAACACAGTGTGGCTCCCTGGAAAATCTTATCGGTTTTAAGGCATGTTACCGTCACGATTTGTCTTTTATGAGCAGCGTGGCAGGATCGAGCACTAAGGAAAGCCTGCCTGTCTCTGTAGGCCCTTTGAGGAGGTTCACATTTATCTGTTTCCCGTCGGACTTCAAACCAATCAGGGTCTCAAACAGGTCCTCCACGCCTGATATGGTTTCAGGTATCCCGCTTTCCACATCTTCCCCTGACTGAACCTTTACGGCAAACCATACAGGAAAACCCTGTTCCTTGGCCAGGAGTTTAAGTTCGCTCAGGGGCTCCCGCACACTCTCATTGAAGGGCAGGCCGTCAATCATCACCAGCTGGGGGAAGAATATCCCCTGCTCGGTAAGGTCGTTGAGCCTCTCCTCAAGGCGTCCAACAGTAAAGCCCTCCACGTTGAATGTCATAACAAAACGATGGGGCAGGATGGTTTCCCACAGTTCGGTGGTATTCTTGATATTGTAATGGCGGGCAATGTTGTAAAATACCTCTTCATACCAGAGACATACCTTGCGTACTGGCTGATCGAGACTTATGTGCAGCACATTCCTGTGGCGAAGCAGACTGTCAAGGGCAAGCTGGACCAGAAATGATGTCTTTCCCACCCCTGCTTTTGCAAGAATGGCCCCAAACTCCCCCTCGGCCAGTGTCTGTTCCTGGTCCTTGGCTATGAGCCTGAGCGGATTTCGCAGAATAAGATCGTTTTTAAGCATGTGTATAGACCTCTCCCGAAGATAGATCACTGAAGCCCCTGGGATACAGGGGCAGTTTTTTGTTGCAGTATTCAGCATAGTTTGTGTATGGCCACAGGGAATGCATGTTACGCAGCCTTTTTCTTCTCTTCCTGGGCCTTTTTCACAAGCTCTTCTGCTATTGATTTGGGCACCTGGCGGTAGGTGGCAAACTCCATGGTAAACTGTGCCTTGCCCTGAGTGCCGGAACGGAGGTCTGTCGAGTAACCAAACATCTCTGAGAGTGGTACCTCGGCCTCTATGACGCACATGTCACCCTCATCCTGACTGCCAAGGATCATACCGCGCCTCTGGTTAAGTGAACCCATCACAGTGCCCTGGAACTCTGTTGGGGTCTCCACTGCCACCTTCATGATGGGTTCCAGGATGATGGGTTTTGCCTTGTTGAACCCTTCCTTGAACGCCCCGCGAGCCGCTGCCTGAAAGGCCATGTCAGAGGAGTCCACAGAGTGGGCAGCACCATCGTTTATCACTACCCTGATGCCTGTCACAGGAAAGCCGAGAAGTGTTCCCTTCTCCATGCTGGCCTTGAAGCCCTTTTCGCAGGATGAGATGAATTCTGTTGGAATGGCCCCTCCGACGATCTGGTTCACGAATTCGAACTCACCCTCTTCATAGGGCTCCATATATCCGGCAACACGGCCAAACTGCCCTGAACCACCGGTCTGCTTCTTGTGGGTATAGTTGAACTCTGCCCGGCGGCTGATGGTCTCCCTGTAAGCTACCTGGGGGGCACCTGAGGTGACGGCTGCGTTGTACTCCCGCCTCATACGTTCAATATATACCTCAAGATGCAGTTCGCCCATACCGGAGATGATGGTATCACCTGTCTCATGGTCCACGTGTACCCTGAAGGTCGGATCCTCCTTGCTGAACCGCGACAGCGCCTTTGACATGTTCTGCTGGGCCTTGTTGTCCTCTGGCACAATGGCAAGGGAGATCACAGGCTCTGGCACATGCATGGACGTCATGCTGTACCTGATCTCAGGGGAACAGAAGGTATCGCCTGACGCGCAGTCAATGCCGAAAAGGGCACCGATATAACCCGCGGGTATGGCCTCGATATCCTCCATCTGATCGGCGTGCATGCGCACCACGCGTCCCACCTTGACCTTGCGGCCTGTGCGGGAGTTTACGATTGTGTCTCCCTTCCTGAGTGTGCCCTGATAGACACGGATGTAGGTGAGCTGGCCGTAACGGCCCTCCTCCAGTTTGAAGGCAAGGGCTACGAGAGGTGCATCAGGATCGGTCTTGAGTACCACCTCCTGCTCGTCGTTGTCCATATCCAGTGCCTTGTTTTCGATCTCCGCAGGATGGGGCAGATAGCGTGTGACCGCATCAAGCAAGGGCTGCACCCCTGTGTTCTTGTATGCTGACCCCATGAAAACCGGAGTGATTCCGCGTTGGAGTGTACCTATCCTGATCGCCTCTATCAGAAGCTCTTCAGGCACGTTCTCCTCAAGGGCGGCCTCCATCAGCTCTTCGGAGAACATTGAGGCTGCATCGATGAGTTCTTCCCTCTTTGCCTCTGCCTCTTCCCTGAGCTCTTCCGGTATCTCCTCTATGCGCAGTTTTTCCCCCTGGCTTCCATCAAAGTACACGGCCTTCATGGCTACCAGGTCAACCACGCCCTTGAATTCGTTTTCAAGACCGATTGGGAGCTGCATGGCAATTGCATTGTGCTTAAGCTTCTCCCTCAACTGGTCAATGACCTTCATGGGGTTGGCCCCACTCCTGTCACACTTGTTGACAAACGCAATGCAGGGGACCTTGTAACGGGCCATCTGCCTGTCAACGGTTATGGACTGGGACTGGACGCCACCCACTGAACACAGGACCAGCACGCCACCATCCAGCACACGCAGTGCCCTTTCTACCTCTATGGTAAAGTCCACGTGGCCAGGGGTGTCGATTATGTTTATCTCATGATCATCCCACTCACAGTATGTAGCAGCAGAAGTGATGGTTATGCCACGTTCCTTTTCAAGCTCCATGAAATCCATGGTGGCACCAACGCCATCCTTGCCCTTTACATCATGGATGGCATGGATGCGCTGGGTATAATAGAGAATACGCTCGGTAAGTGTGGTCTTGCCCGCGTCTATGTGGGCACTTATTCCAATATTGCGTACTTTTGCAGGGTCTTTCTTCATGTCTCAACACCTCGACAGAAATAAAAAATATATGGATCAGGGCACCAGGACGCAAAACAACGTATGGTCACAGGAGTCGCCCTGTCCCTCAAACTTTAAAAAACCGATTCTGTATATCTGGAAGATTACTTTTTATCGACTGGAGTTACTTCCTGCTGGAGCTGCTTCCTGAAGGAATCTCGTTCATAGAAGGACTGCACCGCCTCAAAACGGTTTTTTTGTGAGTCCCCGAAAATACACAGGGTTCGGATTAAATAATTGAGCAGATGCAGGTTGTCAAGCTAAATTTTCAAATGGTTTGGACTTGGTTTCTCAGGTTTCGGAGTAGTGTAACATACGTGAAAGATAATTTTTCTGGTTCTCAAACTCCGGTTAAGCCCCCTTTTGCCGCTTTCGGGCATGGAGGTCATGAGCCTGCAGCACCCTGCACGTTCAGACTAATGACCTCTCTGTGCAGGTTATTGATGCCAAGAGCCTTATAAAATCCTGACCTGTTGCCCTAAAAGAGCGTGTAGATAAAAGGTGCCACTGCAGAACCCTGGGTGAGTACAATCAGAAGGCCAAGGATAAGCAGTACCATGATGAGCGGGGCAAGCCAGAATTTTTTGCGTTCCCTCATGAATGCCCACAGGTCTTTAAGCAGATCAAACATCAAAATGGCCTTTCAAAGTGGTCTGAACCAGGAACCTTGGCAGGTACTCTGTAGCTGTTGGTATCTGGCTCAAACTTTCTGTTCATGGGATCCCGGCCTGCAAGTCTCATTACTGTACCTGCAGGAAGGAGGATGCAGAAGAAAAACAGGCCGAGAATCACCTTTGTGTTTATCCAGCCCAGTATGTGGGCAAGTCTCATCCATGCCGAGTGCACAGGTTTCAAAAGAGACGGGCAGGCAATCCCTGCAAAAAACAGGGAGCCTCCGGCAACTATCAAAAGGAGACTGATGTGCCTGTGGAAAAACAGGGGCAGGCAGAGCCCAAATACCACTGACACTATGCCCCCCACGAGCATACCAAAATTCCGCAACTCCTTTATATCTGTTCTATCGGTCTTCACAGTAAGATAATCCAGTTTTCTTAGATGCCTCGTGTCTTAATCAGTATGTTCCAGGACACCTCAGTCCAGCTCAAATTCCTGACGCCAGTCCCCAGTTTCTTCCCAGGCAGGCTGTTTCTGTTTGTCTATAATAAAGTTTTCCAGGACGAGATAATCCATCCCTGTCCTCATGAAACAGCGGTATGCGTCCTCAGGAGTACAGACAATGGGCTCGCCCCGCACATTGAACGATGTGTTAACCAGCACCGGGCACCCTGTGCGCTTTTCAAACTCGTTGAGCAGGCCATAGAACCTGTGGTTGGTCTCAGGATGTACGGTCTGTACCCTTGCGGAGTAATCAACGTGGGTCACTGCCGGGATCTCGGAACGGACCACATTCAGCTTGTCAATGCCGAAAAGTCCCTCTGCTGTTTCATGTCCCCCACTTTTTTGCCTCTCCTTGAGGACCTGTGCCACCAACAGCATGTATGGACTGGATTGGTCAAGGTCAAACCACTCATGGAGTTTGTCGTACATGATCGCAGGGGCAAAGGGGCGGAACGACTCCCTGAACTTGATCTTCAGGTTCATTATTGATTGCATCTGTGCATTACGTGCGTCACCTATTATGGACCTTGCCCCAAGGGCCCGTGGTCCGAACTCCATGCGGCCGTGAAACCATCCTATCACTTTTCCTGCTTCGAGCAAGGCCGCCACTTCAGGCAGCAATTCATCATCGTCGAGTATCTGGTATGGGGCCTTGACCTTCTCAAGGTAGGCCATTATCTCTGCCTCGGTAAACGAGGGGCCAAGGAATGCCCCCTGCATGGAGTCAGGTTCCCGGGGCTGTCTTTTCATCCCGCAGTATTCGTGCCAGAAGGCAAGGGCAGCGCCTACAGCACCTCCGGCATCGCCAGAGGCAGGCTGAATCCAAATTTTTTCAAATATCTTGCGTCCAAGCAACTTGCCGTTGGCAACGCAGTTTAGGGCAACACCGCCTGCGAGACATAGGCAGTGGTTGTCAATTTCCCTTGATACTGTTTCAGCAAGCCTTGTCACCACATCCTCTGTGACCGCCTGTATTGAGGCAGCAATATCCATCTCTTTTTGGGTGATTTCTGACTCAGGCTCTCTTGGCGGGCCTTCAAACAGATCATGGAAACGGCGGTTGGTCATGGTAAGCCCAGTGGCATAGTTGAAATAGTCCATAGCAAGACGAAAGGTGCCGTCGGGCTTGATGTCTATGAGCCTGTCCCTGATAAGCGATTCATATACAGGCCTCCCATACGGGGCAAGTCCCATGAGCTTGTACTCCCCGGAGTTGACCCTGAAACCGGTATAGTAGGTAAATGCAGAGTACAGGAGTCCGAGAGAATGGGGGAAGTCAATCTCCCATATGGGAGTAAGCCCGTTCCCCTGGCCATGCCAGGCAGAGGTGGTGGCCCACTCGCCTACGCCGTCAAGACATAGCACAGCGGCATTTTCAAACGGAGAAGGATAAAAGGCAGAGGCCGCGTGGGATCTGTGATGGTCACAGAAGAACAGGGGGGGGAGCATAGACTCTCTGATTCCTGAAAGTCTTGACAGTTCCTTTCGCAATGTGGCCTTTAACAGGAGCTTGTCCTTTAGCCATACAGGCATTGCTGCAATGAACGAGGCAAGGCCGCGAGGAACATACGAGAGGTATGTCTCAAGTAGCCTCTCAAACTTTACAAGTGGCTTGTCATAAAAGACTATGGCGTCTATCTCTGATAGTTTCAGCCCGGCCCAGTCCATGCAGAATGTAACTGCCCCTGCAGGGAAACCAGCATCATGTTTCTTTCTGCTGAAACGCTCTTCCTGGGCTGCAGCAATGATACTGCCATCAATAAGGATGGCTGCCGCGCTGTCGTGGTAATAGGCTGATATACCCAGTATCTTTTTCATACCTGGTCACCATACTACAGGATACCTAAGATGCAGAAACAATTGGTAAAGGCCGATGGTGTTTTTCTCATGTTTTGATCGTGGCCAATGTATTTAATAGATCCCTGCAAGTTAAAAGCATGATAAAAAAAGCATCATTGACCGTATCGGTGCCCTGTAGCACAACCTGTCACACAGCGATACAGGCGATACCCATGTGGTAACTGTTCACAGGGTTCTTCGCGGGTATTATCGGACAACTGTCTGAAGTGTATCTACTTGCAGGGTGCTACAGATACAAGGCGGAGGGTGTGCAGGCGTACTCCCTGTACTTCAAGTGCCCGACAGGTAAGCGAAAACTCTGAGACAGCAGATGTGGTACCATGTGAGCAGATACCCCATGTGCCGTCTGCTCAGACCTGTGCATGGTGCTTTAGAAAGCAGCGGTAGGCGTCTGCAATACCCTGGTCAAGCCCGATGGAATAATGCCACCCAAGCTCTGATAGACGGGTTACATCAAGGAGTTTCCTTGGTGTCCCGTCCGGTTTGGAGGTATCCCAGACTATTTCGCCGGAAAAGCCTGTAACCCGTTTAACCTTTTCTGCAAGCTCTCTCACTGTGATGTCCTTGCCACATCCGATGTTTATCAGGGGCGGCATGACTTGGCTGAGGAATGTAGATCTTATCTGTGTCTCGTCGAGGCCCATTAAAAATACACACGCATCTGCCATATCGTCACTGTGCAGAAATTCGCGGCGAGGGGTCCCGGTACCCCACAGGGTCACATGTCTGTCCCCTCTCATCTTTGCCTCGTGCATCTTCCTGATAAGTGCTGGCAGCACGTGTGAATCCTCAAGATCATAGTTGTCACCAGGGCCATAGAGATTGGTAGGCATCACGGCAAGAAATTCTGTGCCGTACTGTCGGTTATAGGACCAGCACTCCTCTATGCCAGCTATCTTGGCCACTGCATATGCCCGGTTTGTCTGCTCAAGAGGCCCTGTCAGGAGGTACTCTTCTCTTATGGGTTGGGGGCACTGTCTTGGATAAATGCATGATGATCCAAGAAACAGCAGCCTTTTTACTGAAGATGCGTAGGATTCATGAATGATGTTGTCCTGGATGAGCAGGTTGTTGTGGATAAACTCGGCTGGATATCTGCTGTTGGCCAGGATGCCTCCAACACGTGCAGCGGCAAGGAACACATACTCAGGCTGTTCCTGCCTGAAAAACTCGCGTACTGCAGCCTGATCCATGAGGTCAAGTTCCGAGTGTGTGCGGGTTATGATGTTCACATATCCCTTGCCTTCAAGGCGTCTTACAAGGGCTGAGCCTACCAGCCCCCTGTGTCCGGCAACATATATTCTGCTCTCTTTTTTCATAAGGACTGACTTCTGCTGTTGACAGATACGCTATCTGTGTAAGTGGCGACTGTTGATGTACTGGTCTAATCTGTACGAATGAACCTTTGCCCGTGTACGGGGGATGCAGGATATGGAGAGCCAGCGGAGGTGTCTCCTGCTACTCATTATGGTTATACACCACATAGCCATGTCTCTTGACAAGCTCGTCCCGTTTTGCATCTTCAAGATCACTCCTGGCCATCTCTGCCACAAGCTCCCTGAACGTGGTTTTGGGGGTCCAGCCCAGTTTCTCTTTTGCCTTGGAGGGATCTCCAAGCAGGGTCTCTACCTCTGTGGGCCTGAAATACCGGGGATCTACAGCCACTATACACCTGTTGGACTGGTCATATCCCTTTTCGTCCAATCCCGTTCCCCGCCATGTAATACTCATACCAAGTTCCTCTGCCGCAGCATTTACAAAATCCCTGACGCTGTGCTGCTCGCCTGTAGCTATTACATAATCATCGGGTTCATCCTGCTGGAGCATTAGCCACTGCATCTCAACGTAGTCACGTGCATGGCCCCAATCCCTCTTGGCATTTAGGTTGCCAAGGTAGAGACAGTCCTGAAGCCCCAGCTTGATCCTTGCAAGGGCACGGGTGATCTTCCGGGTGACAAAGGTTTCTCCCCTTCTTGGAGATTCGTGGTTGAACAGGATGCCGTTGCACGCAAACATGCCATAGGCCTCGCGATAATTTACCGTGATCCAGTAGGAGTACAGTTTGGCCACTGCATAGGGTGATCTTGGGTAGAACGGGGTGGTTTCCTTCTGGGGTGTTTCACGCACGAGACCAAACAGCTCTGAGGTTGATGCCTGATAAAATTTGGTCCTTCCGGTAAGTCCCAGTATGCGTATGGCCTCGAGCAGCCTGAGGGTTCCCAGGGCATCAGAGTTGGCCGTGTATTCCGGCTCTTCGAAAGATACGGCCACGTGGGACTGGGCAGCCAGGTTGTACACCTCATGGGGCTGGATCTTTTCTATTACATGTATGAGGCTTGATGAATCTGTAAGGTCTCCGTGATGTAAGATGAAATTCCTCTCAGGCTCGTGAGGATCCTGGTAGAGGTGATCTATGCGATCGGTATTGAACAGTGATGAACGTCGCTTGAGACCGTGCACCTCATATCCCTTTTCTAACAGAAACTCGGCGAGATATGCGCCGTCTTGCCCTGTAATGCCTGTAATCAAAGCCCGCTTTTTTTCGTTGTTTTGTCTCATGGTGAATTTTTGAAAATATTTTTTAACCTGAATTGAGTGATTCCCAATTTTGCGTAAGATGCAAGGTGTCATGTTTGATGGGTGTCACCTGTGTGTGCTCATCCCATCTGGCCAGGCAGGGGGTATCCATGTCTGCATGGCTACATACAGAGGCATATCACAAACACGCTTGGTGCTGCAACAAGTTTTTGGCAACAGATCATACTATAGTCCTCTGACTCGATGTAAGTGAGGTGCCTATCAGGTTTCACACAGTTGTACGATAGCACCCGCCAAGAACCCTGTGAGGAGTTACCATCGGTTGAAGGTGTTTGTTGATGATATGTCTATCCTGCACATCATGCTTGCCAACCGTCTCTGTATCGCAGGTTTCCTGCAGTAGCATTGTATAGTATGTTGCAGGCCATGCTACAGGTGTCTTTGAGTATCTGTTCACAGGATACCCCGTCTACTGCGTCGGGGGCTTCTCTTACCTGTCGGTCACCTGAAGTACAGGGAGTATGCCTGCTTACCCACTGCCTTGTATCCGTAGCACCCTTCAAACAGATACATTTCAGGCAGTTGTACGATAGCACCCGCAAAGAACCCTGTGAACAGTTACGTCTTTGATACCCAATTGAGGTAACAGGATTCTGGCTAGGGATGATGGGTTGCCAGTCCCGCTTTCCGGGCCTGCGGATCAGTATGTTTTTTGATACAACAACAGGGGCAGAGGCTTGGCACACATAGAGCAGACAATAGACATAGACTTCTTCCTGACAACCCTTGAGAACGAGGTAGCGAGTTACAAGGTCCCTATCGTGGACCTTGTGGAGGCCCAGACCAAAGATCCGTTCAAGGTGCTGGTAGCCACCATAATTTCTGCCCGCACCAAGGATGAGGTCACGGCAAAGGCCTGCCGCAGACTTTTCCGCAAGGTAAACTCCCCCTCAGACCTGGCAGCCCTCTCTGTTCAGGAGATAGAAAAACTCATTTATCCCGTTGGGTTCTACAGGAACAAGGCAAGGTATCTCTCTGTCCTTCCTGATGCCCTTGGAGAGTTTGGGGGGAGGGTGCCGGACACAGTTGAAGAATTGGTCAAACTCCCAGGAGTGGGCCGCAAGACTGCCAATCTCGTTGTGGCCGTAGGCTTTGGCAAGCCTGCAGTGTGTGTGGATACCCATGTGCACCGTATTATGAACATCTGGGGCTATGTAAATACCAGGACTCCGGAACAGACAGAACGTATCCTTAGGGAGAAGCTGCCCCAGAAGTATTGGCTGAAATTCAATTCAATCCTTGTGGCATTCGGACAGGGCACGTGCAGGCCGGTGGCCCCTCATTGTGACAGATGTCCCTTGGAACAGAGATGCCCCAAGATAGGTGTTAAGCCGAGGAAGGTCATGAAGCATGAGGAGAGGCAGGGTTTGCGCATGATCTCTTGGAATGTAAACGGTCTCAGGGCCGCGGTCTCCAAGGGATTTCTTGAGACTGTGAAAGAGCTTGATGCGGATATTCTTGCCTTGCAGGAGACCAGGGCCAGAGAGGAACAACTTGAGGAAAATGTGGTGAATATCCCTGGATATGAGAGCTTTTTCCACAGTGCGGAGAAAAAGGGCTATTCAGGCGTGGCAGTCTATACGCGTGTACATCCTGTAAACGTGACTACAGGTATGAATGACGGTACGCCTGATACTGAAGGCAGGGTCATTACTCTGGAGTTCAGGGATTTCTTTTTTGTAAATGTCTATTTCCCCAATGCTGGCAGCAGGCTCGTCAGACTGGACTACAAGCTTGATTTCAACAGCAGGCTGCTGAAATATCTAAATGGGCTTAGAGAGAAGAAGGGCGTGGTAATATGTGGTGACTTCAATGTGGCCCACAGACCCATTGATCTTGCAAACCCGGAATCAAACCAGAACAATGCAGGCTTCACACCTGAGGAACGGGCATGGATGGACCGCTTCCTTGATGCAGGTTTTGTGGATACCTTCAGGATGTTCCACAAAGAGGGCGGGAGATATACGTGGTGGAGTTACCGTTTTAATGCCAGGGCGAGAAATATAGGCTGGCGTATTGATTACTTCTGCGTGGATGAAAAGAGCCGCAGCAGGGTAGTCAGTGCAGCGATCCTTGACCACGTTCAGGGCTCTGACCACTGTCCGGTGGAGTTGATATTCAGGTAAGCCCTATGATAATTGTTTCTGTATCTCATATCTCCTGTAGGTACCAAAGACATAAATGAAGCATTTAGGTTGATTTTATCCGCTTTTCAAAATATTTCATGGTTTCATTTGCCAGTACACCGGACAGGCCGACGAGTCCTATGAGATTGGGTATGGCCATGGCGCCGTTCATGGTGTCTGAGAAGTCCCATACCAGTCCAACCTTCTGAAATGCCCCTATGGCAATGGCAAGGCAGAATACGTATCTGTAAGGCATTCTTGCCCTTATTCCCAGTATGTACTCTATGCACTCCTCACCGTAATAGGCCCAGCCTATCATTGTGGAATAGGCAAATACCACAAGCCCCACTGTCACGATATAGTTGCCCATGCCGGGAAGTGCAGACTCAAATGCCAGGCTGGTGAGTGCGCTGGATGTCTCTCCGCTGGTCCAGGCACCTGTGGTAAGGATTACCAGGGCAGTCATTGAACAGACAATGATGGTGTCAAAGAAGACCCCGGTCATGGCAATAAGCCCCTGACGAACCGGATCATCAGTCTTGGCGGCAGCATGGGCGATTGGAGCGCTTCCAAGGCCGGCCTCGTTTGAGAAAACACCTCGCGCAACGCCAAATCGTATGGCAGAGGCTACTGCTGCCCCTGCAAAGCCACCTGTGGCTGAAATCGGGCTGAATGCATGGGTAAATATCAGTGTGAACGCCTGAGGCAGGGCATGAAAATTTACCAGAAGGATAATCATGGCACCTGAAACATAGAATATACCCATTACCGGGACTATCTTCTCTGTAACCTTGCCAATTCGTCTGATCCCTCCGATTATGACCACCCCGGTCATCAGGGCCATGACTATACCTGTCAATACAGGTGGGACTTTCCATGTATGCTCAAGGGCCACAGCCACAGAGTTGGACTGCACCATGCTGCCAATACCAAATGCGGCAACACAGCCCATGAGGGCAAAGAACCATCCAAGCCATTTCAGGCCAAGGCCATCTGCAATGTAGCGCATGGGGCCGCCCTGCATGGTTCCGTCAGGCAGCATGTGGCGATACTTTACCGCGAGCACAGCCTCTGCAAACTTGGTGGCCATGCCGAACACGGCACATATCCACATCCAGAATACTGCACCAGGCCCGCCGAGGAATATGGCTGTGGCAACACCTGCAATGTTCCCTGTGCCTATGGTGGCAGACAGGGCTGTGGTCAGGGCCTGGAAGGGACTGATATCACCCTGTCCTTTGGCACACTCATCCCTGCTTGTACATGAAAATATGAGCTTCAGAGCCGAAATCAGCCTGGTAAACTGGATTCCCTTTAGTCTGATGGTGAGGAATATGCCTGTTCCCACCAGAAAAGCGAGCATATAAGGCCCCCAGACAAAGCTGTTGGCCACTGACATTATCTCTGAAAGAGTCAATTTCCTGTCTCCTTAAAATGGGTGGTGGCACTTTGGCACAAGATGCTATTGTCACATCATTAGTACTGCAGCACCCTTTATCTTGCCTGTCCTTACGGCATCAACCGCCTCGTTTGCATCCTCAAGGGCAAATTCGGTAACCTGCATCTTGATCTTGAACTCCGAAGCGAGCTTCATAAACTCGATTCCATCCTGTCTGGTAAGGTTTGCCACTGACAGGAGCTGTTTCTCCCACCACAGATCACTGTAACTGAAAGAGGGTATGTCACTCATGTATATGCCGGCGCATACCACGCGTCCGCCTTTCTTTACAGCTTTCAGGGCCATTGGAACAAGCATGCCGACCGGAGCAAATATTATGGCTGCGTCCAAGGGGGAAGGCGGGGTATCACTGGATCCTCCGGCCCATACTGCACCGAGACTGCGGGCAAAGGCCTGTTTGGTCCTGTCTCCATCCCTGGTAAATGCATACACCTCCCGTCCCTGGTGCGTACATACCTGGCATATGATGTGTGCGGCTGCTCCAAAACCGTAAAGCCCGATCTTCTGTACATGCACTGGCCCTTCAACTGCCTTTGCAAGGGAGCGGTAGCCTATGAGGCCTGCACAGAGGAGGGGAGCTGCCTCGGAGGCCCTGTACGAGTCTGGTACCTGAAAAGTATAGTCGGCATGAGAGATGGTGTATTCCGCATATCCGCCATTCAGGGTATAGCCGGTAAAACCGGCATGTGAACAGAGGTTCTCCATGGAGGACCGGCAATATTCACATGTGCCGCATGTCCTTCCCAGCCACGGTATGCCCACCCTGTCACCCTGTGCAAAATTTGATACACCCTGACCAATTTTTACTACATGTCCAACAATTTCATGGCCTGGTATCAGGGGAAGAGACGGGTGTTCAAGCTCTCCGTCAATGATGTGCAGGTCTGTTCGACAGACGCCGCACGCGTCTACCCTCACCAACAGCTCTCCATGCCCAGGGGATGGAACCGGGATATCCTCTTTCAATGTGAGGGGGCTGCGCTGCCTGTTCAATACCATTGCCCGCATACCGTACCTCCTTGTAATATGCCTCCTGTGTTAATATAGCGGTGATATTTTATCTGTGCCCATGCTACAGGCCTCTATCCGTACCATCAAAGGCATTTGGGATGTGATCGACGTCACATCTGCCATCCGGATGAAACATCAGGGCAATTACATCAAATCTGAGCTCGCAGTCCTGAAGCCCTTTTTCCTGGCAGTACCACATGGCAGCCTTTATGATCCTTTGCTGCTTTGTATGGCCCACCGCCTCCTGGGGCAGGCCGTAACGAGAAGACCTGCGCGCCTTTACCTCCACAAAAATAAGCACCTGCTGTTTTTCAAATATCAGGTCTATCTCTCCACACGGGACGCGATAATTCCTCTCAAGCAAGGTATACCCCCTTTGAGTGAAGAAGTTCAAGGCCGCCTTTTCCCCGGACTTTCCCAGTGTCCTGTTTGAGTTTTTTGCGCCGGGACGGTTCATGGGGTCATCCATAATAGCAGTGTGCCAGTTCAATCATCTGCCTTGACGCCTTTGAAGGTCATGCGGTGCAGGGGGCATGGCCCATAACGCCGCAGGGCCTCAAGATGGACAGCAGTTGCATAGCCCTTGTGTCTTGCAAACTGGTATTCAGGATAGCGTCTGTGGTACTCCTCCATCAGGTTGTCCCTGTGGACCTTGGCTATCACAGAGGCTGCGGCTATGGAAAGTGAACGTGAATCACCCTTTACCACGGTCTTTTGCGGTAACTGCACAGGTATGGGCTGGTTGCCGTCCACCAGTATGGCAGATGGTTTCGGGTCGAGTCCCTCAACAGCAAGGGCCATGGCCCTCAGGCTTGCCTGTAAGATGTTGATTTTGTCAATGATACGGGGAGATACAGAGGCAATGGAAAAAGAAAGGGCCTGATGCTCTATTTCAGGCACCAGGCTCTTGCGTTGTTCAGCTGAAAGTTTTTTTGAATCTGTGAGGCCCTGAAGATGACAGTCTGCAGGCAGGATCACTGCTGCAGCGACCACTGGCCCTGCAAGGCAGCCCCTGCCGACTTCGTCAGTCCCGGCTACTGTATGATACCCTTGATGGTGTAAGAGACGTTCAAAGTAAAGGGTGGCCTCACAACTGTTGGCCAAAGGTGAAGCCGGCTGATCCCAAAGCTCCGGCTGCACATTGAGTTTTTTCATACCAGATCATGTTACAGGACACATAGACGGTAGATGGGGCTTTTTCTCATGCTTTTAAAGCTCATCGGTTGCAAGTTGCAAACATTCAGTAGTGAGATATTTGTTCAAGACTAAAATCATGAGAAAAAGCGCCATCTACCTCTGCCACTTGCCGCTGTACTCCATGTGCCCTGTAGATATACCTGTCAGCCAATAAGCTGCATGGAATGAGATCAGTTTCTCTTGCGGATCTTCTGGCGGACTGCCTTGCCCCTGAGTCCCCGCAGGTAGTACATTTTGGCCCTGTTATGGCGACCTTCGGCCACAAGCTCGATCTTTTCGATGATGGGGGAATGTACAGGAAAGATACGCTCTACCCCCACACCGTATGATATCTTCCTTACGATAAATGTCTCAGAGATGCCGCTTCCCTTGCGGCTTATTACCACTCCCTCAAAGACCTGGATGCGTTCTTTGTCTGCAGATTCGCGAATTCTCACATGTACCCGCACAGTATCGCCAGCCCTGAAGGGCGGGACATCCATACGCATCTCTTCAAAGGCAATTTTACGCAGTATATCCATTTTACTATCACGCTCCTTAAATATTCGGTTCATGGAGAGCTTTGGGCTGTCCCATGATTATCGACGTACAGAAGCAGTCTTTTAACCTATTATACACAATTTTGCAATGCACAGGTGGCAAAAAGATTTTTTCAGCTCATGGTGCCAAGAAGACGGTCCAGGGTGATTGCCACGGCGCTCCTTACAGACAGGTGATTGTACTCCCGGTGAGGTTCAACCGGTTCCAGTGTCCCTGTGGCCATGTCAAAGACCTCATCGGCCAGGCCAGAGGCAGTGCCAAAAAGTAAGAGTAGCGGGGACATATCGTCTGAGGGCAGGCCGTTGCGCCACAGATCATTTCTAAGCTCCTGCCAGCCAATAGATCTGTCACGCAGTTTTGCAGAGGTTGCCACCACCTGCGGGGATAAACCGGTTTCTTCCCTGATCTGTGAACAGGCATCCTGAATGGAGCTACATATCCGTACCAGCGAGAGTGCCCTCTTCCTGTCCATGTTGGGAGAGTTGCCGTCTATCCAGTGAGATATGAGTTTGCTTACCAGTTCCTGCTGATCGGAAATCGGGGTAATCACATAGTACGCTGACAGGTCATAGGTTGCAGCGATGCGGGATATGTCATGGATGTCAAGGTTGGTGACTGCAGAGGTGATCACCTCTGACTGTCGATTCAAAACAGGGTAGTGGACCAGTGCCACATATATCATCCGCAATGCCATGCCCCTATACTCTGGAGAAAGTGCAGGTCTTCATCAGAGAGATCCGCCCTTTTCAACAGATCAGGACGCCTCTCTGCTGTAATTTTCAGGGCCTGTCGCCGTCTCCACCTCTCAATCTCCTTGTGATTACCTCCAAGAAGGACCTCAGGGACTTTCATGCCCCTGAACTCCCTTGGCCGCGTATACTGTGGGTGTTCGAGAAGGCCGGCTGAAAATGAGTCGTTTTCAGCAGAGGTGTCACACCCAAGGACCCCTGGTATGAACCTGGTGATGACCTCCATTGCCACCAGGGCCGCTGTCTCTCCACCTGAAAGCACGTAATCCCCAATGGAAAGTTCCATGTCAACACACCCCTGTGCCACCCTTTCGTCTATGCCCTCATATCTGCCGCAGAGAAAGACTATGCGAGGTTTTTGGGCCAACTGCCTGGCAAGCGTGCTGTCAAGCAGTCTGCCCCTTGGCGTAAGCATGATTATTTCCGGAGTAGGGGCAGTTGCCCTGATTTCGTCCACAGCGTCAAAGATGGGCTGAGGCATCATGACCATGCCTTCTCCCCCTCCAAATGGCCGGTCGTCTGTGGTCCTGTGGCGGTCATGGGTGTAATCTCTCAGGTCAACAGCGCTAAACTGGATAAGCCCGGCATTTATAGCCCGTTTTAGCACGCCGGTCTCCAGCGGAGATTTGAAAAAGTCAGGGAAGATGGTCAGTACTTCAATGATCATTTATTATTTGCTTCAAGCAGGCCTGGAGGGGGATCAATGGTGCATACCCCTCTCTTTACATCAACGTCTGTAACGATTTCCTTGACAGCCGGGATGAGCACCTCTCTTCCATCCCCGGTCCTTACTACATAGACATCATGGGCTGCTGTATCCATGATGTTGCGTATGTGGCCCAGGGACCGGCCGTTACGCAGTTTCACCTCCATGCCTATGAGATGGTACCAGTAGGTCTCGTCAGGGCCAGGTTCAGGCAGGGATGCGCTGTCCAAGAATACCTCGATTCCTGATAATCCTTCTGCCCCGTTTCTGTTGTGCAATGCCTTGAACTGTACTACAAAATGGCCCGGTTTTTTCAATCTCGACCAGGCAATATCGTATTTTTTGAGGCCTGATCCCGGGATTTTGAGAAAGAGGTGGGAATACTTGGAGAATGAGGCATCATCCCCGTAGGGACAGATATTGACTGCTCCCTTGATCCCGTGGGCCCGGGTTATTCTGCCAATGGCTATAAACTTTTTCCTGTCTGTCATGGCAAAAGCGCAGACATGTTACAGGACATCTATGCAGCCGATGGCGTTTTTCCTCATGTTTTTAAGCTCATCAGTTGCTATGATCTGTTAATGATTATTTGCTCACGGTCAAAACCATGAGAAAAGGCACCATCGGCCTTTGTCAATTGCCTCTGCATTTCAGATGTCTTGTAGCAAAAAGTGCATAACAGAAAAGGCGGGGAGAAGCCCCGCCTTTTAAAAGGTCCACTTGTCTTGACGAACAGCCAGGCTACTCCAGTATTTCCAAGACAGCCCTCTTGTTCAGCTTGGAAGAGGCAGCGCTCAGGATGGCCCTGAGAGCACGGGCTGTTCGCCCCTGCTTTCCGATTACCTTTCCGATATCTTCTCTTGCGACCTTTAATTCAAGTACCGAGGTCTGCTGCCCTTCAATCTCGTTTACCTCAACAGCATCCGGATTATCAACCAGCGACTTGGCAATATGTTCCAGCAACTCCTTCATGACGAATCTCCGCTTCAGCTAACTGGTTGAACTGGTTTAACTGACATGTCCATGAGGCATGCCTGATCTTTTGATGTGCCTGTATGGCACACGAAAGGCGCAAAAACTTACTGAGCCGCCTTTATAAGAAGATTCTTGACTGTGTTGCTGGGCTCAGCGCCCCTGTCTATCCACTTCTGCAGTTTCTCCCGGTTTATCCTGAACTCACCTGGATCTTTCAACGGATCATAGGTGCCGAGAATTTCAAGGAACCTGCCATCTCTTGGCGAGGTGGAGTTGGTAGCCACTACCCTGTAAAAAGGTTTCTTCTTGCGCCCGCCACGGGCGAGTCTGATTTTTACTGCCATAAAATCCTCCGTAATTCTACAAATATATCATGAAAACTATATCGTTTGCACGGCTTGAGAGATGTAAATTCAACTTGCAGCAACCCTGTATTCATGCCCATTTTCCTGGCAACCCTTGAGTATATGGCTAAAGCATGCTGTTTGCTGCAGGAAAATGCTGTTGCCTCTCTAATCCAACAAGGCGTGAGGGTCAATAACTATTACTCAAAATCTGCAAATTTCAGACTGTTCACCTTGTCAATCCTGCGGTATGGAACATCGGCTTAAAAGGGCATGAGCCCCTTTGGGAAGCCCTTGAACTTGTTCTTTTTCATCTTTTTGAACATCTTGCTCATCTGGGCATAGTTTTTCAGCAGGCCGTTCACATCCTGTATGGTGGTACCGCTCCCCTTTGCTATACGTTTTCTGCGGCTGGCATTTATGATGGAATACTTCCGGCGCTCCAAGGGAGTCATGGAGTTGATGATCGCCTCTATCTTTACCAGCTCCTTTTCATCGGGTATGAGCCCCTTCATCTTCTTCATCTTGTTGAAGCCAGGTATCATGGACATGATCTGTTCAAGGCTTCCAAGTTTTCTGAGCTGCCTGAGCTGGTCCCTGAAGTCTTCAAGGGTAAAGGTGTTGGTGCTGAGCTTCTTTTGAAGTTCAACAGCCTTGTCCTTGTCCATTACGTCCTGGGCCTTTTCAATGAGGCTTAGTACATCCCCCATGCCCAGTATCCGGTTTGCTATGCGGTCTGGATGGAAGGGTTCAATGGCATCCAGCTTTTCGCCAATACCCACCAGCTTTACAGGTTTTCCTGTAACTGACTGGATGGAAAGCGCTGCCCCGCCCCTTGCATCACCATCGAGTTTGGTAAGGACCACGCCGGTAATGGAAAGTTCCTTGTCAAAGGCCCCTGCAATGTTGACGGCATCCTGGCCTGTCATGGCGTCTGCCACAAGCAGGATCTCCTGAGGTGAAAGGGCGTCTCTGATCTCACGGAGTTCCTCCATGAGTTTTTCGTCCACGTGCAGCCGTCCTGCCGTATCTATGATGACCGTATCGAGGTTGTTCATACCGGCCTGGGCCACTGCCTGCCTCGCTATATCCACCGGCTTCATGGAGGTGTCAGAGGCATATACAGGGATGTTGAGCTGTTTGCCAATGGTGTTCAACTGTTCAATGGCAGCCGGCCTGTACACATCCGCAGGTACGAGAAAGGGTTTCCTGCCCTTCTTCCTGAGCCAGCGGGCTATCTTGCCTGCCGTAGTCGTCTTGCCGGAGCCCTGAAGTCCGACCAGCATGATTACTGCTGGCTGCCGTCCCGCAAGGTCAATCTGCTGATTACTGCTACCAAGCAGGGCAACCAGCTCATCATGGACGATCTTTACAACCTGCTGGCCCGGCGTTAGACTGTCCATGACCTCATGGCCAAGGGCCCTTTTCTTGATTCCGGCGATAAAGTCCTTGACTACCTTGTAGTTGACATCTGCCTCAAGGAGGGCAAGGCGCACCTCTCTAAGCCCCTCCTGGATCTGCTCCTCAGAGAGTTTTCCATAGCCCTTGAGTTTCTTGAAGACCTTGTTAAGACGATTGCCAAGTGTTTCAAACATTAGA
This sequence comes from uncultured Desulfobacterales bacterium, assembly GCA_964638145.1. Classification (GTDB taxonomy): domain Bacteria; phylum Desulfobacterota; class Dissulfuribacteria; order Dissulfuribacterales; family QOAL01; genus S144-17. The sequence continues at coordinate 60,566 of CAZXAK010000051.1, read as the reverse complement.
TTAAGAAAATTCCGATTAGAACCGATTATTAAAATAGCTGTGCAGGACGCAGTAAACCGATCAAAGTTACTTAACAGGGGGCATTGTGTCAAGTTCAATAAACGGTATCCTGTACCGCATATCCCGCTTTAAACGTCATGGAAGAGTGCGGATATTGTGCGTCTCTTCCGGCCGGAAGTGCCCCATTGGCCTGTACCGTATATACCGATGTTGCTTTAATTGAGTGACTTTGTTAAAAATAGATGGATGATCAACATATCAGGGCCTTTGCTGATATTATACTGGCCCATAATTTGCATTTATAGTTTTATCATCAACCGCAAAAAAAAGACCATAAACCATCCCTGCCTTCAACCATCTTTAGTGACGGCAGTGGGAACGAACCTGTGAGAGTGGATGAATCTAATAATAGGTGAAAGTGATCCGGTCCGTCGCCTCAAGGAACTTATCAAGCAGGTGGTGGATACTGATCTCAACATATTAATCTGTGGAGAAAGCGGCGTAGGCAAGGAACTGGTGGCCCGTAGCCTGCATGCCCAATCAAAACGCGGCAACAAACCCTTAGTGAAGGTGAACTGTGCGGCCCTGCCAGGAGAGCTGTTGGAAAGCGAACTCTTCGGATACGAGAAGGGTGCTTTTACAGGGGCAACCATGCAGAAGAAGGGCAAGTTCGAGCTGGCTCAGAACAGTACCATATTCTTGGATGAAATAGGCGATATGTCTTTTGCCCTTCAGGCCAAGCTGCTCCAGGTCCTCCAGGATTCCGTATTCTCCAGGGTCGGCGGGGTGGAGGATGTGGAGGTGGATGCGTGGGTCATTGCAGCCACACACCACGACCTTGAATTTGATGTCCAGAACGGAAAGTTCAGGGAAGACCTGTACTATCGCCTGAACATGATCAAGATTGTGGTGCCGCCACTTAGGGACAGAAAGGAAGATATCCCGCTGCTGTGTGACCACTTTATCAGGCAGCACAGGGCACTGGCCAAGGGCAGGAGCATTACGGTAAGCAGGCAACTCCAGGATCTGTTTCAGGAGTACAACTGGCCAGGCAACATACGTGAACTTGAAAATTTCATAAAACGTCTCATGGTCTTTGGCGACTCTGCCCCCCTGTGCAAGGAACTCAACATGAAGATCAAGAATTCGCAGGGTTCCAGGGCCTTTTCCGAGACTTGGGTGCCTGACAAATCGGCGCTTGACACCATACTGGCAGACTGCAGGGCAGATATGAAACGCGGCTTTCCATCTCTCAAGGAGATAAGCAAAAAGAGTATTGCCGTTATTGAGGGTATGGTCATAGAGGAGGCCTTGAAACGCACTGATGGCAACAGGAAACAGGCTGCTAAGCTGCTCCAGATAAGTTACAAGGCGCTACTGTACAAGATCAAGGATTATGGAGTGATGATCCCCGGTCAGCTACCCCCTGAGTAGTACCTGTAATTATGGGAATGGGCATCATGTCCTTTTTTGTGGATATCTTGCATAGAACCGTACTTCATCTTCAAGCATGCGAGCCACGTCCTCTGTGATAAAACGCGGGGCGCAGCGCCATACCCAGTTGTTTGACGTGGTACTTGGTGTGTTCATGCGGCAGTCACTACCAAAACCCAGCACATCCTGCATGGGTACCATTGCGAGACGTGCTATTGATGAGTATGCCATCCTTATGAAATCCATGTGAATTCTTGCCCCGTCGCTGTTTGCATATCTCAATGCCGCCCTTTTGGAATTCTCACTTACCCCTGGATCAAAGAACCACCCCACTGTTGTGTCGTTGTCATGAGTACCTGTGTAGACTACACAGTTTGTATCTCTGTAATTCCACGGCAGATACGGGTTGTCCGGGCCTGAGTCAAAGGCAAACTGGAGTATCTTCATGCCAGGAAATCCAAGGGCGTCTCTCATGGCCTCGACTTCAGGGGTCAATGTGCCAAGGTCTTCGGCAATTATGTCCAGTGTGCTGATAGCCTCGCCCATACGGGAGAAAAAGGCCCTGCCTGGTCCCTTGATCCATTTGCCGTTTATTGCGGTCTTCTCTCCTGCAGGTACCCGCCAGTATGACTCAAACCCTCTGAAATGGTCTATACGCACCACGTCCACCAGGGATGATATCCTCTCAAAACGGCGTTTCCACCAATTGTATACTGCCTCATTCACCCTGCCCCCTGGACCTTTCCATCTGTAAAGGGGATTGCCCCAGAGCTGCCCGGTCTTGCTGAAATAGTCAGGTGGCACACCGGCCACATACATTGGCCTTAGAGAGACGGAATCAAGCTGAAAACAGTCCTGGTTGGCCCATACGTCATCGCTGTCCGGGGCAACATATATTGGTATGTCTCCTATCAGCCTTATACCTGCCTCGCTGGCCTTTTTGCGCATGTCCTTCCAGTGGGTATCGAACAGGAACTGTACGAATTTGAAATAGAGTATATCATCTGATAGTTCCCGTTCTGCACTTCTGAGAGCATCAGGACGACGTTCGGCTATATCCCGCGGCCATTCGTACCAGGGGAGCAGGTTGAATTTTCTGCGCAGACTTTCGAAAAGGGCGTGGTCGTGTAGCCAGGGAGAGTTGTGACAAAATTCAGTAAACCAGGGATTTTCCCCAGCCTTTTTGAAAGAGGCGAATGCCTTACGCAGTATACGCTCCTTGAATTCCACCACATTCTTGAAAATTACAAAGTATTCTGAAAATTCAGGCAATGCCTTAAGGTCGTTTCCTGATATCCAGCCTTCCCGAACCAGATTTTTCGTGCTGATCATCAACGGATTGCCTGCAAAGGCAGAGCTGCCCATATAAGGGGAGTGAAAATATCCTTCTGTCGTGGGACCGAGAGGGAGAAACTGCCAGTATTTCTGTCCTGAATCCTTGAGAAAATCAATAAAATCTTCTGCCTCTTCTCCCACTTCCCCGATTCCATACGGGCCAGGAAGTGAGGTGATGTGAAGCAGTATGCCGGCAGCACGGCTGAAGTCCCCTGCTGTCTTGGTGTGCACTTTGGAGCGTTTTGATGTTTTACGTGATGAAGGCATTAGTATATCCCCTTGAGGAATGAAAAATACAGATTAAATTCAGATGCTGGAAATAGTTGGCGGCCATTTATCCCTGTTCAGGTCGATAGCAGCAAGACAGAACAGAAAAAAATTGCATTTTCCAGCGTTCAGGTTATTTTATTGGACGTTGATGATAATCACAAGTGGGGGTGTAGCTCAGTTGGGAGAGCGCCACGTTCGCAACGTGGAGGCCGCCGGTTCGAGCCCGGCCATCTCCACCACATTCCTTCCAATGTCATTGTTCAGGTCTGAATGGCAGGGAAACAGGCTGGATGATCCCATCCTTTAAGTGGCTTGAATCTATTCAGGTATTCCTTTTCTGAAATTCCCTCAGGCATTCCATACTGCAGAAGTAGTATTTTTTGCCGCGATATACCATGGACTTGGCCTCCCGTTTGGGACAGTATGTCCCACATACAGGATCCTGAACCAGTTCGTCTGTTACTGGGGGAGGTTTCCTCTCTGCAGAATATCCTTGAGAATCATATGGGCCATGGGGCTTCTTGCTTGGGAAGAGCTTCTTCAGATAGTAGTAGATTGCCAGGACGACTGACAGATATATCAGAAAACGCAACATGGTCACTGCTCCTCACGCCATCTCGTGGCATTCACACTCATGCCGCAGGCAGGGCAGGGCCAGGTGTGGGACACGGTCTTGATGCGTCTGACTTCAGGACCGTCTGTCCCAAGTCCATGCAGCATCTCTGAAATACTCTTGCCCCAGGGTTCAACAGTGAGATCAGGGGCAATATCTGCCCAGGGAGCAAGCACAAACCTCCTTTGGGGAATGGATGGATGGGGCACTACCAGCCCCTGTTTTTTGTTTGCCATACCTTTGTGCCCAAAACCTCTATTGTCATCTTCACAATTGGTGGTGATCCCTTCATAGTAGAGCAGGTCGAGGTCAACTATACGGTCTGCATATCTGTCGCTCCCCTCAGGACGCTGACGTCCCAGCTCATTTTCGATCCTGAGCAGCAGTGCCATCAGTGCCTCTGGGGCAAGTACGGTCATGACCTCGGCAACCGCATTGACAAACCAGTTGGAACTCTCCATGCCCACCGGTTCTGTCTCATACCACGGAGATGTGCTGCAAACCCTGCAGGCCGGATCAGCATCAAGCATTGCAAGGGCCCTTAGGCAGGTATCAATTCTGTCACCAAGGTTGGCCCCCAAGCCTATATAGGATAGATGCTCTGTCATATCAGAAATAGTCACAGGGGCATACAACCCATTTTGTCGTAGTTTCCCACTTTGTAACTGCTTACAGGGTAACGCAGGTCACATGATCTTCCGAAGCCGTTCCACCACCTCTTTCATACGTTCTTCAGGAACGGTAAGGGCCATGCGGAAATATCCCTCACCCGGTTCCCCGAAGCCGTTACCAGGGGTGGTTACAATACCGGCCTCTTCCAACACCCTGGAACAGAATTCAGCAGAGGTGTAACCCTTGGGAACAGGGCACCAGACGTAGAATGTGGCAACAGGACTGGGGGCATCAAGCCCGATTTCCCTAAGCCCATTGACCAGCGTGTCCCTGCGGCGGGTGTAGACCTCCTTCATCTCCCTGATACATGACTGATCACTTGAAAGAGCAGCGATGGCCGCCTCCTGTACTGCCTCAAACTGACCGGAATCCACATTGGATTTGGCCTGCTTGAGACCTGCTATCAGCTCCTTGTTGCCCACTGTAAAGCCTATTCGCCAGCCTGTCATGTTGTAGGTCTTGGACAGGGAGTGAAACTCAACGCCAACCTCCATGGCTCCTGGCGTTTCAAGGAAGCTCGGGGCACGGTAGCCCTCATATGTCATCTCAGAGTATGCGGCATCGTGGCATATGATGATCTCATGCCTTTTGGCAAACTCCACCACCTTTGGAAAAAACCAGTCAGGCGCTGTGGCTGCCGTGGGATTGTTGGGGTAGTTCAACCACATGAGTTTGGCCCGTTTGCACACATCTTCAGGGATGGAGTCCAGATCAGGCAGGAATTCATTCTTTGCAGTGAGGGGCATGTAGTAAGTCTCTCCGCCACAAAACAGTGTCCCAATATGATAGACCGGATACCCAGGTGTGGGGACCAGAACCACATCTCCAGGGTTTACGAAGGCCAGCGGCATGTGGGCTATGGCCTCCTTGGAGCCGATGGACGCGACTACCTCTGTGGCCGGGTCGATAGATATGCCAAAACGCTTGTTGCACCACTTGGCAGCAGCCTTGCGGAATGGAAGCATGCCTTCTGACGATGGATATCTGTGGTAAGACGGATTCTGAACCGCCTTTACCATGTGATCCACAATGAATTTGGGTGTGGGCAGGTCCGGGTCACCTATGCCAAGGTCAATGACATCAACGCCACGGTCTACGGCCTCTGCCTTTTTTCTGTCAAGCTCAACAAATAGATATGGTGGTAGTTTTTTAAGCCTTTCAGTCTTCTGGAAATTCATAAAACCTATCCTTCCGCCGTCTATGTGTCCTGTAATTAATATGGTGTTAAAACCGTTTGCCGGAAGCTGCAAACAGATATTGGTTTTGCATGTCCTGTGTGGATTTATTCAACCCTGTTTTTTAACTCTCCAATGCCCTCTATGCGCACCACAACCTCATCTCCGGGTTCAAGCCTGCCTACACCCACAGGAGTCCCGGTAGAGATGATGTCCCCGGGTTCAAGTGTCATGATGGATGATACGAAGCTTACCAGTTCGTTTACTCCATGAACAAGCTGACGCGTGGAAGATGCCTGCCTGATCTCTCCGTTGACCATACAGGAAATTGCGAGGTCAGACGGATCTATGCCCGTGGTGATCCATGGCCCAACAGGGCAGAACGTATCGAATGATTTGGATCGAGTGAACTGTATGTCCTTTTTTTGCAGGTCCCTTGCGGTGACATCGTTTAAGCATGTATAGCCCAAGATGGATTCCGGGGCCTGATCAGGTGTTATATTCCGCACCCTTTTGCCAATCACCACTGCCAGTTCTGCCTCATGTTCAACCTGCGAACTTGTGTTAGGCAGTACAATCGGTGCTTCGGGGCCAATTACCGAGCTTGGAGGTTTCAGAAAGAGGAGGGGCTCTTCCGGCAGAGGCATCCCAAGTTCTTTTGCATGATCCCTGTAGTTCAATCCCACTGCCACTATCTTTGACGGAGTGCATGGGGCGAGCAGTTCAACCTGGTCGAGCCGGTACTCCTCGGAGGTGTCTGTCACCACCCCATCCAAAGGGGGCGCGGCAATTTTCCTTATATACTCATGGCGCCGCACACCATGCAGCGCTTCCCTGCTTTTTCCTGTCCTGAAACGCACCAAGTCCATTTTTGCAGCCTCTGAGGCAGTAAAATATCAAACACGACGGCTGATATGAGAAAGAATGATATATTTGCCTGCGGTCAAAACCATGAAAAAGCCCCATCCACCTTTACCAATTGCTGCATTTCAGGTGTCATGTAGTACGGTGTGCTGATAGATGCATATGGACAAGGCAATCTATATGTTCAATGTCTGATACAGATCGCCTGTGTCCAGAATCAATTGGCAAGGGCACTATTTACCATTTATGCGTTATGTCGTATGGGGCTCAAAGGTCAGTCTTTTAGGCCCAACACATCTTGCATGTCATAGAAGCCCGCATCCTTTGCCACTATCCATTTTGCGGCCCGTACCGCCCCTTTGGCAAAGGTATCACGGCTGGATGCCTTGTGTACTATCTCTATACGCTCTCCTATGCCGCCAAATAGTACAGTATGTTCACCTACGATGTCTCCGGCCCTGACGGTCTGAATCCCTATCTCCTGTTTTGAACGTTCCCCAATGAGGCCATTGCGTTCAAATACCCCAACCTTGTCGAGGTCACGTCCAAGGGCACTGGCAGCCACCCGGCCAAGCTGGAGGGCCGTACCGCTTGGCGCGTCTTTCTTCATGCGATGGTGCGCCTCAACGATCTCTATGTCATAGTCGTCTCCAAGGACACGTGCGGCCATGTCTACAAGCTTGTAGAGGAGATTTACTCCTACGCTCATGTTTGGAGCCTGTACACAGGGGAACTTGTGGGCAAGCCCCTTGATGGTTTCAAGTTCTTCGGCACTAAAGCCGGTAGTGCCTATAACCATTGGCTTTCCAGACTCTGCAGCGAGTTCTGCATGTTTCACAGTGGCCTCATGAAAGGTGAAGTCGATTATGACATCCCCCCTGTCCATTACATCACTCAGGTTTGAGGCAACCTCTACGCCAAGAGGTCCCACGCCTGCCACCTCACCGGCGTCCTTGCCTACGGCCGGGCTGTCCGGATGTTCAAAGGCGCCGCCAAGTGTAATTCCCTGGGCATCATTGATCATGGTGATTATACGGCCCCCCATACGGCCGCCTGCACCTGCTACTATGGCCTTTATCATCATATCCTCCTGCATACTATTTGATCAGGTCCAGATCCCTGAGGACTGTCTTGAGACGGTCCACATTTGTATCACTCATTTTGTACAGCGGCTGTCTCACCTCAGCAGAAGGGATTCTGCCCATGAGTTCAAGAGCGGTCTTTGCCGGGACAGGATTGGATTCATAGAACAGCGCGCCAAACAGGGGAAACAGTCTGTAATGAAGTTCCCTTGCCTTTGCTATATCACCACTGTTAAACGCGTTCATCATCTCTGCCATCTCTGTTGGCATCAGGTTTGACGCTACAGATATCACGCCCCTTCCACCTATTGCCATTGTGGGGAATGCGGTAAAATCGTCTCCTGACAGGACGATGAAGTCATCAGGACACATCCTGATGACGTCAGAGACCTGATGCAGGTTGCCGGTTGCCTCCTTTATGCCTATTACATATGGATTCTGGGCGCTTCGGGCCACCGTATCAGGTAACATGTTTACCCCTGTCCTCCCTGGTACATTGTACAGGATCATGGGGAACTCACACTCCTCGGCCACCTTCTCAAAGTGCTGGAAGAGTCCCTCCTGACTCGGCTTGTTGTAATATGGAGTTATCACCAGTGCAGCATCTGCCCCTGCCTTCTTGGCGTGATGGGTGAGCATGATGGTCTCTGATGTGGAGTTGGAACCGGTTCCTGCAATTACCGGAACACGGCCGTTGACAGTCTCAATGGTGAGTTCCACCACCCTCATGTGTTCGTCATGGCTCATGGTGGCAGACTCGCCTGTAGTACCGCAAGGAACTATACAGTGTGTGCCTGACTCTATGTGCCATTCTATGAGTGCCTTCAAGGACTCTTCATCAAGCTTTCCATCTCTGAATGGAGTTACGATGGCAACTATTGCCCCACCTATCTCTTTCCTTGTTCCTGTATCCCCTTTTTTGCAATCTTTGGTTTTGCAAGCCATTGTTCTTACTCCTTGAAATGGTGTTGTTAATGATAGATCAGGGTGAAATTCCGTCCCGGTCCAGGGACATTTCACTTCTTAAGGGGTGTGACCCTCACAGGCAAAATGCAAGATAGCATCCACAGGAAGATGGCCCTTTTGCCTTTAACCTGGATTGAGCGGTTCCCATCAGGATGCAAATATACATTCTGCCTGACCTCCGCCTTGTAGCTGCAGTACCCTGCATCAAGGTACGAGCAGCTCTCTTTGCATCTACTTGTATCTCTGATTGTATCTCTGGCAGGGAGCTATATCCTGCATGTAGCCAAATTCCCTGCACCTTATCCCAAACTGAAAAATTTTCCACCTAAATCCTGCGGCTTTCAGCAGGATGTGCATGCAGGCACCTCAGCATCAATGGAACTGCCTTCACAGGGAAAGGCTCAAAGTTCCCGCACCTTTCCTTCATATACCAAGACGGTATCCCCTTCGAGGAATACATCGGTTATGCGGTTGTCAGCCCCGACTTTGTGGAATACCCTGAGCAGTTCACCGCCACTGGTAACCACCTCTACCGGGCCCTTTACAAGTCCTTTCAGGGAGGCAATTATTGCACTTGCCACAGAACCTGTGCCACAGGCCAATGTCTCGTCTTCAACGCCGCGTTCATAGGTCCTGACAGCTATTCTGTTGTCACCAACCACAGAGGCAAAGTTGACATTTGTACCGTCTGGCGCAAAAAAATCATGCAATCGCAGTGCCCGTCCAGTCTTGATTACTGGCACCTCGGAGACATCTTCAACCAGGACCACTGCATGGGGAACGCCTGTATTCAAAAATGATACTGTGACAGGCCCGCCATCCAGCTCAAGCTCTCTGTCCATTAGTAGGCCATATGGAGTGGACAACTGCAGTTTTACCCTGGCCCCCTTGACCTGGGCCGAGATGATACCTGCAAGGGTTTCAAAGGTCATGTCAGCAGGGGCAATCCCCTTCATAAATGCGAAACGGGCCGCGCATCTGCCACCATTGCCGCACATCTCTGCCTCACTCCCGTCAGCGTTGTAAAAGCCCCAGCGGAAATCTGCTTTATACGACTCTTCAATAAGGATGAGCCCGTCTGCCCCCACTCCCAACTTTCGCCTGCATATGACCCTTGCCGCGTCAGGGGCCTCCTGCCGGCTGATCTGGCCCTGCCGGTTGTCTATGAGCACAAAGTCATTACCGCTTCCATGCATCTTGAAGAATTCTATGTCTTTCATAACCACTGCCCAGCTATCCTGTACCCATCATGCATTCACCCCTTATGAGGTCGTCATAGGTCTCCCTTTCCCGCACTACATGGAATGTGTCACCGTTTACCATCACCTCAGCGGCCCTTGGCCGAGAGTTATAGTTGGAAGACATGGTGAAGCCGTAGGCCCCTGCACTCATTACGGCAAGGAACTCGCCCTGTTCCAGAACCTGGATCACCCGGTCACGGGCAAGGAAATCTCCTGTCTCGCATATGGGGCCTACGATGTCCACTGTGGCAGTCCCTGCATCCCTTTTTACTACAGGGTTTATCTCATGATAGGCCTGATAGAGACTGGGGCGGGCCAGATCGTTCATGGCCGCATCCACCACGTAAAATTCCCTGCTGGGTGTCTTCTTCGTATACAGCACACGGGTAACCAGTATCCCCGCATTGCCTGATATCGACCTGCCTGGCTCCACGATCAGCGTGTGGTCCAGGCCTTCCATTGCCTCAAGTATTGGGCGGGCATAGTCTGATGGCAGGGGAGGGTTTTCATCGTTGTACTGGATACCGAGACCGCCACCAATATCTATGTACTCGAGCCTTATACCCCTGTTCTCCAACTGGTCCACCAGCCTTTTCACCCTTTCAAATGCATCCCTGAAGGGTGCTATGTCAGTGAGTTGGGAGCCAATATGGCAGTCGATTCCCTTCACCTCGAGAGAGCTGTCTGTTGCTGCCCGTTCATAGGCGTCCATGGCCTGTTCAATGGACAGCCCAAACTTGTTTTTACTCAACCCCGTAGATATGTAGGGGTGGGTCTTGGGGTCCACATCAGGATTCACCCTGAAAGATATCCGTGCCTTTTTCCCTTTTTGCCTTGCAACTGAGGAGATGGCCTCAAGCTCTGCTGTTGATTCCACATTGAACAGCAGGATGCCTGCATCAAGTGCAGCGTTGATTTCATCCATTGTCTTTCCAACACCGGAATAGACTATACGGCCAGCAGGAATGCCTGCCTTGAGGGCCCGGAAGAGTTCTCCACCTGATACGATATCCGCACCTGCTCCAAGCTTTCCAAGCAGATTCAATACCGCAAGATTACTGTTTGATTTCACGGCATATGCAATGAGATGAGACCTTTTTCCAAATGCCTCTCTGTATGCATTGAAGTGGCGTTTGAAGGTCCTGGCGCTGTATAGATAGAATGGAGTACCTACCTCTTGTGCTATGGCCTTTACAGGCACGTCCTCGCACCACAGTTCATTATCCCTGTATAAAAAATAGTGCATAACAAGTCCCGTATATACTGTCCCCTGATTCGTACTGTTTTGAAAGACAATGGTATAGTAGTCAAAAAATTTGTTCCGTAATGTTCGTATGACGAGCAGGTTTTCTCACAGATATGTTTCAGAGAAAACTGCACAAATCGTGCCAGGCTGGGACCCTGTTTAAGCAGGCCGCCTGCCTGTTTCAACGGCCATAAAGGTGAATGGTCACCATGGAGGACATTCCGCTTTCATTGGGAGGGTGCGCGTTGTCCACTGCGGTTACCCAGTAGGAATAGCGGCCTGCTGACAGTCTGGCCCTGTCAATGAATCTCGGTGTTTTGACCGGAGTCCTGGTAAGCAGGGTAATGAGGCCGTCTGGATCGCGTCTGTACACCCGGTAGCCTGCTATGTCTATCTCGCTGTTCTGCTGCCATAGCAGTTCCACGCCTGCACCAGTCTGTACTGCCACAAGGCCACGGGGTGGCTCTGGAGGAATGAAATCTCTGGGCACTACATTTGAGACAGAGGCAGGCTGGCCATCTATCTCCGTGCCGTGGAATTTGAAGAAGGCAGCTACGCGATAGCTGTAGATACGGTCTGTCCTGGAGTTTTCATCAAAAAAACTGGTGGTTGATATGTCCGCAAGGTGCTTCCATTTTTCCGCCTTCTCCTCCCTGCGAAATATCTTGTAGGAAAGTGGCAGGTCCACAGGTGTGCCGTCTGTCCACTTGCGCGGAGGCTGCCATGTAAGACGTATGCCGTTTCTCACAGCCTCTGCCCTTAACTGTTCAGGCGCTTCGGGAGGGGCGTGCCATACCACCCCCACCCTGTTGGACATATCACTTTTGTTCAAAAGCCCCTTTACAGTGCGGACTGCATATTCATAATGCATACCTGTTCGTACTGTCCTGTCCTCATAAAGCATCTTTCTGGCCTCTTCAGGCTTTGCATCAAAAGGTATCTCAAGCGGTTTGCCGAATTTTGGCGGGCATCCTGCACAGTACTGGTCAAGGGGCACCTCTTGCCTGAAGAGTTCAAACGATTTTATCCTCACCAATGGACTGCCATCCATGTTTCTCACTGGCACAGACCAGGAGAGTTCTATACCGTCAGGTATTACCCTGGCCCTGAGGTCCTCAATGGTCTGGGGACGGAGCTTTCCAGGGGGGACAGGAAACAGCTTCTTGCCACAGCCTGAACAGCAGGCAACTGTTATTGCAATAAACAGGGCAGCGCACACACGTATCCTTGGACTGTGAGCATTGAAGGTAGTGCAACCAGGTCTGTCATCTGACCCAAATCTCTGAACCTGCCCCTCTGTCATGTTTTAAGCCCCTGTCTTTTTGCTTTTGAGCCTGTCTCGAAGCCATGTTTCTGCCTGTTCCAGTGCCTCACGCACTGCACGGCTTCCTGTTCCTCCCGGGCATGCCCTGGCCTCGACTGAACCTCTCGGGGTTATGATATCCATTACATCCTCGCCTATAAGGGGATGCAGGGCGGCAAGCTCGTCAACACTGAGATCCGTAAGTTCCACTCCCCTTGCCAGACACTGGGCTACAGCCTTTCCCACTATCTCGTGAGCCTGCCTGAACGGCAGCCCCTTTGCCACGAGATAGTCTGCCAGGTCAGTGGCAGTGAGAAAGCCCGTGTTCACCAACCGGCTCAGCCGTTCCACCCTTGGCGTGATCCTGGCCACAAGGCCAGACATTACGCCCACTGACATCTCCACCGTATCCATTGCATCGAACAGGGCCTCCTTGTCCTCCTGAAGGTCCCTGTTATACGCAAGCGGCAGTCCCTTCATAAGGGTCAGAAGGCTGATCAAATGGCCATATACACGGCCGGTCTTTCCCCTTACAAGTTCAGGTACGTCCGGATTCTTTTTCTGCGGCATTATACTTGAGCCTGTGCAGTAACCATCAGGGAGATTGATGAATCCGAATTCATGGGAAGACCAGAGCACCAGCTCTTCAGCGAGCCTGCTCAGATGCATCATTATGAGACTGAGTGCTGCAAGAAACTCTATGACAAAGTCACGATCCCCAACTGCATCCAGGCTGTTTTCAGAAATATCATCAAAGCCAAGCTGTTTTGCCACATATGCGCGATCAATTGGGAAACCCGTACCAGCAAGGGCTGCACTGCCAAGCGGACAGATATTTACCCTCTTCCTGCAGTCTGATAGACGCTGCCTGTCACGTCTGAACATCTCAAAGTAGGCAAGCCAGTGATGGGGCCACAGGACAGGCTGGGCATGTTGAAGATGTGTAAAACCCGGGATGATAAGGTCAAAATGACTGTGTGCCTGGTATAAAAAGGCCTCCTGAAGGCTGTGCAACAGAGTGTCCAGTCTGTCAATGCCATCACGAACATAAAGACGTGTGTCTGTTGCGACCTGATCGTTTCTGCTCCTCGCAGTGTGAAGCCTCTTGCCAGGTGCCCCTACCTTCTCGGACAGCGCCCGCTCGATGTTCATGTGGACATCCTCAAGTTCAGGACGCCATTCAAAAGAACCCGCCTCTATCTCAGCCTTTATTTCGTCCAGCCCCTGTATGATGGCCTCTGCATCTTCCTCTGGTATTATTCCCTGCCTTGCCAGCATGGACGCGTGGACCTTGCTTCCCTCTATGTCATGAAAGCACAGCCTGCGGTCAAAGTGTTCAGAGGCAGAGAACTGCTCTACTACCTTCTCTGTGGCCTCCTGAAATCTGCCGCCCCACGGTTTTGAAATGTTAGCATCCTTGCCGGATATTAAATCTGAATCTGACATAGTTTGACCTGATCTCCTACCTCATCTGATTAGGCATGCTACAGGATAGTTGTATAGTTGATGGTGTTCTTTTTCATGCCTTTAGAGCTCATCAGTTGCAATGACTTATTTAATGACATCTAAATTGAGGGTTTTAAATCATGCAGAATCTTGATTTGCCTTTAATTACAGTATGTTGCTGCCGTTTCATGTAGAATTATCCGTGGCCCAACGGGTTTGCCCTAACTGTTTTGTTGCCCACATAATTTGAAACCGCTGCGGGTTTCCTTCTTTCATATGATCTGCTGCGTCGGAGTCTTCTCTTACCTGTCGGATACTTGAAGTACAACAGTACGTCTGGATACCCTCCGCCTTGTATCTGCAGCACCCTGTAGGCAGGTACATTTCAGACAGTTGCAGGATAATACCCGGAAAGAACCTTGTTAACAGTTACGTTTACCGGACAGCGCATAAGTTATGTAAACGGGTTGTTTTGTGTGCCAATTTCATGGTTTGGGTCTGTTTGAATAATGACATGTTCAGGTGCAACATCAAGGCGGAAATTACTGTCTTAAAAGAGGATTGGCAACCATTTTCAGCCATTCGCTGTATCTCGTCCCATGGTACAGGATACCTCTACATTAGATGGTGTTTTCCCCCATACTTGTAAAGCTTATCAGTCATAGGTATTGGATTGATGATCTGTTTGCCCGCAACCAAAACCATGAGGAAAGGCGCCATATGTCTTTGTCACTCGTTTTCGTATTTCAGGTGTCCTGTAGTATGGCCCTGTCTTTCAAGGGCAAGCCCGATGAGTTTGTCCAGTAGGGTGCTGAAATCAAGGCCTGCAGCCTTGGCTGCCTGAGGGAAGAGACTGGTGGGCGTCATCCCTGGTATGGTATTGGTCTCCAGTACTGTCAAATCCCCATTGTCGGTAAGGATCATATCGGTACGGCTGTATCCGCGCAGTCGAAGGGCCCGGTGAGCAGCAAGCCCCAAGGTCTGGGCCCTGCTGGTAATATCATCGGGGATGTCTGCAGGACATATCTCTTCTGTTGCGCCTATCTTGTACTTTGCCTCCTTGTCAAAGAAGTCATACCCATCTCCCGGGATGATCTCAACGATGGGCAAAGCCTGGAGTTCCCTGTTTCCGAGAACACCGGCGGTTATCTCCCTGCCGGCAGCAAATGCCTCTATGATAACCCGGCTGTCCCATCTGAAGGCCTCCATTACAGCAGCTTCAAGGGCGTCAGTCTCTTCCACCACGGACATACCTACACTGGAGCCCTGACCGCATGGCTTGACCATGAGCGGCATGCCAAGTCTTGCCACAATCCCTGTGTGGTCAAAACCGTCCATGCTGTCAAGTGTTACCCAGTCAGGAGTGGGAATCCCTTCAGACCGGTAGACTACCTTGGATAGGTGCTTGTCCATGGCAATGGCACTCCCCAGGACCCCACTGCCCTGGTAGGGAATGTCAAGCATGTCAAAAAGGCCCTGAATTGTGCCATCTTCACCATACCTGCCGTGTAACAGGATGAAGGCGACATCAATCCTGTCTGAATCTTTGACAATGCCTTCCACCCCGTCGGCAGGATCGTAGACAGAGACATGATACTTTTCTGTATCAAGCGCCTTGCGCACCTCACGGGCACCTGCGAGGGAGACATCCCGTTCTGCAGATCTGCCACCGCATACCAATGCCAGTTTGATTTTGTCTTTTTTGTCCATAGCGGTTACATTTATAGCATGTGTATCAACAATACAAAAGGGCATGACAGAACTCTGTATCCCGTATCTCCTATACCAGCCGTGGCTGTTGTGGTCACAAGGGGTGATAAGGTACTGCTGATAAAACGGGGAAAGGAACCGAGAAAGGGGACATGGACCGTTCCTGGAGGAAGTGTAGAGCTTGGAGAAACACTGGCGGAGGCTGCGGCAAGGGAGGTCAGAGAGGAGACGGGGATCAACATTGAGGCTGGTAGACCATTTACTGCCATAGATGCCATATATCACGATCAGGAAGGTGGGCTTAAGTTTCACTATGTTATCATTTATATGGAGGCCAGCTATTTAAACGGTAAGCCTGAGGCAAGTGACGATGCTCAGGAGGCAAGATGGGTGGATTTCAAGACGCTAAGGCAGGGGTTCCCGCATGCGGAAAAGAGGACCCTCAGCATTATCAGGGAAAGACTTGGCATATAGTGTTTCCTGCTGGAAGGCCAGTTTATCTGTCTCAAAATGTAGGTGTCTCTTTATCCGCCTTCCTGGGATTTGGAGCTTCCTGTTTATCCAGCTTTGCAAGGGTGCGTTTGATGGCTTCCTGGTCCACGTACTTGTCGGAAACGCCGGTTTTTTTTGAGAGTAGCAGTTGTTTCCTGGCATCCTCTGTCCTGCCCTCTGCGGCATATACCATGCCGAGATGATAGCGAATGACCGGGTTGTCCGCCCCCTTTTCTATGCACGCTTCCAACAGCCAGTGGGACTGTGTGTACAGTCCCTTGAAGTAATAGACCCATGCCAGGGTATCCATGATGTCAGGCCGGTCAGGAAACTGTTCATTGGCGCTGAGTGCCAGTTCAAACGCCCTGGAGACATCCCTTGTCTCAGGCATAAGGTAGTACCACGCCAGGTTGTTTGCTATCTCAGGGTTTCCTGGCATCCTCTGCTTCGCCTGCTCAAGGAGTTCTATGGCCTGTTTATGCCTGCCTGTTCGTGTGTATATGTCTGCAAGGGTGATGTACAGATCAGGGACCATCAGGTTGTTCTTTATGGCCATATCCAGCACATGCTCAAGTTCCTTGTCACCATCCTTACGCTCGGAGAGAAGAGAGACAAGGCGTTCATAGGCAAAGGAGTTGCGGGCATCAATGTTTATGGCATCCCTGTATGCCTGAACCGCCTCGTCAAGCCTGTTCATCTTCAGATAGATTTCCCCTGATATGCAGTACAACCAGGGACTGTAAGGTCTCTCGTGTATGTCGTCCTTGAGAAATGCCTCTGCCTCATCTCCCTTGCCGTGACTCACCAGGAGCTGTGCATAATCATATACAATATCTATACTGCGTGGATACTGGCTGAGCAGGTTCTGATACTGTTTGACTGCCTCTTTGAAAGGCAGGGTCGATGCCGCAATCATGGCGCCGTAATAATCCGGAATGTCCTGGGAAGGATCCATTGCCTTGGCAGTCCTTAACATCTCTGCCGCCTTCTTTATCTGTTTTTCCATGAGGTAAATATTGCCAAGTAGTAGATAGGCCTTTACATTGCCGGGTTCCTTGTCTCTGACCCTCTGGGCATACTCCTTGGCAATGTCATATTTGCCCTTTTTGTAAAAGAAGGCTGAGAGGGCAAGTTCTGCGTCAGTAAAGGTCTTGTCAAGAGAGACGGCCTTGATCAGCTCACTCTTGCCAAGATTGCCGTGTCCCATGCTGAGATAGGTAACCCCCAGCAAATAATGGGCCACAACGAGATTGGGTTCCTGGTCTATTGCCTCCTGAAAATATGAAGCAGCCTGTGGCAGATTATGTTCAAGGAGACAACATTTTCCGGCAAGAAGCGCAAATTCCAGATCTTTACTGCCATCTATGCCCATTTCGGACAACTGCTCCTTAGCAGCCTTAATATCGCCCGAAAGGAGATTCAGCTCGATCAGCATCTTTCTTGCAAAGAGATTGGAGGGATTCTGGTGGAGGATCCGCTTGAAGACAGTGATGGCAGGTTTGTACCGGGACATGTCTATGTAAAAACCTGCAAGCCTTATCTGGAGTTCAAGGTTATCAGGCTCAGTAGCCGCGGCCTTTTTCATGAAATCTTCAGCCTTACTGAAGTCCTTTTGAATGAACCAGTACTGGCCCATGGAAGATAGGGTTTCAGCCTTTTTGGGGGGGAGTTCAGATAATTGCCTGTACACCGACAATGATTCATCCTGTTTTCCCATTGCGAGCAGACAAAAGGCAAGACGAGCCAGCGCTGTTTCATTGTGCGGATCAGTGGCGAGAATCGTCCTGTAGCTGTCTTCAGCCTCCTTATACTTGCCCTGCACACACAGCAGATCACCATGCAGGATATAGTAGTTGGGAGATCTGCCCAGCTTTTCAAGAAGTCCCAAGGTCTCAGATGCTGCCGGCACATCGGCGAAGAATATCTCCAGCGCCGCTTTGTGTTGCAGGGCACTCATGCTTCCCGGGTCAAGCTTAACACTCTGTCTGAAGGCATCAAGTGCGGCCTGAAGGTTCCCAAGCCTTTTCTGCGCGATCCCCATCTGTTCGTAGGAAAAGGCATCTGCTGCCCCCTGTCTTATTAGTTCTGTCCACTTGTTGATAGCGCCAATATAATCCCCTTGTTGGAAACAATTTTCCGCCAGTTGTTCCAAATTTTTCGTATCCGTTTTTTCGAGTTTCGTGCAGCCGCTAATGATTATAAGTCCAGTCAACAGCAAAAGAGTATATTCAGACAATTTTAATAAAGTATCATAACGCAGGTTTAGCCTTTTATATAAAGAGGTGGTCGGATTCAATAACATTAGCGCTTATCCCTAAATGCCGCCTATCGTCTAAATATTACATTTGCAATTTTGATAAAAAATATAAGAATTATAAAAATAAATGCGGCTTCTATTTTGTTATGCATGCAGTATGGTATAAACTGGAAAAGGGCATCTATTAACCAAGGCAGGTCCTGTGAATTATCGCCTGCATAAGGCCTTTCGACATGTTTTTCATGTTTTAAGCTATAAAGAGGTTGAGAATATTCCGTACTAAAATGTCTGATATTATATGTTCTTGATGTAAGGTCTATGAATTTTTTATGTACTGCCGATCTCAAGGCAACAGAAGATACAGAAATATTTGTTGAATCCTTTACATGAGCTTCAGCTTCTTTATTTGTTTCTTGATCTGTAAAAGGTTGTCCTGTTGCTACATTGCGCGCGAAAAACAGTGCCCTGCCAATACTGTTTTCTACTCTCCTTAACGCAGTTGATAAGAATGGTCCCTCTTCCGAAGAAGACCCTTCCTTTGGAAGTTTTGGGTTGGATTGGTTTGTTTTCTCTCCTACTGCAGCATGTATTACCACCTCAGGAAGCGGCATGTAGATTGAGTAAGGGCTGTCCACATATGCGGGGGAGCCGGCCGCTTCTGCTATTTCCACAGCACGTTTCTGAATCTCTTTGTACTGCTCAAGCATGTTCTTAAGCTCTATATTTGCATAGATAAGTGAGCCTAACAGGTCTCTTGGAGGCGGGGCAGGGGAATGAAACAGGTATGTCATGTTAAGGTTGACATTAATAACTCCTGCCGGAACAAGACAGGCACATCCTTTGTCAAAGACAGGCAAATCATCTGTGCTGTGGTCTGACCTGTAGTTGATGTTGTCATAGAGCACTATTGGTCTGTGCACATCCACAGGAGAGGTCTTTACAATCTCCTCTAACAGTCTTGCCCTGTCTCCTGTTTTTGTGGATGGATATGCATAGGCATGGGTACCAATAAAAAACAGTGAAAGTACACACAGGTATATGGCAACTACTTGCAGCAGTGGAAAACGGCTCTGTACACGCAAGATCAATAATTCAATATTTGGTATGTTAGACCCGTTAAGCATGTAAAGGAGTTTTCCAGAGGTTTGAAAAATGTCATTCAGCAAGGTTCTCTCCAATCCGGATTTTGATGTTATTTTTGATCGGATAATCATGTGCGGAACCTTGATTGGATTATAGATTATACCAAGTCCTGTACTCTAAAATGATAAATTTTAAATATAACCGGGGAGACCAATCATGGGAACCAATAATGTAATCTTTCTTGAGGTGCTGGAATGGTTCGACACCACAGGAAAAGAGCTTGCACACAGATTGCCCGAACAGGGTTCTGGTGAATTCAAGATAGGGGCGCAGGCCATTGTTCGGGAAAGCCAGGCGGCAGTCTTCTACTGCGGAGGTGTTGCGTGTGATGCCCTTGGACCAGGGAGGCACACCATTTCCACTGCCAACATCCCTATATTGACCAAACTTCTGTCTCTTCCCTGGGGGTTTGCAAGCCCCATAAGGGCTGAAATCTATTTTGTAAACCTTAAAGTCTTTAACAATCTGAAATGGGGTACCAGGGATCCGGTAGCCTTCAGGGACAGCGAACTCGGGCTGGTGAGACTCAGGGCCCATGGCATCATCAACATACAGGTTACCCAGCCTGTTCTTTTCGTGAATTCCCTCGTAGGCACCAGGGCCTCCTATTCTGTAGCAGACCTCGAGGAGTATCTCAGTGACGTGATTGTCTCCAGATTGAACGATTTTCTCGGAGAGCATCTTGATTCTCTTCTTAATCTGCCAGGTATTTATAAAGAAATGGCCCATGGCCTGGAGTCAGAGCTGTCCAAGGACCTGAGTGCGTATGGTCTTGGCCTGAAGGAACTTTATATAAATGCCATTACCCCGCCGGCTGACGTGCAGCAGGCAATTGATGATCGCAGCAGGCTCGGTGCCATTGGCAATGATCTTGATCGACTGCTGCGTATGAAGGCGGCCATGGCCATGGAAAAGGCGTCTGAGGGTGGCGGGGCCGCTGAAAGCGGTCTTGGTATGGGTATGGGGCTGTTGATTCCCGGCCTTCTTGCAGGTGCGGCTCCAGTGTCAGGGGCTGGCAGGTTCAGGGATGTTGGGCCTTCCCCACCTGATGAGAGTAGTAGTGCATGTCCGGAGTGTGGTTTACCTGTTATGCAAAATGCCCGTTTCTGTCCCCATTGCGGGCACCAGATACTTGTCCTAAGACAGTGTGCAATGTGTGGGAAGAATCTGGCTCCAAAGGCAAAATTCTGTCCGGCTTGCGGGTCGCCTGCTGGTGCCAGGCCCACACCACGTACCTGTGGTGAATGCGGCGCAACAAATCGTCCTGAGGCCATATTTTGCAATCAGTGCGGCAGCAAACTTTAGATAATAACAGGGCTGGAGGAGTCTGTCCCCAGTGCGGAGCAGAGGTGCCTCTTGAGATTGGAGATCCTCTGTTAAGGTGTAATTACTGTCATACAGATCTCTACATGGTACCATCGGATGGGGTGTTCCGCTACCTGCTTAACTGTGCACACAGGCTGGAAGATGCACAGCTTCTCTGGCTTCCTTTCTGGCGTTTCAAAGGGTTAAGATATGCTGTCGGGCCTGCTGACAGGCTGGATACCTCGCTCATAGATACAACGGTCAGGGCACACGGTACAATTCCCCGGGATATGACTCTTGGCATAGCGCCACAGGGGGCAGGGGTAAGGCTAATCGCTTCAGCAAGGCATTTGCCTCCTCCTGATATCAGTGTAAAGAGTGCAATCATGGCAGCCGATATCAGGTTGCGTGTAATGGAACAGGTACCAGCCTGTTTCTACAGACTGGTTGGAGAGACCACAAGCCTTATATATGCCCCGTTTATGGTGACTGATAGGCACCATCGTGATGGAAACGCTGTGTTGAGGAGTTTATGGGGGGACGGTACGACCTTCTCAATAAGTCTCCGGCAGTTGAAACTACTGGAGACATATCAGGAGATAGCATCTGAACGCCCCAATTTTCGGGGGGCAGGCCAGTTGTCCCACAGGTTTGACATAAAATTTCTCCCCCTGATCTGCCCGGAATGTGCAGCCCCTTTGCCAAGGGAACCGCATGCCCTTGTTCTGCGTTGCCCCAACTGTGCGAATGCGTTCGGGATAAGGGGAAAAGAGTTTGCAAGGTTGGAGTACTTGCATACGGATATCCCTGGTACATTTACAGATTCTGATACGGATATATGTTTTCTACCCTTTTGGGTCTTGAGTCTTGACCTGATGGACTTTCCTTTGAACAATCGGGCTGCTGTAAGACGTATGCTTGTATCCTGGAAGGGGGTGCCGGATGGGTGGGAAGAAGAGCCTGTGCAACTTGCCATGCCGGCCTTCAAACTGAATCCAGGCCTTTATGTAAGAGTGGCTGCGAGGATGAGTATGGCAGCCATTGATGTCCCTGAAGAGAATCCGTATATACCTCAAAGACAGCCGTTTTCCCCTGTAAAACTCCCGGTGGAAGAGGCTGCCCAGGCAGTAAAGGTGGTGCTGTTCCAGATGTTCAGACGCAGGAAAAGGTTTCTTGCCCTAATACCCAAACTCAGGCTGAGGGTAAGGAAGATCAGATTGCTGTTTCTGCCATTTCAAAGGGCTGGCAGAGAGATGGTACAGTGCCATACGGGCCTTGCCATAAACATACGTGCCATTGATCTTGGTGATAATGTATAGCCATATGTTCCGGCTCGGAATATGTCAATGAAATACAAGGCTGGTCTCTCCCGCATTAAGTCCAAGTGCTGCCTGCTCCATGATCTGCTGCCGCTTCAGCGTAAAGTTTCTGGCCCGTTCCAAGACTGCTGGTATATCGAGTATCAGTGCCACGGTTCCATCTCCAAGGATGGTGGCTCCAGAGAATCCCGGTTCATCAGTGAGATAGTCTGCAAGGGGTTTTATAACCACCTCCTGCTGGCCGATAAACCGGTCAACTGCAAGTCCTGCCTCCATGTCCTGCATCTTGACCCGCACCACAAAGAGTTTTGAAGGATTCTCTTCCGCTCCGGTTCCCCTGAAGATGCTGCCGAGCCGGATCAGCGGCAGGGTCTCCTGACGCAGGGATATTATCTCAAATCCCTCTATGGAACTGACGTCCTGCTCATAAATCCTGAATGTCTCCTGGACGGCAGAAAGCGGGATGGCCATATTCTGTTCGCCTACCTGTACGAGCAATGTCTGGATGATGGCCAGCGTCAGGGGGATACGAAGCGTAATGGAAGTACCCCGGCCCGGTGAGGAATTGATTGTGATCTGTCCTCCGAGACGTTCAATATTGTTTTTGACAACATCCATGCCAACACCCCTGCCTGATGTCTCAGATACTGTTGATGCTGTGGATATGCCAGGCAGGAATATCATGTTCCATACCCGTTCATCACTCATGGTACGGGCCGTGTCTCCACTGATTACGCCATTTGATATTGCCTTCTGGATAATGGCCTCACGATCCAGGCCACGTCCATCGTCAGATATGGTGAGTATGACAAAGTTGCCCTCCTGGCCTGCTGAGAGTGTTATTACCCCGGCATCGGGCTTGCCAAGTCTCTTCCTGACATCAGGGGCCTCTATACCATGATCCACAGCGTTTCTGATGATGTGCTGCAAAGGATCGGTGATATGCTCGATAACCCTCTTGTCAAGGGCAGTGCCCTCTCCATATATCCTGAGTTCCACTTTTTTGTTGAGCTTGTGCGACAGGTCACGGATCATGCGGGGATAACGTCTGAAAAGTGTACCGACAGGGAGCATACGCATCTTCATGACCCCGTCCTGGAGCTGATGTACGACCTTTTCCAGAGTGGCAGTCTGTTCTGCTGTACGGATCATTATGTGTTTGAATGGCTTGAGTTCTGAACTTGTCACCCGCCTCTCATCTATCCACCTGGAGTAGAGTTCCTTCATGTCATCTGCTATCTGCAGCATGGCTGCCCTGAGCACCACCAGTTCCCCCACGTCTTCCAGTAGTGCCTCTACCTTTGTGAGGTCAACGCGAACGAGTTTGGTGTTTGCGGGTTTGTCCTGTAGTTCTGGACGCCCTGGTATCACCTCGCCTTGGGTATCCACGGTCTGCCCCTGGCCTTGCAGAGACGTGAAGGATGCCCCGGAAATGTCTGATGACTGTGTCAGCTCAGGAGGGGATGATGCCGGTATCTTTTCAGGATTGGCATTTTGGTGATCTTGGTCAGGGGATATTGATTCAGACACTATTTTTTCATCGGTGCCGGCATTTATGCCGGTGATTGGTGCACTATCTGGTTCATCAGGCAAGGCCCCCTCGAACATGCTGTCAAGAGCAGAGTCAAGGCCTTTAAATGAATCGTCCTGGTCTGTCGTGCCGGTTGTCATCCCTGTGTCAGTGTCAGGCTCACTGCCTGAGAGGGAACCATCGTGCACAGGGGCCTGGGCAGTGTCATGGGTTACGGTTTCTGACCGGTTGTCTTCAACTGCTTGATCTTTTTGCGCCGGCACTTCTTCCATTGGCGTTAAACAGCTCTCAAGCCCTGGAAGCATGGCACAGAAGCGTGCCCACAGCCTGCGGAGTGGTTCTCCGTTAAATGGACGCTCCTCCGTGACACATGACAGGGCCTCGACCAGCCTCTCATCCCATTCTTCCAGCAGAGAGACCACGTCATGGTAATCCATGTAATGGGCTGAGGCAGTGAGCCGTTCAACTGCCTGCCGGCACGATTCGAGCCATGCGCTGTCTGGCTGTTCCGGGATGTTGGCAAGAGGCCTCCCCTCCTCCTGTACAAACTCCAGAAATATGCGGTACAGTTCCTCGTCTTCTTCTCCGGCAAGGGTAATGTTCTCATTGCTGTCCGGTTCTCTGTTTGCAAAATCGCTTGAGAGGTGTGTTGCAAACAGGGTTCTGAGTTGTGTAACTACACTGTCAATCTCTTCCTCTGTTAATAGACTATTGCTGTCAGTGGTTTCCTCCATGAAGATGGCCGCTTCCCTTTCAAGGCCATTTAGGAGTTCTTCAATGCCGATATAATTGGTGACCCTGATCATGTCCTCCAGGATCTCTTTCACCACTTCCTTTTCAACCGGTGGAGAGAGTTTTTCAAGCTGTTCCATACGGCTTCGCAGCTCTTCTGTAAAGATGGCAAGAAGTTCTGCATCGTCGTCCATTTCTTCAGCCGTCTCCTCCTCACTATCCACATGTGAAGTACTACGGGATTCACCTGTATTGCTATCAGGATCAGGCCCTTTACCGGAAATTATCGCCTCCAACTCCTGCACAATATCATCTATCTCACTTTTTTCTTCATGGCTCTCTGATATCTCCCGCACAAGCTGTTTTACCTTGTCAAGACCATCAAAGAGCGTGTTCATGGCGTGTTCGTCCAAGGCAATATTGCCCTGACGAACATTGTCGAACAGGCTTTCCATCCTGTGAGCCAGGGTTGCTGTCCTCTCCAGTCCCATATAGTTTGCAGCACCCTTTATGCTGTGCATGTTTCTGAAACAGTCGTTCAGTAAGGAGGTGTTTTCCGGGTCCTGTTCCAAGAGAAGCAGGTTGGGTTCCAGCTCCTGCATGTTCTCTTCTGCCTCAACCACAAAATCCTGCCATATTTCCTGATCTATGCCGCTCATACATCCTCCTGGTTAACTGCCGCATCTATAAGTTCAGCAAGACGATCATGTTCACTCTTTCCAATAAAGCCTACAGCCCCCAGCTCCCTGGCCCGTGCCTGCACCTTTTCATCTTCTACCATACTCATGAATATTACAGACGCTTCAGGGTCAAACTCCCTGATCATCTCTGCCCCTCTAAGTCCGTCCGTACCCCGCATGGTTATGTCCATGATTACGACTTCAGGCCTCTGCTCTCTGTAGGCTTCAAATCCTTCAGCACCGTCGCTTGCCTGGCCAGTTATCGTATGGCCTGCGCCCTCTACTGCCTTGGCTATACGTTTTCTCATGAAACTCGAATCGTCTACAATCAGAACTGTGGCCACGACACCACCTCCCGCACTTCTATGTCCTGCTCAATTCAGGAATTCTAAAAAGAGGTAAAAGGGTTCATGTATATCCTTTTGTCAGGGCATATGTTGAAATTTCAAGTACATATTACGTGGTTTGCAAGATGCTGTTTATATTCTCTGCCATATTGTTGGCAACCGCCTCTGCAATCTTTTCTGGCTCAACATAAGTAAAATTGGGGAACCTCTCCCTTATACCCTGCAGTTCATCCGGTAACAGGCTGGAGGAAGGTTCTTGTACGATTATGTGGGCCCCTTTGTCATGAGCAGCAGACAGGATGTCAACTGCGTCAAGGCCTGAGCCACTGAGCATGATTATCTGAAGCCCCGAACCGAATGCCTCTGCTGCGGACATCACAAGCTCTTCTGGTTGGAAGTCAGTCCCCCCCTCTTTAGAGGCAGAGACTGCGGCCCCGTCGTTGTCCGATATTATCTTTATCGGGACATCCCAGCCCGAAACCCAGCACTGCCTGCTCAGGAGCGGTGCGCCATGGCTCAGGGACAGGACCGTTATCCTGGTAAAGTCATTCATGTAGTCTGCAAAGAAGTCCAGGAGTTCCGGTCCCATGTCCTGACACAACAACACTGCTGTATCATCCCTGCACTCAAGGGCAGGGAGTACTTTCTGTATTTCAAGCAGTCCGCCCATGCCGCCAAGGATGAGGATCAGTCTGTTAGCCGGAAGGCCTGGTGTCATACTTGCCTGTACCCTGCGTGGAGTCCTTGCCCGTCTCACATTCGATATCTTCAGTTTGTGAACAGCGGACATCAGCCTCCCTATTCTTTCAGAGACTGAATCCCAGGACTGGTTGACCCCTGGCTTGACTATGAAATCCACGGCACCCAACCTGAAATAATCCATTATTCTTGCGAACCCTTCCCTGTTGATGCCACTGAAGAGTGCCACAGGGCATGGAGACCGGACCATGATGTGCTTCAAGGCAAGGTCTCCACCCATAACCGGCATGTTTATATCCAGGGTGATGAGATCGGGCTTGTGATCTTCCAGAAATTCAAGGGCCTCCTTGCCATTGGTTGCCTCGCCTGCTATCTCTCCTCCAAGGTCCTCGGTTATTATCTGTTTCAGTGCCTTTTTGACCAGGGATGAATCATCTACCACAAATACCCGTACGCGCCTTGTCTGGTCCTCTGTTTCTTTCTGTACGTGTCCTGCAGACCTTTCGTCAGCGATCCTGAGTGCCTCAATAAGCAGGAAATTCCACGGTACCTCGACTGTTATCTCAGGGGGGGCGGATGGGCGTATGCAGAAGGCGCCTTTGGGCCAGCACATCATCTCGTAAAAGGCATCTATTCCGGTTTGAGTGCCAATGATGGCGTGCCTCACCTCTCCTTCGGAAAAGAAGATGGAGCCTTCCTTTTCTCCTGACCTGACCTGCAGTTGAAAATCTCCTCCGCTGAGACACATGAGCTGGACGATATCAGGCAGATTTATACCCTCAATCCAGCCATTAAATGCCTGGGATGGTGTCTCTTCAAGGAGGCTGTCAAGAATTGAAGAATCAAACATTAGCTGGGCCATGTGGAATTATCTGTCACTCTTTGAAATTATGGCGGCCATCTCTGGCAAGGTGACTTCGCGTGCTCCAACATCATCAAGTTCAGTCAATATCTGTTGCGGGACAGCGGGAGACAGGCAGGTGGCAGGGCGCTGAATCAGTACGGAACCCCCGTTTCTCAGAAGTTCTCTTGCACCGGTAAAGCCCTGTTCCTCATCGCCAGACAGGAATATGGCCCTTGCGTCCTGTCCAAAATGTTCACTTGCAGAGAGCAGGGCCAGATCGACAGGACCTTCCCTGCCAGGGAGGTCCTGGCGGACTGAGACATTGATCCTCCACCTGCCACCATGCTGGTCAAACGCAGCGCACTCGTTATTGCCAAGGAAATAGATTGTTCCTGGCCTCATCTCCTGACCGTCTGCTGCCCTTTTTACCGGAAGTTTTACATATGAGCCAAGATAATCCATAAAGGCACTGAGGACTTCATCTGAAACCCCCATAAATACCAGGATAGGATCTGAAAGGGCAGGATCAATGGATGGCAGCAGGGATAGCAGCGAGGAGTAGCCCCCTGTGGAAGTGCTGATAATGTTCACGGACATCCGGTCTGAATCCGTTGCCTCAGCACTCTTTTCCTTTCTTGATACAAGTTTCAGCCTGAGATAACGGGCTGCCTCAACCTGCACCTTAGCCGCTGTCTTTACCTTGTTTCTCAACACGTCTGCCTGAGCCTCCAGGTCCTTTCCCCCTGCCGAGGAGGGTTTCTGAAAAAAATCTACAGCTCCATATCTCAGCGCGTCAAAGGTGATACGTGCACCATCAGCCGTAAAAGCACTTACCATAAGGGTTGGCAGGGGATGCTTGACCATGATATGCTTCAGGACGGTGATTCCGTTCATGCCGGGCATATGCACATCCAGCGTACAGATGTCGCACGCTCGCTCCTGGAGCATGTCCAGTGCCTCTGGTCCGCTGTGGGCACAACCTGCAACTTTGATGCTGGGGTCCTCTTCAAGGATATTTTCAATGGCCCTGCACATCAGTGGTGAATCATCAATTATCATGACCCTTGTAACTTCTTCCTGTCCGCCAGGCCCTGTATGGACGTTGATAGAAGGCATAGAACTTCCCCCGGATGTTTTAAATGTCTCGCTTAAAATCAGGCTGTTGCCACCCTTTGAGTGTGAGATTTTGCAAATCGGTGCACTGATAGTCTCAGTTCGTTTTCACCAGCCACCTGCTCTCCAATGCCAGCGTCAAGTACCTGTCTTGCCGCTGTGCCGCACACGCTGGCTTCCGGAGCGAGGACCAGTACCTTGCCGCCATTTTCCTGCAGTATCTTCAGGCCCTGTGGCGCAGGATTGATTGCCCCGCCAAGGATGATGGCCATACAGTCCGGTCCGTAATACGCTGCGCATCTTTCGAGAAAGATATCTGCGGAGTTGTCTCCTGTGGCGGGTTCCACAGAATATCCCTCTTTATCAGGGACCAAATGCCATGCGCCCCTGTTGCCTATGATATAACACCGGCCGCTACTGAGGCTGCCCCCCCTGCAGGCATGTATGTCCCAGGAGGCTGAACGGTTGAACTCAGTGGCATAGGATGTGAGAACTCCCTCTGATACGCTCTGTATTGCAGTTACCGCTACTGGCATATTGCTGTCCAATGAGGACATTAACCGGATAAATGCTCCGCATGCCCCATCCATAGCAAAGACAACCAGTAACTTTTGCGCAGGGGTGCCGGCTGAGACGGTATTCTGTTCCCTGCCGGTAAATCGTACACGTTTGATGGCCCCTGGATTCAGCCCTGCCGCTATCCTTACCACCTGCCCCAGTTCATGAGTGGAATCTTTCATGTCCAGAGAGATGGTGCCGGAAGGTTTTTCAAAAAAATCCACTGCCCCGAGCTTCAGTGCCTCAAATGTTACCCTGCCCTGGTCTGCCATGCCGCTTACCATTATCACCGGACGGGGTTTCCTTACCATCAGATGTTTTATTGTGGTAAGTCCGTCCATTACCGGCATGTCCACATCAAGAGTTATTACGTCGGGATCCAGTGACTCCACGGCCTCCAATGCCTCTTTGCCGTGTCTGGCGACTCCAACTACCTCTATGTCTTCGTGTGAAGAGAGGATTTCAACTAAAGCCCTGCGCATAAATGCAGCATCGTCCACAATCAGGGCCTTGATCCTCTCCTTGGTGTCCGGAGTCATAGATTGTTTTTTCTCCTCAGTCTCTTGCGCCTCTGTCCATGTGATACTCTTGTGCGCCTGCTTGGTTTGGGTAGAGTCGGTTCAGGTAACGGTCTGCCTGGGTTACCTACCCCATTGCACTTCCCCAGCTATCTTCGATCTCCTGCCTGTTCTTTCTCAGCTCCTGAGCAATATTCTTGATCTTTTCAGGTGGTATGCCGATGTTTTTGGGGACTCTGACCTTCTCTGGTGTACACCCCATATCGCCGCCAAGTTTGATCTTGTGGCATATCTGATCTGCGAGGAATACCACTGCCGCTGCCTGGCTATGCGGGCCTGCGCTGACTGGATGGTGGTGATACCGCACAACATTCACCAGCATGTCACTCATGGCCCATTTCTGTGCCAGGAATGCCCCTGCCTCGGCATGCAGCAGCCCGTACTCCTCTTCAGCCTGGGCCATGGGGATTCCCCTCTCCTTGTGAAGGGCTATTACCTCATTGAACTCCTTGCTGAAGTAGAGACAGAGGAGGAATTTCCCTATGTCGTGCATGAGGCCTGCGGTAAAGAGATCATCAGTATCAAGTTCTGGTATGAATTCAGCCATTGCCTGGCACGCCCTTGCAACTCCGATGGAATGGAGCCAGAGCTGTTTGGCATTGTAGATGTCAACGCCAAGGTCACCTGCAAAGGTTCCTGTAAGGGACAGGCCTATTACAAGATTTTTCACTTCGTCGAAGCCCATGACCACCACTGCCCGCGCAAGGCTGCTCACCTCCCCGCTAACCCCGTAATAAGGTGAGTTTGCAATCCGCAGTATGTTTGCCGATAGCACAGGGTCATCACGTATGAGTCGTTCAAGGCTCTGTGCGCTGGATGAGACACTGTCTAAGTTGTCCAGGATTTTCTGCATGGTATGGGGCATGGACGGGAGGTCTTCTATCTGTTCAATGCGTTTTGCAATGTTAACGCTCATATTTTCTGTTTTATCCTCAAATAACTCATGCCTGAATTGAGCGATTCCCAAATTTGTCTGATATACAAGGCAGAGGACCCGCTGACGTACTGGAGTACTTCAAGTGTCTGACAGGTAAGCGAAGACTCCGATACAGCAGGTCAGGTGAAATTGGGAATCCCGCAGTGGATTCAAATCATGTGGCAATCAAAACGCTTATGCCAAACCCATTCTTGCTTTCTTCATTATCGACCCTTTCAAACTATCCCTTGAAAATTTCGGAAAGCGGCCAGTGGATATCTCTGGTCCCTTTGTCAGTTGCTGATGCATCTCAGGTGCCCTCCAGTATGGCAATATCAGGAATGCTTTATTACCCCGTATAATTACAGGGAGTATTGCAAGACTTAATCATTTTTGCCCGGCTACCGATAAGGCATGTAGGATATTGGAATAAGATCATGCTACAGGACACATGGACGGCAGATGGTGTCCTTTCTCATACTTTTAAGGCTTATCAGTTGCAGATATTTAATTTGTCGCCTAACAGAGTCATGGGGAGGCCCCCCCGCCTTTGTCAATTGTTTCTGTGTTTCAGGTGTCCAGTAGCAGAGGCATAAGATATTGAACAGGTGTTGTTCAGTGTTTTTGCCCTACATCTTCAGTGGGTATTTTCGTTTCAGTCAGGCAAACGTGAAGGCATGTGAAAGAGCAGGGGAAAACTTTTCAATAATTTGAGACACGGAAAATAATATGGCGGATTTAGTTTTAACCGGACCTCTTCTGGAACGGGCAAAGGCAGAGATAGACAGCGCACTCATAAAGGCTGGGGTACGCAAGGCCATACTAATAGATGACGCTGGCAATGTTGTGGCAAGTTGTGGCGAAAAGAAGGGGAATATAGACACCACCTCTCTTGCCGCACTTGCAGCGGCAAATTTTGGCGCCACGTCCCAGATGGCCAAGCTTATAGGCGAAGATGATTTTTCACTTCTGTTTCACAAGGGCAAGAATGACAGTATTCACTTTGCCAGGATAGGTACCGACATGATCCTCATAACCATCTTTGGAGATGATGTCTCTCTTGGGATGGTGAGGCTCAGGGTGGCGCAGGTGGCAGAAGCTATAGAAGAAACATTCAATCTCAAGAGTGAGTAATTAATGGCACTTATAGATCTGAGCAAAAAGGAAGTTCACTGCAAGATTGTCTATTATGGCCCTGGCAGGTGCGGCAAGACCACCAATCTACTTTACATCTATAATGCCATGAACGCCAATGCCCGGGGCAAGATGCTGACAATAGAGACCAAGGGGGACCGGACCCTCTTCTTTGACCTGTTGCCACTTAATCTCGGCAAGGTCAATGGATTCGAGATCAAGATACAGCTCTATACCGTTCCAGGCCAGGCCATATATGCGGCCACGCGCAAACTGGTACTCAAGGGTGTGGACGGCCTGGTGTTTGTGGCAGATTCTCTGCGAGTCCGTCAGACAAAGAATATAGAGAGCCTGGAAGACATGAAGGCAAATCTCAGGGAACAGAATATTGATCCTGCAGAGATTCCAATAATCATCCAGTACAACAAGCGTGACCTTGCCAGTACCCCTATCCCTACGTTGGAGATAGAAGAGTTGGACAGGGATATAAAGAGCCGTTTGGATACCATCTCATTTGAGGCCGCGGCCACAAAGGGCATAGGTGTGTTTGAGACACTCAAGGAGATCAGTAAACGGACGGTACGGTATGTAGCAGAGAAGAATCTCGGTGGGGTCAAGTAATCCAAGCTGCATCTGAACAGGCCAGGGCGACAAATTTTGAGATTATGCAAGGAGATATGGGATGAGCCAGCAAAACAAGGCGAATGTTTCCGGAAATTTCACTGAAGATATTGAGGCCACGATTGATGATCTTTTTACTCCGGTGAAGGAGATAGAGATCGATCCCCTTACCAATGAGGTAAAGGAGAAGGGCATGTCAAGGGCTGCTCAGCAGGAGACACCTTCCTGTGCACCGCCTGATACGTCGGCTGAAAAGGGGGCTGCAGAGGAGAAAAGTGCAGGCGAGGCCGGTATGGAAGAGTCCATAGACCTTGAACTGGAACTGGATATAGACCTTGAAGAAGAGGTTTCCTCTTCTGAAGCGCATGGAGAACAGGGTGGAGGCATTGGGCGTGAAGTCATAGAGAAATTTTCCGAAAATATCATGTCTCTTGAGTGGGAGATCAAACAGGAGACCATTCAGACAGCCTTGGAGCAGGCCCGGGAGATCAGGGAACAGGGACAGGAAGATACAGACCTGCAGGGTCTTATTGTCCCAATGATCGCCATGCTCTCTGGCATGTTAAAGGAGCCGGACCTGATCCCCGCAGCGCCCATAGCTCTGAAGAAGGGAGCAGAGGCTCTGAAAGAGTATGTGGAAAAACCGGAAGGGGCAGAGGAAGTTCGAACTGCTGCAGAAGAGATAAGGAGGCTTATGGATGAGGTGCAGGAAGATGCACAACCTCCGGAAGCATCTGAAGAAGCCGACTTGGTGCTTGAACCTGTAAGTGTAGAGGAGGATATAGAACAAGGGTCTGCTGATGTCCAGGAGGCTGGGGTACAGGGCGCAGAAACGGAGTTGGAGATAGAATTCGAGCTGGAAGAGGAGAGTGGGGCCGAGGTCCGGGATGTTCCGTCACCAGAACAGGAAACGCCTGTTCAGGAACAGGCTCAGGATGTGAGTATGGAGCAGTCTGGGGAGATAGAGCAGCAGGTTGAGCTTGAGCTTGCTTCAGCGGAAGAGGGCCATGAGCCCATATCATCTGAACCATCTGAACCATCTGAAGCGTCTCATGACCAGACAGGACAGCATGGTAAAGTTCAGCAGCCCGCGCCGGTTAGTTCCTTTCAAAAAGATGGTACAGAGAAGAAAGATAGATCGGATGATGCACAGGAAATGGTGGGCGTGCCACAGGAATCTGAAAGTGTTCCTGGTGCACAGGTATTGCCTTCAGCAACAGACGGGGAATTGGAGTCTGAAAGGGGCGAGTCCAAACAGGATGCAGAGCTCAGGCAGCAGTATGCCCGCCTGAGTATGGCAGTAGAAAAACACATCCATGAACTGGACAGGCTGGCATCAAAGATAGCCCCGGTTGAAAAACTCCTTGCCAAGACCCAGGGCATGGCAAAACTTTATGCCTTTCAGAAGGCGGTCCGGTCCTCAATAGAAACAGAGAAAGATCGTTTGGAGGCAGTTCTGCACAATCATTCCCTGAAAGGAGAGGAAGGCCCCCAACTCGCAGGGCCTGTGGAAGAGGCGGCCCCTAAAATTTCTGATAGAAAGGATAATCGTCAAGTCACGGAGAGATGTCCGTGGAGCCGGTTGGCATTGATGGGGCTTGGCAATGGGAAGATCGCCGTTCCGGTGGAGGAGATGGCCTTTACCGGGAAGATATCCGGACGGCACCGGAAAAAACTTCAGCAAGAGACAGAATTCCCCCTTGCATGGTTGAAGTCATGGCCATGGACAAAGATTGCCCCGTCTCTTTCTGGACCACTTGCCAAGTTCAGTGAGAAGGAACTCAGGGGCATGAAGTTTCCGATAATCAACAGTGAGATATTCCAGGTGATGGGTCTGGAAGATGCCCATGAAAAGGTCAAGAATCCCACAACTGTGATAATGTTTGACGGAAAGGGAAAAGGTGGGGTCCTATACGTGGATACAGAGATAGAGACCTCTGATATAGATGAAGATGTTACATGGAAACCATCCATGTCTGACAAAGGACCTGTTGCAGGTACAGTAAGGCTTGGAGACGAGACAATTACAGTGATATCCATGCGATCGTAATAAGGTTCTGATAGACATTCCATGGGCAGTCTGTCCCATGCTGTCCCTTCACCTTGAAATGCGTGCTGCCACAGTGGCTTTTCACGTTCCAGGGGCTGTGCATGAGAAAAAGCGCCTTAGGCCCTTGCCAGTTGCTTCTGCATTTCAGGCGTCCTGTATATGCTGTCTGTCAACAAGAAGGATTGGATAAAGGCAACAAGAGATTCAGGAAAGATTATGACTACTGCAGCAGTGTCCACTCCAGATAATCAAATCGAGGTGCTCATAGAGGAGGCTGACCTCTACTTCAGTCAGGGCCTCAACAGAGAGGCTGCGGGCCATTACACCAAGGTGCTTGAGATGCTCGGAGACAATGAGCATCCCAAGCGTAAGGAAATCGAAGAACGGTTGAAGCGCCTGCAGAACCATCATGATAATGAGTCTGTAATAGAGGGAAACAGGCCGGTAGCAGAGACCGCAGATGAGAAGAGGCAGCGGAAATTTGAAAACTGCGTCGGGTTGATGGATGCAGGATTTTTTCGTGAGGCCGCAGAGGAACTCCTTGAACTGGCAGAAGAGAAGTATCGTCCAGGCCTTGTCTATTCAAAGATAGGAGAGTGCTATACCAGCATGGGCATGCCCTTCGATGCCCTGGAGTATTTTGAAAAGGCGTTGGGACAGCGGGATGTCACTAAAGAACTTAGGCTTTTCATCCTGTACCAGCTAAGCCTCATACATGAGAAGACAGGTTCTGTGAGCAAGGCCACCGAGGCGCTGGAACAACTGGTACGTTTGGACAAAGATTACAGGAATGCCAGTGAGCGTCTGAAAAATCTCTCCCAGAGTGCCAGAAAATACGGCAGGTTCTACTATCTTATCAGCAATGAGATAATCACTGAGGAACAGCTCGGCAGGGCAAAGGACCTTGCCCAGCAGGGCAGAAAGTCCATTGAAAGCGTGCTGATGTCCCAGTTCGGCGTTGAAAAGGAGGACATGGGCAAGGCCCTAAGTGAATATTATCGCGTTCCATTCGTTGAGTTTGACGAGCTTACCGTAGGTCCTACCCCCCCATGCATTCATGGCATAAAGGAACATTTTTTCCGCACCAATGTATGTACCCCAATCAAAGAGGACAGAGGTGTCCTTACCATTGCCCTGGATGATCCGAATGATCTGAACAAGACCGACAACATCAAGCGGATACTGAAGGCCCGCAGATTTGAATTTGCAGTAGCGCTCAAGGAGGATATTGACAAGTTCATAGACTTCTTCTACGGCAAGTACAAGGTCGCTGGCATAGACGAAACAGAGGATGTGTTTGACCAGTTAGATCTTGAGGAGGACATGGAAGACGAGCCTCCTGAAGAGGAGATGGTGGATGACGCTGACGGCGTAGTGGTGCAGCTTGCGAACAAGATCATTGAAGATGCCTTTGCCCGAAATGCCTCGGATATCCATATAGAGTCCCTTACAGGCAGGCGTGGCGCCCAGGTCCGTTTCAGGATAGATGGCGACTGCATGCGTTACCAGACCATTCCATTCAACTACAAGAATGCCCTGATCTCCCGCATCAAGATCATGTCCAATCTCGATATTGCTGAAAAGCGTCTTCCCCAGGACGGCAAGATCAAGTTCAAGAGCCGCACCGGAAGGACCATTGAGCTGCGTGTGGCAACTCTTCCCACCACTGAACGCAACGAGGATGTTGTAATGCGTATCCTCGCTGCCTCTGACGCCCTTCCCATAGACAAACTTGGACTCCTGCCAAACAATATAGACCGTTTCAAGGCCATACTGGAGATGCCATATGGTCTGGTCCTTGTGGTCGGTCCCACAGGATCTGGTAAGACCACCACCCTGCATGCGGCCCTTGGTTATATCAACAGACCTGAAAAAAAGATATGGACTGCGGAAGATCCAGTAGAAATCGTTCAGGATGGCCTGCGCCAGGTTCAGATACAGGCCTCCATTGACCTAACCTTTGCCAGGGTGCTAAGGGCCTTTCTCAGGGCTGATCCTGACGTGATAATGGTTGGTGAAACAAGGGATCAGGAGACGGCCAATACTGTGATCGAGGCATCCCTTACCGGGCACCTTGTGTTTTCCACCTTGCATACCAACTCGGCACCGGAGACCATTACCAGGCTTCTTGGCATGGGAATGGATCCGTTCAACTTCGCAGATGCACTCCTTGGGGTCCTGGCCCAGCGGCTGGTCAAACGCCTGTGTCCCAAATGCAAAGAACCTTATGAGCCTGATCAGGCAGAGAAAGAGATGATCCTGAAGGAGTATGGAACCTCTCCCTCAGTTCCTCTTGAGATGAAGGACCTGGATGGCATAACCCTTTACAGGGCAAAAGGGTGTCCTGTATGCAACAAGACAGGATACAAGGGAAGGCTTGCCATCCATGAACTGCTTCTTTCAGATGATGGGCTGAGGCAACTCATCCAGTCAAACGCACCGGTCCATGATATAGCAGCCCACGGTATGGAAAACGGCATGCTCACACTGAAGCAGGACGGAATCCAGAAGGTGCTTCTCGGTGATACCGATATAAAACAGGTCAAAAGGGCATGTATCAAGTAATGACATAGCCGTTTGCTGTTCCCTTGTATCGTTTTCTTTAACCTGTCTTCATGCTTGCCTAATGCCTGCCCTTCAGGGTATGCTACCTGCAAGAATTGTACAGGTATCTTTCCTGCTATTCCATATGCGTAAAATAGTTCCTTCGCGGTTCTGCTGTTTTTCAGCCGCCTGCAGGGGTGTTGGCGAGAGTGGACGCTGGCAACTTCACCTGCAGGTACAGAACCATACCTTACCTTCATGACAGTACTGGTACTGCACAGATAAAAATGAAAACATGAACAGACATACGACAGCTATCCATCCAACTGCAATCATTTCTCCTGAAGCAGAAATAGGGGTTGGCGTAAAGATTGGCCCCTACTCAATCATAGGTCCTGATGTTCAGATCAGGGACAGGTGCCTCATAGGTCCGCATGTGGTGATAGAGGGGCACACAAGGGTTGAAGAGGACGCCCACATATTCCAGTTTGCCTCAATAGGGGCCATTCCTCAGGACCTCAAATATAATGGCGAGCCCACCGGGGTGGAGATTGGGGCCGGAACCATCATCAGGGAAGGGGTCACTGTGCACAGGGGTACTGAAGAGGGGCGTGGCGTTACCAGTGTGGGCAGACTGTGCATGCTCATGGCATACAGCCACGTGGCCCATGACTGCAAGCTCGGGGACAATGTCATACTTGCAAACAGTGTTGCAATGGGCGGGCATGTGACCATTGGCAAGTATGCTACCATTGGCGGACTGTGTGCCATCCACCAGTTCTGCACTGTCGGAGAGTACGCCTTCATGGGGGGCATGTCAGGGACCAACAAGGACATACCTCCATACACCATGTACTGGGGACAGAGAGAGAACCTCTCGGGGCTCAATGCCATAGGGCTCAGGAGACACGGTTTTTCTCCAAAGACCATCAAGGCGCTGCGGGATGCCTACAGGATAATATTTACCACATCCAGTACGATTACAGAAGGACTGAGCCAGGCAGAAAAAAAATATCCTGATGTCCCTGAGGTCAAAAAATTTACCGAGTTTATCAGGACATCCAAACGGGGTGTGCCTTCCGGCGGGCCAGAGAGGGAGACAGGCTGATGCCTGTGAAAAGGCTGGGGATCGTGGCAGGATCCGGCCAGTTTCCCCTTCTTTGTGCCAGGGCTGGCCGAAGAGAGGGGTTTGAGGTGGCAGTGGTGGCCCATAAGGGTGAGACTGATCCTGCCGTTGAGGCAGAGGCCCATCAGGTATGCTGGGTACATCTCGGGCAGTTGGGTAAGCTTATAGCCTTTTTCAAAAAACATGGGGTCTCTGAGGTAATATTTGCCGGTGCCATTGCCAAGAGGCGCATGTTCCATGACATTCGCCCCGATATCAGGGGGATTTCCGCATGGAATAGGATCAGAAAACGTTTGGATGACGGAATCCTGCGGGCCGTTGCTGACGAACTCCAAAGGGACGGCATAACAGTTGTCCCCTCCACTCTCTATCTGAAAGAGCTTATCACCCCTGAAGGCCTGCTTACCGCTACCAGGCCAGATGATGAGCAACTGAAAGATGTCGAATTTGGCTTGGAACTTGCTGCAGAGATCGGAAGACTGGATATTGGCCAGTGTATTGTGGTAAAAGACAGGGCCGTGGTGGCCGTTGAGGCAATGGAGGGAACCGATCGCACCATACTGCGTGGAGGAGAGATTGCGGGGCCGGGGACAGTGGTGGTAAAGGTATGCAAGCCTGAGCAGGATACCAGGTTTGATCTGCCTGCTACAGGTATTCAGACCATTGAAACCATGCACAAGGCACAGGCGTCCTGTATTGCCCTTGATGCAGGCAAATCTCTACTCTTTGACAGGAAGGAGACACTCAGACTTGCCGATTCATACGGTATTGCAGTACTGGGTATAAAAGATGGGCACGTCTGCATAAAGGCAAATGGATAGAACCAAAAAAATCAAGGCTGCTGTCATTGGGGTAGGATATCTTGGGAGGTTTCATGCCCAGAAATATGCTCAGATGGAAGATGTTGACCTGGTGGCAGTTGTAGACACATCGGAAGAGACTGCGGCAAGGGTGGCAGAAGAGACAGGGACCTCCTGTTACACTGATACAGATGCGATACTGGACAGAATTGAAGCTGCGTCTGTAGTGGTGCCTACCACATATCATTATGAAATAGCCTCTCTTCTTCTGTCCCGCGGAATCCATGTAATGCTGGAAAAACCAATCACGACCACTGTGGAGCAGGCGGATGCACTTATAGAGATGGCTGCTGCAACAGGGGCTGTGCTCCAGGTAGGCCATCTCGAGCAGTTCAATCCGGCAGTTATTACACTGCGCGATCAGGTTACCACGCCCCTGTTCATCGAGGCACACAGGCTCAGCAGTTTCAAACCCCGCTCAATAGATGTGGACGTGGTCCTGGACCTGATGATTCATGATATTGAGATCGTCCTGAGCATGGTGGACTCACCGGTAAAGGAGATAAGGGCTTCAGGAATGCCGGTACTCACTCCCAATGTGGATATTGCCAATGTGAGGCTCATATTTGAAAACGGATGTACTGCCAATCTGACGGCAAGCCGTATATCACTAAACAACATGCGCCGCATAAGGGTCTTTCAGCCAGGCTCCTACATATCGGCAGACTGTACAGAGAAGAGCAACCTGTTTGTCACCGGAGATATCACAGAACCCGGGGCCGCCATGTCCATAGTTCCTGAGGTGACCACCCATGACAATACGGATATCCTGCTTGACGAGCTGCAGGCATTTATCAGGGCCGTCAGGGGAAAGGAGGCCCCCAGGGTATCAGGAGTGGAGGGAAGAAATGCGTTGTCTCTGGCCCTTGATATAAACAGGGCCATAGAAGAGGGGTTGTCAGGCGCCGAGATCCTCAAGCAGCACGATCTGATTCCTGCCTCTGTGAGAGAGGTTCCCTTATAAGTCATCTGCATCCATGCCTGAGAAGATATTCATAATAGCAGGAGAGGCTTCTGGGGACATGCATGCATCAGGGCTGTGTGAGGAGCTTGTCCGCAGAATTCCCAATGTATCCATAACCGGCATAGGCGGTCAGGCCATGGCTGATGCCGGAGTGGAGCTCCTCTTTCCCAATTCAAGGCTTGCTGTGGTTGGGCTTTTTGAGGTCCTGTCACACGCCGGCCCCATATTCAGGGCCTACAGGCAGGTGGTCACATGGCTGAAGAGGCACAGGCCAGGGCTTCTGATCCTGGTGGATTATCCGGAATTCAACCTGCTCGTTGCGTCAAAGGCAAAAAAAATCGGTATACCGGTGTTCTATTTTATCAGTCCCCAGTTATGGGCATGGCGGGAGGGACGCATAAAGAAGATACGCCGTCTTGTTGACAGGATGGCAGTAATCCTGCCCTTTGAAAAGGAGTTCTATGCAAGGCACGGCATGGATGTGACCTTTGTGGGACATCCGCTGGTAGATCGTGTAAAACCCGGGACTGATCCAATGACATTCTGCCAACGACACGGAATTGATAATGGGTTGCCCCTGGTTGGCCTGCTGCCAGGGAGCCGGTCAGGAGAGATCCGCAGGTTTTTCAGGATAATGATAGAGACGGGACGGCTGGTCAAAAACAGCGTGCCAACCGCCCAGTTTGTCATACCAATAGCACCTGGCGTAA
Source organism: uncultured Desulfobacterales bacterium (assembly GCA_964638145.1). Classification (GTDB taxonomy): domain Bacteria; phylum Desulfobacterota; class Dissulfuribacteria; order Dissulfuribacterales; family QOAL01; genus S144-17. The sequence goes on along the minus strand of CAZXAK010000051.1, from coordinate 20,686 downwards.
GCCAGGACCTCCTGCAATTCATGGAACAGGAGATAAGGGGTAGCCTGCCTGCATGGGACCGTGACATATTCAAGATTGTTCAGGACGAGACCTATGACGCCATTGCTGCATCTGACATAATCCTTACCGCCTCAGGCACTGTGACCCTGGAGGCCGGGATACTTGGTACTCCCATGATCGTTATGTACAAGGTTAGCCCGCTGACTTATCACTTGGGCAGACACCTCATAAAGGTAAGGTACTGTTCCCTTGTAAATCTTGTGGCTGGCAGGGAGGTTGTGCCTGAGATACTTCAGGACCAGGCAACCCCTGAACGGCTGTCGTCTGAGCTGGTCCAGAGATTGAAAGACCCTGAACGGCTTGCCCGGTCTAAGCAGCAGCTTTTGTCCCTTCGTGATATGCTTGGCCATGGGGGCGCGGCAGCACGGGCGGCAGAGGAGGCCATAAGTCTTATGCGAGAGACTTCATCCTGAAGTATATGCCCTTTTATATGAATTTTGTCCATCCTCCTGGGTGAGTCTGCCTGAACCGTCTGTACCATAGGCAGAGATAGTACAGAATTACCAGCAGTACAGGAGTTATTATATAGACCTCCCTGATAGTGGCACATCCCCTGAGTCCAAGCCAGGTTGCGGTTCCTTCCAGGAATATCCTGTGCACAAGATAGAAAAACATGGCTGTCTGACCAAAGACCAGCAGTACCCCGTTGGGGTTGGGTGTCAGGCGTTTCTCAATGGTCATCAAGCCGGCAAGGCATACACACATGATGCCAACCTCAAGGGACATGTAGGTGAGTGATGGTGGGTATTTGCTCACATGAAGCCACTGTATCAGGCTATTCCCCTCCCTGTAGAGCCACATGTTCCCATAACCGTTCAGGTATCTGAATATGGCAAATACCGCAAGGGAGATGAATCCTGACAGAAGGGCAAGATTGCGGGGGGACATTATCACCTTCTTGCCCTGGGAATAGTTCATTAGATACCTGCCAAAGGCCCAGCCAAGTACCATTATGGATAGCCAGGGTATGAAGGGGTAGTTGATGGATATGCCAGGCGCCTTGTAGAGGGCAACGGTGAGTGCTGCCCCAACGGACTGCTTGCCGGTCATGGGGTTCCAGACGAGGCCGGTGACCAATTCGCCGCCAAACCACCACGCCAGGGCCACTATTATGAGCCACTTGATTGACAGACGCCTGATAAATGCCATGAGCATCATGGAGACCCCAATGGCATAGAGCACCTGAAACAGGAGTTTACCGGAGAACAGAGAGATGAGTGTGGGATCAAGAGCGGCTATGAAGGCACCTCTCACAAGTATCCCCTTGTCTATCTCCCATTGATCCTGTCCACGGGCCACTCGCCTCTCCACGCTGATGGCAAGGGCTGTACCAGCCAGGAATACGAATGTAGGGGCGCAGAGATGGGTCACCCAGCGGGTAAAGAACATAAGGGGAGGCATTGGGGTGCCAGGTACGAACATGGCCGCAGAGTCAGAGGCAAAGTGATCGGCATCGTATGCCATTGAGACATGGTCCAGGACCATGAGGATCATGACGATGCCGCGCATCCAGTCGATTGATTCGATGCGCTTTGACTTGAGAACTGCAGGGGCAATATTATCTGTAGTTGTCATAAACAGGACCTCTTGTTTCGGTTATAATGCGGGGGAGGCATGGCAGCATGTCAAAATGTCTCACTTCCAGGGCTCACCTGGGCACCGTCAAACGTGGCCATCTCGAGATATATCTTGAGCCCTGCCTCAATGAGATTCATGGCAAGTACGGCGCCGGTCCCCTCGCCGAGCCTCATATTGAGGTCAAGCACTGGCTGCTGCCTGAGAAAACGGAGCTGTGCCCGATGCCCCTGTTCAACGGACTGGTGTGCCGCAAAGATATAGTCACGGACTTCAGGCACCATGGCCGCAGCTACAACAGCACCTGCGGTAGAGATGAAACCATCCACCACTACTGGGATGCGGTTGGCTGCACAGGCAAGAACAAGCCCGCATATGCCTGCGATTTCATATCCGCCTACCTTTGACAGTACGTCTATGGGATCGGACGCATCTGGCCTGTTGATAGACAGACCGCGGCGAATCACCTGCACCTTGTGCCTCCGGGATGCCTCATCAATGCCGGTTCCGCGCCCGGTTACCTCTTCAGGGTCCATGTTGCAGAACACAGCGGTAATTGCGCTGGATGGGGTGGTATTTCCAATACCCATTTCGCCTGTGGCCAGGATTCCCGCCCCGTCTCCAATGCTCTTTTCTGCCTCACGTGCCCCTGCGACAATGGCCTCTACTGCCTGTGCGCGGGTCATCGCAGGCCCCTTTGTGAAGTTTTTGGTCCCCCTGTCAACCTTTATGTTTACAAGCCCCTCCACAGGGGCAAAGTCATGATCAACGCCAATGTCAAGCACCCTGACTGTTGCCCCTACGTGCCTTGCCAGTACGTTTATGCCAGCGCCGCCCTGGAGAAAGTTGTGTACCATCTGAAAGGTTACCTCCTTGGGAAAGGCACTTATTCCCTCTTCGGTGACGCCGTGATCTGCAGCAAATACCAGCACGGCCTTTTCGGGAATGGCAGGTCTTGACTCGCCGGTTATCATACAGTAACGGGCAGCAAACTCTTCGAGACGCCCCAGGCTGCCCCTTGGTTTTGTGAGATTGTCAAGGTGTGCCTGAATGCGTCCCTGTTCAGAGGTGTCCACTGGTCGTATCCTGCCAATTAGTTCATCAAGTTGTTTTTCTGACTGTTTCTCAGGCACCATCTTCTCCTTTCACTAACATGGGAATGCCTGCAACTGTAAACACTACTGTGGTACACAGGCTGGCAAGTGCCTGATGTAGCTTGCCGGCATAGTCCCTGAACCTTCGTGCCTCTGCCGATACAGGCACTATCCCAAGGCCCACTTCATTGGACACCATGATGACAGGTGTCTGTACCTGCGGAAGCACCCTGCAAAGCTCATCACAGTAACTCTCCACCTGCGCAGGTCTTTGAAACATCAGGTTTGAGACCCAGAGTGTGAGGCAGTCAATGATAATTGCCCTGTAATCGTCTGATTGGTCTTTCAGAGGGCCTGTTATGTCTATGGGCTCCTCCACTGTCTTCCACTGTTTGCCCCTTTCCATGCGATGCCTGCGGATACGCTCCTGCATCTCGGCGTCGCCTGCCTGGGCAGTGGCTATGAACAGGCCAGGGCCCTGGCCTGCTGAATCTCTGCCAATAAGACTCTCGCCTATTCTAAGGGCATGTGCGCTCTTGCCGCTCTTTGTTCCACCAAGAATCAGGGTGTGCATCTGTAACCTGTCACGTCTGAGAGGGGGAAAACATGTTCATGATGGACCTGCAGTAGATACCGGTCAGTAAAAATGGGATATGCGTATCCATACATGGGGTGCTTGAATGAAAGACAGATCAGCCCGGCGTTATCTCTCCGATGGACGGAACGCCTCTGGTTCATATCCGGGGCTGAGGTGATAAACGCCAGGAAGGTTACGATAATTTTCTTCATAGTCAAGGCCGTATCCCACAAGAAAGCCCCTCTCAATATCAAAACCCACATAGTCAGCTTCAATGGGCACTTCCCTGCGTTCCTTCTTGTCTATCAGGCAGCATATCTTTACAGAGGCAGCCTTGTGCAGCTTGAGTACCTCCTTTAGATACTGCAGTGTGAGGCCTGTATCTACGATGTCTTCCACCACCAGGACATCCTTGTCCTTGAGCACCAGTTCCACATCTTTGGTGATGCTGACCTGTCCTGATGAATCAACCCCTCTGTAGCTTGAAAGACGCACGAAATCAACCTGGACAGGCACCTGGATTGCCCTTACCAGATCGGCCATGAACATGAAGGCCCCGTTGAGTATCCCGACCACCACAATGGTGCGGCCCTGGTAATCTCTGGTTATCTCCCTGCCCAGTTCAGCCACACGCTCCTGTATCTGCTGAGGAGAAAGTATCTCTTTCAGTTTATCCCTGTATTCCATTTGTTTGCCCCTGTTTTTTCGTTATCATCATAACTACAGGCCACCTCTATGGCCGATGACGCCTTTTGTCATGCTTTTAAAGCTCGTCAGTTGCGATGATTTGGTAATGACCTTTGCCCCAAACATGATAAAGGGCGCCATGGGCCCTTGCCAATTGTTTCTGCGTTTCAGGTGCCCTGCAGGACGCTCCAGCATAATAAATGCTCGCTGTTTGGCCTTGACAGAACACTCCATAAGATTAACTTACAAGAACAATTAATGCCAGTGGCAGCCCTCTGTTTCTGCAATGGGGGCAGCCATCCCTCCCATGGTCCCTTAAACAAAAACATAGAGGTGACAATATGCCAATATATGAATTTGTATGCAATCAGTGCAATAGCGGGTTTGAGAGATTTGTGCTTTCCCCCCATGCATGTAAAGATGTGAAATGTCCGAGGTGCGGTTCTCCAGACGTCCAGAAGATGATGTCAAGTTTTTCTTGCAGAACCGGCTTTTCAGGTCCAGGGCTCTCTTCCGGCCCAAGCCTCAGCCAGGCCCCTTCAACAGGCGGCTGTGGTTCCAGCGGAGGTTTTAGCTGAGCATAGTTATTGGCCTTCAGTTTGAAGGCCAGTACAGACCTGCTGACAGCCCCGGCGAAGCACCCTGTAAAGGGGCAAGCCGGGATTTTTTTTATAGGGGCTTGTCTGTAATCTTGGGGTTGAAATAGTAGAGTGATAACCTGTATAGTCCCCTGGTCTGCTAATCTACTATTTTTTATCTTCACCCCAGATTATGCAGCTCGCAAGTTTGGCGAAGATGCAAGGCGGAGGGCACGCAGACGCACTTTTCCCCAGGCATTTGGGGTGTGTAATTTGGGTAATACGCCTTAGCAGGAGGCACTGTCTGTCATGTTGAAAATTGAAGATCTGTGGGTTGATGTCCAGGGAAAAGAGGTCCTGAAGGGCATCAACATGGAAATCGGTCTTGGTGAGACCCATTGCCTGTTTGGCAGAAATGGTTCGGGAAAGACTACCCTGCTCATGACCCTCATGGGCTTTGATGGGTACAGGGTCAAACACGGAAGGATAACCTTCAAGGGCCAGGACATCACTGATATGCCGGTTCACGAACGGGCCAAACTGGGTATAGGTATGGCCTTTCAGCGTCCACCCACACTCAGGGGGGTGAAACTGCGTGACATGTTGACCCTTGCGTCCGGTGATCCGGAGAAAGGCCGTCAGCTTGCAGCATTTTACGGGTTTGAAAAGTTTCTTGAACGCGAGGTAAACCACGGCTTTTCCGGAGGAGAGATCAAAAAGTCCGAGCTGCTCCAGCTGCTTGCGCAGGATCCCGATTTCACTCTTCTCGATGAACCGGAGTCAGGAGTTGATGTGGAGAATCTGAATGTCATAGGTGACATGATCAGGAAGTTGCTTCAGAAGGACATTCACAGGGGGAGACGGAAGTCCGGTCTCATTATAACCCATACAGGCTTCATACTGAACTATGTCACAGCGGACAAAGGTCATGTCATGCTCAACGGACAGATTTACTGTCAGGGCAACCCCCTTGAAATATTTGAAGGAATCCAGAAATACGGATATCAGGAGTGCGCCAAATGTCGTCTTTAAACACCGATGGGACAAAACTCAGCGACAGGGAGCTTGTGGACAGGTTCAGACCGGCATCTGAGGCTGAGACAGTTGATGATATAAACCAGCTCGATGAACAGGACATACTCCGGCTCAAGCAGAGTGGAGTTGACCTGGAGGGTTCCAACAGGATCGGTACATTCCTTCAGACAAATTGCGGTGTTACCAAGTGCGATTGCCACATAGAAGGTGTGGAGCTGCTTCCCATTACAGAGGCCATCAAGAAGTATGACGGTCTCAAGGAGTATCAGTGGAAGCTGGTTGACCGTGACAAGGATGAATTTACGAGAGAGACTGCTGAACACCTTGACAACGGCTACTTCATTAGGGCCCTTCCAGGGGAAAAGGTGGTTTATCCTGTGCAGGCCTGTCTCTACATCCGCAGCAGTGACATAGCCCAGCGGGTCCATAACATCGTTATTGCAGAAGAGGGCTCAGAGCTGCATATAATCACAGGGTGTGCCACCCATCCTGGCCTGACCTCAGGACTGCATATAGGTGTATCAGAGTTTTACATCAAAAAGGGGGCAAAGCTCATCTTTACCATGGTCCATAACTGGGGAGAAGATGTCTATGTGAGGCCCAGGACAGGGATCAGGGTGGAGGAAGACGGGGTGTTCGTCTCCAACTACATCAGCCTCAAGGGGGTAAAGTCTGTCCAGACCTTTCCCACAGCCACGCTTGCAGGTGCAAACTCAACCGTGCGATTCAACTCTGTGATAGTTGCACCTGAAGGCTCTGACATAGATACGGGTTCACGTGTCATTCTCGATGCCCCAGGCACCAAGGCAGAGATCATATCACGCACCATCTCCTATGGGGGCAGGGTGATTGCCAGAGGCCATCTGATAGGCAAGGCACCTGATATCAAGGCACATCTGGAGTGCCAGGGGCTCATGCTCACTGAGCACGGTATAATCCATGCCATCCCTGAGTTAGAGGCCCACATTGCTGACGTGGACATGTCCCACGAGGCTGCAGTGGGCAGGATTGCCAAGGACGAGATTGAATATCTCATGGCAAGGGGCCTTGATGAAGAGGAGGCCACCTCCACAATTGTGCGAGGGTTCCTCAACGTGAAGATTGACGGCCTGCCCAAGGAGTTGGATGATGAGATACAGAGGGCTGTGGCAGAGTGCCAGAGGGGGATGTAGCCCTGATTTATCTTGAGGTTTGCAGAAGTAATCCTTAGATAATCTGTCAGCCTGCACCACCACCATCATCATCAGTAATTGAGAAATATATGAAGATCGCCGTAGCCCAGATCAATCCAACCATTGGAGACTACCAGGGTAATGTGAGTCTCATTGCCCGCCTGGCAGGAGAGGCCCGCTCCGAGGGGTGTGCCCTTGTCATCTTTCCAGAGATGGCGCTATGTGGTTATCCCCCGCGGGATCTGTTGGAGAGGTCTGATTTCGTTGCTGCATGCCAGCAGGCTGAACGCCGTATCATGGCTGAGGTAAGGGATATAGGCGTCCTGTTGGGGACCATCACGCCAGTTACTGAAAATCGTTGCGGTGCCTCTCTCTACAACTCTGCCCTGCTGTTTCAGAACGGTACCGAGATTGCCCGGGTGCATAAGAGACTTCTGCCTGTCTATGACGTGTTTGATGAAACAAGATATTTCAGACCGGGAGGCAGATCGGAACCGGTTGATTTCATGGGTATCCGCATGGGTATAACCATCTGTGAAGACATATGGAGCGGCACAGATGGATGCGGCAACTGGCCGGAATATGATGAAAACCCGGTTAAGGAGCTTGCTGAGTCAGCGGCAGACCTGATGATCAATATCTCTGCCTCGCCTTATACCATCGGAAAGGCCGATGCCAGAGTGTGCATTCTTGAAAGGCATGCCACAAAATACGGTCTGCCCTTCATATACTGCAATGCAGTGGGCGGCCAGGACAGCCTGATATTTGACGGGGCAAGTGTGGTGGTGGATAGGGCAGGGAATGTGGTCGGCAGGGCAAGGGCCTTTTCTGAAGACCTGCTTGTGATGGATATGGATGGTTCTGCCTTGCCAGCCTCCCCTCCTGCCATTGTCTCAGGAACCATGCATCAGTGGCCAGGGAGCCATGAGGAAGAGGTGGTAAGTGCCCTTGAGATAGGGCTCAGGGACTATACGGCCCGTTGCGGGATAAGGAGTGTCACCCTTGGTCTCAGCGGCGGTGTTGATTCTGCCGTCACAGCAGTATTGGCCTGCCGTGCCCTTGGAAGGGAGAATGTGCTTGGGGTCATCATGCCTTCGCCTTATACGTCTGAGGAGAGTGTGGAGGATGCAAGGGCGGTTGCCGAAAATCTGGGGATCGAGTGCATAACCGTACCCATTGCGGATCTGTTTTTCCAGTATCTGTCCACACTTGAACCTGTATTTTCCGGTTTGAAGCCTGATGTTACAGAGGAAAACATACAGGCCAGGATACGGGGAAACATACTCATGGCCATATCCAACAAGCTGGGGCACATGGTCCTCTCTACAGGCAACAAGAGCGAACTTGCAGTGGGCTACTGCACGCTTTACGGAGACATGAGCGGCGGATACGCCTTGATCTCTGATCTTCCCAAGACACTGGTTTACAGGGTGGCAGAGTGGCTCAACAGGGGGCGTGAAATAATACCGCAGAGGGTGATGACAAAGCCGCCTTCTGCAGAACTCAGGCCAAACCAGACAGATCAGGATGACCTGCCTCCATATCACATCCTTGATCCCATACTGGAACTGTATCTGGAGCAGGCCCTTTCAGCCGGTGAGATTGTGGCCAAGGGCTTTGACAGGGATACAGTGTTGAAGGTCACGGCCATGGTGGACAGGAATGAGTACAAACGCCAGCAGGCCCCGCCTGGGCCAAAGGTAACCTCCAAGGCGTTTGGTATTGGCCGTCGTTACCCGATAGCACACAAATTTACTCCAGGATAACAGTAAAGTGGCTGAAAAGGGCATGTTGATCAAAGATATTCAGGCAGATACACGGGTCGAGGGTGTGTTCTGTGTGGCCTCCAAGAGACTGCTCGAGACAAGGAACGGATCACCCTACCTTGCTCTTACCATCATGGACAGGAGCGGGGAGATTGAGGCAAGGGTGTGGGACAATGCCACTGAGGCAGCTTCTGGTTTTGACAACGGAGATTTCATAAGGATTCAGGCCGATGCCCAGCGATACAGAGACATGGTCCAGCTCAGGATCAGTTCTGTTGAACCTGTGGCGCGTGAGGACATTGATCCGCGAGATTTCATGCCTGTGGCCCCTGTTGACCTTGGCCTTTACGAGAAACAGTTCGACCGTCTGATCAGGGGCATCAAGCGTGATCCTCTTGGTCCGTTTCTCAAGGCCCTTTTCAGAAAAGGCGGGGCCCTGAGACAGGGGTTTGTCCTTGCCCCTGCTGCAAAGAAGATGCACCAGGCCTACATCGGTGGCCTTCTTGAGCATTCTGTCGCTGTTGCCTCCTTGGCACAGGAGACTGCCCGTCTCTATCCGGAGATAGACGGTGAGCTGCTGCTTGCAGGTGCCCTGGTTCATGATATAGGCAAGGTCCACGAGTTCAGATATGATTCCCCTCCAATAGACTACACTGACAGGGGCAGGCTCATTGGCCATTCGGCCCTTGGAATCGAGATGATAGACAGGTGTGCAGAGGAGACCGGCATTGATGCCTCGCACCAGGATATTATGGCACTGAAGCACATGGTACTCTCACACCACGGCCAGCGGGAGTTTGGAGCCTCTGTGCTGCCCATGACCCCTGAGGCCATGGCCCTCCATCTGATCGACGACCTTGATGCCAAGATGAGTTTTCTGCGGGAGCTGGGAAACAGGCAGGAGCACACAGGGCCTGCCTGGACACCGTATCAGAGGCTGTTTGAACGCTACTTCTACCTTAGGGGTATACAACATGGATGTGGCGAAGACCACTGCCAAGAACAGTCAGATGATGACAGGGCTGAAAGGGGTGTGGTGCAGCCTGGTATATTTGATCTGTAACCCTGATAAGGTACGGCCCTGTATCGTGCATGTTTGGCATGGGGCAATACGGTTTCAAAGAGTTGATCCATGAAGATCCTGCAGAAACAGGCACTGAGGGTTGCAGGCCGGATATTCAGACATGGCAACCTTGCCCATGCATGGCTGCTTGCAGGCCAGGAAGGCACAGGCAAGGAGGAGCTTGCACGGGTCATGGCAGGTCTTCTGATGTGTGACAGGCCGTTGCTGGACCAGGAATATGTTGAGCCATGCGGGGTGTGTGTCCATTGCAACAAGTTGTCAAGGGGGACACATCCTGATCTCATCGTCACTGAACCCGAGGGGGCCTTTATTAAGCTGCATCAGATACACTCTCTGCAAAAGGCCATAGCATATCCGCCATTGGAGGCCCGCAACCGGGCAGTTCTCCTGCTGCATGCCCACAGGATGAACCGCGAGGCGGCAAATGCGCTGTTAAAGACCCTGGAGGAACCACCTGACAGGACATTTCTCATCCTTACTGCCTCCAGCATGAATTCCCTGCTCCCTACAACAGTATCCCGGTGCCAGATCATATCGTGCGGAGGTATAGAGACAGCAGATATTGCCTCTGTACTTGTGGAGGAGGGCATTGCCCAGGAGCAGGCAGTCATAGCAGCAGCATTATCAGGCGGCAGCCTCTCTTGGGCTCGGCTCATACTGGATAGAGGGCTCTCTTTCCGTGACCTGTTTATGAAATTTCTCTCCCTCACGCCCATGAGGCGGATAAGCCTCCTGTTTGATCTCGTCAAGGTCATGTCAGAGAGTGTGGATGACTTTATGTTGTCGGTTGCCGTTATAAGGGCGGTGGTCCGCGATATGTTGCTTCTGAAGACATGTAACAGGGCAGGGGATGGGGTGGTGGACAGGTTTATAAATCAGGATATATCTGTTGAAATTATGACCATAGCCTCCCAGTTCAGCATGGAACAGCTTGACAGCTATGCCAAGAGGCTCGAGGAGATGGAGAGGCTTTCGGCAAGGAATATCAACAGGAAGATGCTCTCAATGGCCCTGATGGTTTTCTGGATAGGGCAGTGTGAAGGGAAGAGGCAGGTGCGGTACGGGGAATAGCAGGCAGATGGGCTATCCGGGTTGATGTTGTATTCCTGTAGTGCGGTGAGCACCGGGAATGCTCCCTGAACATACTATCTTATTTGAGAGGCCCACTATACTCTGCAGGTGATGCTGCATCCTTCCTGCGCTGCCTCCATGTCTCATACAGGGCTGCCGTGCAGGCTGCTGCCACATTCAGGGATTCCACCCTGATGGACTGGGGAATGTGGAGGCGTATATCACACCGCCTCATCACAAGGGGGCGAAGCCCCTTGCCTTCTGCCCCCAGCACCAGTGCAAGCGGGGTGCGCATGTCAGCGTCCCATACAGGCATACTGTCCACCGGCACAAGGGCTGCAGTCCATATGCCCATCTCTTTAAGAGTTTCTATGGCCTTTGCCATATTGTCCACCATGCAGGTGTGCAGATGCACTATGGCACCTGCCGATGCCTTTATAACCGTCCCGTTGATGTCAGCGCTGTTTCTTTGGGAAATAATCACTGCGTGGGCCCCAAAGGCTGCGGAAGAACGGATAATGGCCCCAAGGTTGCCTGGATCACTTATCTCGTCACAGACCACGAGCAGCGGTACATCCGAACCCCACACAGAAGGCAGACTCTCCATTGCTGTCTCCCATACCGGTTCTGCCAATGCAACGACTCCCTGGTGCAATGCCCCTTGGGCCATGTCCAGCCTCTTGAAATCGTGAGCCGTTTCAACTCTGACCTGCCGGTTGCAGGCCAGGTCTATCAATGCCTTCTGACGTTTCTTTCTGCCAAAGGAGGGCAGGACCAGTATGTGTTCAAGGGAGTGGGGCGCATGGGTGAGGAACTCGGTCACCGGATTGATCCCCCAGATGAGAGTAGGTCCTGATGCTGCGTCACGCCTCGCAGTGCGTTTGCCCCTTTTTTTCATAATCGTTCAGGTCAGGCAGACACTATGTGGGACAGGTCGTGGCGTGCAAGTACCCTGCTGGCAGTACAGCGTCTGGCCAGCACAATGGACTGGAGGTCTCCCACGGCCCTGATAAGGTCGTCATTTATTATGATGTAATCATAGCTGGGGGCAGCGGCCATTTCGGATCGTGCATTTTTCAGCCTGAGTTTTATGGTCTCCTCACTGTCAGTCCCCCGGTTCCTGAGCCTCTGTTCAAGTATCTCAAGAGAGGGGGGCAGAATGAATATGAGTATAGCCTCAGGTATGGACTTCCGTACCTGCATGGCCCCCTGCACGTCTATGTCAAGCAGTACCTCCTGCCCTGCCTCTATCATGGGCATGACTGAGAGGCGGCTCGTGCCGTAGAAGTTGTCGTGGACCTTGGCCCATTCCAGGAATTCGCCCTGGTCCACCATGTTCATGAACTCCTCCTTGGAGACAAAGTGGTAATCAACCCCATCAACTTCACCTCGGCGGGGGGAGCGCGTGGTATGGGATACAGAGAGTCCCACGTTCGGGGTCTCCTCTATCAGCCTGTGGCAAAGAGTGGATTTGCCTGCACCGGACGGCGCGGAAATTACAAAAAGATCACCTCGTTCCATGTTCCTGCACCTGTTAGTATCTGGGGTCCTTTTCCTCTGTTTTTGTCAGCAGATCAGCATTCATGCGCTGTGATATGGTCTCGGCCTGAATGGCTGACAGGACCACATGGTTGCTGTCAGTGATTATTATCGAACGGGTCCGCCGCCCCTGGGTGGCATCTATCAGCCGGTTGTTCACCTTGGCCTCTTCCCTGAGCCGTTTCATAGGGGCTGAAGCCGGTGATACCACTGCAACCACCCTGTCAGCTACCACGCTGTTTCCGAAGCCGATATTGAGCATCTTGCTTCTGACAGTCATCTCTCCTCTCTCCCGTAATCAACCGTAACCCAAATGCAGGTCGCTGTTTTTTTGATGTAAGCTGCCTGTTCCCGTTATGCCCCCCAACATACGGCCAGGCAGGATCATACTACGTTTTGTACCTGTTCCCTGATCTTTTCAAGTTCTCCCTTTACCTCTACCACTGTCTGAGAGACTACACTGTCACACGACTTGGAAGCCATGGTGTTGAACTCCCTGAACAGCTCCTGGGTGAGGAAATCCAGACGCCGGCCCACAGGCTCGGTAGATTCGAGATACTCCAGAAACCTGTGGAGGTGGCTGTCTGCCCTGACGATCTCCTCTGTTATGTCCAGTTTGTCTGCCATTATGGCAGCCTCCTGGGCAAGCCTCGCCTCATCCATGCCAACGTGATCGAGAAGTTTCTGCACCCGTTCCTTAAGGGCCTGCTGGGCAGCTGCAAGATGTTCCTCTTTCCTTGCCTTGATTGTCTCAAGATGCCTGCCAATCATGTCTATCCGTTTTCTGATATCAGCCTCGAGGTCTGCCCCTTCCCTGCGTGCCATCTCTTCAGCCCTGTCTATCAGGTCTGCAAGGGGTTGCTGAATCTTCTCCCACATCTCTGATTCGTCTGCCTGCTCCTGCCCCGTTATGATGACATTCTGGACATTTGAGAGGAGATCGGACATGGTTGGCCGTGAGGCAAGCCTAAGCTCCTGAGCCAGCTTTTCCGCTGCCTGCAGCCAGGCCCTGCCTGCAGCTACATCAGGCAGGAATGTGACCTTTGCATGGACAGAGCCCTCCTGCTGAATAGAGAAATCCACCCTGCCCCTCTGAAGCCTGCGCTGTATGGTCTTCTTGATGCGGTCTTCAAGGGGGGCCAAACTCCTCGGAATGCGCATGTATACATCACAGTACCGTCCATTTACCGATTTGAGTTCCATGGAGCATGACCAGCCACTGCCTGATACGGCACTCCTTGCAAAGGTAGTCATGCTTCGTATCATATGATTGCCTCCAGCCTTGTACACGCATCATGCAGGCAGAGATGTGGTATCAATTCCTGTCTGTTATACATGTAAAACGTATCTGTCATAAGAGTCCTTCTCTTTTCAGTCTCTGCAGATAATCTCTGCGCACGTCATTCCAGAACTCCAGTATTTCAGGAGATGCATAGTCAGGAAAGGTCCACTCCAATGGCCTGAAGCCTGAACGGGTGGCCATCAGTGTGATTTCTGCAAATACCCCTCCTGAGAGATATATCCTGTGGGTAAAGTTCTTGTTGGTGGCAAGTACGAGCCTTTCCGGAGTGAGCAGGCCCGGGTCAATGTTTACCCTTCTGCCACGTCTTCCCCCGCTGATCTCAACCATGAATTCCTCTTCTATGGATCTGCAGGAGTGTTTGGCCTCCACAAGGCAGTCCTGCGGAACCAGTTGGGAAAATACCAGGAATACCCGTGTGATATCCGGCCCCATTTCAGGGCAGTAGTAAGTGGTATGGACAAAATCCCATTCCTGGCTCCTCGTGGCTATTGCCCCGAATTTTTCCTGAAGGCGTATTACTGCATCTTCATAGGCGTGACGGCTGCTGAACAGGATGCCGCATATCATAAGGGCAGGAACAGGTTCACGGGGTTTGCTCATAAGGCCCATTCAGACTCATACGGTGGCGTGTTGCTCAAGTGCCTCCACAAGTTCCTCACTGCTTACAGTGGCAGTTCCAACCTTGCCAACCACAATACCTGCAGCCACGTTTGCAAGCCATGCCGCCTCTGTCATCCTGAGGCCGTTTGCAATGCCCATGGAGAAGGTGGCTATCACCGTGTCTCCTGCACCTGTCACGTCAAAGACCTCTCTCGCCATTGTGGGTATGGTATAAAGCGGTTTGTCTCTCTCTATCAGCCCCATTCCCTGGGCACCGCGGGTGATCAGGACTGCCTGGGTTGCGAGCTTTTCCATGATGTTCGAGGCGGCACGGGATAGGGTCTCTGTGTCTGTGATCTCAATGCCAGACATGGCACTGGCCTCAAAGCTGTTGGGTGTTAGCATGGTTGCACCCCTGTAGATATCCATGTTGGATGGCTTGGGATCAACCAGCAGGGGTATTCCTGCCTGTGCAGTTGCCTCCATGAGGCCTTTCATGACATCAAGTGTTACTACCCCCTTGGCATAGTCCGATACGACAACGCAGCCTGCCTCTGGTACCACCTCGGCAAAGGCAGACTTCAAGGCATTGAGCACCTCACCGGCAAGGAGACGTTTCTCTTCACGGTCCACCCTTACCACCTGCTGGCCCCTTGCCACAATTCTGGTCTTTACCGTGGTAGGGCCGTTGTCCTGGATCACTGCCCTGGTGTCAATGCCTGTGGTTGCAGAGAGTTCCATGAGGGAGCCTGCGGAGTCATCACTCCCAACAACACCTCCGAGGAAGCAGCCCCCGCCCATTGCCCTGATATTGTTTGCAACATTGGCAGCGCCTCCAAGCAGTACGGTCTCTTCCTGGACCTCCACCACAGGTACAGGGGCCTCGGGTGATATCCTGGAGACTTCACCCCAGACGAACCTGTCGAGCATGAGGTCTCCGACAACGAGAACAGCGGTGTTGTCAAAGGCCCTGACTGCCCGGGCCAGTTTCTGGAAATCTATAACCTCTTGCATTGGTTACAGCAACGGTGTCCTAAGCCGCCTTGTCAGACCACTGATCAAGGGGGATTGCTTCATCTATGAGCATCACCGGGATATCCTGCCTGATTTCATAGACCAATTTGCACTGTTCACACAAGAGCCCTTTGCCATTGTCAATAAGCTTTACAGATGTCCTGCATTTCGGACATGCCAGGATATCAAGCAATGTCTTTGAAATGGGCGTGTTCATAAAATGTTCTCCAGTAAAATATTATTGGTTCCTGTTCGGGAGAATTACAGACATTTCAATATCAACATGAAATACAACAAAAACCATATTCCTTGGCAGAATGGGTAGATTAAATGAAAGGGAGAGATATCTCAGCAAGGTAGCCCTTTGTCTGTATGTCTCGCTGCGCAGCAGAATTTATATGACATTTTTTCATCATTTGATAATGACCTATTTTGTTATGCAGGTCAAGGACAGACCCTGTCCCTGCCTTTTGCAGCCCTGAAGTAGTCAATTTAGCAGCTCTTTCAGGTGCATTACCACCTCATGGGGGGTGATTTCCCTCATGCATCGGTTGTGGTCACACCTTCGTCTGAAACAGGGACTGCACGAAAGATGTCTGCAAACCACGCGCGACTTTGAGCTGAACGGACCTGTACGCTTGGGCGCAGTGGGGCCGAACAGGGCAACTATCCGTGCACCTGCCGCAGCAGCAAGGTGCATGGGGCCGGTATCTGTGCTTATGACCGCAGCGATCATGGTAAAGAGGGCTGCAAGGGTCTTGAGGTCAGTCCTGCCGGTGAGATCAGTAATGCGCCTGTGTGTGTGGCTGTTGATCTCATCGGAAAGTCTCCTGTCCGCGCCGCTTCCAAGGATCACGGGCTCAAGGCCTGTCTCCTTGCGTATCAGCTCGCCTGTCTCGGCAAAACCTGCCGCTGTCCAGTGCTTTGTCTCCCAGCGTGTGCCAGGTATGAACCCAACGGTCCTGCCTGGCTCAAGGCCATGGCGTTCAAGCAGTTGTGCTGCCTTTGAAAAATCGTTACTGCCTGTCCCAAGCGGAAAGCATATAGGCCTGCTATCGTCAGCCCCAAGGTGGTATGCAACACGCATGTAGCGCAGTACTGCATGTTCGTTAGGGTTATAGGGATCCAGTTTTTCATTAAGGAAAAGGGAACTTCCCTCCCTGGTGGCAGCAAAGCCGATCTTTCTGTCTCCTCTGGAGAGCCAGGCCAGTACCCCGCTTTTCAGAAGTCCCTGCAGGTCAAGGACCATGTCATACCTTTTTTTGCGAAGTCCTGATATGAAGATACGCGCCTCATGCATCAACTGGGGCCATGAAAGAGGCTGCGAGCACAGGTCACCAAACCTCTTTCTGGGATATATAATGACCTCTTCAAGCATGGGGTGGCCTTCCAACAGCCCTGCCGCCGCTTCACCGGCAAGCCAGTCCACCTCTGCATCAGGGAAACTGGTCTTCAGGGCATGGAGGACGCACAGGGACTGCACCACATCACCTATGGCACTTAGTTTTATGATCAGGATCTTCACCTTGTACCTTCACTGCTTCTTTTTTGCTGAATTGAGCGTTCGAATCGTGTGGAATCTTGTTTTTCCGATTTTCAACCCTTCTGCATATCCATTCTGACGCCTCTGTGATGTCTGTGGCAACAAAGTCAATACGCGGTGCAGTGTTCTGGTCGAGTCCGTGAAACGTACGCGTCCCATGGCCGGTTTTTACCAGTACTGCCCCCATGCCGCAGTTCCAGGCAAGCTCCATGTCTCTGAGGCTGTCTCCGATCACAAAGGATGAGGCGATGTCTATATCAAGGTCTTGGCATGCCTGTTCCACCATGCCGGTGGCCGGTTTGCGGCAGGAACACTCTGTGCGGTATGGAGGGTATCCTGCCTCAGGGTGATGCGGACAGTAGTACCACGCATCCACACGGGCACCTCCCTGCTCCAGCATGTGGGCAAGGGCGCTGTTTATACTTTTTACTGTGTGTTCATCAAAATATCCCCTTGCCACGCCTGACTGATTGGTGACTACCACAATCAGAAAGCCTGCCTGTGCAAGCCTGCTGATTGCAGTGGCTGCCCCCTCGATAAGTGCCAGGTCAGACACACGTGAGAGAAAGTCCACCTCTACGTTTATGGTACCGTCCCGGTCAAGAAATATGGCAGGTCTCAAGATTTTCCTCTCGCTCCTGTCGCAATTTTTCATGTGCTGTGCGTCTTCAAAGCACATGCGCTTTCAACTGCTCCATGCAGGTCTCAAACACCTGTCCTGGCTCAAGCCCCTTCATGCATCTGAAGTCAGACGGGCACTTCCGCCTCAGGCACGGTGCGCACTCCATGGGGTTCTGCACCACCATGCTCCTGCTGCTCCAGGGGCCAGTGGTCACAGGATTGGTGGAACCGAACAGGGCTACAAGCGGCCTGTCAAGGGCTGCACCAACATGCATGAGTCCGGAGTCATTGGTGACCAGCAGATCCATATGGTCAATCAGTGCAATGGCCTGCGAAAGGTCTGTCTGCCCTGCAGCGTTGATGGCCCTTTGACCAAAGGTGGCGCAGATAGCATTGCCAACCTTCTTCTCCTTTTTGGTTCCAAGCACCACTATCCTTACATGTCTCTGTGATAGCCCCGGCTCGTTTAACAGCATGCGGGTCAGCGTCCTGAAGTTTTCCACAGGCCAGCACTTTGCCGGGCCAAAGGCAGCTCCCGGATTGAGGCCTATGACAATATGGTCTTCAGAAACCCCCCGGTCCCGTAGAAACTCTCCTGCCCAGCGCCGTGCCTCTGTATTTACTTTCAGCGTGAGTTCAGGCTGTCCTGTGCCCTGATACTGTTGCCACGCCGTTTCCTGCCCATGGGGGGAAGAGCTGTTGGCCAGTCTGTCAATCAGGTTGAGATAGTAGAAGACCTCGTGCCGACTGCCTTTCCACGCCGGTACAGGAACTGGCATGGTGAGCAGTACAGACCTCATGTCAGTGGCATATCCAGTCCTGTAGGTGATGCCAGCCATGTGTACAGACAGTGCTGATGCAAAGGAGTTGGGTAAGAGCAGGCCAAGGTCAAAGTGTGCCTTGTTCAGTTTGCGGGAAAAATTCCAAATGGAAAACAGTTGTGACACTCCCTGGCATTTGGGCACAGGCATCAGCGAGTCTATATATGGATTTTCAGAAAAGATGGGCAGGACCCACGGCCTTGCAGCCACGGTTATGTGGGCAAGGGGGAACAGCTCCCTGAGCCTCCTTATCGCAGGAGTGGCCATTATGGCATCTCCTATCCAGTTGGTGGATCTTACCAGTATCTTTTCTATGTTTTTCACTTTGGCTGTTCAGATTATCCCGTGGAGTGAGCCACCCCTTGAGGCCAGTTCATCTACCCGTTTGGTAACCGCCGGGTCTTCAACCAGTGGCGGTGCATGGTGCGGCTTCAGCCGAGCATCTATGATCAAGGTGTGGCTGCAGCCCCAATGTTTGAATTCTGTAAAACTGTCTGTGCCATAAATGTCATGTGACGGGTTTGACCTGGTAAATGTTACCCAGAGAAAGTTGCTCAGATTCCTTGCGGTAAACCCGGCGTCGTCTGCAAGGATGACAAGGGGGATGGATTCTGCGGATATTGAACCCGCGAGGGCTGTGGAAAGCCCCTCTATCCTTGGGTACTCTTCAGTGTAGGATACAAACCCTGGCCCGGACACTACCATCACGCCCGGAAGTGCCATGTGCGCATGAGTAAAATCTGCGGGAAGGTTCAATCCGGATGGGACCACCCTGGCAAGGGTCCGTCTTTTGTCTCCTGCCGCTGCGATCACCACTTTTGAGCCGTGATTGAGCCCTGTGCCCGTGTAGTCAAGGGTGTCTATGGTGGTCCTGGTCTGGAAGTGCAGGTCCCTGGACCAGTCAACCCTTTCAAGCAGGTGTATAAGGAAATCATCAACCCTGTTGATGTCAAGGTGTGGATTGTCCTCATGGGCCACAATCAGGAGATATTTTGCAAGTGAACACTGGCCAAAGCCCAGTACGGCATTTGCAATGGTGAGTAGCTCCATTGGCTCCCGCTTTCTGTAAGGTACATAGCGTTCACTCCCTATGGCAAGGAGCAGTGGATGTACCCCTGCGGCATCCACCGCGTGCATTGCACGCAGTCCGGGTATTTCCACAGGCACCATTGGGGCAGTGATCTCATGGATCAGCCGGCCGAATGTGGTGTCTTCCTGGGGAGGACGTCCCACTGCGGTAAAAGGCCACACGGCGTCCTGCCTGTGGTATATCCGGTGCACCCTTAGGAATGGAAACTGGTGCATCAGGCTGTAATAGCCGAGGTGATCACCAAATGGCCCTTCAGGTCTGGTCTCTTCAGGCTCAACAGTGCCAGTGATGCAGAAGTCTGCATCCGTAGAGATGCAGAAGCCGTCTCTGTACGTATATCGAAATCTTCTGCCTGCAAGCATGCCGGCGAACATAAGCTCCGAAAGGCCTTCAGGCAGAGGCATGACAGCCGCAACCGTATGGGCAGGGGGGCCTCCTACAAATATGCTGATCCTGAGGGGTGTTCCTGTCTCTAAGGCCCTGGCATGATGCACTCCAATACCCCTGTGTATCTGGTAGTGAAGCCCTGCCTCTTTGTCTTTCACATACTGGTTGCCTGATATCTGTATCCTGTACATGCCGAGGTTTGAGTGCATTACTCCAGGGTCAGCCGGGTCTTCGGAGTAGACCTGTGGCAGTGTGATAAAGGCCCCGCCATCATCAGGCCAGCTCTTGATCTGTGGCAGTTGGGAGAGTGTGGTGGTGCAGGCAAGGACTGGACCGGTCTTCACCTGACGCGGCAGGGAGCAGAAGGCAGTGAGACCGGCCCGGGCAAGACCTGGAAGCCTGCGCAGGTCTTTGAGTTCTGCCGCCATGTTGGCCTTGATGCTTATTATCCGGCTTACCTGTTTCAGCGTATGCCTGAAGATGAAGCGGCAGCGTTCCATGGTGCCGAACAGGTTGCATACGGCAGGGAATCTGCACCCCTTTACGTGTTCAAAATAGATGGCAGGGGCCCTGGATGCATAGGCCCTTCGCTGTATCTCTGCCATTTCGAGATTGGGGGACACCTCTTCGGTTACCCGTATCAGATGACCGTGTTTTTCAAGGTCTGCAAGGCATTTTGTAAGGCTTGTATATGCCATCAAGCATCTCCTGGTTCTGCCTGTTTATGTCTCCTGCTGCATCGTGATGGTTTGACTGCAAGGATTTAAGTGCTATTATCCTGCTTGTAACATTTTGACGATGGATATTCAAAATTTTTGGACGAACAACAATAACCGGTAGGACGTTTTTCATAAAATTGCCCGTGGCCCAACGGCTTGGGTATACCTGAATTGAGCGATTCCCAAGTTTGCATGAGATGCAAGGCGGAGGATACGCAGACGTACTGTTGTACTTCAAGTATCTGACAGGTAAGCGAAGACTCCGAGGCAGCAGATCATGCGAAATTGGGAATTCCGCAGCGGTTTCAAATTATGTAGAAAGCAAAACAGTTACACCAAACCCGTTGGGT
>CAZXAK010000050.1:0-28618 GCA_964638145.1 uncultured Desulfobacterales bacterium | reverse complement strand
CACCCCTTTTATAAAACAAAAAATATTTCCCGATAAGTAAACAAAATATTCAGACAGATACAGTTTGGAAAACCAATGGGTACTCCTATGTGAGAGCCTAACCTCAAGGCAGGGCATATATTTCTACACCCTTGCCCTCTGTCCTTGCGTGCATGCTGCAGACACCTGACAGATGGTCCCTGCATGTGGCCTCTATAGTTTCAGGTGTACTGGAGTATACCCTGCGCAACAGGCAAATCCGGCAATTGCAAAAATTGGCTGAAAATAGTTGGACAACAAATGAATCAGAACTCGCCACCACCAATAGGAAAACTGCTCAAGGATAGCAAACTCATAACTGAAGAGCACATCCAGTTTGCCCTGGTGGAACAGAAGGCCACAGGAGAGCGCATGGGAGAGTGTCTCATGCGACTCGGGCTTGTGACAGACAGCCAGCTTGCCAAGGTCCTCGCATCACAGGCAGGCATGCCGTTCATCGACCTGTCGGCATTCATGCCTGATCCAGAAGTGCTGGCCATGATACCTGCAAACATGGCGCGTCAGAAACAGGTACTGCCTCTGTGGCAAAAGGATGGCAAGCTTCACATCGCCGTACCCGACCCATATGACCACTCACCGGCAGACGCAGTGTTCAGGTTTACCGGGGTGGCACCGAAGATCCATGTAGGTGCTGCCAACCAGCTCAAAAAACTCATCGAACGTTTCTATTACCTGTTGGAACACCCCATTGAAGAGCGCATAAACGAGGTAACTGCAAACCTCAAGGCCAACCCCTCTGCAGACGTAGATGTGGACACTCTCATAACCCACCTGCTGGCAGAGGCTATCAGCCTCAGGGCAACTGATGTCCACATTTCTCCAAGCGAGATATCATCACGCATCAACTTCAGGATAGATGGTGTGATGCGGCTGGCCCACGTGCTGTCTGCCTCTATTCATCCACGCCTTGTTGCCAACATCAAGGTCAAGGCCGGCATGGACATATCTGAAAAAAGAAAGCCACAGGACGGAAGGATGCGCTTTGAATTCCTTGGCGATGAATTTGATATAAGGGTATCAACCGTCAGGAGCAGCAGCGGAGAAAACGTCGTCATGAGGCTCCTTGGCGCCGGCAGCTCCTCTGTGGTGCTTGGAGACATAGGATTTGAAGGTGACCAGTTCAGGCTCATAAAAAATCTGCTCTCAAAACCACACGGCATCTTCCTGGTTACAGGTCCCACCGGAAGCGGAAAGACCACCACCCTTTACGCGGCACTACGGGCCCAGGACGTAATCCAGAAAAATATCGTAACCATCGAAGACCCCATAGAGATCGAATTCAGCATGATCCGGCAGACCCAGGTGAATATCAAGGCAGGCTACACCTTTGCCTCTGCCATCAGGACCTTTCTGCGCCAGGACCCGGATGTGATCCTTGTGGGTGAGATAAGAGACGAGGAAACAGCAGTTATGGCCACCAGGGCAGCGCTCACCGGTCACCTGGTGCTCTCCACACTGCACGCGAACTCCGCGGCAGGCGCGCTTGCCAGGCTCAGTGACCTGGGCATATCAAGATATCTCATGTCCACGGCGCTGATAGGCGTCATGGCCCAGAGACTGTTTCGAAAGCTGTGCGTGCGCTGCAGGCAACGGTATGAACCGGACTCAAATGAAAAAGAGGCCCTGAACCTGCCTGATGAAGGGACATATTACCGCGCCGTGGGGTGCAAGGACTGCAGCAACACAGGTTATCTCGGCAGAATGGCCGTTGCAGAGGTACTGCCCCTGACTAACAGGATAAGTGAGCTGATAGCAGCAGACGCATCAATTCACGAGATTGAAAAGGAGGCCCGCAGAGACGGCTTTTACGATCTCTTTGAGGCAGGCCGCAAAAAGGTGATTTCAGGGGAAACCAGCATTGATGAATTTGTGAGGGTACTTGGCTGATGCCTCTTTATAGCTACGAAGCCCTGAACCGCCAGGGAGAACAGATAAGGGAGCAGGGAGTATTTGACTCGTCTGCAACCATGTACCACGCGCTCAAGGCAAAGGGGCTTACACTTATAAACTACCGCCGCCTCTATCTGAGTTCCGTTCTCATCAGAAGCAGGGGCCTCAAGAGAGCAGTGGCAGCAGAATTCCTGAGAAACCTCGCCATGATTCTCAAAGGCGGTGTCCCCCTGCTTCAGGCCCTTGAAGACTTTCTGAACACCCCGGCAGATCCTGTGTTAAAAAGAAAACTACAACTGATTTACAACCTTATATCTGATGGTTATCAACTTTCAGAGGCCATGGAAGAGGCCGGGGGATTCTCCGACATCGTGGTGGTACTTGCCAGAATAGGCGAAGAGAGTGGAAACCTGGACCGCACGCTGAAGGATGCTGCAACACACTTAGAAAACATTCAGGACATAATCAACCGCACACGCAGCGCACTGACCTACCCGCTGTTTGTCCTGTCTGCCATGACAGGCGCCCTGGCCTTCTGGCTCCTCTATGTATTTCCCCAGATGCTTGAACTGTTCAGAGGCATGGGGATAACTCAACTGCCTGCCACCACAAAATTCCTGATATCCGCAGTGGCCATTGCAAAAAAGGGCTGGCCCCTCCTTCCCGCAATGGTGTTGATATTTGTCTCACTTAGAGTAGCCGCACAGAACAGCACTAAGATTAAATATTACTGGGATCTGTTCTGGATGAAGATGCCCCTGTCAGGACGCATCATCAGGGCTTCGCAGTACGCCTTTTTCTTTGAATATCTCTCTCTGCTCACAGGCGCTGGCATCGCGGTGGTGAAGGGTATGGAGATCATGGCCAGCTCCCTTCAGAACCAGGTAATGCGAAATGCAATCCAGAAAATCAGACAGGATGTGGTTTCAGGTACCAGCCTCACTGATGCTTTCAAATCCACGGGGTTCTTTGCACACTTTATCATCCGTCTGATCAGTGTGGGGGAACAGACAGGAAACATGCCTGAACAGCTCAAGGTACTGGCTGATTTCTACCTGAAACAGGTGCGTACCATGGTAAAGACCCTGGCAAAGACAATCGAACCGGCAATGATCGTATTGGCAGGCGCCATGTTTGTACTGATAGCCATGGCCCTGCTCGGCCCGATATATGACCTGATAACAAGGATACAGTAAAAATGGCAGACATTATAGACTATCTCCCATTTTTTAACCTGAAAACCCAGCCCTTCAGACTCTCACCCGACCCTGAGTTCTTCTTTCCGGCAAAACCCCACAGGGCAGCTCTTGAGGTACTGAAATTCGCCATAAACCGGGGCGAGGGATTCATGGTCCTAACCGGATGCGCCGGCACTGGCAAGACACTGCTGGTACGGCTGCTACTGAGGGATATCCCGGAAACCAAATTACCAGCAGTGATCGTCACGCCTGCAGTAAGTCCCGAGGGCCTGGTAAGGCTCCTGCTCTCAGAACTCAATGTCAGTGTGGATGACGCCTCCTCAGAGCTTGGAACCCTGCTTCATAGGCTACAGGATGCACTGATCGAACTTGCTACTGCAGGCCGTGACCTTCTTATCATAATTGACGAATCGCAGGACCTTCCAACAGAGACCCTGGAGCAGCTCCGCCTCTTGTCCAACATAGAGTTTGATGACAGAAAGATCGTGCAAATACTTCTGCTTGGCCAGCCCGAACTCGATCACCTGCTCTCACACCCCGGGCTCAGACAACTGCTGCAGAGGATCGTCATTAATGAACAACTCCTGCCGCTCACCCAGGAAGAGACCGGAAACTACATAACATTTCGGCTGGCAAGGGCCGGCAGGGCAGACCTGGTAGTCACAGACAGTGCACTGAAAGATATATATACCCACACAAATGGCATTCCCAGGATGATCAACAGACTCATGGACAGGGCCCTGTTGATATCAGCGGCAAGGGGCTTTTCTGGTGTTGACAGGGAGGATGTGACACATGCTGCCCAGACCCTGCCTGCGCCGGCAGGCATGACCTGCGCCGAAGACATTTCATATACACGCCCTGCGACAGAAATGCGCAGTGGCTGGCAGTGGCAAAGCATTGCAGGGGTGGTGACAGGCATAGTCCTTCTGATGGCAGCAGGGGGTGCGGCATGGTGGGGCAGGGGGAGTGAGTACATTTGGTTTTCGCATCTTTCCGCAAAGGCTCCGGGGAGCAACACTGTTATTGCCTCATCCAGAGACCATGCACCCGACCCGCATCAGGTAATCGTGGTTGCCAACAGGGCACTGGTGAGAAAAGGGCCAGGGGACAGGTTTGAATTCATATCCGCAGTCTCTGCCGGTGACCTGCTCACAAGCAGGGGGATGGACAGAAACTGGGTCATGGTGGATGTATGGGATGCGGCTGGCAAAAAGGAAAAGGGCTGGATCAGGAGTGATCTTGTACGTGAAATACCGACCATAGAGGTAAGGGAAAGGTGATATTCAGACTGCTAAGGGTCAGTAACCGGATAATTTTGTTCTCCTCACTCAGTGACAGCCTCCTTACTGCCACCTATGAAAAAAGGGGCAAGGTCTTCCATATTGGCCCTATCACAGAAGTACAGACTACGGAGAATTTGGAATGCGCATGCTGTCACATCCTGCTGCACTCCCCTCAGGCCAGCATAATTCAGGACTATTTCCCCAGGGCCAGGTCAGAAGTGCTGAAGATGATGCTTGACGAACGCATCAGGGAAGAGGGTTATCTGTCTGCTGACGCCACATTCGCGCACGCCTTCAAGATCACCGGCCAGGCCAATGGCAAGCAACAACTGCTTGTTGTCTCACTGCCTTCGACCCTGGTGGACAGGGCACTCCAGACGGCTGAGGCGTTAAGGGTCAAACGTCTGAAAGGCATCACCTCGGTACAGGCAGCCATTGCCGTACTTGCTGGCAAAATAAGTGAACAGCCAGTGCTGTCAGTCACAATCCGAAACGGCTCTTGCGAATTTCTGATATGCCACCAGGGACTCCCCATACTGTTACAGGCATCTCCTGCGGAAAAAGATCCACAGGAATTTTCCGCCACCCTGATGCAGAGCATGAAGGCAGTGGTACAGAGGGCTGAACGCTCCCATGGCATCAGGGTAAGCAGGGTAATGTTTCTGGGCCAGGGAGTGGATTACTCAGCCGTGGTGGAGCAGGGTTTTCAGGTACTGAAGCCGGATTTCTCCCCATTTGTTACTGCGGAAAACCCGGCTGACCTTACCCGATTCCCGGAGTTTGCAGGTGTCTTGCTCCAGGACCGACACATGGATTACCTGCCAGGAAGCTGGCGAATGGCCTACCGCCTTCAGGACGCCACATGCCTTATGGCAATGGGCGCAGCGGTTGCAGGCATAGTACTCCTGTCCATCTCTGCAAATATGCAAAAAGAGTTAAAACAGTACAAGGAGTTGTATCAGAGGCAGATGCAACAGGTTACCGACTACTCCAGGAAGCTAAAGGCCATGCTTCCGCCGGAAAAAGAGGTGCAGCACATTGAAACCATAATGGATTACTGGAAAAAAAGTACTGATGAACCGAGAATAGACGACATTCTTAAAAGAATCGCAAATGCCCTGCCACAGAGTGTACGCATAAAAGGATTTGATGCGCACCGCGATCACGCCTCCCAGCAGCACCAAGATCAGGGCAAGCTGCACCCACCGGCAAATACAGTACCAGGATCAGATGCACCTGGCCTGACTCAACAGACAGCATCTCTCCACAACACACGCCTTTCTGGCTCACCAGTCACATTTGAGATGAACCTCACCACAAGCGGCAACTTTACAGAGGCCAGAAGCAGATTTCAACAGACAGTAGAGAGGCTTGGCAAATGGTTTGAACTCAGTGATATCAACTGGAAATATCACGAAAACTCCAACATGGGGACAATGGAGTGTAAATTCCACACCAAAGGACTCAAGGGGGGATCATGAACCGGCTTCCCCCTGTAAATCCCTATAAGGTAGTCACCCAGTGCCTATTCTTTGTGCTGTTCTGTGCAGGACTATGGAACCTGCTTCAGGTGTCAGACAACATAAAGGCCTACAAAGAGGCGTGCAGCAGGATAGAGTCACAGCAGCGTCAACTGAACCAGATGAACCAGTCTCTCAAAAGATATCAGCAGTTCAGGAAAAGGTACCTGCCATGCACCACCCCGCCTTACCGGCTGGTATGGCAGCATATGAAGATAAATTTTCAGGATGTGGATCTTGCCACCCTATTAAAACGCATAGACCAGCTCTACAGCAATAGAGATGATCCACTGAACGGCCAAGGAATATTCTTTATGGACAGGTTCCGTTTTGTTCGTCAGAAACAATCTTCCGATGAAAAATCAGGACACCAAAGGACAGATGGAGGAACAAGAAGAATATTTACCATTGAAGGACATATGTTAACACCATGCTCAACCAGATAGTCAGGCCAGCCGCATATATTGCGCCACCACTCATTCTGATAACGCTTACTGCGGGAATTGTCTTTTTCAGGCCACAACCCCAAAAGGTTGCCGTCGCAGAGCTGCCCCTATGGAATTTTTCAGAGACAGACATCTCTGCAACCAGAACCGTACAGGGGTACGGGACAAAATCTGCTTCACAGACAGGCCTCATGCACGACCCGTTCAGCAACTGGCAATCAGATGTATTTAGCAATACCAATGAACTCCCAGGCCTGAAACTGACCATGGCAATCACAGATGTGGCAAGGCCCTGTTGTGTCATAAACGGCAAGCTGTACGGACTTCATGATCATGGACCGAATTTTACCATAGTGGCCATTGGACCAGCGTGGGCAGATGTCAGGATAGATGGATATGTAAAGAGACTACATGTTGAAGCGGCAAGGTAGCATAGAGGCAGGGAGAAACGGTAATGCTGGTACACTCTTTATCAATACGGACCATACATGGACCTACAGAACAGGGGGACAAACCCTCACCAACCACAGCAAATAATGGAAATTTTCTGTGTCATATACCTCAGGGAAAGACACAGACAAGGGGCATGTGGGGATTAATCATAATGGTGCTACTGCTCTGTACCGCATGCACTGCCCCTTCCCACACAGCAAGGCAGGCCACAATGGCAAAGAACATAGAGAAGCTCATGGCCCCAGCCCATCAAGCCCGGCAGCAGCGGAACAGTACGGCCCATGAGGCCATCAGCAGGCCTGTGCCTGCGCCAAGATTCAAAAAACTATCACCACTTGATCTGCAAAAGGTGTCGATCTCTTTTGTGGATCAGGAACCCTACGCAGTGCTTCAGGCACTTGCCCACGCAGCATCCCTTAATCTGATGATTGATCCTGATGCAAGGCAGAGGCTTGCCTCTATGGGCACATTTACAGCAGAGTTCACCAAACGCCCAGTAAGGGACGTGATAGATACAGTATGTTCTGCCTTCAATGTCTCATGGACAGAGGAAAAGGGTACTATCAGGGTAAGAGGCAAGATACGACAGATATTTTCCCTTGATTTCCTTGCCCAGACCAAAAGCGCAGACATGAACATAGGCGGAGACGTGCTTGGCGGCCAGGGCTCAGGCGGGGCCGGCTCAGAAAACGGCTCAGAGATGGAGACCCCCCTAACAGGCAGCTATTCAATAACAGGCACCACTTCCGGAAGGGCACAGGACATCTATAAAGAGCTTGAAAAAGGTATTTCAAAACGGCTTGGAGAAAATTCTTCCTATATGCTCAACAGCGCCACCGGCACCCTTATGGTAACAGGTGATCCTGAATCGGTCCATGCGGTTGGAGAGTATATAGAGGCACTTCGGAAAAAATACTGCCGCCAGGTACTGATCGAGATGAAGATAGTTGAGGTCATCCTGGATCAGCGCCATGAATTCGGGATTGACTGGGACCGCATCCGTGCCACAGTCAGTGAAACTCCCATAAACCCGGCGGGCACCTCCACAAAAATCGAAAGTGAGGTGATTGGCGACAGCGTGCTCTACGGCCTGACCATATCAGGGGAGTATTACTCTTTTGCCACAGCCCTGCGCGCACTGCAGGACTACGGTACGATCACCGCACTTTCCAACCCCAGGATCAAGGTCATGAATGGCCAGCCAGCCCTGCTGAGCGTGGGAAAATCCATGTCCTATATTCGAACCGTCCAGTATCAGAAGACCTATCAGGGAAACTTTGAGACACTGACACCAGACGTACAGATAGGCACCCTCTTCAACGGGCTGCTCCTTGGCGTAACCCCTGTGGTGGAAGACGGAGGCTATGTAAACCTGCACATAACCCCGATCAAGAGTGATGTGGTTTCGGTAAAGGAAGAAACCGTGGGCGACAGTGACAACAACATAAAAATCACTCTGCCCACAGTGGCCCTCAGGGAGGCTTCAACCGTGTTACGGGCAAGATCAGGTGATCTGGTCATGCTCGGAGGGCTCATAGACGAAAGGAACCGCAACGGCGAAAGAGGCCTTCCGTGGCTTGCCAACCTGCCTGGTCCAATGGGTTATCTGTTTGGCTACAAAAGCGAAGATGTCCAGAAGGTGGAGCTGGTAATACTGCTGAGGCTCCAGGTGATTGATAATGAGCAGGCTGTTTGATGCACTTGAAAGTATAGAAAAGAGGAGGTCAGCAGAATCAGAAGACCGGCTGCCTTCCTTTTCCAACCCATGCTGTCGTACTGCCCGGAACCACCGGAAGGGGCTGTTGCTGCCTGTGACAGGTGTGCTGATCGTGGTGCTGGCAAGTGCGGCCTGGGTCTTTTTCAAAGGCCCTGCAATGCCCTTAAACCGCAGGGCTGCAGCCCCATCTGCTGGCACGGATACGCCCACCCGCCCCATCGGCATGGGGGTTTCACCTAAGATATTCAACGAAATACCCCTCAACATGGAAAAGGAGGCCCATGAACCACCAGCCCGCCCGCCTGCCATGACATCAAACCGTGGCACATGCAAAGCCACACCCGTACCAAAACACCAGAAGGACAAAAATGACAGGAACAGGGTAGCAACAGGACTATCATCCGGGCAAAACCAACACATGCTCAAGACATCAGGAATATTCTCTCCTGATGTCAAACGTATGCTGCAGCAGGCGAAAGAATTACAGGACTCCGGCCACATCAGACAGGCCGCAGACATATACGAAAACCTGTGGAACAGCACTCAAAACCCTCTTATAGCAAACAACTTTGCTGCCTGTCTGATTGTCTGCGGAAAACTCAAGGAGGCCAGGACCGTACTGAAAGATGCCCTTGAGATCGCGCCAAATGATCCTGACCTGCTATACAACCTTGCTCTGACAAATCATAGATGATCATCCGCCATCAATTCATTAGTTAAAACTGCATCATCTGGTGAATTTAAGGAAAAATCATCTGCTGACGATATTCATAAATAGTAAGACAGTTCCAAATCAGGAACAGTATGAGGAGAAAATCATGCAGATCAAAGGAAATGACAGGGGCTTCAGCCTGGTAGAAATGTCCATAGTGTTAATAATTATCGGACTTATTCTCGGAATGGTTTTCAAGGGTAAGGACCTTATCAACAGCGCCAGGCAGAAATCATTTTACAACAAATTCCTCAAGGCATGGGAACTTTCAGTGGTGAATTACTATGACCGCACAGGGCAGCTTCTTGGGGACAGCACCCTTAATGGCGGCACGGCAGCTTCTGCCAATTTCCACTTTGACAACATTGCCGGAAGCACATTTGGCGCTGCCGGTGGCATTGATGCAACACTCAAAAAAGTGGGACTCGAGGTCCCGGTATCAAATCTGTCGAACAGCGGCCAATACTCATACAATGGTGTATACAGCGGGGAAAGAACCATAACAATGTATCTTTACTGGTTATACAGTAACAATGACGCCCAGTACCACAATGCCCTGTATCTCGTGGGGGTCCCAACAGATCTTGCCATCGCCCTGGATTCCCTGGTAGACGGGTCTGTTGATGCCAGAGCAGGAAACTTCCGCCAGTACAGGGACAACCTGAGCACCACCGGCGCATGGCCTGATGCGTCAACTACCGCTGTTGTAAACGCCATGTACCTGATTCAGGTACCATAACCACCACTGATGAACGGCAAAAAACAGGCATAACATTCCATGCACAAATGGTCCGTACGTGCCCTGGCCGGGTGATGACTGGTGAAAGATACTCATACAGGCCAGCACACTCCGCCTTTCACCTCCTCACGCCTTGCTCTTGAACAAAACTTCCGCCTGAATTGCTCAATTCAGGTTCCATCAGATGGATAGAAGAAAGGAGACATATATGTCAGAAAAATGTGAACTGCTCGACAAGTGCGGATTCTTCCTGAACTTTGAAGGAAATTCAGAGGTCATCAAACATGGCTGGATCAGGATGTTCTGTGAAGATAAGGAGAAATCAGAAAAATGTGAAAGAAAAAAAATCCGCAAAAAAACAGGAAAGCCCCCTGCTGACAACATGACACCTACAGGAAAGCTGTTGTGAGTCACGCTGGGTGACACTGCCCAACATTTAATGTATCTGCTCACAGGGTATCACATCTACTGCCTCGCAGTCTGCGCTTACCTGTCGGGCACTTAAAGCACAGGGAGTACGACTGCACCCCCCCTCAGCCTTATATCTGTAGGGCCCTGTAAGCAGATACATTTCAGACAGTTGTACGATAATACAGGTCAACATACCATATCCTCAGCCCATTATTTTCTATATTAACGAACAAGTGACAACATCATCCACCTTCCACAACTTACGCTCATACACAGGCAATGACCGCGGTTTCAGCCTGATTGAAATGAGCATAGTGCTGGTAATAACCGGAATAATCCTTTCAATGGGGGTGAGCATGATGAAGAGCATTACCCGCACCACTGCGATCAGGGAGGCAAGAAACACCCTTCATACCGTGCGGAACAGCCTTGTAACCTTTGCCGTAAGCAGGGGAAGGCTACCCTGTCCTGACACTGACAGTGACGGAGTGGAAAACTGTCCTGTTTCAGGCTGTAGCAACCCGCCGTGCGGCCTGCCATATACAGATCTCAACTGCAGCTCCACGGATGCCTGGGCACAGCCCTTCAGTTATGACGTCACCGACATCCTGACAACCACCACGCCGGAAAACATGTGCGTGGTACTCATGGAACTCATCAACTTCTATGCATGGAATGGCAGCCCGGCCAACTCACCCTGCGGATCATACTCCATGGTATGTGCCACAAACACATCTGATACTGACAACGGGGCAATAGACTCGGTGGGCACAGGATACTACCTTGCTGCCTATGTAACGAGCAAAGGCCAGGACACCAGGCTGGGGGGGAAAAATACAAGAGACAACCGACGTGAGTACGAACTGTCATCCAATCCGTACGATACAACAGCGGGAAGGGATGACCTGTCAACGGAACTTACGCTAAACGGACTCTTCAGCCAGGCCTGCACACCTGAAAACACGGTTATCAAGGTCAGTGGACAGGACAGTGACGGAGACGGTATAGCTGCGTACTATTCCCTGAACAACGGACCGTGCACGCCGCTATATCCATCCCAACCCATATCCGTTTCTCTGGGACAGAACGTGACATTCTTCCCGGATGTTGAGAGCAGTTGCTCCGGCACGGCCCCGCGCCTCTCCGTACAGTTCTACAACGGAGTACACGCGGCAAGTTGCGCTGCGGGATCTGATCTCATGGATTGTGACACGAGCGGTATGAACTGGAACGGCTCGGTGAAGATTGACGGCAACGCAGACAGTTCGCAACCTGTACTCTCAGACAACTGAATCACTGAACTATCTCAAAGTTGATCTGGCGCCTTGCAATATTTACATCCTTCACCCTGACCCTGACGGTCTGCCCCAAACGAAACACCCTGCCGGTCTTCTTGCCAGTGAGTTGATGACGCTTTCTGTCAAACTCATAGTAGTCATCCGCAAGGTCTACCAGCCTGACCACCCCGCTTATAAGTATCTCGGCAAGCTCCACGAAGAACCCGAAGGCAGCAGTCCCTGAGATAACCCCGTCGAACTCCTCACCAATACGCTCGGCCATGTAACGCACCTTGAGCCTGTCAAGGAGCTCCCACTCTGCCTCCATGGCCACGCGCTCCTTTTTGGACAGGGCGCTTCCAGCCTCGGCAAGCTGATCCTCGGTATACACCGGCCTCTTGCGTACCTTTCGCAGGTTGCCCTTGAGTATGCGGTGCACCATGAGATCAGGATAGCGGCGGATGGGGGAGGTAAAGTGCAGATATGCCGTGGATGCCAACCCAAAGTGACCAAGGTTGGTGGCTGAATAGACTGCCTGGCGCATGGTCCTGAGGAGCATGGTGTTTATGATATACTCCTGGGGAGTGTCTGCAGCCATCTCCAGCACCTCCTGACACCACTCAGGTGTTATCTTGCGGGGCTTCTTCAGATTCAGTCCTATGGTTCGGGCAAACTCCACGAAATCTTCCACCTTCTCCTGCTCAGGCGGCTCATGGATGCGGTAAAGCGCAGGGATTGACCGCTCTTCAAAGAACCGGGCCACAGCCTCGTTTGCCGCGATCATGAACTCCTCGATCATGCGATGGGAGGCCTTTCGCTCGCGCCGAACGATCTCCTCTATGTGTCCCTGAAGCCCCAGTACCAGCTCTGACTCCGGCAGGTCAAAGTCTATACTCCCGCGTCTGCGGCGCTGCTCGGTAAGCAGGGCCGCCAGTTCTTCCATACACCTGACCATGCGAATAAGGGAGCGGGGGGTCTTCTCTGCAGAGCGCTGATCCCTGCCCGTATCGATTATGTCCTGTACCTCTTCATAGGTAAAACGCCTGTGACTGCGCATCACCGCCTTGAAAAAGGTGCTCTTCTTCACCTTTCCTGACAGAGTGAAATATATCCTCGCCACAAGGACCAGACGGTCTTCATCTGGCACCAGGCTGCACAGATGATTTGACAGGGTCTCAGGAAGCATGGGAATCACAGTGCCAGGAAAGTACACGCTGGTGCCCCTGTCAAAGGCAGAACTGTCAAGGTGGGACCCCCTCTGCACATAATGACTTACATCTGCAATCGCCACAGTGAGCACATAACCGCTCCTGGTCTTCTTAACATGGACGGCATCATCAAAATCCCTTGCCTTCACCCCATCAATGGTAACAAGGGGAAGTTCACGCAAGTCCCTTCTGCCCCTCAGGTCCTGTTCCTGCACCTTGTCAGGCAGGTTCCCGGCATCCCTCATGGCCTCCTCGGGAAACTCGAGCGGCAGGTCATACTTCATGAGCACAACCTGGGTCTGGACCTCCATGTCCTCAGGATTTCCAAGCACGCGCACAACGCTTCCCTCAGGGTTTCTGCCCTGCTCGGGAAAGTGCTCTATCCGTGCCACCACCATGTCACCGTCACGTGCACCGCCTGTCTTTCCTGGCTCTATTATCACCTCGAAGAGCAGGCGATCATTGTCAGGGATTACTACAGCAACCGACCTGCCCTTTCTGAACGTGCCGGCTATCTCCGAAACACCATGGCTTATTACCCTGAGTATGGTGCCCTCAGGTCCCTTGCGGGCAAAACGGTCAATACGCACCAGCACTGTATCGCCATGCACAGCACCCTTTATACGGCGGGGAGGGATAAAGATGTCCTTGACCTCTTCGCCTGAAGCATCAGTCACCGTGTCCTCCGGGGTGACAAAACCAAAACCGTCAGGGTGCATGGAGAGCTTTCCGCGCACCAAGTGCATCTTCTCCACAAGGCCGTAACGGTTGCCTTTGAGGAGCACCAGCCTGCCGCTATCAAGGAGGCGCGCCACAATGTGACGCACATCATCTTTTAATTTTGGGGGGACGTGCGAGAGATGGACTATCTCACGCAGATAAAGGGGATGCCCTGCCTCGATGAGGGTAGACAGGATCAACTCTTCGGTGACCTTCTTAGGCCTGGTGCCCTTTGATGCGTGTCTTCTTTTACCCTTTCTGTGAGAACTGGAATCCCTGCTGCCTGCAAATCTGTCTGTCTTTTTCTTTTTTCTACTCATTGGGCACACTATAGACGCAATGAGCCCCCATGCCAAGCAAATAGGCCGACCAAAACAGGCAAACATGGGGGCACAGACAGACAGTGTGGAATTCAGATCAGTATTCCCACCTCAAGCCCATGTAGAAGTTGATTCCTGGCATGGGATAACCCTTTACGTACGCGTAGTTTTCATCAAACAGGTTACGCACCTCCGTGCGGAAAGAGACATCACCGTATCTTGCTGTCTTGAGGAACTTGTATGTGGCGGTTAGATCAACCACTGTAAACCCGTCCATATTCACCACAGGGGCCGGATAGATCCCTGACTCCCAGTCATCCACGTCCTGCGGGCCGGTATAGGCGATATTTATGGTGCCTGACAGGCTATCCCTGTCTGAGACAAACAGGCCTGATGACAGATGAACTGCGCTCAGGTACCTGAGCCTCTGGTCAGTATCATTATCCTTGTACTTTGTAAGCCAGGTCATGTTGAAGTAGGGCCTGACCTCCCATGAAAGATTCAGCGGCACCCCGATATCATAGGCAAGGGCAAGCTCCAGCCCGTCAATATCAGCGCTTCCGATGTTATCATAGGAACTGGTGCCGTCAGGCAGATAGACACTCTCGATCTTGTCGTCAAAGCTGGAGGAAAAATAGGTGAAAGAGGCGTGGATGCCGGCCTTCATATAGTCAATTCCACCTTCGTAGGTGGTACTCTTCTCTGGATCCAGGTCAGGATTTCCTTTGGTGATCATGCCCCAGTTGGAGCTGTAACCGCCAAGCTGCCACGCAGAGGGCATCATGAATCCCTGGGCATACTGGAAACGGAGCTTCAGGCCATCAAAGGCCTCCCACGCAAGTCCCACCATGGGAGTGAAACGGGAATCATCCTCACTCCTCCCCTTCGGTCTTGTCACATCCACTGAATACCAGTCGTATCTCATACCAAATGTCAGGGTGAGCGAATCATTCAGACCAGTAACACTGGAGAGCAGAAACAATGCAGGATTGTCATAATCAGACTCCTGAGGATCATAGGTATCGGTTAGGTCGTACTTTATCCAGTCAAAACCACCGGTCAGGGTCGCTGGCCCAAACGTGCCACTGACCTGGGCCTGTGCACCGTACTGGTTCGTATAATTTATGCTGGTGGAACCATTATCCCAGCCGTCAGGATTAGAACCTGTGGGAGAGGTCCATGAATTGTCATCTTCGCCAAAGAAACCCCGGGCCATCCAGCTAAGGTTGCCGCCGGGATTCCTGCCTGTGTAGCGGAAATCAAGGGACCAGTTTTTCTTGTTCGTATAGTCGTCCAGATCGTTCATGCTGATATAACCCGGGGTACCGGCATCCTTGACCTTGGAATAGGTAAAGATCATCCCCATCCTGTTTCCGGGCATGAACTCATAACCCGTATTGAGGCTTACGCCTGTCTCATAATCCATACCGGTATTTTTGAACTCGTCACCATTGCCATCAGAATAGTCTCCGGTGGTCCTTGCGCTTACAGCACCGGCAAAATCAAAACCGTGATACACGGCTGTGGCGCCAACTGCCCCTTCGGCAAGCCCGAAGTTCCCGCCTCCTCCCTCTGCGAAGGCGGAGTTGTCGTGCCCCTGGCGTGTTATAATGTTTATGACACCACCCATTCCGCCAGAACCATACTGCACGGCGCCTGGACCGCGAATGATCTCGATCCTCTCCACGTTCTTTGTGAGCAGCTTGGCCAGATTGCCTGTCCCTGCCCTGCGCCCATCAAGCAGCACCAGCACATGACTTTGCAGATCATTACCATGCACATCACTGCGAAATCCGCGGATGCCAACAGATATGCTTGCCCCAGGATATTTATGGATATGGCCAATATTCATCTCAGACAGCAACCCACCTACTGTTCGGGAGGCTGACATCTCTATCTGCTGCCTGGAAATTACAGTGACATTGGCACTTACCCTGGATAGGGACTGATCAGCCCTGGTCGCGGTGACCACCATCTCGTCGAGTGTCCCCTGCGGCCCCTGACTCCCAGCCCATGCCTGACACCCCAAGACAAGAGAACCACACAACAATACAATCAACCTTTTCATGAACTATCCTCCTGACAAAAAGTTCAACAGGCCCGGACACAAAAAAACCCCGGACCAAATAGATTTGATCCGGGGTCCCTGGTTTTCCCTCAGATATCCCTGACCTCCCTTTTCCACGGAGAGGTACCCTAAATCCCCAGGCAGGTCTTCTGACTCACGGTTCAACCTCACGCCACGCCTTCCCAGCCCATTAGGGCCAGTGGCATAGTGCAGCGCTCGTCACCGATTACAGCGGCGGGCCCGTCCCGGACTTTCACCGGGTTCCCTTTTCATCCACATCTGGAACCTGGGGATTACTGGCCAGTGGCCAATCACAACAGACAACTTCTTTGATTGAGTTGCCCAAGATATTATCCTGAAATTGAGCGTTTCAAACCATGTGAAATCCTGTTTTGCCTTTAATAACACCAAATTAATGCTGTTTTTTGCAAAACTGATCGCTCAATCCAGGATTATGCTGCATGGATAGTTTTGTCATCTATTCAACCGTTTGTCAAGAAACCGTATTGCTACAACACTCAGGAACCCGGCTGATACGAAGCCCCGGGTGCGTACCGTCTCCAAAATGGATTGGCCAAACCCGGAACACTGTTTTGCATTGACATATAACAACATTAATGTTTACAATGATCATGATTTCTTCACAGGGGCAGGGAAATTTTCTCCACATATCCTGATACGTAATTCCTAACAGGGTTCTCTACGGGTATTATCCCGTACAACTGTCTGAAACGTATCTGCTTACAGGGTACTACAGGTACAAGGCGGGGAGTACGCAGGCGCACTCCTGTACCTCAAGTGCCTGACAGGTAAGCGAAGACTTCAGGGCAGTAGATATAGCACCCTGTGAGCAGATACCTTGATACTGCAGGAAACCTTCGTGTGGGGTGGGGTGCCTATCATGTTGTTTTTTTATAAAAATTACCCGTCACCTAACGGGTTTGCTGTAACTGTTTTGCTTTCTACATAATTTGAAACCGCTGCGGGATTCCCAATTTCGCATGACCTGCTGCCTCGGAGTCTTCGCTTACCTGTCGGATACCTGAAGTACAACAGTACGTCTGCGTATCCTCCGCCTTGCATCTCATGCAAGCTTGGGAATCGCTCAATTCAGGGAAAAATATATTACTTTTACATGAAAGGAGAGTTTTAAGATGAGAATTTCAGGAATTTTGCTGGTACTTGCAGCATTGCTGCTCGCAGGCTGTGCCGGCCCTGGTATGCAGGCCAACAACGAGATTACTGCCACAAGACAGGTACTGAATCAGGCCAAGGCCAACAAACTCAACAAACAGTGCCCTGAAGAGTACAAGGCGGCCCTTGAGGCACACAAGCAGGCAGTGGCTCTCTACCGGACCTGCAAGTGTGAGAAGGCCTTAGACATGGCAAGGGATGCACTGGCCAAGGCAAAGGCCCTCTGTCCCCAGGCCCCTGTCCCCCAGCCACGGGTCATCCCCTGTCCACAGCCGCTTGACAGTGATGGTGACGGCATCCTCGACTCTGCAGACCAGTGCCCCAACACCCCCAAGGGTGCAGATGTCAACAGTGTGGGGTGCTGGGTGGTAAAGGGGCTGCGTTTCGATTTCGACAGCGCCAACATCAAACCTGAATACTACCCGCTGCTTGACAGGGTTGCAGACATCCTCCAGGCCAATCCGTCTCTCAAAGTGGAGATACAGGGGCACACCGACTCCATCGGTTCTGCCGAATACAACATGGCACTTTCCAAGAGACGTGCCCAGGCAGTTGCTGACTACCTTGCCTCACACGGCATCAGCGCGGACCGCCTGACTGTTGTGGGCATGGGCGAGAGCCAGCCAATAGCCAGCAATGATACAGAGGAGGGCAGGGCGAGAAACAGAAGGGTTCAGATAAAACCGACAATCTGATCTTGCGCCCACTACATTACAAGATATAACTTCAGACATTTACAGGCAGGCAACCATCAGGGTTGCCTGCCTTTTTTATTACACACCCCACCCAAACCCCGTTAATTATCTATATAAAGATAGAAAATTTAAATAAAAGGCAACAAATCGCCACCTGCACCCTTCAAATACTGAAGGGTTTTTCGTGCACACATACAGTACGCACGCTCTTAACCCCACGAGCTCCCGTTTTATAATATCTTGATATAACAACACTTTTTAATTTCCTGATTATCGAAAACCACGGTACACATCTTGCGTTGCTGGACATAGAGCCACGCATTCCTGCACCTGTATGCAAAACTGTCCACTGATTGTACCCCATGACATTCAGGGCAACTTGCATACAAATATCATACAAAAAGGAGAGGGAAGATGAAAAGACCAATAACTATTATGGTAACTATCATGTTTTTGGCAGCAACCCAGATTGCCATGGCAGCAACCATAATAGAAAATGGGTGGATGGGAGACTTTACCGGGGACTTTTCGTACAACGTGATCAATGCCCAGGAGGCAAGGGTAAACATCTTCATTACAAACATATCTGACCCTGAAGCAGGGGCCTATTTGACCGGTTTTGCCTTCAGTTTGCCATTCACAGGTGACGACGTGACTGTAAACAGCGTGACATTCTCCTCAACCAACAGTGATTTCAGCATGGTCACAGATCATGGACATCATGGAAAATCCGGCACCTTTGGCAGTATTGGGGCCATTGCAGACACATCGAATGGGCACTGCCCGTGCAACACCACCACATCCGCAGGCATAGCACCTATGGAAAGCAGCGATTTCGTATTTACCCTCACGGGTACCAACCTCGACGCCTGGACAGTTGACGATTTCTTCAGTGAGATACCTGCTGATCCGCATCACCACAGGCTTACCTCCCGGTTTGCCGTGAGTTTCAATATGCCGGAAGACTCTGGATGCCCAACTGTTCCCGGTCAGCCTGTACCAGTACCAGGCACACTTCTGCTCCTCTGTTCCGGGTTCTTCTGCCTCATGGGCTTCAGAAAGAAAATTTGATAACCTGCAACTTTAACATGGTGATACAGAAAACTTGCCATCATATGAGGTACTCCCACAAACGCAGCATGCGACGCAGACCGTTCTGTGTCCTATGACTCCCCTGCGTAACATAATCATGACAGGGACAGGCACCCCCTGCCTGTCCCTGTCTCCTTCCGTTTGCATTCACAAAAGCTTTTCTCATCCCCTATTTCATGTTACTCAGAACAAGTAATCTCCAAGGGTATGTGGAACACTCAATTCAGGTACTTCTTACATGGCTTGAGACCTTAACAGTTCACAGGGGACGTTACAGGTATGCTGGATTTCAGACAGTTACAGATATTCATGGCGGTATGGCAGCACAGGAGCCTCAGCCGGGCGGCAGAGGCTGTGCACCTCACACAGCCCACAGTCAGCGCCCATCTCAAATCCCTTGAAGAGCAGTTGAACGTAAGGCTGTTCGACCGTAACTCCCGGGAGGTGGTTCCCACCAGGGCAGGGCATGTACTCTTTCCCTACATCCGACAGATGGTCAAACTCAACCAGCAGGCAAGGGAGGCCCTGTCAGGATTTCTCGGAGAGGGCAGGGGGGTGTTGGAAATCGGTGCAAGCAACATCCCTGGCCAGTATCTCCTGCCTCCCCTGCTGGGAAAATTCAAACAGACAAGACCGCTGATAGACATAAGGCTCTACATCTCTGACACAGCAGCAGTGGCGGAAAAGGTACAGTCTGGTGCCCTTGAACTTGGCATGACTGGCGCTGTCATCTCAAAAAAAAGGTTGCAGTTTGACGAATGCTTTAGCGACGAACTGGTATTCATCACCCACACAGGTCACCCTCTTGCCAGCAAGAAGGTGGTCTCGTTCGAGGAGGTGATAACCCAGCCCATGATAATGAGGGAAAAGGGGTCAGGAACCAGGCTCACTGTTGAGCGTGCACTTTCCCAGCGGGACGTACATATAGAAACCATGGATGTGGTCATGGAGATGGGTAGCACAGAGGCGGTACGCCAGGGGGTGAAGGCAGGGTTGGGCTGCTCCTTTATATCAAAAAGGGCAATTCAGGACGATCTTGCATGCGGACTCCTTCATGCCCCTGCAATTGATGGATTCAGCATCAGGCGTACATTCTATCTTGTGACCTACAGGGGCAGGACCCTTTCACCTGTAACCGAGACCTTTGCAGAATTTGTTAGGATGGCAGCACAGGCTGATCAGGCCAGGCCGGCCCCATGCTGAGGCAAAAACGCTATCAGGCCCTTTGCACCATCACCCTTGACGAGCTGAAATCAGGTATACCGCCAAGCAGATCCACCACAGGGGTATTGCCAAAACGGGCATCAAGGCTTGCGAGCCCGTTGGGATTTATACCTCGCGCAAGCCTGCTGTCCGGACAGAGGTAGCTGCTGTTACCGGCGATCTCCACACGGGAGGCCCCAAGCTGGGTGTGGCCATATGATATGGATATGGCCACTACACCCGGCCGTACAGTCTCAGTGACATAAAGCCTCCCCTTCAGGCCCTGAGGGTTGTATGGGCCTGTCACCAGCACCTTGTCCCTGTGCTGGAGGCCAAGCATATCCGCATCACCATGGTTCATCATCACGTAATTCTCCCCATGCAGCTCCATTGCCACCCTGTCCCAAACTGTCCTTGACTGGGTATGAAGAGCGTTCTTGTAGCTGACCAGCACAAAGGGAAACGCAGATTCACGGGCATGGGGCAGCGCAGTGTACATGAGTGTGCCGCTGAAGCGTGTGCCTGTAATGGAACAGGTAGTACGGGCCAGTTCCTCGTTATAGATCACAAAACGCCTCACGCCATGCCTGAACCTGTTATTGTCATCGAAACCGTCTTCGACTGGAAGAAATATCCCGCCCCGTGCCAGCATGCCAGCAGTACGCCTCCACTGGTCCGCCTTCAGGACAGACCTGTGACGGGCCACGGGATAATTCTTCTCTACAAACTCCAGATCCTCTCTGCCTGTCTGGGCCAGCCCCGCACTTTCAGCAATATTGGAAAACGCCCGCAGGTAAAAATCCTCTGCCCTGTGAAGCTCATGAACATTTCCATGGCGGTCCGGTATGGCCTCTTTGCCAAAACCTGGAAGTTTCAGGGCCTCTGCAAGATCAATAAGCAGTGTCTCAAGACATATTGGCCTGCCATCCGGGGTCTTTTCCGTCAGGGGATCAAGTGCGGGTGTCCGGATGCCGGTAAATCTCATACAGGGCGCATGGGGGGTCAGCCAGCCGTACTGGCCCTCAGCATATGTGACGTCAGGGATGATATAATCAGCGTAGATGTTGGACTCATTGATACCTACGTCTATAGAGACCAGAAGGGGTACCTTTTCCGTATCCTGCAGTGTCTTCCCGAACCTGAAACCTCCGGGAATGGAATAGACAGGATTGAAAAAATAGAGAAAGAGCGCTGAGACAGGATACGGATAGGCCTGATCCATGCCTGACAGGGCCTCCACACAGAGCCCGCCCTTGGTGAATGGAAACCAGGGCCGGTCAGCAGGGTAGGGAGACACCCCCTGCATGAGTTTCTGCCTGAACAGGCTGCTGTGCTCATACGCCGCCTTCTCACGTGATATCTTCACGCCAGAGGGCCGTCTCCTGTTCACAAAACCTGTCATGTCATAAAAGCCCTTCTTCCAGCTTCCTGCCCCGCCACCTCCGGAACAGTAGCCCCCTTTTGTCTCCAGACTTCCTGCCATGGCATTCAGCACGGCAACGGCCCATGCGGCATATACGCCACCCACATAGTTACCAGCCCCATGATACTGGCATACACATGAACGGGGGGCGTTCCTGGAAAACTCTTTAGCCACATCCGCCACCACCTGCGCGGAAACACCTGCAAGCCTGGCATATTCCCGCACGGTTCGTGCCTCCACCGCCTCCTTCATGATGGCAAAGGCACTCTTCACCCTTGCCCTGCGACCATCTGCCAGCGTGATCTGCCGATCCACAAGAAGCTCTGCCTGCATCACATCATGATAGGGCACCAGACCGCGGCCATCACCACCTGCAACCATATATGCGCCGGGATCCGGATCTGTAATCCCCACATCGCCTGCCAGGAGAAATCGGCCTGTATCCATCCCAGCCTCCTGGCCCTGCCTGCCCTCTGCCTCCACTATCACAAGGTGCGTGGCATTGACATATCCGCCATTACCGAGCAGGGCCGCAGCCCTCTCATTGGGTGCCCGCAGATAGTTGCTGTTATACGCCTCATTGTCCAGCATCCAGCGAATGATGCCCATGGCAAAGGCGCCGTCCTGGCCTGGCCTTATGGGTACCCACCGCTCGGCATGGCACGATGCCTTCTGCGCCCTTGGATCCACGATTACGAATTTTATCCTGCCTGCGGCATGCCGCCTGGCCAGAGCGGCCCCATAGGTATTGTAAGCGGGCTGAAGGGCCTCATAGACATTGGCGCCAAACACCAGCACAAACCTGGCGTTCCACACATCGGCCTTCAGTTCCACCTGTTTTCCTTCGGTAAAGGCAAAATTTCCCATACGAAAACCTATGCCACAGATATCCGTATGGCCAATGCGATTTATTGAGCCGAATGCCCCCTTGACGAACCTGTCTATAAACTCCTTTCGCCCAGACTGCAGCCTGCCTGTGAGAAAACAGAATCCGTTTCTCTTTGGGCCAAGCTCCGGCGCATCCTTGCTTATGGGCTCATCGCTCAGCAGATCGTTAAGACCAGGCACATACCTGTCCTCACCAACATGCTCGAAGAGCCTGCCGCCAAAGGCGATCTCCCTGATCAACTGTTCCCATCCTATTGGTTTGAACCGGCCCTGTCCGCGCCTACCGTCCCGTTTCAAAGGACCCAGTATCCTGAACCTGTTATGAACGTATCCTGATACCTCTATGGCCTTTCCGCACAGACTTCCCGAGCTCTTGAGAGAAGCACTCACAGGAGTCTCAGGGTTGAGCGGCTCACCAAGGGTGTTGTAAGGATGATAGGGATTACCACTGACAGAGACGATACTGTTACCGTTCAGATGAAAACGTATGCCGCATCGGGCATTACAGCCAAGACAGACCGAATAGACATGCCTGTAAGCCTGATTACCCCCCTTTGAACCTGCCTTGCCACTGAGATGCGCAGAGTGCCTCATGCCTTCACCTCCTGGGCGATCCTCCGGTCGCCGGCATAAAAAACCCGCCCATGCGCAGCAGCACTGGCAGGAAACTGAAAGAGCCTATGGTGCTTGAGATATATGGCAAACTCACCTTCAGGGGCAGTGAGGTCCCCAAACAGACGCGCATGGCTGGGACACGTCTCCACACACAGAGGCAACCTGCCTTCATGGACAAGGTCAATACAGAAGTCACATTTGTCTGACCTGTTGCCAAACCTGTAATCAGCAAACCTCACACCTGCAGGACATGCAGCTATACATGCCCCGTTGCCGTCGCAGATGTCCCAGTCAGTCACCACGACGCCCTCGGCTGTGCGCCTTATGGCACGGGAAGGGCATGCCTTGATACACGGGGCCTGCAGGCACTGATTACACTGGACAGGCACGAAGACCATGCGCGAATCTGGAAAATGGCCTGCCTCGGCCGTATTGATCCGCGTAAAAAAGCAGTCTGGCGCTGAATCCCTGCCAAGCCTGCATACCACGGAACAGCTTTCACACCCCATACACCTGTCAAGGTCGATAATCATCGCATACTGGGGGGCGGAACCAGCCGCGCGCCCCAGGTCAATGCCCGCGGTCACGAGACAGAG
This sequence comes from uncultured Desulfobacterales bacterium, assembly GCA_964638145.1. Lineage (GTDB taxonomy): Bacteria > Desulfobacterota > Dissulfuribacteria > Dissulfuribacterales > QOAL01 > S144-17. The sequence goes on along the minus strand of CAZXAK010000050.1, from coordinate 4,907 downwards.
GCCAGCGCCTGCGACCCCTTTCAGAAAGGACCTTCGTTTCATTTGGTTATCCCCTTCTAACTGTCACCACCATCAAGGCGGGAAGATACGATAGTATATGACAGATGCTCAGGATCAAGGGAATCAAGGACATTGCCCCCTACCTCAGCATGGATATACATGAGATAGTTGAGGGAAGAGGCGGAAGCTGGAGGATTCAGAACTATATCTCTGCCCGTGCTCAGACGGACCCTGTAAGGATCAACATTACCGAAAAAGTAGGTGCGGACCCTTCTGGCCTCCTGGCTGTCAGGAGAAAAACCATGGGTCAGAAGTGCCTTCAGATAGTCAGCCGGATCTGCCGGCACCCATCCTGCGTCTGGCAGATAGAACTCGGCCCAACAGTGCTGCCAACGGGTTATATCCGTGCGTTGTGATTGCCCAAGCCTGATACCGAAGACCTCTCTCGCCGGCACTCCCGCCGCATTCAAAAGGGCCACAAAGACCGAATTTATATCCACACACTTGCCTGCAAGCCTGTCAATAAGGACACACACATTACCCTGGCCACACCCCCGGGTTGCGGGATCCCGCCTCATGTTGGCAGTTACCCACTGATAAACCGCCTCGGCCTTCTCAACAGGCGAGCCCTTTCCTGCCACAATGGTTTCAGAGAGTGCGGCCACGCGCCCCTCTTTCCCACGGCCTGCCAGGGAAGCAAGATATCTGCGTGCAAATGCCTTCTGGTAACATCCCCCGGAATCCGCAAGCTTCCACTGCTCCATGCGCTCCGCCCTCTCCACATGAAAGCCAAACGTCAGCACACGCCGGCCCTGGCCCGGGGCCCAGCGGGCATATAGCACCGGATTCTTCCAGCGGCAATCGGTATAAACGCCCCATTCACTCTCAGTACCATCCACAGAAATATCTGTAATCTTTTGATATTGATCTGATACCGGGTAGGGGATCCACACCCTGGCCTCACGATCTGAGCCATGAGCTGACAAATCCACGTGAATGGTCACAGAGGCCCGGTAACGGCACTCATGCATGGCGGCCACAGCAGATATTGAACTGAACGCCATGAACACCAAAAAACAACTAACTGATTTTATGACAAATCTCATCCCGAAAAACTCCTCTCCAGCCCACAGGCAGTAGGGAAGCAAAAATAAAATAGATATATTCTATTGTCAAATAGATATATTCTATGACCTCAGAATCATCCATTGACAAAACCTATTCAAACAGATCCCGTTCGATGCCCGAAGCTGTTCATGGAGCGAAAAACCTTGATTTTTTTTCTTGACCAATTTAAAACGACAGGTTAAATAGGATAAATAAACTATTAAATATCCTTATAGGAATCGTTATCAATCAGAGGACGCAAATATCTTCAAGGAGGAGATAATCATGTTGAAAACAGGTGAAAAAGGCGCAGTGCTTCAGAGAGACAAGAAGAGTTATGCCATAGTACCCCACATACCTTTGGGAATAGTGACACCGGAACAGTTAAAAAAAATAGCCGAAGTGGCAGAAAAATATGAACTTGCCGCACTTAAACTCACCAGCGCATGCCGCATCGCAATGGTTGGTTTCAAGGAAGAAAATATTGATCAGGCATGGGCAGACCTTGGCATGGACCCGGGCGCCGCGGTAGGCATGTGTGTCAGGAGCATCAAGGCATGTCCCGGAAACACCCTGTGCCAGTTTGGAAAACAGGACGCTATTGGCCTGGGAATGGAGCTTGACAAAAGATATCATGGGTACAAACTGCCAAACAAGTTCAAAATCGGGGTATCAGGCTGCGTAAACCAGTGCGCAGAGACCCCTGTGAAGGACCTGGGATTTGTGGGCAAGAAAAATGGATGGACCATACTGGCAGGGGGAAACGCCGCTGCCAGACCAAGGCTTGCCGATACCATTGTGAGCGACCTCTCCACAGACGAGGCGCTTGAAATGGCTGACAAGATAATCAGGTTCTATGCGGAAAATGGCAAGAGAGCTGAACGGATCGGGAAGATGATAGATCGCATGGGCCTGGACGAGTTCAAGAAGGCCCTTGGCCTGTAACTGCACTTTTCGATCTCAGTACAAAGTCACCAGCCGCCTACCTGCCAGCACTCAGGGGGATGGCGGTCTGGTGCACTGCGTTGTCTGCCAACCTCTCTTCCAAACTGGGAGAATCTCTGTAACTGCGCACAACAATAATGGGCTACATACCAAATCGCAAACAGAATTAGGAAGAGCAATATTCCCTCAGGAGCTTGTTCACCACGTCCATCTCATATTCAGACGGATCGAACGAGCCGTCAACCCACTCCTTATAGCTTTCGTGCGACGGATGCGACGGATCCTTCATGGCCTCCAAAAAATCAAAATAGCCCCATACTCCACCTACATCTTCTGGTGGACATGCACGCTCTGCCTCAATACACATAGGCACAGCAACATCAGGGTCATAGGGCATTATCTTCTCAAGCATGACCTCATGTATCCATGAATCACCAAAATCATACTCGTAGATAAGGGAATCCTTCTCTTTTTTCAAAATATCCCTAAGCCTGAATTTCTTCTCGTCCTCCATTTCATCATCAAAAAAGGCATCAGTTTCCATCATACCGTACAACTTGCCATTTGCCACAAACTGATGCAAATGACTGTTTGTCCACCCCATTACGATCTGCAAGATGATATGAAACTTGTCGAGTGATACGGAATCATCCACAAGAATACGCCGCCATATGGGAGGCTGCAAGCCCTGCAGTGTTACCTTCAACTGATATATATTCTTCAATTCTGTTACCATTGATATCTATCCTCATCTAATCAAAAATCATACTACACGACATCTATACGGCGGATGGTGCTTTTTCTCATGCTTTTAAAGCTCATCAGTTGCAATGCCTTGTTAATGATATATTTGCCCGCGGTCAAAACCATGAGAAAAAGCACCATCCGCCTTTGCCAATTGCTTCTGCATTTCAGGGGTCGTGTAGTATGGATCAAAAATATTTGCGGATACTAAATTTCCCCGAATGGTTCATGTGCCAGATTCATAAAACCTATGTTTAAATCTCAATCATACTTTTTGTCAACAAAGGGGTATATAAAAAAGAGCTATTGGCAAAAGTGGTGTATGGCATCAAGCGGCTTTCCTGTATGACTGATCCGTCACCCTGATACCATTTTTAAATTTTACACCAGTTATGACCTCTGTCAGCAATCGAAATCCCTGGATTCTCTTCCAGCGTTTCTCGGCACTTTGTAAAAGTTTATAGACCATGGCCAGCGTAGTGTCTCGGCTACCGCAACTGCGTATTTTCCCTGTGCGAAGCTTTACCGTCGCAAAGGTAGATTCAATTGGATTGGTTGTCCTGATATGAACCCAATGTTGCGCTGGAAAGTCATAAAAGACCAACAGTTCATCCCTGTCCTTGCGGAGGCACCCCATGGCCTTAGGATATTTAGGCTCAAAACGGATCAAAGTATTTTCAATGGGAAGGTAAGGGGACAGGCGAATTATGTTTTGAACTCTTCACCGGTTAAAATATCGACGATGACAGGTCCTGCACCAAAATCGACCTGAGCGCTATCGCCAGGTTCGTGGTCAAGCATGACACTGGCTCCATATGGGCGGTCAGTAACAACATCAGATAAGTTGAACAGCCTTTATATGATAGCTTTGAATTCAATTTTTTCATTTCCAAAAGTTGCTTCAATTATTTTGCGCACACCATGACCCGGATTCGGCTCTCGCAATACTTTTACTAGCTGATATCTTGATAGTATCTTCAGATCATTATTTAGACTCACTGGAGTACGATTCATTGCAGCCATAAGCTCAGAATAAGTCACTTTTCTTTTTTCTCTTAGAAATCTGACTAATTTTGTTCGTTCAGGTTTCAAAATAGCCATCAAATCAGATGGTTCAACCCATATGGTATTTTTGGGCGTCAATTTACGTCCATCATCAATTTCTTTGGCCGTTTCTTTTGCTGATACAAAGAAATCTTTGATAGTCCCAGCTTTTAGTTCAATGGTCATTTTATAAACTCCTTGAGTTCTCTTTCAAAACGCTCAACAAGGTCTTGATAGCTCGTAAAATCATCAACCTCTGATATCTCACCGAAATAATGTTTATGGTGAAAATTATGTGCATTATCGTACCCAAGCACTCTTCCGTTATCATCAGAAAATATCATATGGTGATGTAGGCTAAGCTATATTTCACGACCTTACCTCGCTCATTCTCCCATGCCTCAATCTTGATAATTCCACCGCCCCTCTTGGGATTTATTGGAAACTGCTCTGAAACGACCTTTCTAAATTTTGTCTTATCTTTGCCTCTATCACCCATGAATATATAATATCAGGGCTAAATTTTAATGTAAAGCTGCAAGGCGACACAAAAGAAAAGGGGACAGGCGAATTATGCTTGTTACTGCCTGCAGACTGGCCACACGTCATAAACAGGGATTGGTACTCTGAAGCCGTCCTTGACCTCATAAAAAATACCGTGTGGGCTTGCGCATCCATGGTCATGCCACGGCCCTGGCGGACACTATGGCGGTACGTATGACGCGGATTTCCTCTCAAAAAGCATGGGAAACAAAATATTTTCCATGAATTAATATCCCGTAATTACAGTTAAAAGAACATTCCACATGACATGAAACCTCAACTTGGGATTAAGCGTCCTCCATTTGGACCAGGAATACGTCCTGGGAAATTATATTCTATATAGAAAAGTTTTTTACAATTAATATAATGTATAATCAATAGGTTATAAAAACAGAACACAAAAATGGAAAAATTTTTCTGTCATCAATCTGTTTTAGAATCAGTAATATTGCTAAAAATTAATAAAAACAGCATATTATTTCCAACAAAAAAACGGTATGTTTTTTGCTCATCCACATTTAGTG
>CAZXAK010000049.1:0-25877 GCA_964638145.1 uncultured Desulfobacterales bacterium | reverse complement strand
CCTCAATATGTGGCAGGAATGGTATCCATGTCTGATACATATGGCACACAGAGGGCAACCACGTGAAATGACAAAGACTATTTAATAGCGTGTTTCAACTGCTCTCACACAAAGAGTGTGGCACCAGGATACTTTATGCAGCCGGGACCATCCCTTTAATATCCCTGTTGCTGCTGTTAATGCCACGACCACTCCTGTACTCGGAAAAGCCCGTTGGATCCCAGGCCATCATACTGATAGTTGGCCCTGTGATGAGTGCCCGCAGGAGTTTTGCACAGGACCTACTGGCTCGTGGATATGGGAAATATATACTCATCCCGGCCTTTCACAAGGTCATAGGACCAGATGGAAAAACCCGCAGGTGGCATCCGCCTCAAATCCCTCAAAAGGCAACGTCTTCTTATGACACCACACTAACCATGCGGCACAGATGGCCTTATGAATATATGGAAGACACACACCGGGAGCTTCTGCTTGGAAAGGAGATGATGGACCACCTTGGACTCCATTCGGCAAACATCGTCAGCTCTCCTTATCACATGAGACGAATCAGCATCATTGCCCATCACGTATTTGGATCCCATGCATACACCCTCCACTTTGTCCCAACCACTTACGGCCCCCAACCATCACTGCTATGGTGGACAGACAGAAACCAGATATGGTGGGTCTTTCACGAATGGGGCAAGATCATCTGGTTTCTTGTATATTCATCATTCTGCAATCCATAACAGGAATACAGGGGACCGTCCCCTTTCTGTCCCACACCACTGACAACTGAAATGTATCTGCTCATATGGTATCACATCTGCCAAGAACCCTGTGAGGGTTACGCTGAAATACGCCAGATACAACGCATGACAAACCGGGGAGACATCCCTGACATACGGAACAAGAATTCATGAACAGAACTCTATATCTAAAACTTGGAATCCTCCTTCTATTAGGCGCAGTACTTTTTCATGACACGTTCACCTACATGATTAAACAATGGAATAGTGGGGCCAACAACTACTGTTATCTCATCCCCCTTGTAGTGGCCTACCTCATCTATGAAAAATGGGAAGATTTCAGAAGGGTTCCGGCATCCCCCTCCTGGAAGGGCCTGTACCTGTTTGTTCCTGGCATCATGCTCTACTGGTTTGGAGAGCTGGCCGGTGAATACTTCACCCTGTATCTTGCCAGCTGGCTCACTTTTACTGGTATAGTCTGGATGATGTTTGGATGGAAAAAAATGAGAGTTATTGGCTTTGCACTGCTTATGACCCTAACCATGTTTCCACTGCCAAGTTTCTTCCGCAACAGGCTCTCCCTGCACTTGAAACTCATATCCTCAAAACTTGGCGTGGACCTCATGCACCTTCTTGGCATGGCTGCATACAGAAGCGGCAATATAATCGACCTGGGCTTTACCCAGCTCCAGGTGGTTGATGCGTGCAGCGGATTGCGTTATTTTTTCCCTTTAATTATAATGGGTCTACTTATTGCTTATACCTCCAGAGCTGCCATGTGGAAAAAGGTGGTTGTGGTTCTCTCCACCATTCCACTGGTTGTAATAGCAAACAGTATCCGCATTGCAGGAACTGCGTTGCTATATGAACATATAGGCCCTGAGGTGGCAGAGGGATTTTTTCACGATTTTGCAGGATTTTTCATGTTCATTGTCTCCATTCTGGTTCTCGTGCCAGAGATATGGCTGTTGAACAGGCTGTTTCCGGAAAAAACTGCACATAAATCTCCCAACCACCAGGAGACTGCCCCCCTCCCTCCTGCGACAGACCAGAAGAACAGTACCCGCACCAATCTTCTCATGCCACCCCAGTTTATTGCAACTGTCATTATACTTGCGGTAACATTTACAGTTTCCCATGGAATTGAATTTCGGGAGATCATTCCCATAAAAAAACCGTTCTCCACATTTCCCATGCAGATCGGCAGGTGGCACGGCACCAGGGATACAATGGAACAGAAATTCATAGACATACTTGACTTCAGTGACTACCTGCTTGCCAATTATGAAGATACCAACGGGGACACAGTTAACTTCTATGTGGCCTACTACGAGAGCCAGAGCAAGGGTGAGTCCATTCACTCACCTACCACATGCTTCACTGGCGGAGGATGGATAGCAAAGGATCGCAGGGACATCACCATCAAAATACCTGGCAGGCCCCCCTTTAAGGTAAAACGCGCACTGCTGGTGCGACCTGGCACGAGAGAGCTTGCCTATTACTGGTTCCCCATGCGAGGCCGCATCCTCACCAGCGCATATCAGATGAAACTTTACAACTTCATAGACGCATTGACACTGCACCGCACCGACGGTGCCCTGGTACGACTCATAACCCCAATAGGCATTGAAGAATCACCACAGGCAGGTGATGCAAGACTCCAGGCCTTCATGAAGGATGTACTGCCAGTACTGGATCAGTATCTTCCAGAATAAAAAAAATCATGAAACCCTTCATCTCCTTCTTCCTGGCCCTGTTCACCACTATCATCCTGATAACGCTGCTGCTAAAAGTTGCAAAGCGGTATCACCTGTACGACCAGCCAGGAGGCAGGAAGACGCATGCAAAACCCGTCCCCCGCTTAGGCGGCGTGGCCATGGCTGCAGGCGCAATCCTTCCCACTTTTATATGGCTGGACCTTGAGCCCAAGTTCAAGTCCCTACTCCTTGGCATAGGGGCCCTGAGTTTCATGGGGCTGGTAGATGACCTGGTAAGGGTCAGGTGGCACAAAAAACTGCTTGTCCAGGCCGCGGCTGCCCTGCTCGTGGTGATCTATGGAGGGGTGCAGATAAAAAACCTGGGCTTCTGGGGAAGTCACGAGATAATACTGTCCCCTTATCTCTCTGTTCCATTCAGCTTTTTATTCATACTGGGGGTTACCAATGCCATCAATCTCAGTGATGGACTGGATGGACTTGCAGCAGGGCTATGTACCTTTACCTTTGGCTTCCTGTCAGTGCTGGCCTATATAGTGGGCCTGTACAACTGTCTTGTCCCTCTTGCTGCAATACTGGGGTCAATCTGGGGTTTCCTGAGGTTCAACACCCATCCTGCATCCATCTTCATGGGGGATTCGGGCAGTTATTTCCTGGGATTTTCTGCTGCTGTGTTTGGCATAATGTGTACCCAGGGGTATCACAGCGCCATCTCTCCTGCAATACTGCTCCTGATCCTCGGTGTCCCCATAATCGATACCCTCTGTGTCATGACTGAACGCCTGTTGTCCGGAGCCCCTGTCTTCATGCCTGACAGGAGACACATACACTTCAGGCTCATGCAGATCGGCCTTTCGCACCGTGAAGCAGTCATTACCATCTATGCGATACAGGCCCTGCTCACCCTCGCTGCATTCAAGATGATCTTCTTCCCTGCATCAAATGTCACACTGTTATTTGTGGGAGTGGGATTGACCATTACGGTTGGACTCAAACAGGCTGAGAAGAGAGGTCTCAATCTGCACAGGTCGTGTAACATAGAAGATTACAGGTTTAAGAGACTACTCGAAAGGTTCTCCAGCATCTTCCATGTCAATTTCCTGGTCTATGCCAGCATGGTAATAATATCCGCATATCTCATGATTACCCCCATACTTATTGACTACCATTTTGAAATAACGGACATTATTACACTGTGTATCCCAGTTATAGTCTCTGTATGTTTTTTCATAAAGGGGCCATGGCTCAACATATTGGGCAGGCTGAGTATCTACTACATAATTGCCACTGTAACCATTGCCACACTCAACTCCACCAAGGGAACGCATACTTACCACGGGATGCCACTGTGGTTCGTTGTCATGCTCGCTGTCCTTTCAGGCTGCACATTACTGTATATGCATTTTGCAAAAAGTGATAAGGTAAAGCTTACCCCTCTGGACCTGCTGATATTTTTGGTTACACTTGCCTTTTCCGTTACTCCAAGCTATCTACTCCCAGATACTGCAATTACATACCCGGTAATTCTGGGAATGCTGGTGCTTACCTATACTACAGAGACGACACTGGACATGAAGGCAATACGCAAGAACATGATTCTGCCCGCAACCATTATCAGTGCCCTGATCATTGGGCTACGATCAGCAATATCCCTGCTGAATCATACATGAGAGCATTTACTGGAAGACAACACCAGATGAAAAAACACGACTCCAAATTGAGCATTTCAAATCATCTTTGAATACACAGGAGATTCCAAACAATGATAATAACACAGACCGATCTGAAAGGCGTGAAACTGTTACACCGCGGCAAGGTCAGGGATATTTATGAAGTTGACGACATGCTGCTCATAGTTGCCACTGACCGCATCTCTGCCTTTGACGTGGTACTGCCCAACCCGGTACCAGACAAGGGCAAGATACTCACCCAGATATCCCTGTTCTGGTTCGACATGCTCTCAGACATAGTCCCAAATCACATTGTGGCAAGCAATGTCAAAGACTTCCCCCAGATCCTGCAACCTTTTGCAGACCAGCTTGAAGACAGAAGCATGCTCTGCCAAAAGGCCTCCCCCCTGCCCATAGAGTGCATAGTCCGGGGGTATATCACTGGATCAGGCTGGAAAGACTATCAGAAAACAGGCCAGGTCTGCGGGATAAAGCTACCTGAAGGCCTGAGGGAATCCGACAAGCTCCCTGAGCCCATATTCACCCCATCCACCAAGGCAGATGTGGGACAGCATGACGAAAATATCAGTTTCAAGGACGCATCAGGCAGCATTGGAGAGGACATGGCAGAGAAGGCACGGGATATAAGCCTTGCACTTTATAACAGGGCAGCCGAATATGCCCTTAACCGTGGCGTGATAATTGCCGATACAAAATTTGAGCTGGGAATCTATGATGATGATCTCATACTTATAGATGAGGTACTCACACCTGATTCATCGCGTTTCTGGCCTGCAGACAGCTACGAACCAGGCAAATCCCAACCCAGTTTTGACAAACAGTTTGTACGTGACTATCTCGAGACTCTCGACTGGGACAAGAAGGCACCTGGTCCAGAGCTTCCTGAGGAGATAATAGAGAAGACAAGGGACAGGTACATAGAGGCGTATGAAAAACTCACAGGGAGATCCTTTGGAAGCTAAATTTGGAGCATGGCCCAGGACCGGAGCATACCTGGGCTGGCATTCAGCATACTCATTATTGCGTACAGCCCTGCTCCTTGTACTGTTTCTCTCAGCCACCCTGTGCCTGCCTGGCAAGGTGCTGTGTTTCCGAACCGGAGAGTGGGCATATGTCAGATATGTAATAGACGGAGACACCATAGTGCTCAATGATGGCAGAAAGGTGCGCTATGTAGGGATAAATGCCCCGGAAATCCCACACAAGGAGAGTCCGGGAGAGCCGTTTGGACGCAAGGCCACTGAGTTCAACAGGAAACTGGTACTTGGGAAGAAAGTTCACATAGTACCTGCAGGGGACAGGATAGACAGGTTTGGCCGTATACTTGCCTTCGTCTATCTGCCTGACGGCAGACTGGTCAATGAAAAACTGCTCAAGGCAGGGCTTGCCCACGTATGCTTCTTTTCCAAAGACCTCAAGCACAAGAACCTTCTGCTACAGGCACAGCTCTTTGCCATAAATGCTCACAGGGGCATATGGTCTCTCAAACCGGTAAACCCGGAACCATACTATATCGGAAACAGCAAGTCTCTGCGTTTTCACAGGCCGTGGTGCAAGTACGGAAAACGCACGGCAAAGAAAAACAGAGTCATCTTCAAAGACAGAATTACCGCCTTTAAGAAGGGATACTGCAGATGCAAAAAATGCCTACCATAGTCATAAAGGCCCAAGAGTATCTGGACCACGATCCAGGCGCAGGCCACCCTGAATCACCCAGGCGCCTGTCTGCCATATACGACCGGATTGCCAAGCCGGATGTATCCGACCTGTTCAGGATAGAGACACCGCGGGCAGCAACAGTGGAAGAGTTGTGCTGGAACCACACCAAGGCATACGTGGAGCGTATTGCTCGTACAGAAGGGGTACCACACTACCAGCTCGACCCAGACACCTCCACCAGTGCCGGTTCCTGGAGGGCCGCAACACTTGCAGTGGGAGGCGTCTTCACCGCAATGGATGAGATATACAGTGGGATCGCGCCAAACGGATTTGCCCTTGTGCGCCCCCCAGGTCATCATGCGGAGAGGGACCAGGCCATGGGGTTCTGCCTGTTCAACAACATTGCCCTTGGCGCCTATTACGCCAGACACGTACTGGGACTCAAACGCATACTCATAGTGGACTGGGACCTGCACCACGGCAATGGTACTCAACACAGTTTTTATCAGAACAGTGAGGTCCTGTACTTTTCCACCCATCAGTTTCCATACTATCCAGGCTCCGGTGCTGCCAGCCAGACCGGAGAGGGAGAGGGAGAAGGTTTCACTGTGAACGTACCTCTCAGGGCCGGTGCCGGAGATATGGAGTATGCGGCCATCTTCAGTCACATACTGGCACCTGTTGCAAAACAGTTTTCACCTGACTTCATACTGGTATCAGCAGGGTTTGACATCTACTATCAGGACCCGCTTGGAGGCATGCTGGTTACTGAAAAGGGATTTGCCTGGCTTGCGAGCAAGGTATTGGACATTGCCTCAGAATGCTGTAACGGAAGGTTACTCTTCTGCCTTGAGGGTGGCTACAACCTCACAGGTCTGAGTGAGGGTGTGGCCGCGGTCATCAAGGAGTGTACAGGAAGGAGCATCCTGAACACTGAAGAGAGGGCACGGCTGGACCAGGCAAGAGACCTTGCCGACACTGCACAGCAGGCGGCAGAAACCCATGGCAGGTACTGGACCTTATAGGATAGAACCCAAATTGGGCGTCTCAAAATTTTCCTTTTTATATAGATACTGATCTGACCATTATAAGAAGAACATACATACAACCTTCACTGGCACATATCACACCATGTCAAACAACTGGACAGAACTGCTCAAAGACATATCAGAAGTGGCCAGACAGTCTCTGCACAACCTGGTCATAGACAACACCCCTCCCCTGCCCCAATGTTATGAGCGGGAATTTATAGAGGTGGCGTCCAACCTGGGAAAGGAGACCATACTGCAGGAGGTCCTGACAGATCAGGACCAGGTAAAGATCAAGCTGAAAACCATCATTGCCTCTGCAAGTGACACCTTCTCAGAGACCCAGAAGATACTGCGTGACTTTGAGGCAGACGCCCAGCGCAGCCTGGCCCTGCTGGAAAAGGAATTTGCCGATATCAACGAATTCGTCAGAAAAATAGACAGTGACAAGGGGGCCAGGATGGAAAAAAACCTGGACTCCTTCATGGACACCAGCAACGAATACACAAAACGTATCGCAACCGCCATGCTGGACATAGGCAAATACAGGGAAAAACTTGAACTGCTCTCAAAACAGATAGACCAGGACCATCTAACAGGTGTCTACAACCGCAGGGCATGGGCCAATGACATCAAGGAGATATGTGAGGCAGCCAACAGGGATGCGCAAACCGACAAGGGCTTCTGCGTGGTAATGATAGACATAGACCACTTCAAGAGGATCAATGACACCCACGGGCACCCCATAGGCGATGCCGTGCTGAAACAGTTTGGTGCCCTGCTCAAAAATCACTTTACGGTCACAGGCTCAGCCTATCGCTATGGTGGAGATGAATTTGCTCTGATAATGCCCGGCATGGACTTTGAGGAGGCGGAAAAGCATGTCAAACTATTTCGGTCCAAACTGGCCAAGACAATCTTTGTGGCCCACAGGGGAAAGGCCAGGATCAATGTCACCATCTCCTGTGGCATTGCCCAGTGGATTCCAGGCAACAACCATGAGGAGGTGGTGGAAAAGGCGGATCACGCCCTCTACCAGGCCAAACAGGCTGGCAGAAACTGCATCATGATGGCTGCGTGATCACCAAGGTGACATCACCAGGTTTCACGCAGCACCTGGTATTATCTCACTGTCAGGGCCATACACCCTCCTGGAAAAGTCCTCGGCACCAAGCTCGGGATACACACTGCACCCCTCGTCAAGAATAATCTCCCGAGGCACCTGGGTCCGGGTACCTATCACCGTCAGTTTTCCATCAGGCCTTCCGATGGTACACCCCCTACCCATGCTCACACCTATGTCCGTAATGGTCCTTTCCACAACGCAGTCCGGCCCCACCTGTGTATCAAAGAACAGGATGGAGTCCCTCACCACTGCCCCTGCCCCTACATGCACACCTGGAAACAGGATGGAGTTCTCCACACTTCCCTCAACCCGTACCCCGTTGTAGATGCGGACGTTATTCAGAAGTCCGTGATCTCCCGCACCTATCAGGGCAGGCCCCCTGTCACGAATGGCCTCATGGTCGAGGTTAGTACGTAACCCCCATGTCTCAAGCCGTATCCTGGGCCTCTCGCCAAGGATATCCATGTTGGCCTGCCAGTACTCCTCAAGGGTGCGGCTGTAGGCCCAGTAACCGAAAAACTTGAATCCGTGGGCCTTGTAGGAACGCATCACTGCAGGCAGGATATCCCTGCCAAACTCATGGGACTCCTCCGAGGCATTTTCCACAAGCAACTTTTTAAGCACGTCCACGTTGAAGAGATAGGTGGTCATGGATGCCCAGTTTGAAATGGGTTTTTCTGGTTTCTCCTCATATGCCAGGAGCCTGCCGCCAGGCCCTGCAGTATCTTCTATCCGTCCCAGGCCAAACCGGGAAGACCCTGACAGCGGCACCTCTACAAAGCCTGCCGTAAGGTCAGCGCCTGATTCAATATGATACTCAATCATGTGCCTGTAATTCATGTTGTGCACATGATCGCCAGAGACAATGAGAACCAGATCAGGCTTGTAGGCAGAAATGAAATCAAGGTTCTGAAAAACCGCATCTGCTGTACCCTTGTACCAGTCTGACTCGTGCATGCCCTGAAAGGGGGGCAGAAGGGTGATGCCGCGATTCCGTCCTATCATGTCCCAAGCCGCCCCTGTGCCAATATGCTCCACAAGGGATGACGACCTGTACTGGCTCAATATCCCCACCCTCTCGATGCCTGCGTGCATCAGGTTGCTCAGGGAAAAGTCTATGAACCTGTACAGACCGCCGAATGGAACCGTAGACTTGGGTCTGAGATGGGTAAGGACCCCAAGTTCATCCACCCTTCCTCCAGCAAGGACCATTGCAAGAATTTTCGGCATCTCTCTGTTACCTCAAACCTGAAAAATTAAAAAATATGCTAAATCCAAACAGTATTCCCATACCACACGACAGCTGATGTGTCTGATATTTTTGCTTGATTTTACACCACAGAGGCCCATCTGTGCCTCAAGTGGACAAAGCGAACGGGTGGTGAGACAACAAATATCGCGCGGCATACTGCACGCCACCTATACGACAGATGGTGCTTTTTATCATGCTTTTAAAGCTCATCAGTTGCAATGCCTTGTTAGTAATGAACACGCAACCTGATATCTGCAACCAGCAGGAAATGCGAGGAGAAGACACCTCAGGGAGTTATGTAAACTGCATCTTCCTGGATATCAGAGGTGCCGTTTGAAAAATTTCTGCAACCCTGTGGTGTTGAAGGTGGAAATGTCTGTATCAGGGATATTCTTCAACGGTACCTCGGCCCGTGCGCTTCCCCTGTGCCCCCCTGCCGACCCCAGCTTGCCGAACACCTTGGTGGCAAGCTTGCCAGCGTCTTTCTTATAACCGTCACTACGAAATATCACGATCAGCTTCTCACCGTACTGGCCAGAGACAATGACCCAACCGATCTCGTACACATGGGAAAAGAAGTCTGCAAGCAGCACCAGTACGTCAGGATTGCCAACCCTGCCAACATGACAGTATATCCTGTTCTTGCTGGTCTTCATGGCCTCTATGGCAGTCTTGAAGTACTTCAGTTCTGATTTTCTGAAATCAGAATTCTCTATCTTGTTAAGCAGTTGCTGATTGATACGCTTGAACAGGTATTGAAAACAGAGTACGTCGGCAGATGCGGCATTTTTCGTAAAATTCTGGGTATCCGCCTTTATGCCGTAGAAGAGTGCAGTGGCAAGGGCTACAACCGGCTTGATCTTGGCCGCCTTGAGATACTCGGTGAGCATTGAGGCTGTGGCACCATAATCCGGCCTGATATCCACGAATTCAGCATCCCATCCCTGAGTCACAGGATGGTGATCAATGACTGCATTGAACTTTATGTTTGAAAGCTCTGGCCTGTGGGTTGGCTGTGAATCAAGCAGCACAAACTTTGAAAATTCGTCCCGTTTCGTGCCCCTGAGGGATTTCAATGGGATCTTCAGGAGGTCCCGCATGGCCAGGTTGTTCACCCTCTTTATCTGATTGGGGTGTACGATAACCACCTCGCTTACCCTGCGTGCAAGAAGCCGTTTGACTGCCATGGCACTGGCCATGGAATCAGGATCAGCCACTATGACCACCAGTACCCTGTCATCGCGCCTGAAAAGCTGTAGAAAGCTCCTGAGCCTCTCAATATGGGTCTGCCGTCTTGACACACGCACGCTGTGGTCCGGCGAAAGTATTGTGTCGGCCCCACTGTTTTTATTTTTATGCGAGCCGTTGCCTGAAGAGGCAGATGTTCTTTTTTTCGATGCCTGACTGTTTGCAGCCATATCAAGTAGTTGAAAGGAATGCACATCACATGCGACCACGCACTCCTTCCTGGCGAGCGGGCACGCAAAAGGCGCATTAACTGCGGATCCGGGCACCACTGGTTGGGTGGATGTGACCGCCTGCCGCCTCCCGAATATTTATGTCATCCCGTAATCATCAATAAATGTAAAAAATAATGCAAAAACACCCAATTTAACCTATAGCCCTGCGGTCAGTTGCCCTCCCAAAAGAGGCGCCTTAACAGAACTGGAGATGCCGGTGGCAAAGCCCTGCAGCACCCTGTGATCAGTCACCATTTAAAACAGGACGACGTAAAATTTTACCATGAACAAAAAAAAAGTGAAGTACAAACTTTCACCCAACTCGAGCGAATCCCAAGTTTACCTGCAAAGTTGCGATTTTTCCCCTGTAATTCGATGTATCATTGACAACTAATCTTTTTCATTGTAATCACCGTGTTTGCGACTTTTTTTATGGAGAGGAATCCGTCCTGTCCTGTAGACAGGCGAAAATCTGCACTTCCTCACTTACAGGAAGGACCAGGAGGCCAGATCTGTTTCTGCACCCCGCCCTGAGCGGGCATGCGAAACATGTGTGAAAACAGGGACATTACCTTGTTATTTTCACACTGGAACCTCTGGCAGAACAGGCTCCGGAGGTGGAATTTTCTCCGCCAAATCAGCCTTTTTATAAAAGTTCAGCTTTCCTCACTGCACAAGGGCTGTGCCGTCACACACCAGGCAGGCCTGTCCACAGGTGCATCTTTGCGCACTGTTCATACGGTTGTGGGGAAAGTTGAGAAAATATCTCTTTTCTAAGGAGTTTATTTATGTGCCGGTTAGCAATGAAAACCGCGAATCAGCCGTTTTCGCCATACGACATACTGCAGGCCATGGAGGCCATGCAGGAAGGTTATGACGGTAGCGGACTGGGACTTTTGTTAAGGGGAGTGGAATTTACGGACTTCAACTATGAGTCCGGCAGTCCCATTCTTTCCGGGATCGCCCACACCCGTGATGCCATGCACAGGCTCAACAAATTCATGCAGTCAAAGGGTTTCGTGCTGAAGTACGACCATGAATTTGACGTTGATCTCTCCAGGATAGAGGCATCTGACAGGTTCAAGTACTTTGTGCAGGTGTACAAACTGCCAGAGGCATGGGATACCCTTTCGGATGAAGAGGTGGAGGAACAGCTAACCCTCACCAGACTTGCCATAAGGAAAGATGGAGAGGAACACGGGGGAGACCTAACGGTATTCTCTTTCTGGCCTGATGTCATAATGATCAAGGAGGTAGGTTGGCCTCTGCAGGTAGGTAACGCCCTTGGCCTTGATTCCGGACGCATCAAATCCCGCATCTGCATGGCGCAGGGCCGTCAGAACACCAACTATGGCATAAACCTCTACGCCTGCCACCCGTTCTTCATCCAGGGTATCGGGACCATGACAAACGGAGAAAATACGGCGTTTGTCCCCATAAAAGACTGGCTCACAGGCAGACACTATCCGGCGTACATCGGTTACCAGTCAGACAGTGAGGTGTTCACCCACATACTCCACTACGTCACCAAAAAGCTGAAGCTCCCGCTCGAGGCATACAAGCACGTGATCACGCCTCTGAAGACCGAAGAACTCAACAACCACCCGCAGGGTGACTTTCTCATAGGGCTGAGAAACAGTTGCCGCCGCCTCATAATTGACGGTCCAAACTGTGTAATGGGCAGCCTGCCTGACGAGACATGCATCCTGGTCATGGATGCCAAGAAACTGAGGCCCGCCACAATCGGCGGCAAGCCCGGAGAATGGGCCATGGCCTCGGAGATGTGCGGCGTTGACGCCATGATCCCTGACAGGGATCGTACCCTTGATTTTCAACCTATGCGTGAACACACAGTGGTTGTTCCACCAGAACGACAGGAGTTTAAGATATGGTCTCAATTCGATCCATTCCCTCTACCCCAGGCAGCCTGAGCGTCAGGGACATGCCCTGGATCGTTGAACACAACGAGTCCAGGTGCACTCTCTGCGGAAGATGCACATCTGTCTGTCCCACAGGGGCAATAAAGCTCCAGTACATGCGCAAGCGTATGCCCAAGATGGTGCTCAATGCATCGGAGAGGGGCAATACCTTCAAAATATTCGTGGGTATCCGTCAGAGAACAGACGTGGAACACCGCTGCATAGGCTGCGGCATGTGTGCATCAGTATGTCCCAACCAGGCCATCAACCCGGTTTTCAATCCAATAATCGACAGACTCCGCTTCCAGAGCACCAAGGGCGGAAATGCAGTGAAACGCGGCGGCAGGAGAAACGTTCCAGGCCCCAACCTCCTGGACAGGATCATCTTTGACCGCATCTCCATGCTCACAGACCCTGCCCTGGATGCCGGCAGGCACGAGTTTGAACTCAACACCCTGCTTGGGCGGGTGCTGCCTCCTGAAGAGTACCTAAAACGCAAACTCTCAGGCCAGTGGATCCCCCCTGTCAGGGAGGTATTCCCGTTCATCATCGGCTCCATGTCATTTGGCGCCCTGTCACCCAACATGTGGCTGGGCCTGCTCCAGGGCGTGGCATACTGCAATGAGGTACTGGGCATACCTGTGGTGATGGCAACAGGAGAAGGCGGCTGTCCTCCATGGGTTCTCAAGAGCAAATTCCTCAAATACATCATCCTGCAGATCGCCTCAGGCTACTTTGGCTGGGACGAGATCATCAGGGCAATCCCTGAAATGAAATGTGACCCGGCGGCCATCGAGATAAAATATGGTCAGGGCGCAAAGCCGGGTGATGGCGGTCTTCTCATGTGGTTCAAGGTGAGCAAGCTCATCGCACGACTCAGAGGAGTGCCTGAAGGCGTGGATCTGCCCTCGCCGCCTGTCCACCAGACCCTGTACTCCATCGAAGAGTCTGTTATGAAGATGATACAGACCATGTCCATGGCCTGGGACTTCAGGGTACCGGTCTATCCAAAGATTTCAGGCTCCACCTCGGCCAAGGCAGTGCTCAACAACCTGGTGAGAAACCCCTATGCCGCAGGTCTGCTCATCGACGGTGTTGACGGAGGAACAGGCGCTGCCTACAACGTCAGCATGGATGCCATGGGCCATCCCATAGCCTCCAATCTGCGCGAATGCTACCTTGACCTGTGTGCACAGGGCAGACAGAACGAGATACCTCTGTTTGCCGCCGGTGGCGTGGGCAAGAACGGCAATGTGACACAGAACGGCATGGCCCTGATAATGCTGGGCGCAAGTGGTGTACACATGGGCAAGTACATCATGCAGGCCGCTGCAGGATGCCTTGGCAGCGAGAACAACCGCTGCAACGTGTGCAACATCGGTATATGCCCCAAGGGTATCACCAGCCAGAATCCCAAACTCTACAGGCGGCTTGACCCTGACAAGGTAGCAGAGCGTGTGGTCGAAACATTCAAGGCCATCAGGACCGAGATGAAGAAGATCATGGCTCCGCTTGGCCGCTCACAGAGCCTGCCCATCGGGATGTCAGATGCAATAGGCATTGAAGACAAGGCCGTGGCGGAGAGGCTGCAGATCAAGTATATCTGTTAAGTAAAGCACCGGAGAATTCAAAAGTGAGCGAAGTAATTATAAGAGGAATTGACAGCAATGGCCGGCGCATCAACTCAAAGGACTTTGAGAAGATGGTGCAGGAGGCAGCTGCAAAATCCGACAAACTGATACTTGAGACATTCGGCCAGCACAATGTTGGTGGCCGTCTGAAGGGTGAAGGCAGGAGCTGGGAGATCCACGTGAAGGGACCCTGCGGTCAGCGCCTGGGTTCCATGGGCACGCCAGGTACCAGGATCATATGTCATGGCTCTGCATCAGACGACGTTGGTTACCTAAACATAGGGGCTGAGATCACGGTCCTTGGCGATGCCACAAACGGTGTCTGCAATGCCATGGCCCAGGGCAAGGTCATGATAGGGGGCTCAATTGGTGCGAGGGGCCTCACCATGACCAAGTGGAACCCTGACTATGAGCGTCCTGAGCTATGGGTGCTTGGCTCCGTGGGTGATACATTTGCCGAGTTCAACTGTGGCGGTATCGGCGTCATATGCGGTGTGGAACCCAAGACACCCAACAACGTTCTGGGCTACAGGCCCTGTGTTGGCATGGTTGGCGGCTGGATATATTACAGGGGCAGGACCGACCAGACCTACTCCCGCACCAACGTAAAGGCCCTGCTGCCTGATGATGAACAGTGGCAGTGGCTCATAGAACGGCTTCCTGAGTATCTGAAGGCAATAGACAGGATGGATCTGCTTGAGGAACTCTCTGACAGGAGCCAGTGGAAGATGCTGGTATCCATTCCTCCACAGGAGATAGCCCTGCTGTTTTCAGGCGATATGCCCATGCACGAATTCCGCCGGAATGTGTGGGACAAGGAGTTTGGAGGAGATCCTCTCAGAGACCTGGCACCTGGCCTTGACAGGAGTCCCATAGGACTTATTGAAACAGGCGAGCTTCGCAGACGCCGTCCCTTCTGGGCCAACAGGAAGAGTGCTGCGCCCTGTGAATACTACTGCCCGGTCCATATTCCCACTGTTGAAAGGCTGCGCCTGCTCAGGGACGGAAAGACCAAGGAGGCGTACGAGATGATTCTCGAGTACACGCCCCTTCCTGCATCGGTATGTGGCCATATCTGCCCCAACCTGTGCATGCAGCACTGCTCACGGCAGATGGTGGACGACAGTATCAATGTTGCACTGCTTGGAAGACACAGCAAGGATCTCCCTCCGCCAGATGTACCTGAACCCATAGGCAAGAAGGTGGCAATCATAGGGGGCGGGCCTGCAGGCATGAATGCCGCATGGCAGCTTGCCAAACAGGGAATTGAGGCCCACATATTTGAAAAATATGACAAGCTTGGCGGCAAACTTGCCCAGGTGATCCCGTGGGAGAGACTCCCCATCGCGGTATGGGAGGCTGAGATAGACCGCTTCCTCAAGACAAAGAACATTCACGTACACTTCAACTCTCCAATAACAAAAGAAAAATTCTTAGAACTCGAAAAGGAATACGACTATGTGATCGTGGCGGTGGGCACACACGAGCCCAGGAAGATCCCGTTCCCTGGTCACGAACGTGTCATCCCAGCCCTTGACTTCCTCAAGGCGGCAAAGAGCGACAAGCCACCCAAGATCGGAAAACAGGTAGTGATAATCGGTGCAGGTAACGTGGGATGCGACGTGGCCTGCGAGGCTTACCGCCTTGGCGCAGAAGAGGTCACCCTCGTTGACATCCAGAAGCCCCTGGCCTTTGGAAAGGAAAAGGAGGCGGCCGAGGCCCTCGGGGCCAAGTTCGTATGGCCTGTGCAGACAAAGGAGGTCACAGAGGAAGGGCTCATCGACGCTGCTGACAGGCTCTATCCTGCGCAGACAGTAATCATCTCCATCGGTGACGTGCCAGCCCTTAACTTCCTGCCAGACACCATTGAGGTGGTAAAGGTTGCCGGAGGCGCATGGATAAAGACAGACCAGGCAGGCTGGACCTCTGATCCAAAGGTACTCGCAATTGGTGACGTGGAAAAACCTGGCCTTGCCACAAACGCCCTTGGCAGGGGAAAGACTGCGGCCCATGCCATTACCTGTGCCATAAAGGGTGAGGAGTTCCATCCGTTTGAGAAGGAGGTCATTGACCTCAAACGTCTCACACCTGAACTCTACATACCGGAAAGCTGCGCATGCGACAACGATGTTGAACAGGCAAAACGCTGCATGAGCTGCGGTATGTGCCGTGATTGCCACATGTGCGAGACCATCTGCCCCACAGGCGCGATAACCAGGGTCAAAATGGATGATGAGGGGGGATATGCATATCAGTCAGACAATGACAAGTGTATTGCCTGCGGCTTCTGTGCCGATACGTGTCCATGCGGGGTCTGGGTGATGCAACCCTATTAACCCAAAATCATGCATAATTTGCATAGCAGGTAATTGCCATAAACAACAAATAAAAAAGCCGTAAGAGGTGCATCACACACTGCACCTCTTACGGCTTTCTGCTTGCCTGTATAGGGTAATTTATTACCTGCAGAGGCCCCGGGCCGCCATCCTACCTGTTGTCTGACTGGTCAGTCACATCTATTACAGTATAATCCTTTACACTGAATGCTTCTGCCTCCTGCTGCTGCCTGACAAGTTCCTTCTCCATCTCTCTCATGGCCTTTCTGATACGCCAGGTAAAGTATGCCACCACTCCGCTGAATACAGCCAGGGCTGCAAGAAATATCGGGAGTGTAAGGAAGAAAAAGGCAAGGCCCAACAGAATGAATCCAATGACTGCGAACGGGGAAAGGGGTTTGTAATAGACCTCATAGTAAGTTCTCTTCATGTTTTTTCTCCATGGGTACTGTTTTGTATTACGTTGTCCTCCCCTATTCCCTCTCCAACCCCGAAAGCTCTGCATCAATCCGCTCAGGATCACCACTGTTGTAATACAGGATGTTCTTCAGATGAATCAGGGCATCTATATCCATCCTGCTGAAGGTAATTGCCATACCGCTGTCATCAGTACGTACCACCTGGCCCTGGATACGAAGGATCAACTCAGAACTCTCTCCCATTAGCCTGAGTTCCACAAGGCATCCGGTGCCTGGATCAAGTGGTTCATCAGTGGGCACGTACACCCCTTTGAGACTGATATCCCGCGTCTCATCAGAGGCTACTGTCCTGCCCTTGCGTCCTGCCTCGTCCACCTCTGTAACCGATACAGACGACCGAAAGATGACCCTTACATTCCTGCGGCGTTCCCCTTGGGAAACCATGTCTCAACCTCCCGAGGCCCTCTCGACCATGGATCTGATCCTGAGCCTCAGACCCTGAAGCCTGATAAAGCCCTCTGCATCCGCCTGGCTATAGACCTCGTCCTCTTCAAAGGTGGCAAAGTCAGGCAGATAGAGCGATTTGTCTGATTTTCTTCCAACCACCTGGCAGTTGCCCTTGTAGAGTTTCAGCCTTACCGTACCGTTCACCACTGCCTGTGACTCATCTATCATGGCCTGAAGCATCACCCGTTCAGGGGCAAACCAGAATCCATAGTAGACCAGTTCGGCATACTTGGGTACCAGGGTATCTCTGAGATGCATCACCTCCCTGTCGAGGGTTATGGACTCGAGCGCCATGTGGGCCGTACGCAGTATTGTGCCTCCAGGTGTCTCGTACACACCCCTTGACTTCATACCAACAAACCTGTTCTCAACAAGGTCCACACGCCCGATTCCGTTCTCTGCCCCAAGCCTGTTGAGCTCTGCGAACAGTGTTGCAGGGTTCTTTCTCTCTCCGTCTATGGCAACAGGATCGCCTTTTTCAAAGTCAACCTCTATGTATGTCGGGGTATCAGGGGCATCCTCAGGGCTCCTGGTCCATGTGAACATGTCAGCAGGTGGCTCTGCCCAGGGATCCTCCAGAATCCCGCCCTCATAACTGATATGAAGCATGTTGGCATCCATGCTGTATGGACGGGCCTTTGTCACAGGGACAGGTATACCGTGGGCCTTTGCAAAGTCGATGAGCTTATTCCTGGAATTCAGATCCCAGAAACGCCACGGGGCGATGATCCTAATGTCAGGCTCAAGGGCCATGTACGTAAGCTCGAAGCGCACCTGATCATTGCCCTTGCCTGTGGCTCCGTGGCTCACCGCGTCAGCCCCTGTACGCCTTGCCACCTCTATCTGCTCCTTTGCGATAAGGGGCCTTGCAATGGAAGTTCCCAGCAGATACACACCTTCGTAAATGGCATTTGCCCGAAACATAGGGAACACAAAGTCCCTTATAAACTCTTCCTTCAGATCCTGGATGAACACCTCACAGGCACCGGTATCCACCGCCTTCTGCCGAACGGCATCCCAGTCTTCTGCCTGACCGATATCTGCAGCATAGGCCACCACAGGACACTCGTATGTCTCCTGCAGCCATTTGAGGATCACAGACGTGTCCAGCCCCCCGGAGTAGGCCAATACTATCTTTGTGATATCCTGCTCTCTAACACCCTGACTCATTGCTTACTCCCCCTGAAGCCCCATTGCCCACTCTAATATGGATCTGTGTATGTGCATCTTGTTCTCTGCCTGATCCCACACCGCTGAACTGGGTCCCTCCAGCACCTCTTCTGTAATCTCTTCACCCCTGTGGGCAGGCAGACAGTGAAGTACAATGGCATCAGCCTTTGCCCTTTCCAGAAGCTCTTCATTCAACTGAAAGGGCTGAAATACCCGGCGCCTTTCATCCGCCTCCTCTTCCTGCCCCATGCTTGCCCACACATCGGTATTAACCACATCTGCAAGATCAACGGCCTCAGCCGGATCATTGCTCAAATGGATACGTTCCCCAGCCTCATCCCTGGCCTTTTTAAGTATGTCGGCATCAGGCTCATATCCTTTGGGACAGGCAAGATTTAATGAAAATCCTATCCTGGCCGCTGCCTGAATCCACGAGTGGGCCATGTTGTTACCATCACCAACCCAGGCAATCTTCAGATCTTCAAGATTTCTGCCCTTGTACTCAACCACAGTCATGATATCAGAGAGTATCTGGCAGGGGTGGTGCTGGTCTGTAAGGCCGTTTATCACCGGAATTGAGGACCACTGCGCAAGCTCTTCCACGATCTCCTGACCATATGTACGCACCACGAGGCAGTCAAGATACCTGTCTGTGACCCGTGCCGTATCCTTCAGAGGTTCTCCACGTTTGAGCTGAAGATCCCGTGACGGCATGAATATCACATTGCCGCCAAGCTGGTACATGGCTGCCTCAAAGGAGATACGTGTCCTTGTGGATGGTTTTTCAAACATCATCCCAAGCACCTTGCCAATGGCCGGTCTGTAGGGCCTGCCTGCCCTTGCGTTGTTCTTCAGCAGTATGGCCCTGTCTATCAGGGAAAGCAGCGTATCTCTGTCAAGGTCTGAAACCTGCAGATAGTGCCTGGTTCTTACATTGTTTTTTTTCTCTGTTACGGTTGTCATCTCATAAATCTCACAGCAAAAACTCTCTGCCTATGCTGAAATATCGGCAACTCTCTCCTCCAGTGCCTTGAGCATCCTGTCAATCTGATCCCTCTCCACAACAAGCGGGGGGAGGAACCGCACGATCCTGCCGTGCCCAAGCAGGACAAGATAACCGTCTTCAAGGAGGCGCATGGCAAAATCAGGCACAGGCTTCCTAAGCTCCACGGCCTGGATAAGCCCTCGTCCCCTGCACTCCTTCACAACAGCGTTATGGGCAGAGGCAATTTTCACCAGGCCAGCATGAAAGTATTCTCCAAGCTCTTTTACCCTTTGCAGGAAACCGGGCTGGGTCATGACATTTATAACAGCCATGGCTGCGGCACATGCCGGCGGGTTGCCTCCGAAGGTGGACGCATGGGTACCTGGTGGCAGATACTCCATTGCCTCTGCCCTTGCCACCATTGCACCCATAGGGAAACCGTTTGCCAGGGCCTTTGCAAGACACATAACATCCGGCTCCACAGGGGTCTGCTCATAGGCAAACAGTGTACCCGTTCGCCCCATGCCCACCTGTACCTCATCAAACATAAGAAGGGCCCTGTGCCGGTCACACAGGCTCCTGGCAGCAGTCAGAAACTCGTCTGACAGAGGCCTTACGCCTCCCTCTCCAAGCACAGGCTCCATGAGCACTGCAGCAGTCCGCCGTCCCACCGCAAGCTCAAGGGAACGGATGTCATTTACAGGCACATGGGTAAACCCTGCAGTCAAAGGCTCAAAGCCATGCTGGTAAACCGGCTGGCCTGTGGCTGAAAGCGCTGTAAGTGTCCTGCCGTGAAAGGAACCCTCAAGACATACGATCTCATATGCATCAGGTCCCTTCACCATCCTGCCGCGCCTGCGGGCAAGTTTTATGGCAGACTCAACAGACTCTGCGCCTGAATTACAGAAAAATACCCTGTCTCCGAACGAATGTCTGCACAGCAGGTCTGCAAGCTTCAGTTGCGGATCGGTCCAGTAGAGGTTGGAGACGTGCATCAGGGTATCCACCTGGCGTTTTACCGCCTCTGTTACGGCAGGGTGACAGTGGCCAAGGCTGCATACCGCAATGCCGGATACAAAATCCAGGTACTCCCTGCCGTTGCTATCATAAAGGCTGGCCCCTTTTCCTTGCACAAAGGTTACAGGAAACCTGGCATATGTATTTGCAACATGGATGTTTGCCGGATCAATCATTATCATTTCATCTCTTTGCAATTTAAGGATACAATCAATAGAATACCACAGCCCCTGTGATCAGCTATGACAATTTTCCCTTATACAGCACATTTTTGAGAAATACCATAACAATTTGCAATCAATCAGCATACTACAGGATACCTGAATATAGAAGCAACTCAACTGACAAAGCACCCTCTACCAGGCAAACATCCTGGAATTTGTAACACCATCAGCCAGTCGGATATCACGGCTAACCTTCAGATCAATGATGCACATACTCAACCTCTCCAGATACAACAGTTATCAGCCGGCCGTCTGCATCACGCACCACAAGACGGCCCAACTCATCCAGTCCGTACACAGTACCTGCCTTCTCACGCCCCCCCTGCCTGAACCTGACCATCCTGCCCAAGGAAGAGGATACCTGTTCCCACTGCCTAAAGAGCCCGGTCCTGCCAGAGACAGAGTGCAGTTCTACAAGCATACTGTCAAACCAGCGCGTCACACCCTCCAGGAGACTGTCCCTGTCCACACGGATACCGTTTGCCTCCAGCGTGGTGACAACATGCTTAAGCTCAGCCGGAAATTGACAGATATCACCTGAAATATTTACCCCAACACCGGCAACAACTGTAATTTTTTCAGAGAAAATTCTTGACTCACAGAGAATTCCGCACACCTTCCTGCCATTTATGAGCACATCGTTTGGCCACTTCAGGGACAGGCAGTTACAGTCAATATCTGAAAGTGCCTGGTATACAGCAAGGCCCGCGCACAGTGTGATTGAGGCAACGAGATCAGCAGGCAGTACAGGGTGGATCACAAACGAGGCAAACAGGTGCCCCCCCCTGCCCTGGCTCCAGTGCCTGCCCATACGCCCCCTTCCGGAAAGCTGCCTGTCAGCATAGACTACAAGGCCCGGCCTTGACATTATGTCTGGATCTGCAAGACAGAACGAGTTGGTGGAGTCAACGGATTCGAGGTGAAGGAACTGCCTACCCACAAACCTTGCGTGCTTCAATGGGGTAATTTCTTTCATTATTCTGACAAACAGAGGAGATACCAAATGAAAAGGGCTGACCTTTTGGGTCAGCCCGGATTCTGATCAGGCAAACCTGTCAAGTCACGAGGCAGACTACTTCTTTTCCAGCACAAACAGAAGCTGCCCCTCCTGGACAGAGTCGTTGAGTTTCACGGCTATCTCCTTCACCACAGCGTCAAACGGGGCCAGCAGGGCATTTTCCATCTTCATGGCCTCAAGGTTTGCTATCTCCTCGCCCTTGTGGACAATATCGCCCTCTCTGATGGCTCCTCTGTCCGGGTTACCGATACGCCACACATTCCCGTTTATTGGCGCACCGATCTCCTCCGGTCCCTTGGCCATGCGTATCTGCATCTTCTTTGCCCTTGGGGTCTCGATGGTATAGACCCTGGTCTTGTTGTTAACCTTCATGACCACATGGATGATACCGTCATGTTCTGCCCCGATGGAGACCAGCTCAATACAGTAGGGCTGCCCCCAGAAGATGAACTCCACCTTGTCCCCAGGGTTTTTCAGGCCCTCTCTCCACACATTGGTAGGAAGCACCAGCGGGGTGTCTCCGTACTTCTCACGAAATTCTATTATTCCCAACGCATCCTTGGGGTGCATGAGGTAGAGTATGAACTCACGCTCAGTGGCCTCCCGGCCAAGGGTCACCCCAAGGTCGTCCCTGATCTGATCAAGGTCATCGGGCTTTAGCTGATCCAGGGGAGAGGTCTCCTTGCGCATTGCAAGCTTCTCCTTCCACTCCTCGCCAAACGCGCTCCTGTAGACCCACTCGTCTGGCCACCCCATGGGAAGCCTTCCGTAACCACCAAGGAGCAGGTTCTTGAAATCCCCAGGCGCTGTGAAGAAGAGCTTGAGCAACTCGTCCTGTTCCTCAGGGGCCATGGCTGAAAAGTCCTGGTTCTTCTCCTCCACAAACTTTGTCAGGAGCTTGATGATGTGCTTTACGCCAGATGCCCCCTTTTCCTTGTCGTACTTGTTGACAATACCGCTGCAGGTTACCCATGTGATCTGGGAGCCAGGTGTAACGTCAAAGTACTTGACGATCTTGTTGTAGAGTGACATCACCTTGAGTATGGCAGGCATGAGGTGCAGGAAACCGCCCTTCTCCGCCTGCTCGAAAGAGCTTGGGAACGCGCCTCCAGGCATACGGTGGCTCGTCACCGTATGATCAAAACCCTTGAACGGGGACTCTGCCCATTCGTAGTGACCAATCCACTCACGCACCTTCTGGACCGCCTTTTCTGCCATCTCCCTGTCGAGAAGCACGTTGATGCCCGACTCCTCGAGATAGGCCTGGAGGGCAAGTATCGGGGCCTGTCCGTAGAAACGGGTAAGCGAGTCCTCCTCTGCATCAAGGACCTTGGCACCCGCCCTTGCAGCAGCAAGCAGGGCCGGCATGGCAAGCCCGTCTGTGGCATGACGGTGGTACTGGATGACAAGATCAGGATATGCCTGTTTTATGGCATCCACAAGACTCCTGATACGCTCAGGGCTGCCCACTCCCGCCATGTCCTTTATGCACAGCACTATCTCATCAGTGCCTGCACACAGATCCACAATATCCTTCACCACACTGAGGTAATACTCGTTGGTGGTCCACTCGGCCTGGGTAAACGAGATGGCGGGCTGAAAGAGCCTGCCCCTCTTCATAACCACCTCGGCAACGGCACGCATGTTTCGCACATCGTTCAAAAACGAAAAACAGCGCCACACGTCTATGTCCACACGCTGGACCACATACTCTATCACATTCTTTGGATAGGGCCTGTAGCCAAACAGGTTGGTCTCCCTTATCAGGGTCTGCAGCATGACACTTGGCATGCGCTCCCGCAAGATATCTATCTCCTCAAAAGGATCCTCCTTGCGGTTCATCACCCCAACGTGCCACCTGGCGCCGCCATGACACTCGGAACTAAAGAGATTCATCTCCTCATAGTAGGGGGCAAGGAGCTTGAGGTCATAGATCCGGTGCCGGTTCTTGTAGTCTGACTGACCGGCATCCCTCATGCCCGTGCACGTGATTGCCACACCGTCGAGGTTTCTCAGCTTTTTGACTATATCAGCCGGCCTCATGCCGGGCCGAAACATCTTCTTCTCAAAATTTTTCATGATTACATCCACTCCTGAGGGCCAAGGGCTGAAATTCTTGCCACATACTCCGCGATCTTCAGGGCCTCGTCCTGACTGTCCTTTACCCTGAACATGGAGATCAGCTCATCCATATGATTCTCTATGAACCTTGTGGAAAAGTCTCCCTTCTGAAAGGCCTCGTGCCTGATTATGGCAAGGAGAAGGGGAGTTATGGTCTTGACCCCCTCGATACGGAGATTACGGCTGAGGGTACGGTCCATTGCCCTTATGGCGCTGTCCCTGTTGCGTCCGGCAGTGAGAAGCAGCATGAACAGGGAATCGTAATAGGGGGGTATGTCAGCCCCTTCGTAAACCCCCTGGGCAACCCTGACACCAGGCCCCTGTGGTATCTGAAGCCTGGTAATGGTCCCGAAGGACGGGGCAAAGGTCTTTGGATCCTCTGCATTGATCCGCACCTCAAGGGCCCACCGGTTGGGATGCACGTCAGCCTGGGTGAAATTGAACTCCCTGTCCTGCGCCACATCTATCATGAGCTCCACTATGTCAAGACCGGTGATGAGCTCTGTAACGCCGTGCTCCACCTGCAGCCTGGTATTGACCTCCAGAAAATAAAACTTGTTGGTGGAAGAGTCGAAAATAAACTCCACAGTACCTGCCGTAGTGTAGCCTATCTCCCGCATGAGACGTACTGCAGTAAAACATATCTCATGCCTGAGGCTCTCGTTCAATGAAGGAGACGGGGCCTCTTCTATGATCTTCTGGTTACGCCGCTGAAGCGTGCACTCCCTCTCGCACAGATGGAACACGTTACCGTGCTTGTCAGCCACCACCTGCACCTCGATATGCCTTCCCCTTTCTATATATTTTTCAGCAAGCAGCTTGTCGTCTCCAAAGGCCTTCCTCGCCTCGGATCTTGCCTGTTCCAGGGCATTGGCAAGCTCGGTCTCCCTCTCCACCTTGACCATACCCTTGCCGCCTCCTCCTGCAGAGGCCTTGATCATCACGGGGTACTCCACCTGGTCCCTCTCCATCCACTCCTTTATCTGCTTTACATCCTTAACGTCACTGATGCCTGGGATGGTGGGCACATTCGCCCTGATGGCAAGTTTCTTGGCCTGTATCTTGTCACCCATACGACTGATGACCTCAGGCTCAGGACCGATCCAGATGAGACCCGCATCCTGGACCATCCTGGCAAATTCTGCGTTTTCGGCAAGGAACCCCCAGCCAGGATGGATTGCATCTGCTCCCTCGCGAAGGGCGGTATCTATGAGCTTCTCCTTGTTGAGATAAGATTCCGCAGGAGGGGCATCGCCAATGTGGACACCGGAGTCCGCAACCATCACGTGATGGGAAAGCCTGTCAGGTGTACTGTACACCGCAACAGTAGCTATCTTGCGGTCACGACACGTATGCATAATGCGCACGGCCGGTACTCCCCTGTTGGCAACGAGAATCTTTTTAATTTTGTCTTCCATCTGTAATAACTCCTGAACGGCTATATTTCCCTGCATTCACCCCGCTGTCCACTTGAAGGACAGCACTATTAAAGATGCACCGCCACAGACAAACCTCTGGACCTCACCCCCTTTGGCATAAAAGCATGGTGTAATGCCCCTGGAAGGTGCAGGGCCCTCTTTGCCCTGCATCTTCACACTGAACCGCCTGGAACTGCATGAATGATGAGGTTTTACGATGCGGAAACCGGCACGACCTAAAAAAAACCCCTCTTTTGGAGGGGATTCTTGCGGAGTGGGGTTTTTGACCTGTGTGCCAGCGAAAAACAAGTGGTGGGCGGTACTGGATTCGAACCAGTGACTTCCACCGTGTGAGGATGGCACTCTGAACCACTGAGTTAACCGCCCTGAGTTGACAATAATAGCCCCTTTGATATGTTTTTGCAAGTTTGACTAACCGACATAACGAAA
>CAZXAK010000048.1:0-65980 GCA_964638145.1 uncultured Desulfobacterales bacterium | reverse complement strand
TGGTTGCCAATGCCCTGGTTATGGAGGGTGAAGGTCCTCGGACTATGAATCTCAGGGGCGAAGAGATTCCGGGAAGAGCGCCTGCAGAGGAATCGGAGGGAACTGAAGATGTATGATACAGGAAAAGTAATAACCGGACTGGTCATATTTGTGGGCTTATTCACCTTCGCCTTCTGGTACAATGCTGGCAAAGCCGCTCCGAGGCCTGAGCCCAAGCTGGATACCCCCGAGATTCAGAAGATGGCCAAGAAGCAGTGTATAGAGACTAAGCAGTTCATGGTCACTGAGCACATGCAGTTGCTGAATCATCTTAGGGATCAGGCCCTGAGGGACGGCAACAGATGGTATGTGAACAGCCAGGGCGAGAAGATATGGATCAGCCTTCAGAACACCTGTTTGAAGTGCCATTCCAACAAGAAAGATTTCTGTGACAAGTGCCATAATTATGCAGGCGTATCACCCTACTGCTGGGACTGTCATATTGATCCGAACAGGAGTGAGTTATGAGCATGGACAGAAGAGAGTTTCTAAAAGCTGCAGGATTATCGGCTGTGGCAGGTCTTGGCACCAAGGGTGCCTTTGACCTGCTCATGCCCGGCGATGTTGATGCTTCTGAACATGAAGGCCATTCCCAGCACGGTCATGGCGAAGAGGCTGAGGCCGGCCCGAAGATCAGGTGGGGTATGGCAATCGATGTCCTTCAGCTTAAGGATCATTCAAAGGTAGATAGGATCAAGGCGGCATGTGACTATGAGCACAATATTCCGCATTGGGGCAATAAGAAGGATGAGATAAAGTGGATATGGGAAGATTCATATGAGCATGTCTTCCCGGATACGCACAACGAGTACCTTGAAGACAACATCAGGGAACTGCCCTTCCTTCTCATGTGTAACCACTGTGATGATCCCCCCTGCGCAAGGGTTTGCCCGGTTGAGGCAACCTTCAAGCGTCCGGATGGAATCGTTGCACAGGATTATCACAGGTGTATAGGCTGCCGCTTCTGCATGGCAGCATGTCCATACGGGTCCAGGAGCTTCAACTGGCTTGATCCCCGTATTCCTCTCAAGGAAGAGCAGGCAGAGGGCAGGAAGCTCAACCCCAAGTTCCCCACCAGGATGAGAGGTGTTGTTGAGAAGTGCACCTTCTGTGTGGAGCTGCTGGCACAGGGCAAGAAACCCGCCTGTGTAACCGCCTGTCCTGACGTGATGATATTCGGCAATCTTGCAGATCCGGATTCTCAGATCAGGAAGGTTCTGCGCGAGCGTGTCTCTCTCAGGCGTAAGCTTGAGCTTGGGACTAAACCATCAGTATTCTACTTAGTGTAGGGAGAGGTTGTCATGATTGAGAGGGCCTTAAAAGGATCACCAAAGTACTGGGGCTGGGTATTCTTCCTGCTGGCAGTGATTACAGTGGGATTCCTGTGTTATCTGTACCAGCTCAGACATGGTCTCGGGATCACAGGCATGAGCCGTGACATCTCCTGGGGCGTTTATATTGCACAGTTCACCTATTTCGTCGGTGTGGCTGCCGGTGCGGTCATGCTGGTAATACCAAAGTATCTTCACCATTATCAGAGATATGCCAAGATTGTGGTATTTGGTGAGTTTATCGCCATTGCTGCAGTGGTTATGTGTCTCCTGTTTATTATCGTGGACATTGGACAGCCAATGCGCATGATGAATGTGATACTGCACCCGACGCCACATTCTATTCTGTTCTACGACATGATTGTCCTGAATGGCTATCTCGCCATTA
This sequence comes from uncultured Desulfobacterales bacterium, assembly GCA_964638145.1. Lineage (GTDB taxonomy): Bacteria > Desulfobacterota > Dissulfuribacteria > Dissulfuribacterales > QOAL01 > S144-17. Next base: position 64,222 of record CAZXAK010000048.1, on the reverse strand, counting down.
ACATCATTGTTGGGTACAACACACTGCTTGCAGACAGGAAGGGGTTACCCTGTCCTGGCTGGGTCAAGCCGTTTATATACCTGTCAATACCATGGGCCATCAGTATCCATACGGTAACAGCCTTCCTGTACGCTGGTATTCCAGGCAGGCATCTGTGGCTGACTGCAGTTATGGCACCCCGATTCCTGGCATCGGCCTTTGCGGCTGGTCCTTCACTGCTGATCATGCTGCTTCTGTTCGTGCAGAAGGTGAGCAAGTTTCGTGTGGACCCAGAGGGACTTCAGTCAGTGGCAAAGACCGTATGCTATGCCATGATCGTCAATCTGTTCCTGATGTTCATGGAGTTCTTCACCGCCTACTACAGCCATATACCTGGGCATATTGCGCCTCTTGAATACCTGTTCTTTGGTCTTCACGGACATGACGGCCTGGTGGGATTCATGAGGTTCTCACTGCTTACAGGCTTTGTTGGTGTGGGCGTGCTCCTTGTTCCACCTCTGCGCAGGAACAACAGTTGGCTGGTATTTGCCGTGGCATGTGTATTCATTGCCACGCTTATTGACAAGGGTGTTGGCCTCGTTATCGGTGGTTTCATCCCCAATCCGTTCGAGACCATTACTGAGTACCATGCAACCGCACCTGAAATCATGATTGCTATCTCTATCTGGGCAATCGGTGCCTTGATACTCACCATCCTCTACAAACTGGCTCTTTCCGTGAGAGAGGAACAGCAGATAGTGTAGTATTGTTTCGAGTCACGGTTTAACTTTGCGGAGCCCGCCTTTATAAGGCGGGCTTTTTTGTTATGTGGCTTTGTGTTACAGTCGCATCAGACGGATTCTGAAAATGCATAGCCCATTGACCAGAAACGCTCTCGGGGCTGTGTGTCCTGAATCATCCTTAATGTTCATCTGTCAGTTCGCAGATGAGTTTTTCCTTCATCTCCTCTATTTCGGCACTGTACATTGAGGCTGGAAGTGATTGTCCGCACTCCGTGCAGACTACAGTCGCGTTGGCTCACCTGCCCCTTATTTCAGCAGGGCCCCCGCAGAATTTGCATTCCAGTGTGTCGTGGAGCTCTTTTGTTCCCTTTTTCATGATATCATACCCATTTTTAGTTTCCTTGTAGTTGGTTGAAGGCAGGATCCGGTTTGCGGCAAATGTTTGTAAAAATGGCTGCCCGTTTCTCTCTAATATGTTATTAATACAAGTTCAGCATGAATCTGATCTCCTCTCCCTGCTTTCCAACGCTTAGGGGATGGGTTGTTGTAGGCTGCTGCCGGATTTTCGGCCTTTCAAGAGCACTGGACCATCTGCATGCCTGCGTGTCTGTAGTATGCAGTGTTTCCTCAAGTGTGGCCTACAGGTTCATGTTTTGTGTTTTTTCCTAAAAAGTCAATATGATCAGGAGGCGTTATGTCTGAAAATAAATCTGGTACGGAAATGCTCAAGGCAGTTGAAAAGGAAGTACAGGAAAATCCAAATTCTGTGGTTGCCCTCCACAGACTGGCATTGATCTATGCACGTCTCGAACGATTTGAAGACGCTATTGCCACATTCAAGCGGGCCATAGAGATTGATCCCTACTCATTTGAGCTTAGAGTCAATCTCGGCAGTATCTACTTCCAGACCGGCAGGATTGAAGAGGGGATACAGGAGAACAAGGAGGCCCTGAAGGCACATCCTGGTTCTGCTGAGGCAATGGCCAATATAGGTGCGGCCTATCTGCACATGGCAAAGTGGGAAGAGGCTGCTGAATACCTCTCCAAGGCCCTTGAGAAAAAGCCTGAGATGGTCCCGGCCCTTACCAGTCTCTCGACCGTGCTGGTAGAGCTTGGAAGGCTTGATGAGGCAATCGAGGCTGCCAAAAAGGCAGTAAGCCTGTCCCCACGTTTTGGTGTGGCCCACAACAATCTGGCAGTGGCCCTGTACTACAATGGTCAGTACAAGGAGGCAGCAGAGGCGGTCAAACAGGCCAAGAAGTACAACTATCCTGTTCATCCAGATTTTGACAAACAGCTTGCAGACAAACTGTCTGAGACATACGCATAGAGAGTTTATATGGCAAGAGGTCTTGATTCGATTAAACCGTTGTGTCCGTTCTGTGATACGCCCCTTGAAAGGCCACGGGATCTGGAGCCAAAACGGCTCGGAGATTTTGGTTATGGCAGGTGCACACAGTGCGGCGCTGTTTATGTGCATGATGTAACCGGCTTCAATCTCGGTGCTGCAATGGTAGAGGCCCTTGGCTTTGCCTGTAATGATGACTGGGATATGGCCTGGGATCTTATGCCTGACGAGGACTATCAGGATGTGCTCATCGAGCACTATGATCATGCCACTCACCGTATATACCCTTCTGGCCATGACAACAACGGTACCAGGGTAAAGGGCGCTCTCAGTTTTATCCGCCTCTTTGACGATGTTCGCGAACTCACTGATGAGGGTGTAAAGCAGAGGATTGACCATGCAACTAATGCAGAGGTTGCTCGAAAGACAGCATCAACGTCCATAACTGGCAACAAGGTCCGTTTTTCAAAAAGGGATGTGCAGAAGGCCGTTGTCGCCAGGCAGGCGGGCCAGCTAATTGCCATGGCCCTTCGTGACCATCTTGTGTTACGAAAGATACAGCGGCTCCTTTATTCAGCAGATGACAATCAGCGCTGGAGCGCCGTACTGATGCTGGGGGCTGTGGCAGGTGCCCTTGCCAAGTCTGAACAAGCACTTGTTGGTGACCTAGTGCGCCGTTTATTGTACTCTGCCAATGACTCTGCCGCTGCCAATTGGGGGGCCATAGAGGTTATTGGGGAGATTATCAGGAGCCAGCCCAGTGTCTACGGTTCGTTTGTAAGGCATCTTCTTGGTCTGCTGCATGATAGGCCGTCGCAGCCCGCCATTCTGTGGGCCATGGGGAGGATTGGAGAGCTGTATCCCAAGCTGGTGAAGAGTTCCTCTTTCTTCCCTTTGCTTGATCTGCTTGAGTCAGATGATCCTGCTGTGAGGGGGCATGCAGTATGGGCCTTGGGCAGAATGCAGGCTACAGAGGGGTTGTCTGCCTGCAGGAGGCTTTGCAGTGACGGTGGAGAACTTACCCTTTTTGACGGCGAACATATCAGACACACTACAGTTGGCCAGTTGGCATTGGAGGCAGTGAACCATATAGAGTCAGAGTCGGCTGGACTAAATATCACAGGAGGAAAGATGAGTGATCAGGATAAGCAGCAGGTGGATCAGGCTGTAAGCGAGAATCCGCGTATTATTGAGGCCCGCACCATGTTTCAGGAGGCTGATATCCTCAAGAACAGGGGGCAGTCCTTAGATGCGCTGGACAAGTTTGAGCAGGTCCTGTCAATATTTGATGAAGAGGGTCTTGAGGTAGAGGTGGCCAATGTATGTGAAAAGATTGGTGACATCCACATTATGAGAGGGAACTTTCAGGCGGCTATCTCTCCTTATCAGCGTACCCTTGCAGTGTGTGAAAAGTATGCTGACAAGGTAAGCACTGTTATCATCATTGAAAAGATAATTGACGTTTACAGGCAGTTAAAGCAGTGGGAGACCTTGCTTCCGTACTATTTCAGGGCGCTTGAGCTTGTAGAGGAACTTAGAGAGGTAAAGCGCTCTGCGCTATTTCTTGCAGGCATAGGTGATGTATATGAGCGGATGGGCAGGAGGGAAGATGCCCTTGACGCCTATGTGCTTGCAGAAAAACTTTATCGAAATATGGGGGCCAGGGAAAAGGCCGATCTGCTTGCCAAAGGCATAGACAAGCTCAAAGGGATGCTGTCCGAGCAGTCGGCCAAGTGAGGGCAGCCTTAAATAAGGTGCATATCCTGCCCTATAGGTGTCATGCAGCATGAAGATGTCAGGGGCAGGGATGGATCCACAGAGGTGATGCTATTGCTTCTCCGACAGGAGGATTGATGCTACAGGCCATCTGCTTTGCCCCATCTTTGGGTTTACCTCTTTTGATAGGTCCAGCAGTATCTGTTGTATCTGGTCCAGTTTGACTGTAGGATAGGATACACCCTGTTGAAAACCTGACAATCTGCAGACATGGCCCTTGCCCTGTATCTCGGTGGGTACACCGTATGTGCGGCAGTTGACAGGGCGTGCATCATAAACAATGCAGGTATTATCCTTGTCTAACAGCGGGCACCTTATACGGGTCCTGCTGATGTCTGACTGGCTGCCAAGCATCTCTTCCCACTGTTTCTGGGCCTTTTCTGCCTCTTTAAGTGCCTGCCTTCGTACCTTTCGCGGTAGTTGGCGGAAGGCCTGAAGCAGATAGTATGCCTCTATGAGAGATACATCAAAGGCTGCATGGCAGCAGTCAGCGCAGCCTTTATGGCATGTTATGGCTGTTGCGTGGGTGGAGGCAATCTGGGCAGTTGCCTCGTCGATTGATTTGTACAGGTTTTCCAGTTTTGTAAACATGATTCAATGCCTTTTGAGCGCCTTGCGCAGAAAGGGGGGATAGCAATTAACGGACGCAATGATTCTAATCCAAAAAACGGTTCATGCAAGAGGTGCGGGACGTGCTGTTCCAGCGGGGGGCCTGCGCTTCATATGGATGATATTGATCTGGTGATGGAGGGGGTGCTTCTGCCTGTGCAGCTCATCACGTACCGAAAGGGAGAGCCTGCCTGGCATCCATTGGAGCGGCAGATGATAGTCCTTCCTCATGAAATGATAAAGATAAGGACTGTTGATGAAGGTAAGGCATGCATGCTGTATAACGCTGCCACCACCTCTTGCAGCATCTATGAGGATCGCCCTTTGGAGTGTAGGGCGCTGAAGTGCTGGGATACCTCGGAGATAGAGTCACTTTTTCTCAAAAATTTGTTGCATCGTGGTGTACTCTTTAAAAAGTCTGGTACCCTAAGTCAGCTTGTGGATGCGTATGAGAAGGCCATCCCTGTTGAGGATATCCTGTTCTTTTGTGATGCTGCAAACAGGGGGACACCGGAAGACAGGGCAAGGGCATACGAACATATGGAGCGGGTTGCAAAGGTTGACAGGCAGTTCCGTGATCAGGCATGCAAGGCATTGGGGCTCGGTGTGGATGATTTGTTGTTCTATTTTGGAAGCCCCGCAGAGGAGATATTTAAAAGGGTCATGGAGCTTGACAAGAACAGGAAGGAGTGATGTTTATGGGCTGGCACCCTGCGTTATCGCCGGCCATTGATTAGGGATATAATCAGCAGGGGACACCTATACGACCATTGTTGATTGTTTTGCATTTGCAATAAAAAAGGCCCTCTTTTGGAGGGCCTTTTTTTGTACTATATGGTATCAGTTCAGTTTACTCTTCGTCGCCACCGAACTGTTCGGCCTCAGTCTTTCCAAAGCCGGGGACCCCGTACATTGTGGTGCTGCCTGAGGAGAAAAATTCAAGTTTTCCCTCATTAACCAGGGCATTTGCTGCCTTTTTGATCTCCCTTGGTTTTGCGTCAGGATCAGCCTTGTAGAGATCCTTGATGTACATCTTGGACTTGTGAGCCGCCTTTTTGGTGGCAAAGGCCAAGACTTTTTCTTTGAGTTCGTCGATATTTGCTGCCATGATGTTACTCCTCCGAGCTTAGAGGTTATCAGTATGTACACTCCACTTGAACTGTGTAGTGGTGTGATAGGTGTCGTATGCGAGGCGGTAATCATCAATGGACTTGTCAGTGAAAGGTATGTCGCATTTCTCGTAGAAACGCTCCCAGCCAATACGCTCTGCCCATTCACCGATACGCTCGTACTTCCTTGCATCAGATGCATAAACCTCAACGATCTTCTTGATGGCCTCAGTGGTTGATGGCCAGCGAGGAGGCTCATTGGGGATGTAAGGAATGATGAGTTTTGAGAATTTCGGTGCGCTTACCCTGTTGGAAATCTTACCGCCAAGCAGGATTGCAATACCGTCACCGTCCTGGTCAGCAAGAGGCATGGCCGGGCACATGGTGTAGCAGTTACCACAGAACATACAACGCTCGTTCTTTACGCGGACTGTCTTCTTCTTCTCGCCATCGATCTCAACTGTAGCAGGCCTGATGGCTCCGAGAGGACATGCGGCTACTGCAAGAGGAATCTCGCAAACACCTGTGATACGGTCGTCCTCAATGAAGGGTGGTTTGCGGTGTACACCGAGGATGGCGATGTCAGAACAGTGAACAGCACCACACATGTTGAGGCAGCATGCCAGAGCAATACGCACCTGTGCAGGGAGTTTGTGGCTGCCAAAGTAGTCAAACAGGTCGTCCATGACGGCCTTGACAACGCCTGAAGCGTCGGTAGCAGGGGTGTGGCAGTGTACCCAGCCCTGGGTGTGCACGATGTTTGTGATGCCTGCGCCAGTACCGCCTACAGGGAACTTGTATGATCCGCCTGGATGTTTGCGGCCCATAAGGTCGTCCTTCAGGGCGCGCATCTTTTCTTCACTGTCCACGTTGAACTCGATGTTGTTACGTGTAGTCCAGCGTACGGAACCTTCGGCGTACTTGTCGGCGATCTCGCACACCTCACGGATATAGTCTGTGGTGATCAGACGGGGAGAGGCGCAACGGACCGCGAAGCATACATCGCCTGTCTCGCTTGTGTACTTGATTACGCCGGGCTCTACGATCTCATGGCTCTTCCATTTGCCATAGTTGTTCTTGATGACCGGCGGGAAGAACTGCTCGTAATGTGGTGGGCCAATGTCAGTGATCCTGTTGGCCATGGGCTTCTTAGGATCGTACAATTTTTCAGCCAGATCCTTGTCGTAAGGTTTGGCGACGGCTTCTTTAATATTGCAACCTGGGTTGTCTGCCCATTTCTCAGCGAACATATCTTTTATTACCTCCTGTTAAGTTTCAGTTAAGCTGCGTGCCTTGCGCGGAATGCCTTGATGTCACGCTCCCAGCCGCCAGGTACCTCATCCTCACTCCAGAAGACATAGGGATTGGACCTGGGCTCTTTGACCATCTGCGGGATGGGTTTGAGGTTGGCCCTGCGGATGAACTCCTGCAGTGACTGACGCTGGATGAGCTCACCAAAACGTTCACGGTTCTTGCCCTCTTCTATCCACCAATCCCAGATATTGTCAACGAACTCTTTGAACTCGTCAAGGTCGTCTTCCATCTTGATGAACGGAATTGCCAGTGTGGACATCTGTGCACCGTCGAGGATCGGGGCCTTTGCGCCGCAGAGGATGGTTGCGCCAGTGTCTGTACCTGGGCGAAGGGCTGCTGGCATTACGTTGATGCAGTGCATGCAGCGTGTACACTCACGGTTGTCGATCTTCAGCTCGTCACCGTCCATGTACATGCAGCCAGTGGGACAGAGGTCAATGACTTCCTTCTGGATGTCGAATGGACCCCAGTCCCTGTCGCTGTGTGCGCCGCCATTGGGTGCAATCTCGCCGCCGATGTATGCCTTGACTGCCTCCTGATCGATACGGATGTCATCCCTCCATGTACCGATGATGGAGCAGCATGAACGTGCGATAGCTGCAACACAGTCATTGGGGCAGCCAGAAATCTTGAACTTGAACTTGTAGGGGAATGCCGGCCTGTGAAGCTCGTCCTGATAGGTCTGGGTCAGGTTGTAGCATATCTCCTGTGTGTCAAGGCATGACCACTCACAGCGGGCCTTACCAATGCAGCAGGAGGGGGTACGCAGGTTGGAACCAGAACCACCGAGGTCAACGTTCATCTGATGGGTGAGGTCGTAGAATACGGGCTCAAGCTGGTCAGTAGAGGTGCCAAGGAAGACCATGTCGCCTGTTGAGCCGTGGAAGTTGGTCATACCGCTGCCCCGATAGTCCCACATCTCACAGATCTTGCGGAGGTAGTCTGTGGTGTAGAACTTACTTGCAGGCTGGTTCACACGGATGGTGTGGAAGTGAGCGATTGTGGGGAACTGCTCGGGAACGTCTGAGTAACGACCGATAACTCCACCGCCGTATCCGAAAACACCAACGATACCGCCGTGCTTCCAGTGTGTTTCCTTGTCCTTGTAGGACAGTTCAAGCTGACCCAGCAGGTCCAAACATGCCTGTTTGCCGCTCAAGCCTTTTTGTTCGATATCATCGACAAAGCTTGGGAATGGACCTGACTTTAGGTCATCTAACATCGGAGTGTCATGCTTTTTGACATCTGCCATTTAATTCTCCCTCCTTGATGGTGTATTTATTGCAGGTTATAGTGTGAAACATCCGGGACAGCGGTCGCCATTACTGAACCCGGGGGTATAATGAATTGCTATTCGGTGGAAAATGACGCATCTGTTCATAGATAAACACTTTTATAATATCCATTGCCTTTCTTTGTCAACCCTAAAAAGCACCTGGAATGGTGAAAAATGAATGGTTGCTCATTTTGTTATTGGGCTCATAATTTCCGGTATGATCGTACCATGCCAATTGGCCTGTTTTGGTGCATTTTATGAATGGTGATTCAATTGTCCCGTCTCTCCTGTGACCTCCACACCCACTCAATCGCCTCCGATGGTTCGGATTCTCCCTCTGGTCTCGTCCGCAAGGCCTGCATGGCAGGTCTTGCTGCCATTGCCCTTACGGATCATGATACGGTATCAGGTATTGCAGAGGCGTCTGAGGCCTCTGACAGAGAAGGTATAGAGTTCCTTGCCGGTATAGAGTTCAGCGTCAAGGCGTCCAGGGGCAACATGCACATATTGGGCTATCTTGTTGATATCTCGAGCCAGCACTTAAAGGCTGTGCTTGACAAGGTGCAGGCGGCCAGGGCGGAACGCACACCAAAACTTCTTGCACGGTTGCGGGAGATAGGGTTGCCGGTGGAAGAGGAGGAACTCTACAGGGTGACTAAGGGGGGACAGGTAGGAAGGCCCCATTTTGCGAGGGTCATGGTGGAAAAGGGTTATGTCAGGGATGTATCCCAGGCCTTTTCAAGATATCTCGCAAGGGGCGGACCCGCTTATGTCCCCAAGTCCATCCTGGAGCCACAGCATGCCATAGAGGCCATTCATGCTGCTGGTGGGCTTGCGGTGCTGGCCCATCCATTTTCGCTGATGTGCAGGGGCAGGCGTCAGTTGGAGGAAGTGGTGCGTGGTCTATGCGCGTGCGGCCTTGACGGTATGGAGTGTTATTACAGTGAGCACACCTTGGCATTTACTATGCAGTGCCTCCATATGTGTTCGCAGTTTGGTATCGTTGCCACAGGTGGCAGCGACTATCATGGCAGAGCAAAACCATATCTGAAGATCGGTAAGGGCAAGGGCGACCTTTTTGTACCCTATAGCTGTGTTGAGCAGTTGCGTCAGAGATGGAGAGATAAGAGGGGACAGAATATCTGAACATGAGTAGCATCCATATTTTATCACGATTCCTTTGCAGGGTGAGAGGCTGGTGTCCAGTTTTAGTGCTGTTCACGTCTCTCCTGCTGTTGTCGTCTTTGGCCCATGCCGGTGAGGCTCGATGCAATCCTTGCATAAAGTGTCCGTCATATGGCGGTGCCATTGTGGTAGGTTCCATTGGTGATGCATCAAATCTTATCCCTATGCTCTCCTCTGATGCCACTTCGCACAGCATAGCAGGGCTTATCTACAACGGGCTTGTCAAGTATGACAGGGACCTCCGGCTCGTGGGCGATCTGGCCAGTTCGTGGGATATAACTGAGCAGGGAAGGGTCATAACTTTTCATCTGAGGCATGGGGTCAAATGGGCAGACGGGCACGATTTTACCTCGGCGGACGTGCTGTTTGGCTTCAAGACCATCATTGCCCCTGATACCCCTACGGCCTATGCAGGCGATTTCCTTGAGGTGGAAGATGCTCAGGCCCCTGATCCTTACACATTCCGGGTCAGGTACAAGGAACCCTTTGCCCCGGCCCTGAGTTCATGGGGCGATATTGTGATCCTGCCAAAGCACCTTTTGCAGGGGGTGAAGATCACTGAAAGCCCCCTTTCCCGAAAGCCCGTTGGCCTTGGCCCCTTCAGGCTCAGGCAGTGGAAGACACAGGAGAAGATCGTCCTTGAGGCAAGTCCTTCCTATTTTGAGGGAAGGCCCTGTCTTGACAGATACATCATGCGGATAATCCCTGATCCTGCCACCATGTTCCTTGAACTCAAGTCAGGCGGGATAGACTGGATGGGCCTGTCCCCGATCCAGTATCAGAGGCAGACCGATACGGCCTTTTTCAGAAAGAATTTTGCAAAGTATCACTATCTCTCCTTCTCTTATACGTATCTTGGCTACAACCTGCGTCATCCCTTCTTCAAGGACAGGAGGGTGCGCCAGGCCATCTCGTACGCCATTGACAAGGAGGAGATAATCCGGGGGGTGCTGCTTGGATACGGAGTCGTGGCAACCGGCCCATACAAGCCGGATGCATGGTTTTACAACCCTGATGTAAGGCATTATCCATATGATCCCAAACGGGCCAAGGCCCTTCTTGCCGCTGCTGGCTGGAGGGACAGTGACGGAGATGGCTGGCTTGACAGAAACGGGCAGAGATTTGAGTTTACCGTACTAACAAATCAGGGGAACAGCCTCAGAGACCGCACTGCCCAGATCATCCAGTACAGGCTCAGGCAGGTTGGTATAAAGATGCACATAAGGGCACTGGAATGGACTGCCTTTATAAACGATTTCATTGACAAGCGACGTTTCGAAGCTGTTATTCTTGGCTGGACCCTTGGCCAGGATCCTGACATCTTCGATATCTGGCACTCCTCCAAGACTGCACCAAAGCAGTTGAACTTCGTTGGGTATTGTAACCCTGAACTTGACAAGCTCCTTGTGGCAGGAAGGCGTACCTTTGACAGGCAGGAGAGAAAACGCATATATGCCAAGGTCCAGGAGATCCTTGCAGAGGATCAGCCTTACACCTTCCTGTATGTCCCCATGTCGCTTCCTGTGATTCACAGGCGGTTTCATGGTATAGAGCCTGCGCCTGCGGGGATTTCCTATAATATGACAGAGTGGTGGGTGCCAAAGGACGAACAGAAGTACATCATGCCCTGATGGATGAGCACTCACGGAATGCGGCAGGGCTTTGTTGCCTGCATCCTATCCAGTACTGTAAACTGTCGCAGTGTAACTGTTCACAGGATTCTTTGCGGCTATTATCGTACAACTGTCTGAAATGTATCTGTTTACAGGGTGCTACAGATACAATGCGGAGGGTACGCAGGCAGGCTAAGGCCCTGAGGCACATGTGGTGTCATGTGATCCCTGGCGAGAACCTGATATAAAAGAGGCAATATGAACCTTCTGGTTTACTTCATTAGGCGTTTGGCAGGGCTTGTGCCTACGTTTATTGGCATAACCCTTATCTCCTTTTTTGTGATGCACCTTGCCCCAGGAGAGCCAATGAGCATCCAGGCGGACTTCAATCCCAAGATGACGCCTGAGATGAGAGCAAGGCTTCGGGCGCAGTATGGCCTTGATAAACCCCTGTATGTACAGTACCTCAGGTGGCTCAAGGGGCTTGCCGTGCTTGATCTCGGCCGGTCGTTCGCCCCGGACCGCAGGCCTGTGTGGGACAAGATCAGGGAGAGGCTGCCGGTGACCCTGTTGATCAATGTCCTGTCCCTGGTACTGGTTGTGATTGTGGCTGTGCCTCTTGGGGTCAGGGCTGCTGTGAGACAGAACTCCATGTTTGATCAGGTTACCACTGTGCTGGTGTTCGTGGCCTATGCTGCCCCTGCCTTCTGGGTGGCGCTTCTGCTTATGCTCTACTTCGGGGTGGATCTGGGCTGGCTGCCCATATCCGGTGTGCACAGTCTTATGGGGTATGAAGAGATGAGCTGGTGGGAGAAGTGCCTTGACTGGTCACGCCACCTGGTCTTGCCTGTGTTTGTATCGGCAATCGGCGGTCTTGCAGGCCTGTCCAGGTATACCAGGTCGTCCATGCTCGAGGTGATGCGTCAGGACTATATTACAACGGCCAGGGCAAAGGGGCTTTCTGAGCGTGACGTGATCTACAGGCATGCGTTGCGTAATGCACTTCTTCCTCTCATCACCATACTGGGCCTCTCGCTTCCAGGCATGATTGGCGGAAGCGTGATATTCGAGTCGATTTTTGCCATTCCTGGAGTAGGACAGCTCATGTGGTCAAGTGTCATGGCAAGGGACTACCCCGTGCTCATGGGAAACCTTGTCATTGTGGCAGTGCTTACCTTGCTTGGCAACCTGCTTGCAGACATAGGCTATGCCCTTGCGGATCCCAGGATAAGGACAGGGGTGCATAGCGATGAATAAGGGATACATGCGTGGCATCACCTCTGTATTTTTTGGAAACCGCCTTGCTGTGGCAGGTACCCTCGTGGTGGGTACGCTCTGTCTCGTGGCCCTGCTGGCACCATGGATATCACCCTATGACCCCCAGGCCATAGATACGTGGCACATCCTTGAGCCTCCATCCTCTGCGCACTGGCTTGGCACCGATGCCCTTGGGCGCGACTGTCTGTCACGGCTCATCTATGGGGCCAGGATATCCCTGCTGGTAGGGTTTGTGGCTGTGGGTATCGCCACGTTCATCGGGGCGCTTCTCGGTGCCATGGCAGGTTATTACGGCGGGAAGATAGACTGGGCCATAATGCGTTTTGTGGATATCATGCTCTGCTTTCCCACCATATTTCTGATAATGGCAGTGATAGCATTTCTTGAGCCATCCATATGGAATATAATGGCAGTGATTGGACTTACCGGCTGGATGGGAGTGGCAAGGCTTGTAAGGGCAGAATTTTTGAGCCTTCGCAAGCGTGATTTCGTGCTTGCAGCCCGGATATCAGGGGCTTCCGACCTGAGGATAGCCCTGTTTCACATACTGCCCAATGCCATTGCGCCCATCCTTGTGTCTGCGACCCTGGGCGTGGGCGGGGCCATTCTTACAGAAAGTGCCCTGAGTTTTCTTGGTATTGGTGTTCAGCCTCCAACGCCGAGCTGGGGCAATATGCTTACTGCAGGCAAGGACAATCTGGAGATAGCGTGGTGGCTCTCTGTATATCCCGGGCTTGCCATACTCATAACAGTGCTGGGGTATAACCTGCTTGGTGAGGGGTTGAGGGATGCGCTTGACCCAAGGAGCAGGAGGAGGGGGTAGAGTCCGGTCATGGTACCCCTGCCTCCCACCAGTCTACCTTGAGTATGTTCTCTCTTGGCACCACACGTTTGACCCTTACGTCTATCTCCATGTCCAGTGCCCACTCTATCTGGGGCCTCAGAGGTATCTCAACCGGTGTGAGGGTTTCACATAGCACCACCAGCAGCCTGTTACCGCGTCCCTTTTCCAGTATCCATGCCCGCAGGGGTTCGTCCTTTCTGGTCTCGAGATACTTCAGTGTCCAGTATCTCGTGCGGTTCTGACGCACTGCCGCTGCTGCCGCAAGCCCGGCGCCAAGCTCTATGGAGAGCTGCTCCAGCCTTTCTGTACTGTGAAGGGCCTTGCCGTTCTTGAGAAATGAGGTGATCTGCTGCTGCATGAGCAGATCCAGTCCCCGTCTGAGCGGAGAGGTAACAGTGGTGTAGCAGTCCACTCCGAGTCCTGCATGTTTTTCTGGTTCCGGGCCAAGGTTACCCCTGCTTATGAGCCTGCGCTGACGAAAGTTTGCAAGCAGGTCTTCCTCTTCTCCAAAGATGATCTGCTGCCTTGGAGGTGGCTGGCTCCTGTAAAGGGCAGGAATGGCATTGTCCCTGAGAAAGCGCGCTGCAACCACGTTGGCAAGTATCATACACTCTGCAATGAGGAACCGGGCAGGTCCAAGTCTGCTAAGGCTTACGCTTACCTGGCCGTCCTGCACGTTGATGATCAGTTCAGGGATTGGCAGGGGCAGGGCGCCGTTTTCAATGCGCCTCTGAAGCAGTTTTTTGCAAAGCTCGTGGAGTGGAGCCAGTCTGCCACCAGACAGTATCTCCTCCTCTGCATCCCGGTAGCTCATCCTGCGGGCCACCTTGATGAGGCTTCTTGTAATGCGGGTATTCAGTATCCTTCCGTTGGTATCAACAGTGATGAAGAAGGACAGGGCCCTCCTGTCACTGTCCTGAAGCAGGCTCCAGCGGTCATGGGAGAGTATGTTGGGCAGCATGGGAATCTGCTGTTCAGGCAGGTAGATAGATGTAGCCCGTTTTATGGCCTCCTTGAATATGTGGGAGTCTGTTTTGGTCTCAAGACCTATGTCTGTGATGTGTACCCCTATCTCATAACCATCTCCCTTTTTGCAAAAGCTCAGGGCATCGTCCAGGTCCCTGCTCTCCGCGCTGTCTATGGTTACAAGGTATAGTCCCCGGAGGTCCTCACGGCTTTCCTGCCGTGCATCCGGAATGCATCTGGCCAGTTCCTCTGCCTCTTCAATCACCTCGGCAGGAAACTCTGGTGTAATACCCTGACGCAGGAGTTCGATATTCTCGTCCTGTTCCCATATCCCGGCCTTTACCAGGGTGTCAAAGGCGTGGGAGCTTCCAGAAAGGCCTGCGTGCTTCAAGAGCCCCTTTACCGACGGGGCATAGTCGGAGTCATCTCCAAGGATGCAGTAGTCCTTCAGAGCAGGGATCCAGAACTCCTGTACTGCATCCCGGAACTCATCCCCCATGGCACTCTCTGTCTCGTCGTTCCACACGGCATCGAGCCATTTGGCCCCCTTGGCAATGCGTTCCAAGCGCCTGGCCTCCCTGGCCCTCTGTTCAAGCAGTCTTTCGACCAGCATGGGGGGCAGGACGTTTACCATGCCATCACGGTATTTGAAATAGGTATGATCGTCTATGACAGCCCTTAGAAACGCAGCCACATGGTCGTCTTCTATCTCTCCCTCAAAGGCAAGCTCTGCCAGGTCTTCTGGTCTCCAGGTCTCTGCCTCGTCCTGGACCAGTTCCCACAGTTCGGTGATGGATACCTGCTCCTTGAGTTTTTCCCGTTTGGAGTTGGCTGCCTGGAGTGATAGCACTGTGGAGTGCCTGTCCGTGATGCTGATCCTCTTGCGCGAGGCGGTTATCACCCTGCCTGGGGCCAGGTTCATCTCCCTGCCGGTGTGGGTGAGCACACGCAGGCGCGAACCCTTTCTGCCTGTACAGACAGCGGTTATGAACCGCTGGCTCTCAAGGAACTCTATGACAGTACCTTCCTGGATATCACTCATGTCAGGATATTGGTTTCAGCCTCTTTTCTAAGTCTTCAAGTGCCTTTTTCATACCGTAACGTGCCAGTTCGTCAGCAGTGAGCCACCTCATGCCTTCACTGTGGTAAAAGCTCAGGTCAAACAGGTTCTCGGTCAGGGCCTGCTGTGTCTTGTCAAAGTTGTAACGCCACAATACCGCGCCGTCCCTGGTCCTTATGAGATTGAGGTCAAAGCCCACTGAGGCAGGTCTCTGCACAGAGTACCTGTTGCCAATGCGTTCCTGGTATCTGTAGAGCTTTCCGTAGAGCACTGCATCCACCCCAAGCTGTTTCCCAAAGGAGCGGATGAGGCTGACCTGTGACTGGCTGACATTGTTTGCAAGAAAGTTGTTCAAAAAACCTATACATTTCCCCTCATGCACAAGCAGGAAACGTGGATCATCCTTGAACTTGTCAAACATCATGCGGGTCAGTGCCTGCGCAGGCTCTACTGGCACTACCCTGGTGTCGATAACCGTGTCACTGAGGTTGCAGGTAGGTCTTTTGCTTACCTTTGCAGAGGCCCTGTCCATTGGCAATACGGCAATGTGTTTAAGGGCAGGAAGTGGCGCTATGCCACCTGACTTGCTGCCGAACATGCCGCATCCTGAAGCAGACAGTACAGCTATCAGCAGCATCAGGAATGATACGCATGCCCCCTTGAGATGGCGTATTCTATGAGCGTGAAAGTTGAATGCCGCAGCCCTACTGAGTATAGATTTCATAATGGCCCACCCTCTCTCTGACCTTCTCCCTTTTGACGTTCCTGCAGCATAATGCTGGCCCTGTCTTCCTCAATCCCTGTCTTCAGATGGTCCCCTTGCTGGACAGTGTCCCCTGTATGCGGCTGTCCATGCTTACTGCCTGGCACATGG
Source organism: uncultured Desulfobacterales bacterium (assembly GCA_964638145.1). Classification (GTDB taxonomy): domain Bacteria; phylum Desulfobacterota; class Dissulfuribacteria; order Dissulfuribacterales; family QOAL01; genus S144-17. The sequence goes on along the minus strand of CAZXAK010000048.1, from coordinate 48,248 downwards.
CCCTTCCCAGCGCCTTGAAGACCGCTTCTGCCATATGATGATTGTTCTTGCCGTATGGTACATTAACATGGAGTGTCATGCCACTGTTTACAGCAAGTGCCCGCAGGAATTCTTCAATCATCTCTGTCTCGAATCGTCCGATCATGGGCACAGTAAATGGGACAGAGAAGACCAGATAGGGTCTTCTGCAAAGGTCCACGTCCACCTGACTGATGCTCTCCTCCATGGGCACCCTGGCGCTTCCGTACCTGCTGATGCCGCTGTAATCTCCAAGGGCCTGGGCTACTGCCTGACCGAGACATATCCCCACATCCTCAACTGTATGGTGTGAGTCCACTTCTATGTCACCCTTGGCCATTAGGTTCAGATCAAAGAAGCCGTGAACCGTCCAGAGCGTCAGCATGTGATCCATGAACCCCACTCCTGTGGCTATGGATGCCTTGCCACTGCCATCTAAGTTCAGGCTCAGTTCAACTGAGGTCTCCTTGGTGGTGCGGGTTATTGTGCCTTTTCTCATTTGATTTCCTTCTCTCACACTTTAATGTGTCCGTGATGCCCACATTCCTGCCTTGGTCCATTGGGGCTTTGGTGGTACAGCCTGCTGCCACCTGTATGGCCCATTGGCCTTTGTCAATTGCTTCTGCATCATATCTGCACAATACCTGTCTGGCGGATGGCGCTTTTTTCCATGGTTTTAAAGCTCATCACTTGCAGTGATTTGTTAATGATATATTTGCACGCGGTCAAAACCATGCGAAAAAGCATCATCCACCTTTGCCAATTGCTTTTGTATTCCAGGTGTCCTGTCTATGGGCGGTACAGATTCCCGACTGCCTCCTGTTTGAGCGGCATTTTTTTAAGAACTTTTCAGGCAGGACCGATGAGTAATTTGAATGCCATCTGAAGGCATATTCAGACTACGAAATTCAAAGGGGTTAAATAAATATCTTGGCACGGCGCAAGAAAAAAAAGCTTCCGGACATAAGTGGAATTATCGCCTCTTTATCCAAATCCAAAGATTTTAATATCCGTTTTTTCAGGCTGACCGATATACCGGATGCCGTAGCCTGGGCCGAAAGAGGTTTTATTGCCATACATGAGAATTACCATTCCCACAAACGTCAGTCCTACCATGTGATATGTGGAGACAAGGAGAATCTCCTTCGTTTCTGCAGATTCATGAGCATTCCCGAAAAGTATATATGTGCCTCAGAGTTCTATCGTTTCTGGCATCTGACATGGCTGCCCAATATTGACTCCCGCAAGGTTGCGTGAACGTTTGTTGCAAGTCGGTTGCCTCCCTCTCATGCCCTCATGTAAAGCCATCCTTCTGACTGCCAGTCCGCAATGGCCCTGACTGCCGCAGGTACGGTCCTGAATATTTCAGGAAGCCTTGACTCCTTGATATCAAAATCCCGTAGCGAGTTGGCACATAGATATATCTCTCCGCCATCAAGTATAAGTTGCTTGAGGTTGTCAAAGAGCGGACGGTCACACTTGATGCACTGGGTAACACTGTCTGCATTGGCAATGATGCGTACCTGCAGTGTATCTCCTTCACCTGCGGTCCTCAGGAAGTTGACTGCATTTTTGGCCCCAACCATCCACCTCTCTTTGTGTGCAACGTGAATCAGGAGTTTTAGCTCTGCCATTATCCTGTTCCTCTCCTTAAGGTTGTGCAGGGGCTATGCCCCCATCTCCAGTCTGTCTGAACAGTACATAAGGTTCAAAGATATTGCCATTGCCGCACGTGCAGGGTGGCAAGTGCGGCAATATTCAATCCAAATTGAGCAGGTTCAAGTTCAGGGTTTTTGAAGCACGGCTCCCTGGGCCCCACTGGTAACCTGGGCTGCATACCTGCATAGATAGCCTTTCTTTATCCGGGGCTCCGGTGGAGTCCAAGCATCCCTGCGTCTTGCCAGCTCCTCTTCCGGTACATCCAGCGTGAGCCTGCGTGCCGGTATGTCAATATCGATTATATCTCCCTCCTGTACCAGGGCTATGAGCCCGCCCTCTGCAGCCTCTGGTGAGATGTGGCCTATGGCAGCCCCTTTTGTCCCGCCGCTGAACCTGCCGTCTGTCAGGAGTGCCACCTCCTTGTCCAACCCCATGCCCACTATGGCTGCTGTGGGAGAGAGCATCTCCGGCATGCCTGGTCCGCCTTTTGGACCTTCATAGCGGATGACCAGTACATCACCTGGCTTGATCTTGCCACCGAGTATGGCCTCATAGGCATCTGCCTCACCCTCGAAGACCCTTGCAGGACCGCGGTGTGTCAACATCTCAGGCGCAACTGCCGATTGCTTTACCACAGAGCCGTCTGCAGCAAGGTTTCCATAGAGAATGGCAATACCTCCTTCTGCGTGATAGGGTTCGGTCACTGATCTTATGACTTCCCTGTCCTGCACCTCTGCATCCCTGATGTTTTCACCTACAGTGTGGCCTGTGACAGTAAGTGCGTCCTTGTCTATGACTCCAAGCCTGTCCAGCTCATGCATGACTGCCTGGATCCCTCCTGCGAGGTTAAGGTCATAGAGGCTGTGTTCACCGGCAGGGATCAGGCTGCATAGATGGGCAGTGCGTGTGCTCATCTCGTTAAATGCCTCAAGCGGAAGGTCCACGTCAGCCTCATGTGCTATGGCAGGTACATGCAGGACCGTATTGGTGGAGCAACCAAGTGCCATATCCACGGCAATGGCATTGCGAAACGCGGATGCAGTGGCGATGTCCCTGGGTTTGATATCCTTTTCCACCAGGTTCATGATCTGCATGCCGGTCTTCTTGGCCAGCCTGTAACGCGCTGCATCCACTGCGGGAATGGTGCCATTTCCAGGCAGAGAGAGTCCCAGTGCCTCTGACAGGCAGTTCATGGAGTTGGCGGTGAACATGCCTGCGCACGACCCGCATGTGGGACATGCCTTGCTCTCAAGTTCATACAGCTCCTGTTCTGTCATGTCTCCTCTTTTAACCTGGCCTATGCCTTCGAATACAGAGATGAGATTTACCTTTTTGCCGTGCCAGTTGCCTGTGAGCATGGGGCCGCCTGTGACAACTATGGCCGGAATGTTCAGGCGCAGGATGGCCATGAGCATGCCAGGCGTGATCTTGTCGCAGCTTGGTATCACAACTATGCCGTCAAAGGGGTGGGCCTGGGCCATCAACTCCACTGAGTCTGCAATGAGTTCACGGCTTGCGAGAGAGTAACGCATGCCAAGGTGGTTCATGGCAATACCGTCGCATACCCCGATACCACCGAATTCAACCGGTGTGCCACCTGCCATTCTTATCCCTGCCTTCACCGCATCTGTTATCTGGCGCAGGTGGACATGACCTGGAATGATTTCATTAAAGGAGTTGGCTACTCCTATGAGAGGACGGTTTATCTCCTCGTCTGTGTAGCCCATCGCCTTGAAGAGAGAGCGGTGTGGGGCCCTCTCTATTCCCTTTTTCATCTGGTCGCTTCGCATTGCTCATATACCTCTTTTGGTTTGAACTGGTGTCACAGGCCCGGGCAGCCTGTATGTTCATTCAGATATCTTCTCCCATACAGGCAGATCAATGTGCAGTTTCCTGAACCTCGGATCGTCCTTTATTGCACTGCTTCGTTTGTAGTTTGCAATGAGAATTGCCCCTGGCCTCATGGTGTTTTCCACCTGTAGTTCAAACTGTTTCTGCAGGTTGCTGTCCGTAAGGGGACAGAAGTAATAAACTATGTCAAAATTTCCGTATTGGTCATAGTTGAGGATATCTGTCTGGGATATCCGTTTGCTGCCCACCATCCTTGAGGCCACATAAAAGGGGTACTGGTCCTTCTCAATGCCGTATACGTCAAATCCGATCTGTTCGGCAAACAGGAGGACATTGCCTATGCCGCACCCTATGTCGAGAAACGTGGGGGGAGCTGCCTGTGGACGGCCATGTCCCTCTGCCATGTAGTCCCATGCCAGTTTGATCTCCTGATAGGCCTGTCGTGTATCCATTGCCACAAAGGGGTATTCAGATGCCGTGTCGTTTTTGCTCTGCTTCTGTATCTCCCTTGTGAAAAACGCAATATACCTGTTGATAATATTCAAAAAGAGCTGCTGGTCATCGGTTATTTCAACAGCCTTTCTGTATGCTGTATTTTTTTTGGAGGACATGTCAGTTCCTGAATAAAAACTAATCCAATTCCCGCATGCTATTGATTGGATTTAGGGTTGATGCAGCCGCGGTTTTTTATAACCGGACAACTACCGTTACAGTCATTGCGAAGTTACATTAATAAAGGTCTTCAATCAACCGCAGGTTCAATTTCTACCAGGAAAGAGCTGAAAAATCTTCCGTCAGGTCTTTTGTCCTGTGCGCATGATACCAACTCTTCCTTCATGGGGTCTCCTGCCTTGTGGATTATGGTTTCTGCAAGGTCTGGAGACAGGTGGGTTGTTTTTCTAAGTTCCTGTGCCATGCGTATAGCGGTTTCATCCCATGCACCTGAACTGACACGGTCCCTGAGTTCCTCTAAGCGCGACTCCCTTACAGGGGCCACCACTGCCCTTTTATCAAGGATGAAGTTGGCAGCCGCAGTGGCCAGGCCATGCTGCCATGTGAACTCCGCCCATGTCAGAAAGTTGGTGTTTTCCCATGCTATGACCCCTTTCCACCTGTTCCACCTCGGGGTTATCTGCTCCATGATGCAGTGCCACGCCTCTATTTCGTCCAGTATCCGTTCCGCTCTGTGTACCTGCTCCAGTGTTGAGAAATGTACGGTATCCTGCGTTTCAGGGTCCCACAGCTCAGGAAAATGGCCACTTAATGATAGCAAGGCATCATAGTACTCGGAGGGTATGACTTCCATGCCGGCAGATATAGCAAGGCGCCTTGCCCTGGTCCTGATCCCGGACAACCTCCATACAGCCACCCTTACCAGGTCTTCAAGTACGGAATCAGCAAGCAGCTTTGCAGCAGAGGCAGATGTACGATGGCTCTCCACAGTCTGCAGACCGAGGTTTATTAGGGATGCGGTCTTGTTCAGGGCCTTTTTCAGTACGTCAGGGTCATCGAGATCAATACGATCAGCCATGATGATCTTGTTGGCCACGCCTGTCCATTCCCTGATTATCCTGCCAATGTGTGGCGTGTCTGCAAGCTGTTCCAGGGCAGTGGTAAGGGCAGGAAAGTCCGAGATGTACAGTGTGGGCACAAAGGCGGGCATCTCGTCGTCTTTGCCAGTGACTGCAGCATGTTGGATGCTTGCCGGAAGTCTTACCTTGTCAGGAGGCACTGGTGCGTAGATGTCCAGTGCGCTGAAGTAGTCTGGGATGCCGAAGTCTGCCAGCCGCCCACAACGAAGTCTCCAGGCCATCTCTACGCACTCTGTACGGGTCTCGGTGAGTATGGTCTCCATGGTGTCCCGGTACAGGCCCGGTGATAACTCTATGAGTTTCATTATCATACGTTCCCAGAGGGGCTGGAGTTTTTCTTTTTTGAAGGCGATGTAGTAGATGTTGTCAATGGTGAAGGGATGCAAGAGGTCTTTTGCCTCCTGTATCTCCATGTCGTCTGGCCGTTTCTGGACCTCTATGAAGTGACGCATCAGGGCAGGAATAAGCCAGGGATCTTTTTGTGCAAGGGTGTTTATCCACCTGTTTACTGTCTCCTCTCCAGCTTCAAAGAGGATCACTGTCCACGCGGTTATCCTGTCCAGCCTGAACTCATCCTTTTCCCACCAGTCAAGGTCAAAGATGAACTGGAGTTGCGCAAAGGTTGCGGCAGATATCAGGGGCAGTGTATCTTCAGGGCCTGTAGCCTTTATAGTCCAGAACAGTTCCTCTACAGGCAGTGAGCGCACGAGCTCCGGGAACTTTTCGGACAGTATCATGAGCGCCTGTCTCTTGTCCCACGGGGCCATCAGTGTCAGCATGGCCTGCGAGGTGAGGGAGAGTTTGTTGAACTCCTGTTCCGCCCTTTTCTTGTCAAGTGAAAGTATTTTTTCAGGTTGTAAATCAGTCAAGTCGCAAATCCTTTTTTCCGATAGATTAAGATAGCAGATAGATGTAGTTAAAACCTGCGGCAAATAGAAATATCAGGATGGTACTGACGCAGAGGCTGTGATCTATGAGTCATGCCATGTTTGTACGGAGGCCTGGTCAAAGGGACATTTCCTGTTTGTCATTTGGCGTGTGGTAGTTATCGGTGGTGTGAGACAGACAGGAAATGCGCCAGTTGAAATTTTTATGTTGGTCCCATAATTTGGTCCTGTAACACGGGTAACCTCCATGACACATGAAATGCTGTCAAAACAGTATGCATTTTCATGGTGAATTCTGCAAGTTTAAACTCAGGAAGGCATTTGGCAAAGATCAAAATTGTATCTATGGGCAATGTGCCAATGGTGTATTTAAGCGGTCACAGGGTGCCACACCTGCTGTACTGTTGGATGCCTGAAGTACAGGGGGCACGCCTGCGTGCCTGTGGTTTTGCATCCGGAGTATCGCTGGCTCGCTTACCTGCGGCATCATGTGATCAGTTATCGGTGTGCCTGTCATCTGTTAACTGTTTATATTAATATGTAGATATCCTGTTACTGGAGGAAGGAAGGGGAGCGTAATGGGATTTGATATCCCCCAGGATCTAAGGAAGATGAAAATGGTGGCTGATGAGCGGTTAAAGCACATGGAGATCCTCATTGCAGAGGATGAGAAGAATATTGGGGATCTGCTTGTCGAATTATTAGCCGATGAACAGAGAAGTATTACGGTAGTGCATAACGGCCTTGAAGCAATTCAGCTTTTGGAGCAGCGGCCCTTTGATCTCCTTATCACCGACCTCATGATGCCTGAGGTGGATGGCATGGAGGTGCTTCATCAGGCCAAGGCACTATATCCTGATATCCAGGCCATAATTATTACAGGATATGCCTCTCTTGAAACAGCGATACAGGCCGTTAAGGAGGGGGCATATGACTATCTGAGGAAACCCTTCAGGTTAGAGGAGTTGAAGATCAGTGTTGATAATGCCTGCGAGCGTATAGCCCTTATCAGGGAAAACAACCTTCTTCTTGAAAATCTCAAACGGCTCCATACAGACCAGGTAGAGATGGAGAGTGAGCCTGAGGAAGAATCGCCAGGGGCCGCATCCACTTTCATGGGGGCTGATATGTTTTCGCCTCTGATGCTGGATTCAGGTGCCAATTCTGGCACGCGAACCCTGGATGAGCTTGAACGCCTTGGCAAACTACGTCAGCAGGGTGTGATAACCGAAGAAGAGTTTAGGCGTTTAAAAGAGAAACTCCTCAACAGGCTTTAGAAGGGCCGGATAAATGTCAGATTCATTTTACTCTCATAACATTTCTCTTCCGCCAGCAGACGGTATTAGTGACAGGCGATGGAAGGTCCTCATCGTGGATGATGAGGATATGGTGCGCCAGACCCTTTCCACATATCTTGAAGGTCTTGACAGGTTTCAGATATTTCAGGCATCAAACGCGCTTGAGGGGCTCTCTGTGGTGCAGCAGCAGGGCGAGATGGATGGCGTGTTCATAGATATAAACATGCCGGGGATGGATGGCATAGAGTTTCTCGGACGTATCAAGGAGATAGACCGCACCATAGTTGCCACTATAATTACGGGCCAGCCCTCAATGAATGTGATTGTAAATGCCATGAGGGCAGGAGCATCGGATTTCCTTACCAAGCCGTTCAAATTCGATCAGTTCCAGGTGGCGGTTGAGCGAATGATCAGGGAGAGGAGCATCCTGAAAGAGAATGAGCTTCTCACAGAGGAGGTCAAGCTCAAAAAGGCCCTTGAGCAGATAAATGACAAACTGGAGCGCAAGGTGCGGGAGCAGGCCGTGCTTTTTGCCATCAGTGATACCCTGAGCAAGATCAGGAATACCAACGAGCTTTACAGCAGCATTGTAAAGCTTGCATGTGCCCTTACCGGGGCCTCCCACAGTTACTTCTGGGTGGTGAACAGGGAGGAGCGCAAACTCATACTTATGGGTGCCACTGGTCCTTATGATGCGGACCTTGAGCTGATCAGTATGGACAGGACTGATGTGGCGTGCGTCAGGGTTGCTGTGGAGGAGCTGCCCATATTTATCGAAGGCCCCAATGAGGCCGCAGGCAATGGTGGTGGCAGCTCAGGTCTAAAGAATCAGGTGCTTGTGCCTTTCAGTATCAGGAATGAGATATTCGGAGTGCTGTCAGTGGGTGGGGAGGCAACAGGTCAGCACCTTGGCGAAGAGGCACTTTTTCTCATGCACCTTTTGGCAGAACGTGCAAGCCTCACCGTTGAGAACCTTTTGCTGTATGACAGTCTCTCCATGAACCTCTATGCCACCCTAAGGGCACTTGTCCGTTCCCTTGAGGCAAAAGATCCCTATACAAAACTGCACTCTCAGAGGGTTACACATATAGCTGTTGACCTTGCAGGATTTATGGGGGTAAGAGATGAAGATATGGAGATACTGGATTTTGCCGGTCATTTGCATGACATAGGCAAGATAGGCATCAGGGATCAGGTACTCATGAAACCTGGCAGGCTTACCCGCGAGGAGTATGAGATTATCAAGGCCCATCCTGTAATCGGGGAAGAGATAGTTGGGCATCTCGGGCTCATGACCCAGGCCAAGGCCATAATCAGACATCATCACGAAAGATGGGACGGACACGGTTATCCTGACGGCCTGTCAGGTACAGATACCCCTTTTCTTGCCCGTATCCTTGCTGTATCTGACACCTATGATGCCATTACCTCAGATAGGCCATACCGGAAGGGCCATTCACCAGAGGAAGCCCTTGAGGAAATAGTCAGAAATTCATCTACTCAATTCGATCCTGATGTGGTAAAAGCTTTCAGGGAGATGTTTCATGAGCAACCGGAAAAATTGATGCTCGACAAGTTTGAAGAATCTTGATCTACAGGTTGACTTCAAACAGGAGACATGAACACGCTGGTTTGGCTGTCCTTTTTGTAATGGGCGAGTTCTTTGCCTGTTTTGTGGTGATCGGCTAAATCAACACATGAGATAGTCACTGCTATCCTGCAAAATATTAGCTTTCTTATGAAGACCCACTCAAAACCACCTCACAAGTTTATCCTTGAAAGTTTTCAGTATAGCCTTCCTGGCCGGCTGGGGCATGGCCTTGTCCATAATCTCAATGGCCCGCTTCAGATACTGTCCATGCAGATGGAGATGCTGAAGATGGATTTCATGAAGTTGGGCAGCCAGATAGGCAAGACTGAAACTGGAAGTATGGATGTAGATATATGTAGGGAGTTCATGGACAAGGCTGGAGGCAGGGTGGAGCAGGCTGCTGAGGTGATAACCCGGCTTGAGACAATGATACAGGTCATTGGCTGTCGTGGCGAGGATAGGGAGACTGAAGAGCAGGCAAGGCCGGTAGATATGGTGGCGTTTTTAAACACCCTGATGGAGTTCTGGAAGGCTGATCTTTACTTTAAGCACAGGGTTGAAAAACGTATAAGCATGCCTGAAATCTCTGTCTTTGTGATGATGGAGGAGACGCCTGTGTTGGCAATGCTGGATGGTGTGATGTCTGCCTTCCTGTACTGTATCAAGGCCGGAGACAGGGAGGGCAGTTCGTTTGGTCTGTCACTTGCTTCTCAGGAGGAAGGAGGGTGCAGGATTGAAGTTGAACATACCGGTAGCCCCATACCGAAGGAGATTTGTGAAAAGGTGATGGCAACTATGGATGAGTATGCCAGGGACAGGACAGTGCCTTTCCTTACTTGGGATGATATGAATGATGCCCCGCCTGATCTTCTGGTCTCTCTGCTGCTTGGGGCCGTAAGCTCTGTTGACGCAGGCTGGACGTTTGATCTGGGTCCAAACAGTGCTGTGATGACTGTAAGCCATTAGGGCCTGGCCGAATGCCCGTGTCTGGGCCGTTGAAATTTTATTTTATCTGTGATTACAGACAATTAATACTGTTTTTTGTAAAATTGTCCGTGACCCAATAGGTTGGGCATGTACGTCTTGGTTGCCACATAATTTGAAACCGCTGCGGAGTTCCCAATTTTATCCGATCTGCTGGGGTGGAGTCTTCGTTTACCTGTCGGACATTTGAAGTACTTCAGTACGTCGGCCTGTCCCCTGCCTTGCATATCTCTGGTAAACTTGGAGATTGCTCAATTCAGGTGGTAAGTTGTTACGACAGGTTATAAGTGCACGATGATGAAGGACGGAAACACTCCGCCCTCCATCATGGTGGTAAACCCTATCCGTTTTTCTGCTCAAACTCTTTCATAAACTCAACAAGGTCAATCACCCCCTGCCTGGGGAATGCGTTGTAGATGGAGGCCCTGCAGCCCCCGATTGACCGGTGACCTTTCAGTCCGTCAAATCCCTGTGCCGCTGCCTCCTGTACGAACTTTGCTTCAAGTTCAGGTGTGGGCAGGTTGAAGGTGACATTCATCAGGGAACGGGAGTCCTTTCTGGCGTGTCCACGGTAAAAGTCTGTGGAATCGATCATGTCGTAGAGCAGGGCCGCCTTCTCCTCGTTGACCTTTGCCATGGCCTCAACCCCACCCTGTTTCTTCAGCCACTTGGCCACAAGGCCAACCACGTAGATGGCAAAGCATGGCGGGGTGTTGAACATTGAATCCTTGTCAGCGTGAGTCTTGTAGCGGAACATTGTAGGCAGGTTGTCTGGTGCCCTGTCAAGCAGATCGTCCCGGACGATCACCACCGTGACCCCTGCAGGCCCCATGTTTTTCTGTGCTCCGGCAAATATCAGACCGAACGGGCTGATGTCAAAGGGACGTGAAAGGATGTCAGATGACATGTCACTAACCAGCATCTTGTCGGATTTGGGGAACTCCCTGAACTGGGTGCCATAGATGGTGTTGTTCGATACAAAGTAAAGGTACTCTGAATCATCATCCACTGTGTAGTCACCATCAGAAGGTACATGGTCAAAGGAGGTGTCCTCGCTTGAATAGGCAACCTGTGCCTTGGCAATGATGTTGGCCTCCTTGATTGCCTTTTTTGCCCATGTCCCGGTATTGAGATAGGTGCCCTTCTTGTCAGGGGCAAGCAGGTTCAGGGGCACCATTGCAAACTGGGTGGATGCCCCACCCTGAAGGAACAGTACCTTGTAGTTGTCCGGGATGGACATGAGTTCACGTAAGAGGGCTTCGGCCTCTGCCGCAATTTCCATGAAGTCCTTGGAACGGTGGGAAAGTTCGATAAGGCCAATACCTTTGTTGTTGTAGTTGACAATATCCTTTGATGCCTGGGCAAGAACCTCTTGGGGGAGGGTGGCCGGCCCAGGGCTGAAGTTGTAAATACGCTCTGGCATGATGGTACCTCATAGATTTGAACAAAAAGATTTGATGACCTGTGCTGTCCTGTGCACACGTCGTAACATGAAATTTTAAATTAGTTATATTACGAATATGATCGTTTGTCACCAGTGCCAGGCACATTGTTGCTGAAAGCCCCCCTTTGTAAGGGGGATTTCCATTTATGCAAGCCTTGGGCAGAATGTGAGAAACATTTGCCTCAGGCAGGCAGTCACTGTTCTGTCCCCTGGAAGATGGAGTTCAGACTCAGGGCTGATGCCCATGCAGGTTTGGGTGTTCCGTCTGTGTACTTGAGCCCCATGTTGTTGAACCGGTCGAAGAGCAGGGCTAAGTCAACCCCGAGACTGTCCAGTCGTCCCCTTTCTTCATCAGACATGTAATTTATCCATTGTGGATTGAAGTAGTTGACGTCATAGGCAAAGACATAACATATGAGTTCAGGGTGGAGTTTGGAGACAAGTCTTGGGAGATTTTCAATGTATCTCTTCTGTTCATCAGGGTTGCTCAGTCCTCTTGATGACCATCCTGCCTCTGAGATCAGTATGGGCAGGTCTGGATACAGGGTTCGGATAATACCGTACCAGTCAGGGGGTATGTCTTCCAGCGAATCGTAATAACCCTGAAACACCAGCCATGAGGGATAGGAGGTGATTGCAGCAAAATCATAGTCTCCCAGTTGATCCAGTAGTGAAAACTGTTTTTGCCATATGAACATGCCATAGTGGAAGGATACGCCTATTTTGGTCTGGGGGGATATCTCCCGTATCATGCCGGCAGCTTCTTTGTAAAGTTGTACAAACAGGTCCCACTCTTCAGGCATCCAGTACGTCATGAAGTTTACTTCAGTGGCAAGGACCAGGTAATCAGGATGGGCTTCAGCGATGCTTTGGATGTTTGACAGGTATAACTGCCGTGTATCCGGGTTGGAAAAACTGCGCACATAACCTGGCGGGGGGTTGGGTTTTCCGAGTACGCCTATGGATATCTGTACTATGGATTTGAGACCGATTTCCTTGAGATAACTGATGTCTCTCAGGCGGGCATCAAGGTTGTCCTGTTTGTCCCAGTGCCAGATGAAACCGCTGAAATCCCCTGCAGCGCTTACATCTTTCAGGGCTGTGAGATAATCGTCCATGGTACTGTTGGGATAGTGGGGAAAGTTGAGAAGGACCCCGAATGGTGATGCAGGCCCAACTGCAAACGATGGCAGAGGAATTATTGTGGCAAGGAGAAATAAGACAGACGCAAATATCATGGAAGGGGCAAAGGCTGATGGATTTGAACAGGTAGAGGTGACGTCTGTCATTTTGTGGCTATGGGAATGGTGTTCAGGGATGAATTTTTCAGAAATGTCAAGGTTTGTTCTCTGCATGACCTGCCTCCTTGAAAATGGATATCCCCCGTTAGGGAAGGAAGTTCCTCTCGGTATGTATATTTTTTCCCCCGCGACTGGATGCGTGGTATAAATTTTTATATATCAGGGTGTTATAAGTGTAAAGTTGCTGCATGTTGTGTGTACAAATATTCTTTGTTTTAAGGCATAAATCTGTCAGCAGGGGATAAATAACAGGTTTAATCCCGCTTCGGGGTATTTGGAGTTTAATACTCTATGGCTTATAGTCTGATATTATTGCTTTTTTTGTTTGGTATCTGTTGATTCGCCAACAGGTGGCTACCCCTGTTTGTGACAGGTGACGTCCTGTGCATTTTTTGCAGGATGAGATATGCAGAAAGCAGGCCACAATCTGTCTTGCCCAGGTATTTACCGCGAAAATATCCCTCTGAACAGATGAAAGATCCCTCCCCTGCATCTAAGGTTTTCTCCTATGGTATGAAATAGTCTGTTTCGGCGCTGAATTCGGGTTTCGGTCTGTTTATCCTTTCCAGTGTGGCAGGTCCCGCTTGAGTAGTTTTTCTATGCGCTCAACCTCTGGCACAAACTCATCAATCAGACGTTTGCGTAATTCAGAGGGCATGGGAGGACGTGAAGTCATCCTGGTGTCCAGGGCTGCGGCCTTCTGTAGGATAAGCAGTGCCATCCTGTGTGGCAGTAAACCCAGGAGTTTTTGGATGACCTGGGGAGGATTCTGTATGTAAGGCATGAGCCAGGGGATACGTGGTTCCTTGTTGGCATTGGCAATGTGAAATTTTGGCCTGAAATCCTTACGTACGCCAAGGAACGAGAGAATCTTTTCGTATTCACCAGGCAGGTTCTCCTTCAGGTCATCAAAAATGACTATATGCACGTTCTCTTCCCCAAATATCTTTATGTACCTCATGATCTGCCCGCTGTAGCGTGCCGTATCACGGTAAAAGAGGGCCTCTCGAAGATTGGCATGGGGAGGGACCTGGATGCCTTGCTTGCGCAATGGTTCTGCGGCCAGGGCCTGGGCAAAGTCTCTTATGGGTTCGTAGCCTGCCCAGTAGAGGTGTGAATGGTGTGAATAGATCATGTCAACGGGATTACGCAGCATGATGATGATTTTGGCCGTGGGGGAGAATGCCTTTATCTCCTGCGCTGCAGTTTTTGAATACAGGTACATTACCGATGTTTCCCCAATGGCCTTGTAATCCCTGGCCTTCCTGAATAGTTTGAGATAGTCCTCCTGCTGCAGGACAAAGAAGGGGTGAGGTATCTTTGTCAAATCTCTGCCAAAGAAATGTGCCTCCTTGACGTAAGGGACAAAGATTTCAGGGTGCTGGCGCAGGTATTCATCCATTGAGGTGGTTCCTGCCCTGGGAGCACCCACTATGAAAAAGTTGGGCCTTGTTTCCTGTTTGTTATGATAGGGTTTTTGATTCACGATATCTTATGTTTTATGTTGGTAGCAGCTTTTGGTATGTCGTTGTCACTGTTTGGCCAGAGCATATATTAGGCACGTTTCATGGCCAGGGGATCACTGTGGGATTCAGCCGGTGCCTTAAAGTGATTTGCAACAAGAAGGAGCAAGGCCCTTGTTGATAGGGCCAGGGCCGCAGCCATGCTTCTGGGGTCCAGGGCACCCCATGTATAATATTTTCTGTAAAATCGGTGTGCCCCGGTATGAAATTTTATGATCCGTATGGGACTTTTCTTGTATTTTCGCTGGTTCTGCTCATAGTGCGTGATAGTTGCTTCAGGGATATAGTAAATTTTGCCTCCGGCCTTTTTAATCCTCATGCACCAGTCAGCGTCCACCCAGTAAGAGTGGAATCCCTCGTCCCACAGCCCTATTTTGTCTATGATGTGGCGTCTGAAGAGCATACACGCGGCAGAAACATGTTCTACCTGAATGGGGGAGGTGCCCTTGTTGTTTTTTATGCGCAGGTATCTCCTTGAAAAGGGGTTGTCAGGGAACAGACGCGTGAGCAGGCTCTGTCGACCGAACAGACCATTGATGGGTTTGGGAAAATTCTTTGCGCTGTCCTGTACTGTACCATCACCGAGAAATGTCTTTGGCGCCACCATCCACACATCAGGATGGGCCTGCAAAAAATTCAGCATGGTTGGTAGAGCATCTTTGTCTATCTCTGTATCGGCATCCAGCAGGAGGATGAGATCACCCTTTGCCAGTCGGCAGCCCTGATTGACAGCCTTGGTGTGGCCTACATTGTCTGGATTTTCCACCAGTACTACATTGGGAAATGTCTTTCTTATCTTTTCAGGTGAGCCGTCCACAGAGGCATTGTCTATGATTATGATCTCACGACATGGAAAGGGGGATGCTTCAACACTTTCAATGCATTTTTTTAATAAACTCCAGCAGTTGAAGCTTATGATAAGGACTGAAATATCCATTTTGGTTTTCATGCATTACCTTTCGAAGATACTGCACCGATCGCAGCACGTGGTGATATGGTCCGGTAATTTCCCTCTCTCGGTAAAGAGTGCCCGCGCACTTGTATAGCACTTATTGTTCCAGATGGTCCTGAAATCTTCACGAAATACGTTTCCAAAGTTGTCACTATCTTTCCATACGGCACAGCATGGGGCCACATTGCCCAGGGGGGTAATGGTTACAGACCTGTATAGATAAAAACATCCCCCCTTTATGGGCTTTTGGAGAAATCTGTCGTGGATGTATGTATCATCATCCAACATATATGGATACCACTGTTTCATGAGCTTCTCTTTGTCAGATGCATCGAACGGGAGGCCAACAGGTATGAACCTCATGACATCGACCCCCATCTGCCTCGACAGTTCTTTGGCCTCTGCGATCTGGTGGTAGTTGTGTTTCATTACAAGGAACTGCCATTCTATCAGTGGGGTATTACTGTTTAGCCGTTCCTTTGCCTGGATGATGGCCTTGAGGTTGTTTAATACCGTGTCAATATTGCCTGATACCCTGTATTTTTCATATATATCCTGCGTGGTTCCATCGAGAGAGACTATTAGATACTCGAGGCCTGACCTGACCAGTTCCTCGGGTGAGAAGGGCATGTGGTTCAAGTTGGAGCTGAGGTTGGTGCCAATGTTCTTTTCGGCACAGTAACGGATCATTTTCAGTATGTTTTTGTTGAGAAACGGCTCCCCCCAGTTGTGAAGTGTAACCTCGTATGCCCATGGGGCAAAGTAATCGACTATTCTCCTGAAATCCTCGAGTTCCATGAAGTGCCGTGAGACCCCCTTTTCACGGCAACCTGTGGGACACAAGGGGCATCTTAGATTGCAAATGTTACCAGTATCAACTATTATGATATAGGGAAAAAATGACAATGTCTGTTGTCTGATTTTGCGGCTGCATTCTATGCCTACGAGATTGATCAGTTTTTTTAAGGTGCTGTGGTGCAGGAGGGTGCCAAGATGTCTCTTGAGTCTGGTGTACTGTGGCGGCTTGGCAAGTATTTTTTCAATATCTGGGTGGATAACTTGAGGCATTGACTATGTTTCCTTTTTCGGGCCTATTCGTAGAGGCCATGCTACAGTACACCTGAGATGCAGAAGCGGTTGGCAAGTGCGGATGGTGCTTTTTCTCATGGTTTTGACCGCGAGCAGATATATCATTAGCAGGTCATTCAACTGATGAGCTTTAAGATCATGATAAAAAGCACTATCTGCCGTATAGGTGTAGAGGAGTATGGTTTCTGCATCAGGTGTCCTGAATATGCATAGGGGCATACCGGAAAGGCTATTGTTTATTTTGCTCTGAAGCGATTTTTGAGGTATGTTTCCATATTATATGGATGTTTCTATCCTTTTGCTGTGGGTAATATAAATTCCCAGTTAGTGCCCATCTAAATCTCTATACGGATAATATCTACTACAGGATAAGATTATGAAAAAACCGACATCCCCTTCTATGTCCACTTATTGTCTCAATGTGCGTTCCGCAAATTTTTCCAAGGAATGGGTGCGTTTTGCATTTTTGGCAGCCATGCTGTTTATACTTGCATTTTTTGCCGGCTGCAAATCTGCATCGGTAGCTCAGACGCACCAGTGTGGAGTAAATTCGGCCAATGATATATTTGGTATATATTCCAGCACCATAACTGGAAAGGATTTCAGGTGTATTATAACTGATCCGTATCGTGAGTTGAATCATGTGAGGGTGTCTCCGGACAGGAAGATGATCACCTTTACGCGATTTAACAAAAAGAAGTTGTTCTCAGGGCTGGCTGAGGAGAAGAATGGCTATACTGATTCTGAAATAATGATAGCCAACATTGACGGTACAGGTATCAAGAGCCTCACAGGGCACAGTAAGTTCATCGTCAATGTGAACAGTTACTGGACTCCAGATGGCAAGGGACTGATCTATATGTCCAATGATAATCCGGACAAGAAGACATTGAGGATAAAATATATTGATCTGAAGACACACAAGATCACCAACATTACGCCTGCCTATTTGCCATGGGTTTCCGATCCCCAGATAGTGAAGGACAAGCTGGTGTTTCCTGCGTCACGCAGTGTTGACAAGAGTGCTGTAAGATCTATCTGGATAATGAATCTGAAAAAGAAGGAGGCACGCCAGCTTACCAGGCCTGAGAGGGTACGGCTTGGTAAGAAGAGGGGGCTTCCTCCGGCAGGAGATTCAGACCCCAAGCTCTCTCCCGATGGCAAAAAGGTGGCCTTTACCAGACACATGGGTGATGGCAGTTTCCATACCATTGTCATGGACCTGGCCACTGGCAAGGAAAGGGACCTGTCAAAACCTGGTGCCATAGATGTAATGCCCGAATGGTCCAGTGACGGGCGTCTCTTGACCTACTGGCATGTGGATATGAAAAATTTGAGCAAGATAGGTATATACGTCATAAGGCCGGATGGTTCAGGGCGGTACCAGGTGCCTTTGCCAAAGGGATATCATTTCAAGATGCCATCGTTCTTTCCTGGTGATGGATCAGGTCCAAATGCCAGAATAATATTCAGTGGCAAAAAGGTCCCCCAGATCAGATAGGCACCTTTTATCTAATTGTTTCTGCATTTGCAGGTGTTCTGTAGTATGGTAAAGCGGTTAATGGAATGGAAAATCAACACTGTGAATCCAGTTTCAGGTCTTTTGTGGGGCCTGAAGAGAAATATGATCTCTTTAGCGCAGTACAGTTCAATCTGTTAACCAACCTTGGGTTGAGGGAGTATCACTCCCTGCTTGATATTGGCTGTGGCTCTCTTCGGGCCGGGCGCCTCTTTATCCCCTATCTGCTCCGAGGCAGGTATTTTGGCATTGAGCCACAGGAGTGGCTGGTGAAAGAGGGAATTTCCAAACAGTTGGGCCAGGACATGATTGATCTAAAGAGGCCCTCCTTTGTGTTTGACGACAATTTCAGCCTGACAAGGTTTGAACAAAAGTTTGATTTTCTCCTGGCCCACTCCATATTTTCCCATGCCACCCAGGCACAGGTAAGGCGGTGTATGGAAGAAGCAGCTAAGGTCATGGATGACACCTCTCTTTTTGCTGCCACGTTTGTTGAGGGTGAGAAAGATTATACAGGCGACAAATGGACCATTTGGGTGGAATATACTTTTGATTTCATAAAAAGAACTGCGCTGGAGCAGGGCCTTTCAGTTCGTAGGCTGGACTGGCCCAGCCCTGATTTGCAGCAGTGGATACTTATAACCAAACCGGGAAACATGACATTCCAGCAAGAGATGGATACCTCTGTAGCCCTGATGAACGCCTTGAAGGAGTTGGATTTTTGCAGGGAAAAGTTGGCAAGGCTGGAAAATAATCCTGTGATGGCCCTGGCCCTGAAGATGAACCGCTCTGTTAAGTGGCTGAATTTTTATGTAAGTTCCATATGGCGCAATATCAAGGGACAGAAGTAGACACATGGCCACCAGGCTCCATGCCTTCAAACAGACATGTACTTCTGATTCCAAGGCCAATGAGGCAGAGCTGTGTGGCATTGCCAGAGGTGCTGGGATCAATTTCTTTGGCAAGATATTCAGCGCCCTGTTTCAATATGTCTATCTCATTGTAATTTCCAAGATACTTGGTGCAAGTATTCTCGGCGGATTTCTCCTTGGCCTCACAGTGGTAAATTTTGCAGCCCTGATCAGTCGTCTTGGCCTTGACGTTGGGGTGATAAAGTTCGTAGCCCAGTACTGTGCCTGCAAGGATATGGAGAGGGTAAAGGGGGTGGTTACCATGGCCCTGATAATTTCCGGCCTTGCAGGAGTTGTCATTGCGCTGCTTGTTTTTTGCAATGCCACCTTCCTTTCCGATTTTTTCAGTGGCAAGCCGGGCTTCAAACAGGTGATAAAAGTCCTGTCTCCCACCATCCCCATGATATCCCTCATGTGGATAGCCCTGTCTGCCACTCAGGGTGCCAAGATCATGAAATATACCACTTATGCCCAGCATATCACCCTGCCGTTGGTGAATCTGAGTGCTGTTTTGTTCCTGTACTGGTTTGGGCTGAGGCTGGATGGGGTGGTTGCGGCCTTTGTTATATCCTACATAACCGTGACACTGTTATCCTTTGCTTTCCTTGGCCGGACTTTTCCCCTATGGCAGCAGGTGCAGCCAATTTTTGATGTGAAGGCGCTTCTGTCAGTGTCAATGCCTTTGTTCCTGGTGGTTTTCCTGAATTTCGGTCTGTTGTGGACAGATACCATCATGCTGGGCTATTTCAGATCGTCTGCAGAGGTGGGTATCTACAATGTCGTGGTGAAGACAGCGCTGCTTATCAGCATGATCCTAACGTCATTCAACGCAATATTTGCTCCGGTAATCTCTGATCTGCACAGCCGGAACCGGTTGAGACGGCTTGAGTCACTCTTCAAGACCGTGACAAAGTGGGTCCTTGTCATAAGCCTGCCGGCCTTTTCCATTATGACAGTGCTATCAAACAATATTCTATCACTTTTCGGTCCGGATTTCGTGCATGGGGCCCGCTCACTGGAAATCCTTGCCTTTGCCCAGCTCGTAAATGCAGGGGTGGGGTCTGTGGGGTTTATGTTGGCCATGACAGGGCGACAGCAACTTGTCCTGCTCAATACCTTTATGATCTTTTTGGTCAATGTAGGTTTGAACTATTACCTGATTCCGCAGTACGGGATGCTCGGTGCTGCTACTGCAACCGGCACTGCAACCATACTCCTTAATCTTCTGATGCTCATTGAGGTGGGGTTGATATTGCGGATAACCCCTTTCAGCAGTCAGTTCTTCAAGGTCCTGGCATTGGGAGCTGCTGTTTTTATGCTAATGTTCATGGTCAAGCACTTCGGACCGCAGTTGAACAGTCTCTTTGAGCTGGTCCTGTATCCTGTCATTTTTGTATGTCTGTTTTTTTGGCTGTTTTTCAGGTGGGGGGCCGGGGAGGATGATGCTCTCATTCTCTCAATGATAAAGTCAAAGGTTCCACTGATAAGGTCGCTTTCGGGTTGATGGATACCAAGGATAGGACAGATAGCCTCTATTTCATGGATGTTGAGCCTTTTGGCCCTCTCGAGCAGGTAAAATGTGCCTTTTGCAGCATTGATGAGACGCGTCTTGTGACCTGTCAGCAGTGGTTCGGGGAGTCGTTCAGGGTGGTCCAGTGCAAGAGGTGCGGTCTTATCTACACCAATCCACGGCCAAGCCTTGAATGGACCAGGCGTTTTTATGATCCTGAGTTCAATCCCATGCTCAAGAGAGAGGACCGGGATTTTGTCTATATGGAGAACCCCCTTCGTATCCCGAGTTACAGACGCCTGTCAGAGTTTTTGCAGCAACAGGTCAAGGGAGGAAACAGGTTGCTTGACGGTGGCTGTGCTTCCGGACAGTTCATGCGTATAGCCCAACAGCACGGTTTTGATGTAAGCGGTTTTGACTGTTCGGCCGGGGCCGTGAATTATGTGAGAGAGAGGCATGGTTTTGATGTTTATCTGGCGAGCGTGGAAGATATTCCAGTGCCTGATAGTTCTTATGATGTGGTGACCCTGCTCCATGTCTTTGAGCATTTCAGAAATCCAATGCAGGCATTGCAGGAGGTCCGCCGCGTATTGAAACCAGGTGGAATATTATTTGTAGAAACAGTCAACTATTTGAAATTGTGGTTTCTGGAAATGTATATGCCTTGGTTCAAGCCAGTTTATCTCCGTATAAACCGGACGCCTGAATGGAGGAAACGGTTGCCCTGGTTGCCCTTTGATCACCTTTATCACTGGACGCCACAATCCATTGCCGCGGCCTTTGAGAAGGCTGGTTTCAGAACGGTGGAGGTCCATTTTCTTCACGATTACAATTCGTCCATGGCATCTGACATGGCTTTGTCACTGTCAAGGCGATTATATCACTTCGGGGTGAGCAGTTTGATCAAACTCTCAAAGGGCAGATTGAATATTTGGGGAAATCTCCTTGCCACCGGAGTGAAATGACAATACTCTGTGGCCTTTATTTCCTGAACGCTCAATTTAGGTATCTTCTGGCCTTTGAAGCACTTCTCGCCACCCCCTTGTGGAAAAAGTGTGAGATTACACATCGGTACATCTGGGTGTGCATCAGCCTGGCAAGCAGGCTGTTTTTTTCTGCAGCCTTCATTATGGGTATCCAGAACAGGGGTACAGTCAGACTGTTGAAAGCCATGATCCTCAGCATCTGGCTTATGGCAAGGCGTATTGGGCTTCTGTCCATGCCCATGAGGTTGTGTCTGTGTGTAAACAGGATGCCATAGTCGCTCAGATAGGACGGGTGCAACACATGATATCGCACGGTGAGTTCCGGTTCCCCAACTTCCTCCCTGAATTTGACCCATGACAGGCCCTTGTTGAATGCGGTCCGCATGGCATGCTCCAGGCTGACACAGTGGTAATGGTATGCCAGAGCCCTGGGGTTGTAGAGCAGTTTCATGCCGTGGCGCTCCAGGCGGTAACCAAGTTCAACATCCTCGTGGGCATAGGCACCATCTTTTACCAGTTCCTCGTTGAACATGCCTTTTTCCAGCATGAACTGTCTTTTGAATGAGACGTTGCATGCGAAAAACAGGAAACAGGGTACTTCCCGGTGTCCTTCCAGTTCACGGAACCGGAAAGGGTCCCATCTCTTCAGGAATACAGTCTGGGGGAGTTCAGGGGACTGTACAACCTTTCCCAGTATTGCAATGTGCTGTTGGGGGTTGTCTCTATGATCTTTCAGGTGCTGGGCCAGTGCCTGTGGACTCATGTGAATGTCATCTGCAATGAGACAGACTATAGGTGCCCGTGCAGCCCTTATCCCGCGGTTCTGTGTGTAGCATATGCCAGAGTTGGGGTGCCTCAGATATGTGAAGTCATATGGGAGCTGTTTTTCAAGTCTTTTTACAGTCACCTCCGTGCCGTCAGTGGACCCGTCGTCCACAAGGATGACTTCAAATTCTTCTGGATCAAGGGTCTGTCGGGATAGGCACTGGAGGGTGGTTGGTAAAATGTCTTTTCTGTTGTAACTGGCTATGACGACACTTATTTTCGGCATGTTTTCCAAACTTGTCTTTCTCTTTCCTGATTTGTTCATGTGAATGGGGCCTTGCATCATCTCGCGTCAGGCCGCAGGGAGCCCCTCTGTTCGCATGGTATTGGCAGAATCTCCGGGCTTTTTCGCCTCTTTTATGAAACGTTCAAGCCCCATGCTCAGGGCTATGGCTGTCCATAACTGTGCATACGGGACAGCTTCCCGGAACATCATGTTGGTCATGCCATCCAGCAGGTATGCTATGAATCCTGACAGCAGGGCAAGGGCCATGCCCTTTATGAGTCCATCGTGGCTGTTCAGGTATCTGAAGCACTTGGCCATTGCCATGAATATTATGCCAACATAGGACAGCATGCCGAACAGCCCTATTTCAGCCAGCAGCCACAGGTACGCGTTGTGCACAGGCCGATCAGCCATTTTCCCATAATGACCGTAATTTATTATGTCCGGGTCATCTATGGCCTCAAGATAGTTGCCTGCACCATAACCAAAGAAGGGGTCGTGCATCCAGATGTTAAGGGCGGTCTTGGCCATGTCTATCCTGACATCAATCAGTGATGAAGGCGCATTGAAGAGTTTTTTGTCTATGATGTTGAAAAATTTCGGGTAGAACGGGGTCAGGACCAGTAAAATGGCAAGCAGAGCAAATATACCCCGATCATGCAACCACCTGAAAAATATGAACCATATGGCAAAGAGTGAGGATATGGCAAAGCTCAGCCAGCCTGATCTTGAGAATGTGACAATGAGGCCCCCTATACCTATGAGAAAGACCAGGCCGCACAGCAGTTTTCTGGAGGGTTTCGCATAGTGCATCATCAGGAATACAAGGGGAAAGGGCAGGGTCATGGCGAGGTAAAGCCCGAGAGAGTGTGGGTCAATGGTGGTGCCAGCGCCGCGGATCTCATCCTCCACGCCTGGTACCTTGCCCTGGGTACCAAATTTCTCGGATTTTACATTGCCCTTGGTGACTCCAATGGCCACGTTACCTGTCATGCGTTCATAGATTGCCAGTGAGCCTTGCATCATTATGGCAAAACAGATCATTACAATGATCCACTTCAGGTGGCGCCGCCTCACCTTGTGGGCCAGGAAGAAGTAGATCAGCGCATACTTTATGTTGTAGACAATATCGAAAAAGGCAAGGGCCTTGTCAGGTGCCCCTATGAGAGAGATCATCTGGCAGATGATGAGAAACATGATGAGAAAATCCAGCTTTGTCAGGGAAGGGAGGGGTTCTGACCGTATTACGAAGATTTTGAAGAACCACATCCCGTAGGCTATGGTCAGGATCAATTCTGCCAGGCCTATGCTGATGCCCTTGGCAGGTACGGCTATGGGATGTGCCATGAGCCATTTGCCGAATATTGAAAACGGTATGTTGAATACCAGGACATAGACCAGAAAGTCATCTATGAACCATATGGCAGCCATTGCGCACGAGACAACACCCACTGCGGCACAGGCCGCCAGGGCATAGCGAAAGTCCAGGGACATGATCTTCCATGACAGAAGAGAGAAGAGAAAACCCATAAGTATGGTGATCCATACCCAGGGCTGCAGCAGTGATTTCATTTTGGACTCGTTTGAGGACATTTGAGACAGGCGAGACTTTTCCCCTTAATAACGGCAGACCTAACTGTCAGAACGCGCCGTGCTTTGTTAATACCCGCCATACGGTCATGAAGAGTATCTTCAGGTCCAGCAGTACGCTCTTGGTGTCAACATACTCCAGGTCGTATTCAACCGTCTTCTGAAATGAGAGACGCCCGCGGCCATTTATTTGCGGAAGGCCTGTAATGCCGGGTTTTACTGTAAATTTTTTCATCTGGTCAGCGCGATAGTTGGGTAACATTTCCGGCAACTCAGGTCTTGGCCCCACCAGCCTCATGCTGCCTGTGAGCACATTCCAGAAGTTGGGCAGCTCGTCCAGTGTGGAGCGACGGAGCCACCTTCCTGCTTTTGTTATGCGGGGATCATGTTCGCGTTTGAAGGCAATCCTCTTGATCTCCTCTTCAGAATAGTTGTAATCGTACAGTTCAGGAAATCTCTCCCTGGCATCCACATACATGGTTCTGAACTTTACAAAGGTGAAGGTCTGCGGCACCCAGTACAGCTTGTCCGGCGAGTAGTCGGGGTCTGCTATGATGTATCTCTGATCGTTTTCTATCTCCTTGCCCCTGACCAGCCTGCTGATGGCACACCGTTTCTGCAGGAATAGCGCTGGTCCAGGTGAGTCCAGCTTGATGATTATGGCCACTGCCAGCATTATGGGGGCGCTAACCACAAGGGCCATGGAGCTTACGGCAATCTCTGTAAGTCTGTAGATTATCCGGGCCGCCTTTTCGGCAACAGAGAGGTTTGAGCCATAACCCTCGTCTCCCGGAATGCAAAAGACCTTTCTGCCACCGTATGGATCTCCTGGTGTATTGTGGCTGAGTTGTTGTGAGATATATCTGCCACATATGAGTGGCAGGTTGTCTGTTGACATGATGTCCTTCAGCCTGTGAAGGATGAGGCCAGTTGGGGCAGCAGCACAGCCTGCGGTGTGTTTACAGGAAAAGGATACGGATATATCTATATTTTTCATGTTCTGCATTTCTGTCTTCCTGTTTCAGCAGGATGCCGGCTGGTCCTGCGCATATCCCTGTAGCCTTTTCTGAGGAAGTAGCCATTTACACCCCTGTAGGCCAGCGGCCTTGCGAGTAAGGCCGCCATGCCGTTCTTTTCAGCAAGGCGCAACAGAGGCAGCCAGAACAGGCTGACGCTCAGTGCGTTGAACATGGCACGCCTGACTATTTCTCGTGGGAAAGTCTTTATCAGGTAGTTCACTGGGGCGGCAAAGGAGAAAATCTTGTATACAGGATAGAGATATGCGCCAGGCACCGTATTCATGAGCACATCGAAGTTTCTCCCCCGTTCATATGCCCGCTTCACAAGGGCGTCAAGGGTCTCCTGGTGGTAGTGGTATGCCAGTGCCCTCTTGTTGTAGATGATCTCCAGTCCCTTCTGTCCCAGTCTGTAACCCAGTTCCGCGTCTTCATGGGCTGCTCCCTTACGTTCTACAAACATGCCGTTTTCAATAAGAAAATTTTTCTTGACAGATATGTTGCAGGCATAGAAGTAGATAGGGTCCACCATCTCCATGTCTTCAAAGCGGTTAAACAGGAAGGGATCCCAGTTTCTCTGGATCACTGTATCAGGCAGTTCCGGAGACTGAAGTACCTTTCCCAGTACAGCGATATTGTCGGCAGGATATCTTTTGTGTGTACTGAGGTGTTCCTGAAGGAGTTCCGGAGTTGCCCAGATGTCATCAGCGAGCAGCAGGACGATCCTGTTCTTTGCCTTTCGTATGCCGCGATTTTCAGTGTAGCCCGGTCCCCTGTTTTCATGTGTGAAAAAACTTGTCTCATACGGAAGGTTTGAGATGAATTCCGGGATATCCCTTGCCGTGTTGTCAGTAGAACCGTCATCAACCACAATCACTTCAAAGGCATTTGGCGGGAGAGTCTGGTTCACAAGGCACTTGAGCGTGGTCTTCAGGACTTCACACCTGTTGTATGTTGCGATCACCACACTCAGTTGCTGTATGTTTGGTGCATCCGGCATGCCCATGATGTCTGTTCAAACGCTCCCAAGGAGCTGTTGCCTGGCCTGTTCCGCTGCCTTTTTACCGTCCAGTATTGCATCGTCCATCCACTGGTACTCCCAGCTTCCGTACCTGCCAGCAGGTATGATGTGGTGACGTTGGTAAAAATCCTTGAGCTGGGCCACGGTCTCAGACCTGTGGTGATCAAATATCACATAACCGTACCTGATATCCTGTACATCAGTGAACTCTATACGGTGTTCCCTGTCTATTATCCCTGCCCTGATGAGGTCATTCACTACACGGTCAACTATGGAGTGCCGGTCTATGGGCCTTTTATCCGAATAGGCTATCTCGGCACTTATGGAGCTTTTCCCCTCAGGTACCAGGTCTGAGGCAAAGTTGTGGGGAAAGCTTATGCGAAAGAAGGAATATTCCTTTTCTGGATAGTATATCCAGTGTTCCGGGTTGATGTCAGGGTGGTCAATTGCTATGTTTACACAGAGGATAGAGTTGTACTTAAGCCTGTCAGGTAGCCTGACGAGGGAGTCGGGAAGGCCGGTTATGTCAGCAAGTATAGGAAGAGGGATGGTGGAGACAAGGACGTCATACCTGCATGTTGAACCGTTGGAGAAGGTTATCTCCTTCTTGTGCATGTCGATATGTACTGCCCGGTGTGAGAGTTTTACATTGATGCCGTTTTGGACAAACACATCGGTAAGTGCCTGTATGCCACGCTCTTTCGGGTACTTGAACATGGCGTTGGGACCAAATCCCTTGTCATGGCTGGTGAGCGAACCCTCTATAACATCCTCAATGTCTATCAGGGGGATCCGGACATCGAGCCATTCGGTGGTAAGGTCCCTTGGATGTACGGTCCAGAATTTTTCAGAATAGGGTATCATGAAGGTCCTGGCAATCCCCTCACCAAATACAGCGTTTATCCACTCTTCGTAGTTGCTGCACTCAATTTCCGGCTGAGTCTGGCGCTGGCAGTAGGTCTTGATAAATGAGACCAGACACTCCTTGACAACAGGGACTGGCAGGCCAAAGAGGTTGGCCTGAAACGGATAGCGTGTCCTGGTACCGAAGGAGTATATCCAGGCCCTTCTTGCCTGTTCGGTCATGCATGCCCCCAGTTTCTGCTGCAACAGCTCCAGTACGTACTGGTCTTTCGTATGGAGCACGTGGATGCCAAGGTCAAAGGTATAGCCCTGGCGGGACGGAGAGTGGCATGTGCCGCCGTAATGGTCGTGTGCCTCAAATATCGTTCCGCCACAGTGGTGTGCGGCACTCAGGCCGGCAAGGCCGGCACCAAGTATGACTATCTTTTCCTTTATGGCCTCCATGCTCAGAAACCCGCCTTTCTGAGTGCATAGCACACGGCAAATGCCACCAAGGCCCCCCAGGACGATATTATGAGGATGCGTACCACCGGGTGAAGTTCTTTCCGGGCCTTGATGTTGGGCGTCTTTTCTTTTTTCCCTGATTTTGGGAGTATGCCTGAAATCTTGTCCTTCATGACCGCTCACCTGTCTTTCTTGCCCTTACTCCATGTGACGCAAAGAAGATGCGGATATTGAAAAAAGCGAAGATATAGACCAGCCCTGACGCAAATATAAGGCTCAGGAATCCGGAAAGTGCCACATAGTAGATCTTGATGGGCTGGGCTGGCTCGGATGGTATCAGTGCCTTGTGCATGATCTTGATTTCGCTTGCACTGTTTATGAGCTGGGCCTCATTTTCCACATACATGTCCTTCAAGTGGATATATTCACGCATGTTTGCATTGAGTTTCATGTCAATATTCTCAACATACTTGTCGGCTGAAAGTATGTTGCCAAGTTTCTCCTTGAGTTGGGCAATTGACCGGTTCAGGGACTCCAGTCGAGACTTGAGCCCCTGTAATGTGAATGTGTCGAAGAGGTTTTTTGATTCCAGCTCCCTGTAGTCATCAGGGTCGATGCCTGAGCCATTTTTAAGCTTCTGCCTGTACGCATTTATGCGTGTGTTATAACTCTGTATCTTGGCAGAGAGCCTTATCTGTTCAGTTTCCAGGTCATACAGGCTCTTTACGCCGTTTTCATACTCCTGCTTGATGGAGATGATGTCGTTTTCTTTGAGTATATTTTCCTTCTGGGTCCTTAGCAGGTTGATATCCTTTTCTTTTTCTGAAAGCTGCTCCTCCAACTGGTTTATCCGGTCCCTGGCAAGTCCGGTCCCCTGATCCTTGAGCCACCTTACTGCCACCTCGCCAATCACATCGGCTATCTTTGCCGCCCGGGCAGGGTATTTGTCCTTGACTGTGAGCAGATATACATAGGACTCTTTGGTCTCTATGATTTTTATGTTCTGCCTCAGGTCCTTTACGGCCTTGACCTTGGGATCTTCATCGATAAGCCTTCCATATTTGAGTATGGTCCATATCTTACTGCCTGTTTCCTTTATGAAATCCTTTGTCCTGTTGTAGTACTCCTCATACCAGGTGTCATAGTGGGGTTGCACCTTCTTGTCCAGGTGCAGCCTTTCCACAACCGGGATAAGCACGGTTTCACTCTTTACAATGTCCCGTAGTGTCTGGATTATTACCTTGAAGGGTGGAGAGGGCACAGGGGAACCAAATGCATGGGTCTCTTTGAAGCGCATCAGGCTGGTCTCTATGGGGCGGTAATAGATGTGTACTCCAGCCTCGTACTTCTCAGAGAAGAAGTAGGTGAGCAGCAGGGCAGATACCATGGCTGACCCCACGAATAGCATTATAAAGCCCTTCTGTTTCGTGAGGATTTCATAATATTTTTTGAAATCGATATTAAACAGATAGTCGTACTTGTTTCTTTTCTGGTCTGTTGTCATAGCCAATTTTTCAGATACTCCTGGCAAGCATGGTCTGCTAAGTTGAAGAGGTGGCAGAGGCAGCACGTCCGGGCATCTGGCCCTTTCGCTGCGGCCGCATATAGGAAAGAGAGTGAAGCCCCAGCCTGATCAAGGGAAACAGTTTCAACTTCTGTGTACGTATTTTCTTTGTGACAAAGGTTGTTTTGAACAGGATGTCAAAGATAAAGTTGTGTGGCAGCCTGATGAGTCTGCGAACCGTATCTGGTTTGATCCGGAACTGGGCCATTACTGGCATAAGCTTCTGCAGGTTTACGATCTCCTTCTTGTTTTCTATTTTAAGCTGGGTGGCCACAAAGAATGACTCTTCGAGGACCGGTTCTGTGGACTCTTCAAGGAGGTGGTGCTCTTCCACATAGGTCCTCAGGTCTGTGCCAGGATATGGCTGAAGCAGGGAGCACTGGAGAAAGTCTGAGTTTATGTCGAGGTTTATGCTGTAGGTCTCAAGTGCCTGGTCAATGGTTTCGCCAGGAAGCCCAAGTATGTTGAAGGTGGAGAGGCTGATTCCGTATTTCTTTATGATGGACGCGGCCTTTTTTATCTGTTCGTTGGATATCTTTTTGTTTAGGATGGTCCGCCGCAGGTGTTCATTGCCTGTCTCCACACCCATCCTCACACATATGCAGCCCATGTCCTTGACGAGTTTCATGAGTTCGTCAGTAACCTGGGTAGCCTCGAGGTTGATGATGAATGGCAGCCTTATCTTTTCCATGTAAAGGGGGGCAAAGCGCCTCAGCCATGAGGGATTGCAGAAGAACGAGTCGTCCACAAAGTTGATCTTCTGTATGCCAATAGTGTTCATGGCATGGGTAAGTTCTCCTATGACATGTTCAGGGCTGCGTTTCCGTACATACCGGCCCTTGCCACTGTAGAGTTTTTTGTAGTTCTTGTTGAAGCAGTAACTGCAGTTGTACGGGCACCCCCTGCCTGTCATTACCGGGTACATGTCCCGGTTGTATGGGATGAGGTAGCTGTACCTGCTGTAGGGTGTGAAGTCTGGCCACGGGGTTTCATCCAGATCGGCTATGAAGTTCCGGACATCGTTTTTGATTATGTTGCCGTCTTTGTCCTTGCACCAGATGTTGGGTATGTGATAGAGGCTGTCAGGGTCCTGCTGGAGTGCGTTGGCAATGTCTATTATGGCATGCTCACCTTCTCCCCGGCAGATGAAATCTATGGAGGGCTCTTGGATTACCTCTGGAAAGAAGGTGGGATGAGGCCCGCCCATGATGATTGGTACACGGCAGAGGGCCTTGAGCTCTGATGCCCTGTCAAGCGCCCATTTTTCACTGCCTGTGGTACAGGAGAAGGCGAACATATCGGCATTGCTTTCGAGGACGGCCTTCATGAAGTTTCTTTCGCCTGATTCTATGATGACTTCACACTCATGCCCGTGCTTTTTAAGCATGGCACTCAGGATCATGACGGCTATTTTCACAAATGAATCTTTTTGCAGAAAGACAATTTTCATGTGGGCCTTCTTTGACTGTACTAAATTGTTGTTGGCAACCATGGACGCTACCTATGGTGGTCCATGCAGGCTAACCAGTAAGTTGCAGTCCCGCCTTGTACAAACCGCTCTTTTCATGACTGCTCCATCTTATCTCACCTGTGCGGGACTTTATCCTGGGGTCTCCGGTATCCATGAACCGGATCTCCTGTCCGGGGTGTACAGGATGGAAGGTGTACAGGCACAGGCCACCGTCACTGATATTAAGCGTTACCCCCTTCTGTCCCCTGTCACTGCCTGTAGCGGCCTGGTCAGCCATTGTGTATTCAACCGTGGTGAAAAGACGGCTCCTGGGATAATCCCTCTTTTCGGATGCCATGTCTATGTCTGTATCTTCATGAGGGAAGGGCGTGACTGCCTGGCCGGTCTTCTCATCGTGGCGTATGAAATCCGGGAATAGTGTCTCGATATATTCACGCAGGGCCTGCTGCCACGGGCGCATATGGTTGAGGTCCTGGCGGTTCAGGTTGCTGTTTATCAGCATCTCTGAATATGGGCGGGGTACAAAGTACTCCTCTGCGAAGAAGTCTGACGTGACACTGGTAAGCTTGATGTCAGGACGGTTGCATATCCTGAGTATCTCTTTTGCCACATCGTATCTGGAACCCTTGCCCTCACAGACCATGTGATATATTCCGTACCTCTCCGTGTTTATCAGCAGGAACAGGTTCATGGCAAAGTCATAGGTATAGGTGGGGGTGCCGAACTTGTCATTTACGGCAAATATCTCCTTGGTACCGTTTCCAATCTGTTTAAGTATCTTGTAGATAAATTTTTTCTCTTTTTCGCGTCCGCCACCCATCATCCAGCCGGCACGGACCACGAATGACCTGGAACAGTATTTCAAAGTGTGGATCTCTCCTGCGTATTTGGTCTCTCCATACACCATGATGGGCCGTGGCTGGTCTTCTTCTGTATAGAAACCGGTTTTCTTTCCATCAAACACGCCGGCTGTGCTGATGTACACCAGCAGGGAGCCGTGCTGTTCAGAGAGCTTTGCAATGTTTTTGGTGGCAATGTCATTTACTGCCCTGGTGATGTCCGCATGTGTCTCGCAGAATTCCAGGTCTGTCTCAGCGGCAAGGTGAAGTACTATGTCCGGTTTGTATTCCCTGAATATGCGGGCCACCTCATCATGGTCCCGGATATCGAGGTAGGTCAGCCACTCTTCGTTTACGTCCTTGTCAGTGGCAAGGACATCATCGTACCAGTACGCAAAAAATGGGTATACGGCATTGCCAAGCATACCCCCGCAACCTGTAATTAGAACTTTTTTGTCTTGAAGCATAAGTACACCTGTGTTTTCAATTCATCCTGTCTCTATGAGAAGCCTCTTTCAACCTGTGCCATGTACCTGGCCCAAAGCCATGAGGCCTTCCCCTTCTGCGGCATGCGAGGATCAGGGAGTATCAGCAAATTTTTTTCCGTTATCCTTGATTGAGCTACTGTTTTTCATATCAAAGCATCACTTCAGGGTGGTCGTATTTTTTATGTGCTGCGTGTTGAGATACAGGGGGAAGTTGACCATGACCTGATCAGGTATGAGTTTGTACCACCTGCGCAGGAATACAGCCGCCTCGGAAACACCGTACTTGGGGACATAGACTACATCATAGGGGTGTAGCACAATGTCAGGGGATTTTCCTGTCAGCACACTGTTCATATCCAGGACATAGAGACTGGACTGCTGGTTGCCAGTATTGCGGATGAGAAATATGGAGTTTGGATTACCAGTGTTCAGTATTCCCCCTGCCTCGATTACTGCGTCAACCAGTCTGAGCCTGCCCTGGATAGGCAGGACAGCCGGATTTTTCACTTCACCACCCACATATATCCTCTGGGATACAGCGTTTCTAAGGGTGACAGTGAGGGCAGGCATGTGGAAGCTCCGTACGATGACAGAAATGTCAGGCTGGTCTATGTGTGAAGCATATTTTTTGTTCAGTATCTTTTCCAGCTCAAGCGGGGTGAGACCCGCAGCCCTTACCTCTCCTATGAGGAGGAGTGATATCTTGCCATCTGGACGAATGACCACCTCATCATTCAACTTTTCAGAATAGTATGATTTGACGGCTATCTTGTCGCCAATGCACAGGGAATACCTGTTGGGTGAGGTCTTAAGCACCTTGGCATATGCCTCGGTAAGTCTGTGATCCAGTTCTTTTACAGTCAGTCCACTTGCCTTGATATCATCCACAAGTTGCAGTGATATCTTGCCATCCGGCCTTATTGTCACTACATCGTCAAGGTCAGGGTTATAAAAGAATTTTATGCTTATCTTGTCGCCAGGTCCAAGCCGGTATTCCGGCTCAGGTGACTCGCTGTTGAGTTGTGATATCTCAGAGGGCATCAGTGCAGCCTTCTGTACAGAGGAGCATCCCCAGGTGACCATGAGCAGGGATATGCTCATTACCCATGTAAACAATACGTTTTTTGCGCGTTTTGTCCCTGAATTATTATCTGCTGAGATCATCTTTGCTTGGCTCAAGGTAAGTAAAATGAGAAAGGATATGTCTACTGTTTGGGGTGCATAGGGTTTGAAACAGTGACCTGTTACCATCTGGCACAGTGATATTTTGTCTATTTAATAGATTTGTTCTAATGTTTCGGCAATAAAAAAATAAATGGATTATATATTATTACATCGTCCAGTGCAGCACAAAAGATTAGTTTTGGAATCTGTAGCGTTGTGGGGCCAGTCCGGCTGATGTCCAGTATCTTCACGTTGTGCATAATATGATGATATGGATGGCTAAATTGTAGACAGGTAACAGTTGCAGGCCTTGATTATATTCTGCTTGGGCCTAAATGCAATAGCCAATCGGAAGGGGGGGTGTTTTATAATTTTTTTCTGCGGATTTCCCTTCTCCGGTCCTTGGGGAGGTGTATGGAGACCGTTGTGCCCGTGCCAAACGTAGAGTCTACCTCAATGAGGCCTTCGGCCTCCTGGACGATACGTTTCGCAAGGGTAAGCCCCATGCCTGTATGACCGGTTTTGGTGGTGAAGAAGGGGTTAAAAATACGTGGAAGGAGTTGTGGCCTTATGCCCTGGCCGTTGTCTGTTATGGCAAGTGTGCAGCACTGGCCTTGCCGTGTGCTCTTTCCAATACTTATGGTAATGGTGAGTTCCTTTGTGTACTGGTGTTCGTCTGCGCAGTTCTGGGCTACGGCCTGAACCGCACGCCGTACAGCACGCTTGTCAAACAGGGCAGGTTCAGATGGCAGGTCTTTTGTGGGCAGCATGTTAAATTTTATGCCATGTGCTGATATGACTGAAGAGATTGCCTCCTCTGCCCAGGGCAGGATGTCCCCGGTATCAACGTGTACTGGAGACTGGGGGGGTAGGTGGATGAATTCTGTTAGTGCGTCCAGCAGTCCTTCCAGCCTTATTGCCTCTTCAGTAATGGCAGTGAGGTATTCCGGTCGTTGCTGCGGGGTTGCCGCAAGACGCCGGGAGAATCCGCCAATGGCCAGTACCGGATTCCTTATCTGATGGCTGATGTCATCCAGCATACTTCCCAAAAAGGCCATTCGCTCCGAATTTTTGAGCAGTTTTTCAATGCCCTTGAGCCTGCTTATATCATGGATGGTGATTACTACTGCCTGGCCGTCTTCCCATGGCCATGATGAGGTGGCCACGAGGGCAATGAAGGTGGAGGAATCGGTCCTGCGAAGCATGACCTCGCCTTCAAACTCACCGTTCTGTCTTGAAAGTTTCAGAATGTTGGGAAGCAGTATGTCCCTGTCTTCGGGCATGAAGATATCTTCCAATATCCTCTCACCGTGCCTCAGTACCTCTTTTCCAAACATCATCTCTGCCCTGGAATTGACCAGTAACAGACGATCTTCATGGTCAATCAGCAGGATGGCACTGTTTATAGCATCAAGTATGTGGGATATCAGCGCTGGATGGGTATTCTCCAGGTCTATGATGGCAAGTTTGTCCATTATACCTTTTATCATGGCGGTGAGGCTGCCCCTTTCTTTTGACAAACTGTATCTGCGCGTTGCAGATGCACGTCCCGCCTCTTATCATCTGCCAAGGGTTATGATCACTGCCTCTCTCTGCCAGAACAGCATAAATCTCTTCTGCTCAACCAGTTGGAAGATGACCTGCCAGCCCTCTTTTGCCTCTTTGTTCAGGATGTCCTGCATCTTTTTGATGGGGATGCCTGATGCACCGAAAAATATGGTACCAAGTCCGCCTTCAACTATATGTATGACCTTGTATTCCGTGTATGCCATTGATTCATGATCCTTGCCTGTGCCCTGTGGACATACTCTGCATGTTTGAGGGTAGTTGGAGCCATGGCCATTCTCGTCCCGCTGATACAGGGCGGGAGGGTACGGCCTTCTTTTAATATTCAGCATAGGAAAGGCCACGGTCCCTTGTCAATGGGATTCTGCTTTGTTTCTGAGCTGTTCTGCAGGATAGGTCCGTTGGGCTCGGGTGACTTGGTAGTTTTTCTATCCTCATCAATGGGTTCAGAAGAAAGATTCAGAATGCATGATTTGGTTTCATGTTTGGCATATTATGGTAATATGTTTCAAGGGTCATATATCCCTGAATTGAGCGATTCCCAAGTTTGCGTGAGATGCAGTGGAGGATATGCAGACGTACTGTGGTATTTCAAGTATCAGACAGGTGAGCGAAGACTCCGGCGCAGCAGATTATGCTAAATTGGGAATCCCGCAGCGGTTTCAAATTATGTAAAAGCAAACCAGTTAAGCAAATCCGTTTGGTGACGGCTGGCTTTTGCAAAGAACAGCATTAATTTACTGTAATTAAAGATAAAACAATATTTCATATGATTTGAGTGCTCAATTCAGGTGTAAACAACAGGCATAAGGGGGTAAATTATGGAAGGTCTTGGCATTACTGTTACTGAACACCTACTTGTACGCCAGAAACAGATACCCATGGCAACTGGTAAATTCACAAGGCTTATGGGCGAGCTTATCTTTGCAGCCAAGATCATCTCACGAGAGGTGAACAAGGCAGGACTGGTGGATATACTGGGGCTTACTGGTGAGGTGAATGTGCAAGGCGAACAGGTGAGGAAATTGGACGAGTTCGCCAACCATGTGTTGATTCACAGAATGAAGCAGTCAGGACAGTTATGTGCCATGGCCTCGGAGGAAAACGCAGATATAATTGAGGTGCCTGACAGTTTGCCAAGGGGTAAGTATTTGTTAATATTTGATCCTTTGGATGGCTCTTCCAATATTGACGTCAATGTGAACATCGGTACCATATTCTCTATTCACAAAAAGATCAGTGACCGTCCCTATGTTACGGTTGATGATTTTCTCAGGCATGGTTCAGAGCAGGTGGCCGCAGGCTATTTCCTCTATGGTCCAAGCACCATGCTCATCTTTACCACGGGAAGTGGTGTGGATGGTTTTACCCTGGATCCGTCTGTAGGTGAGTTTCTCCTGTCACACCCTGATATAAAGATGCCTGAAAGCGGCAAGGTATACTCTGTAAATGAGTCATATACCTGCTACTGGAATGACACTACACGGCGGACCGTGGAGTATTTCAAGAGCCCGGATAATCATCTCGGAAAGCCATATGGCGCCCGTTATATCGGCTCCCTTGTGGCTGATTTCCATAGAAATCTGTTTTATGGCGGGATATTCATGTACCCTGCTGATACCCGGGATCCTGCAAAGCCCAGAGGAAAGCTGCGTCTGCTGTGTGAGGCAGCGCCTCTCGCGTTTGTGGCTGAGCAGGCAGGCGGGGCCGCGACTGACGGAAAGACCAGAATCCTGGATATCAAGGCGGAAGAGCTGCACCAGAGGGTGCCGCTGTTCATAGGAAGCAAGGACGATGTGGAACGGGCAACAAGGCTCATGAACGGTGGAGATGGTTCCATCTGACAGGCGGTTTGACAGGGTCCTGTATCTTGTAAGGCATGGCAGGGCTGAATCAAACAGGTCTGGTATATTCGCTGGATGGGGGCCTGATCCCCTGCTGCCTGAGGGCCGGGAACAGGCAGAGAATGCAGCACGTGCCCTGGAGGGCTGCGGGATAGAGGCCCTGTTTTCAAGTCCTG
This sequence comes from uncultured Desulfobacterales bacterium, assembly GCA_964638145.1. Taxonomy (GTDB): domain Bacteria; phylum Desulfobacterota; class Dissulfuribacteria; order Dissulfuribacterales; family QOAL01; genus S144-17. Next base: position 12,035 of record CAZXAK010000048.1, on the reverse strand, counting down.
TAAAAAGGGCCTGTGAGACAGCAGAGATTATTGCCTCTCACCTTGGGCTTGATGTAGCCCTGATGGATGGTGTCGGAGACATCAGGGTCCCTGTATGGGAGGGGCGTTTCAAGTCAGAATTGCTCATGGATGCAAGCTCCGGATACCGCCTCTGGAAGGAGGCCCCTGAACTTTTCAACCAGGACGGGACCTTCCAAGGCTCTGAAAGTTTAAGGCGCTGCCAGGCCCGTTCAATAGCCGCTGTAGAGACACTGTTGAATTCTGTGCAGTTTCGTGTTTCCGTTGTTGTAACCCACCTGTGCATTGTGAGATGCATCCTGCTTCACTACCTGGGCAGGCCCCTGAGCGATTACAGAAAGATAAAGATTAATAACGGCTCCCCCCTTGCCCTTGTGAAAAAAGATGGCCATATAGTTATATAGCCCATGGTTAGAGATGTCCCCTCATGTAAATTCAAGGGAATGGGTTAAGCCTCTCCTGATGCCACTATAGTGTGATATCATTACCTGGCCTGTGTAAGTTGGATCGTGTTACACAACGCCTGAAATGTAGAAGCAATGGGAAATACCAGGCTGTTGACAGATGCGGCCTGTACCCTGGTTAGGAAATCAGGGTGTGGTCAAGGTGAGAGGCAAAAATGAAACAAGACGGAGGTAAGTACTACAATGTTTAATACGTTGAAGACATTTATATTTCTTGCAGCCCTTACTGCCCTCTTCATGGTGGTCGGGCGCATGCTTGGAGGGCAGGCAGGTATGACCATAGCCCTTGTTTTTGCCCTTGGCATGAACTTCTTTGCCTATTGGTTCAGTGACAGGATGGCGCTTGCCATGAGCGGGGCCCGTGAAGTGAGCCCGGCTGAGGCACCCCAGCTCCATGCCATAGTGGAGAAGCTTGCAGTCAGTGCCGGTCTTCCCAAACCAAGGGTCTACATAATCGACCAGGACACCCCCAATGCATTTGCCACAGGCAGAAACCCTGAGCATGCAGCTGTGGCCGTAACATCAGGTATCCTGAGACTGCTTACCCATGAGGAGCTTGAGGGGGTGCTATCTCACGAACTTGGCCATATAAAGAACAGGGATATCCTGATCAGTTCCATAGCTGCAGTGTTTGCAGGGGCTATCAGCTATCTTGCCAACATGGCACAGTGGGCACTGATATTCGGCGGTTTGGGTGGTAATGATGATGACGACAGCGGCGGTGTCATTGGCGCCATAATCATGATGATCGTGGCCCCTCTTGCAGCCATGCTGATCCAGATGGCCATTTCCCGTAGCAGGGAGTATCTGGCAGATGCTACAGGTGCAGAGATATGTCATCATCCGGAGGCCCTTGCAAGCGCGCTTCAGAAGCTTGAAGAGTGGAATCACAGGTTGCCCATGCAGGTTAATCCTGCCACAGCCCAGATGTATATTGTAAATCCCCTTACCAGTGGTGCCATAGCCAATCTCTTCAGCACTCATCCCCCGATTCAGGAGCGGATCAAGAGGCTGCTTGCACTCAGGGGCCGTGTGTAATTAGCCTGGCTCTCAGATGAAAGTGATAGAACATAGGTGGACCTGCTACTTATAGCTACACCGTGGCAGCTTTTCAACAGGCCCTCCATTCAGCTTGGGGCCCTGAAGGCGTTCATGCAGGACAGGGTGCCAGGGCTCAGGGTCAGGGCCTGCCATCCCTACCTTGCCTTTGCTTACAGGCTGGGCTTCAATACCTACCATGCCATAAGTCAGTCGAGCTGGGCATCAGAGGCCGTGGGCGCTGCCCTGCTGCAGCCTGATGCCCATGATGCATGCAGGGATATCTTCTGCAAGGCCCTTGCAGGCAGGGGAACTGTGCCTGATGACAGCCCCCTTCCTGATCTGTTTGAAAGGGCGTGCGCACTACTCAGGGAGTGGGTAGAGGAGTTTGTGCAGGGGCTGGACCTGCAGGACACACGCCTTGTTGGCCTCACTGCGTGTCTAAACCAGTTTTCTGCAAGCCTATTTACTGCGCACAGGCTCAAGGAGAGATGCGCTGATCTGCCTGTGGTGTTGGGGGGGACCAGTTGCTCCGGCGCGATAGGCCGGTCCATTCTTGGAAAATATTCCTTTGTGGACTATGTGGTGAGTGGTGAGGGAGAGTTGCCTTTGCTTGCCCTCTGGAAACACGTCACCAACCATGAAGGCATGAGGGATGCACTTCCCCGCGCGGTTTTTACGCGTAATGATGGTGCTTGCGAGCATGGTGCCATTAGTGCGTCCTGGGATAATGTGCAGTGCCAGATTGATTCTGTGGAAAAACTGCCGCCTCCTGATTTTGATGACTATTTCCATGAACTTTCAGAACTTCCACCTGCGGCACGTTTCTATCCGGTGCTGCCAGTAGAGGCCTCCCGTGGCTGCTGGTGGGGCCGTTGCAACTTTTGCAATCTCAACCTTCAGTGGCAGGGTTACAGGGCCAAGTCCGTGGCGCGTACATCCCGTGAGATAGACGGACTCAGCCGTCGTTACGGCTGTATTGATTTCGCATTCATGGACAATGCGCTTCCACGGCGTGATGCTGTAAAGCTCTTCACGCAGCTAAGTGCTCACAGGCGGGATTACAGGTTCTTTGCAGAACTCAGGGCTGTGTATTCGAGAGATGAGTACATGGCCATGGCAGCAGGGGGGCTTTCCACACTGCAGGTGGGGATTGAAGCGCTTAGCGACAGCCTCCTCAAACGGCTTGGAAAGGGTTCCAGTGTTATTGCAAACATTGCCGCGATGCGCCACGCCTTTGAGGCAGGGATAGAGCTTGACGGCAATCTTATACTCCACTTTCCAGGCAGTACTTCTGAAGAGGCAGAGGAGACCCTGAAGATACTGGATTTTGTCTGGCCCTTCCGTCCCCTGAAGACAGTATCGTTCTGGCTGGGGTTTGGCAGCCCTGCGCACAGGCGGCAAAGGGAGTTTGGTATCAGCCGCATATCCCCGCATTCCTGGTGGAAACAGCTGTTTGGTGCAGACACACGTTCCCTGATTCTTGCCTATGCAGGAGACCGTACCTTGCAGCAGAGGCGTTGGCGCAAGGTAGAGCGCAAGGTTTCTGACATGGGGCACAGGCGCAGGCAGCACGGGCTTGCCGAGGTGCTGCTGGGGTACAGGGATGCTGGCGAGTTCATCTCCATCAGACAGGTCTTGACAGACGGTGGCAGGTGTATGCACAGGCTAAAGGGACTTTCCCGCAAGATATATCTCTTCTGTATGGATGTGCGGACGGTGCAGGAGGTGCTGGATATGGCAGAGGGCCGGATAACCCTTGAACAGCTTGGAGGGTTTGTGCAGCAGATGGTAAGCCAGCGCCTCATGTTCAGTGATGGTAAACGTATTCTCAGCCTGGCCGTTCAGGACAGGTAAGCATGAAAAGGGTTTTTATCATGGCCACTCCTGTAAAGATGCTTATAGGCCCGGGGCATCCCATTGAGGCAAAGATACAGAACGCCAGGGAACTTTATGCTCACGCAGGCAGGGAACTGCTCAGGTCTCCGGGGGTAGCGCGCCTGCTGGAGGAGTACAGACAGGCAGTGCGTGAGAGCTGGCAGGCCATGGACCTTCACGGTGTGGTGGCAGAGTGCACTGACTGCGCCATAAATGATGGAGGAAGCTGCTGCGGCAGGGGTATTGAAGACAAGTTCGATTCCGTGCTCCTTATGATCAACCTGCTTCTCGGCTGCCGCCTGCCAGATGCGCGGCAGGACCCTGAGGGGTGCTGGTTTCTGGGGGAAAGGGGCTGCCTGATTGCTGCACGTCACGTAATATGTATCAACTACATGTGCAGGCGGCTCTACGAAAATCTCAGTACAGAGGATATCCACGCAGTGCAGCAGGCCATGGGCCATGAGATTGATCTGGCTTTTATGATGGAGCAGCGCATAAAGACCTGGCTTGTAAGTGCTGGATACTGATCAGTAATTGCTTTCAGGGTAATTAATGGACTGACAGCCATGCCATCCATATGGCCACCATTATCAGGAGATAGCCAAAGTATCTTTTGTGGCGTTTCTTGTCTATGCCAACACCTATGCGGGCCCCAAGCTGTGCGCCGGTAAATACGGCAACCCCCAGTATCAGTGCGAGTAAGGGTTCAAAATGTCCTGCAAGCAGGTGGCCGAACAGGCCCGTGAGGGCTGTTATTCCAATCATGAGGCTGGATGACCCAACCGCAATTTTCATGGGTACACCCCCAAGCAACACAAGGGCCGGTACCTTGAAGAGCCCTCCGCCAACCCCCAGCATGCCGGCAATGAAGCCTGCAAGGAGCATGATAGGGATTACCATAAAGAGATTTAGTGTATAACGATACTGCCCGATCCTGCGGGGCAGCCTGAACCATGCCGGAGGGAGCTTTGAGGTATCCCTTTCCGTGAGCGGCCGAATCATGAAGTAGGCCCCCACCAGCAGTATGGCTGAAAAGGCCAGTTTGGAGAATGCTGGCGGGAAATAGGAGGAGAAGTATCCTCCAAGAAAGGCCCCTATGTTGGTGGGCGGTTCAACTATCAGGGCTAGCCACCAGTCAACCATCTTGGCCTTGTGAAAGATCAGCATGGCAGCCAATGTTGCCGCGATTATGAGTACCTGGCTTGTTGCCGCTGCCTTGTATAGTGGCAGACCAAAGGTCAGGAGCATGGGCACGTAGATGGCCCCTCCACCCTGGCCAAACATCATGAACAGGGTGGAGACAGCAAAAAAGGTGCAGAACAGGAGTGCTATCTGGGATATATCAAGTGCCATGGCCGGCTTATGTCCTCTTGTAGCCGCTGCACGGGATGCAGTAATGCTTTCCGTCCTTGATCCTTACCCATGGTGCGTACACTGCCTCCCCGCATCCCTGGCATCTGTACGCCTCAAAACTACCCTTGCTTTCAGTGGCAAGCCAAGGTTCTGCCGGCATGACCTGGAACAGCTCTCTTTCAGGTATTGAGAGCACCCTGTTTACCACCTTTTCTGCAAGTCCGGGGTCTATGTCCTGAGGCGGAATCCCTTCCCGCCTCTTTGCAATGAACGGAGATTCTGAAAGGGACCTTATGACAAAGTCTCCTTTTACGGATAGCCGCACCTGGCTTTTCTTTTTCCTGTCTATGAGCGTAAATGCGAGTTTGCCGTATCTGAGTTTTTCGCAATTTCCCTTTCCATATGTGCAGCCTGTTGCCACCATGACCCCATCAAGGAAACAGGCCATGGCATGACCTTCAGCAGTCTCTGCCACGAGGAGCAGCTCCTTGTCCTGTGATCTCTGTACCTTTAATGTACGCATGGCCAAGAGTCCGGCCCTGAGTCCTATGGGCATTGCCGGGCAGAGGTGGCCGTGGAAGTAGATGCCGTGTATTAATGCCTTTCTGAGTTCCTGGGTTTCGGTGTGAATGTTGTGTATGTTCATTGGCAATATCCATTTGTTGCACAGCCCACCTGTATGGCGGATGATGTCTTTGCCGCATGCTTTTGCATTTCAGATGGCCTGCAGCATGGGCAATATATAATATAGAGTAACTCCTTCCAGGGTTATTTGCGGATAGTATCGGACAACTGCCTGAAATGTATCTGTCAACTTAATCGCTAAAATTTAATTGTCAAGCGCTCAAAACAATATTTCCTGCAGTACGGAGGTAGCCCCGTTTTTTTTATGAGAAAAGGAAATTGGGATGATAGGTTGATGCTTGACTTCTGTTGAATGAGTATTAAATTTTAGTCAAATTATCGAAAAAGGAGGTGAAGACTTATGCCGTATATGGATGGCACAGGCCCATTTGGCAATGGGCGTCCTGGCCGTGGGCTGGGGCCATGCCGCAGACGTGACGATGGCAGGTTACGTTCAGATCCTGCTGTTGAGCAGTCAGGCCGGGGGCTAGGGCCAAGGTTTCGCAGTACACGCAGACCAGGGCTCAGCGGTATGCGTAACCGGTTTGGCGGGCGCAACAGGGGTTTTGGGCGCAACAACTGGTAAAGTTGGCTTGTAACGCGTAAGACGTGGCAGCCTTTTGATATCTGCCAACAGGCAGGGCTCTCAGGCTGCAAAGGAAACCTTTTGCTGGAAGCGGAAGGCTTCAGCCATGATATTGACTGAAGGGGCTTTGCGCCACTGCTTCCAGCAGAGGTGAATTTTTGGTAACATACGTTTGGGTGGTCAGGCTGTCTGCTGCTGTGCGGCCTTGACTGCTGCGCCTATGAGTCCAAGATCAGGTTCTTTCACTATCAGTACAGGGATCTTTTTCATTACCTCTCTCATGCATCCCTTGGCCTCAAATGCCTCTATAAAGCCCCCTTTTTGGATAAAAGGCAGGATGACAGGTGCAATTCCGCCAGCCACAAAGACGCCTCCGTAGGGCAGGCATTTTAGTGCAAGGTTTCCTGCCTCTGCGCCATAGATCCTGCAGAACAGTTCAACGGTCCTTGAGCATACTTCATCACTTTCCTCAATGGCCCTTCTGGTGATATCAGGTGCAAGAAGGTCTCCACGCGGGCCGTCTTCAAGCTTGTCTGCCGGTTCTTTTTTAAGGAAGCTGTAAATATTTACCAGCCCCTGGCCAGACAGTACCCTTTCCACGCTTACGTGGCCGAACCTCTCCATTAGATAGGAGAGAAGTGCTATTTCTTCCCGGCTTTCCGGGGCAAAGCCCGCATGGCCGCCCTCAGAATGTATGACCATGTAACGTCCTGTTGAATCGCCTGGAATGATGGCCTGGCCAAGGCCGGTGCCAGCACCGAGTATGGCCATGGTACTTCCTGTTTGTGGCCTCGGGCCTCCCACCTGCACATACTGGCCTTGCTGTAGTGTGGTCACACCCCATGCCGCAGCCTCAAAGTCATTGATTATTATGCATTTTTGGCACCCTGTATCTGTTTCTATCCTTTCAGAGTCTATGATCCAGGGTATGTTTGTGCCCTTTGCCCTCCTGTTACCCTCTATGACGCCTGCCACTGCGAGACAGACGACAAGTTGCTGTGGGGATGCCACAGGGCAATGGGCAAGAAATTCTTTGAACAGGGGGTAGAATTCAGGATAGTTCCTTGACGGCCTGGTCCACCTGAACACAGGCCTGCCCTGTTCAAAAAGGGCAAGCCTGGTGTTGGTTCCACCTATGTCACCAGCAATGATGGTTCTCATGGTCATGCCCTGGGGGTTTCGCCGGTCCTGCCATAGACATCGTCAAACCTGACAATGTCATCCTCTCCAAGGTATGATCCGCTCTGTACCTCAATGAGTTCAAGGGGGATCACTCCCGGATTTTCCAGGCGGTGTTTGGTGCCAAGCGGGATGAATGTGGACTGGTTTTCACTGAGCATTATCGTGTGGTCATCCTTTGTCACAAGGGCCGTACCTTTGACCACCACCCAGTGTTCAGCCCTATGGTGGTGCATCTGCAGTGACAGGGTGGCGCCAGGATTCACTGTGATGAGCTTTACCTGGAACCTGTCACCTGTGGCTATGGTCTCGTAGGAACCCCAGGGTCTGTAGACCCGCCTGTGCAGATATGCCTCCTGGCGGTTGCGTCCCTTGAGATAGTTTACGATGGTCTTGATCTCCTGTACCCTGTTTTTGGGTGCAACAAGCACGGCGTCTGCTGTCTCGATCACTATGTGGTCCCTCAGCCCGACCGCGGCAATGAGCCGTCCGTCAGAGTAGAGATATGACCCCTTGGTGTCATGGGTGATCACATCGCCGTGAAGTACGTTGCCGTCACTGTCCTTGAGCCCTGTCTCCCACAGGGCAGACCATGAACCTATGTCACTCCAGCCGGCATCAACCGGCACCACCAGGGCCCTGTCTGTCCTCTCCATTACTGCGTAGTCAATGGAGTCCGAGGGGCATTTTTCAAATGCGTCACGGTCAAGACGGGTGAAGTCCAGGTCCCGAACCGCCTTTTGACACGCCTCCTTGGCGTACCTGTGCATGTCAGGCTCAAATTTTTTGAGTTCCTCGAGGTATACCCCTGCCTTGAACAGGAACATGCCTGAGTTCCAGAAGTATTCGCCTGATTCCACATACTTTTTGGCTGTGGACCTGTCAGGCTTTTCCACAAACTGCTCCACCTCGTAGATTCCTTCCACCATGCGATCCGTGAACTCCTTTACCACCTGGCCCTTCTTTATATAGCCATACCCGGTCTCAGGGCCCTGTGGTACAATCCCAAACGTGACAAGCCCGCCGTTTTCAGCGTACGTACTCCCTGCCTGCACAGCATCCTGAAATACGTCCAGACGCTTTATGATATGGTCTGCCGGAAGCACCAGCAGTAGCGGATCCGCCCCCTTTTCCATGGCATGAAAGGCAGCCACGGCAACCGCAGGTGCAGTGTTTTTGCCCATGGGCTCAAGTATTATGGCACCAGGCTGTATGCCGGTTTCCTGCATCTGTTCTGCCACAAGAAAGCGGTGTTCCTCATTGCAGATCACTATTGGTGGGGCAGCGTCGTCCATGCCTCTAAGTCTGTTGGCTGTCTGTTGAATCAGTGTGCTTTCGCCGGTGAGTGCCAGGAGCTGCTTGGGATATAGCTGTCTTGACAGGGGCCATAGCCTGGAACCAGAGCCGCCTGAGAGAATTACTGGTACAATCATGGGTTGATCTTTCCTTTCATCACCTTTGTTATGACCTGAACGTCATTGCCATATCTTTTTTGTTATTGCCGTGAATTCCGGCCAGGTGCGGGGTACACGCCTGTGTCTGTCAAGTACGTCCATGTCATGCTGGCCTATCCATTGTGCGAGGTACTCCATCTGTTCGTAAAGCCCGGGAAGCGCGCCATCAGTGTATTTAACGGCCCTGTTGGCCGTCATCTCTCCTGTATGTGATGTGCGGCAAAATTCAGGCAAGGTGTCTTTGAATCGTTTCCAGCAGGAGAAGTCCACCTGTTCAGTTTCCCACAGGGCGACAAACAGGTCGTCCCACCTGTGGGGTTTATTGTGCTGCAGGCTGTAGCCTATGCGTTCCACATCTGCCCATGGGTCTTTACCCGGTTCAGGCCCAGGGAACTTCTCCGGAGGAAAGGCGTCTTCTGCCGTGTGGCGTCCAAGTGCCCTGTATGCCTCAAACTGTTCCTCAGTAAAAAACTGGTCTCCTGTTGATTCCTGTGGGAATGCCTCGCATTTTTTCCTGTAGTTCAGGATGGGGGCAAGCTCATCACCAGAGATGCTGTTTTTTATCACCACCAGCCAGCTCGCCTGCCACGGCCTGTCCGGATAGAGTACCCTTCCCGCAACAAAGTGGGTCTTGGTCATGTTCTTGTCGTTTGGGACCAGGTTGTCTCTTGTGATTTTCAGATCCACTTTGATCCCGTAATCCACATATGCCTGCCTCAGGGAGCTGTTCAGCGAGTCAAATATGTACTGTGGGTCATGTTCTGCGTCAGAGGCTATTATCAGCCTGATGCGTCGCTGAAACAGGGAGATTATGCCAAGATTGTCTCCGTTGTGCCCCCCGTCACTGAGATAAATATACCTGGACCTTGCATTTGTGTACCGTATCAGTTCAAAAAACAGGAGTTTCATCCATTTGAATGGTTTGAATATGGCGCACTGGCAGGCTACCTCGTTAAGTCTGGCAGGATTTGCCAGCCAGTATCCCAGCCTTATTCCAAGTACCGTACATGCAAACGATTCGGCCAGCGATCCACTTCTGCCCATGACAGACGTAACTGCTGCCCCACTTATTGTCAGTGCCTTTGCAACCTTCAGCCCTTCTTTGTATTGGCTTGTGCGTGTAAAGCCCGTGCGTTCAGATCCTGTGAAGCACCGGGAGAAGAGAAATATCTCTGACTGCCTCCTGAAACCCTTCATGTCTCTTGCCGCAGTGAGGTTTAGTGTGGCATTTATCAGGTGATATGGTCCGCGGGCCGCACACCTGTCAGCATGCCCCTCATTCCCGTGTAAAGAAGAAAGGGGCATGTCAACGGCGTTTCGTACCACTTCAACCAGATGCTGTGATACGCCTGTGAGTCTGCGGGCAAAGGTGAGGAGAAACGCCTCTGAGAGCCTGTCCCTGTAGAAGTAGTGGTGAGATATCCTGTTGTAGTCAATGGTGCACAGTAGCAGGAACAGGAGTGTGAACAGCCCCAGTGATTTTGTGAGCGGAAGGGTTGTGCTTGCCTGGGGCCAGTGATAGTGAAGAATCAATTTGTTGATAAGGCTCCCTGCAAGTACTATGGCAAAGAAGATAAATGCAGGTACCAGCAGGTTCAGCAGTGCCTCTTTGAGCTTGGTCATGAGCGACTGGGTAGAGCTGTTCGTGCTTGTAAATGATTTTTTGCCCCTGCCCATCCATAGCCTTATTCCCAATGCAAGGAGGGCCTGAAACAGCATGACGAACCAGGGATTGCCCTCCATGATGAATCCTGGAAGCAGGGCCACCGCAAAGGTAAGGCCAGTGGCGTAGAGGAAAAAACCTGCCTGGAGAAACAGTGTGGAGCGGTGGCATCTGTTCCAGTGGTATTTCCGTTTGGCAGCAATGAATATCAGACGGAGGAGGGTGCCTGCAAATGCCGATGCCGAGAACAGTGTGGGCACGAACAGTATGCCAGCCCTGCTGCCTGTGGACAATGCTTGGTGACAGCACAGGAGTATTGCAAAATAGAGTATGCCTGTGCAGGTCCAGAGTAGGTGGATCAGGAACCTGTTTTCAGCAAGGTTCTCAGGGTTTTCATCTGCAATTTCAGCAGATATTCCAATGCGGGAGCACGACGGGAGAGACAGACCGGATACCAGTCCTATTACAAAGACCGCCATTCCGCCATTGCTGGCCGCAAGTCCCTGAAGGGCGGTAAGCTCGTTATAGGCAATGTGCAGGAGGCCGGACCAGGCATACCTCAGCCGGTCAAGCAGTGCCATTCCTGCGGTTTTGACAGGGCCCTGGATGGCAGCGGCATGGTGGGTGAGGTTTAGACAGGCTGTACCCCCATATGGCAGGTAACAGGTGAGTGATACCAGCAGCATGTACAGGGCAGTCATTGTGCATACGGCACACAGGAACCAGAGCAGAGGGAGTACTGTATTTGCTGTAACCGCTCCAACTGCCTTTATAACCTGGCTTCCCATTGGAAGAGCCCTGGGTATCAGATAGCTCGATCGGTTACGCAGATGAACCATCTGGTCACGCGGTCTGAAGTTCGTTATGTATGCCTGGTCACACCTGTCCGCTTCTGAAGAGGACGGTTCAGTAGGCCCTGTCTGACTCATATCGCCTACCGGAGAGTCCTTGAGGGGAAAGGATGACCATGACGTTGTGAACAGGGCAGGGGGGGCAGGTGTGTCATGGCCGGTGTTCGAGGCCTGAATGAAATCATACGCCGCGTTCCCATATGTTGCACTTGAAGACTGCCTGTCCAGGGGCGGACGCCTCATGGATAGGAGTGATGACAGGCACCCGCCTATGTAGCCGCCGCCTGAGACCGTGCTGAGATAGTCCACGAGTCGTAACACACCGGAACGGGCCAGTCCCTGCAGCACCCCAAGATTGGTGACTGCCGAGCGTATGCCTCCCCCGGAAAGGGCAAGACCTACCAGTGTGTCCTGGATGGCAGCATTCCCCTCATGGCCGGTTTCCTTGCCTGATGTGGTATGGGCGCGTTCATTGCGGATTCTTGTCCTTCTCCTCGCGATGATTTCAAGCTCGGTATGGATCACCTCTTTCAGGCCAACAATCCCGGATGCCTTGGAATCCATGGGGGTGCCCTCCGTGTTTTGTGGTTGCCTCCTGTATCATGTATGTTCCCCCTGAATTGAGCGTTTCAAATCATGTGAAATCTTGTTTTATATTTAATTACAGTAAATTAATGCTGTTTTTTGTAAAATTACCTGTCACCCAACGGGTTTGCTGTAACTGTTTTGCTTTCTACATAATTTGAAACCGCTGCGGAATTCCCAATTTCGCATGATCTGCTGTGTTGTCGGATACTTGAAGTACAACAGCACGTCTGCGTATCCTCCGCCTTGCATCTCATACAAACTTGGGAATCGCTCAATTCAGGTGTAATTAATAAATACTCCATATGGGCAGACATCCCGCTACTTGCCCCTGTCCCTCCA
>CAZXAK010000047.1:0-57995 GCA_964638145.1 uncultured Desulfobacterales bacterium | reverse complement strand
CCTCAATAAATTCGGTTGGAGCATCCTGGGTCAGTTCTTTTTTTCGTGTGATGAAACAGCGCGGTCTCTGGGCCGGAAGGCTGGAGCGGATGATTTCCAGCTCCGGGTGCATGTTACGTAGTTCAATCTCTTCGCTGCCTGCGAAAAAACCTTCTATATACTGGTCTTCAGGGGCCGAGTTGAAAAATTCAGGGTTCAGATCAGCAGGAAACCAGGGCCAGCATTCTTCTTTCCAGTTGTTGTCGTATGTCCCTCCCTTGGACTGCCGCTGGGGCCACATCATGTCAACAGGACCAAGACCTGCCGGCAGTGGCCGGTCAGAAGGGGAGCCTACCTGCTGGCCTGGTGCCTCTATGTTGGGAAGGTGTACAGGGCCGTCTATTCCTGGTGTGGGGATTCCTTTCCCCAGAGGATTCATGGCATAATCCGGTCCACCAAAGCTGTTGCTCCATGTGATAGGCATTTCCATAAAGGGTCTGGGAGCAGAGGGAATATTCCCTGGCTTCCATAACCTGTCACCAAAGATGAGCAAGCGTTTTTCCAGTGTACCTACTTTCACACTGACATCTGATGCCTGTATCCCTTCCGGTGTCCTGGCATAACAGCTCCCTGTTACAAGGACTTCTCCATGGGGCTTTGGGAAACCCAGGTCCGGCAGGGTGTCTGTACCTAACTGCTCGGGCAGCTCGGTCCATAACTGCTGTTCGTCCAGTACTGTCCCTGCCTTCTGTAAATCGAAATAGACCATGATGGTGGTGGTGAGATAGGTCTTGCCAGAGAGTCCAAAGGACCTTATTGAAAAACCGTATATTTTGGGTTTGTATGTTTTCATATGGTTAATAGACTTTTATACAACTATTTTCATTGCCACGACCTGGTCATCTTCATCTACTATCTTTGCCTCTTCCAGAATGGACTTTACTACTTCTGCTATTACCTGATTTTTTGACCTTAATATTTCATTCAAATCTCCTTCAACTTTATTTGCCTCTCCGATTACTTCAGTGACTTCTTTTTTAGCTTTATTTGCCTCTCCGACTACTTCAGTGACTTCTCCTTTAATATTATCTGCCTCTATGACTACTTCAGTGACTTCTCCTTTAACTTTATTTGCATCTCTGATTACTTCAGTGACTTGACCATTAACTTTATTGGCTTGTCCTACTATTTTGTTAAGTTGATTATTAATAGTATTGGCATCTATAAGAACAGTATTCATCCTTTCTATTGCCTGGTCGATATCTGCAATGGCCTGTTCTTTCTTGTTTGTAATTTCTAAATGCTCAAAGTTGAATTCCTTCTTAGTTCTTTTTATTTCAGAACTAGTTATCAATACTATATGAGTTGCGTTACCTATTATTATCTTGGCTTCCACCCCTCCAATAAGTTCTATTTTTTCGCCCAAGATTGTCTCATTCACGGTGGCAGCCTGGACATCCAGCAGGCCATTGGTCAGGAGGTGAATACCGAAATGCTCGTGGTCTTTTTCCGGGGGTTTAAATCCCCATTTCGGACTTTCTTCTTCTTCTTCCCCCTGATCATCGGGGTTTTCCTCTTGACCTAAATATTCATCCTTTCCTTCAGCGCCGATTCTCAGTAGTGTACGCTGTTTGGGGCTGTGAAACAGCATGCGTTCACTGCCCTCTCTGTCCTCTATGTGTATCTTGTTGCTTCCGCTGGTAGTGAGTACAGACATGGTCTGGTTGTCAGTGGTTACTGGCGAGGGATATTCAGGATTGGGTACGGCTCCGGCAATCACCGGACGATCAGGATCTCCGTCAATAAATGTAAGCAGGACTTCACAGCCCTTGTGCAGGGGAAAGTGCATGCCGTAATCTGAGCCGCCATATGGCTGCATCATTCTTATCCATGCAGATGCCTTGCCACCGCCCCTGCCTGAACGGTCAAAGGGCAGTATGACCTTGTAACGTCCATGATCGTCCACTTCTGCATACTTGCCCGTACCGGCGGCATCTATCCGACCGTTTATGGTACCGTGTATGCGAGGCCGTTCGGTGATGCGCGGGGCCCTGAACTGGGCATTGTCTTCAATGGCAGTGAAGCTGTTTTGGTATACACTTTCCTTCTCTGCAACCGACAGATTTTCCCTGATGCCACTGATAAGAAATGATGCCTGGTTCCCACGGTGTTCTATGGATATTATATGGTAACCCCGGTTCATATCCTGACGGAAATGTTCCTTCAGTGTGAATGTGTAGCCTGGCATGAGATAGGGTACTGTGGATTCCCCATGAAACTGTTTGGCCTGGCACAGGAATTCCTCCGAGCGTATCTTTGCCAGCTTGTCGCCCTCTTCAGGAGTGCGGAAATGCTCTCCGTAAAAGTACATCTCACCCTGGCCGCTGCTGTCAACCTCTGCACTGCCCTGAACTGACAATGATGGTTTGCGATAATTGTAATCCTTCAGTGTAACCCTGTTGGGGACCTGCTGACGCCTGCACACAAATGACTGTATGGTTTCATCAAGGTGCATGGTCTCAAGTCCGGACACAGGGGCATAGATCAGCTCATCACCAAACGGTGAGGCTACATGGGCCATACGGGAATCTGTCATTATTATCCTTTCCCTGTCGCCTGACTGATCAAAAAAGAAGTAGATCCCGTTACGCTCCATCCAGCGGCTGATAAATTCGTAATGGCTCTCGCCATACTGGCAGGCATACTCCCAGGTCACATACTCCCCCTGGAGCCTGAATTCGAAGTCAAGGGAGGTTAGGCCGCCGTCTTCAAGGACCTGTTTTATGATCCCTTGGGGCGTGGAGTTTAAGAATATCTGGTTGTGGTGCGTCCTTGTCAGGCGCCAGAGTCTTGGAACGAGCAGTACCCGATACAGATAAAAAGAGCCAACGGTCCGTACAAGTTCAAATTCGGCTATCATGCCGTGAAACGGGACTTTGCTTTTGTCTGGCCTGTGGATATAAAACGATGCCGGCTCCAGCATCACGGCTTCCATGTCTATATTGGCATCACTGGCAACCAGCATGATATCAAATTGGTACAGGCGGGACAGGCCTTCGGAACCTGTAAAGCTCACTACGCCAAACGTATCCTTGTCGAGAGCAAGTGACTCAAAAGAAAATTTTTTGTTTTCGGAAAGATAGTTCATGTAGAACTCCTTAATGTGACCTGTGCCTGATCTTCATTTGATCACAGAAGTATTGGGTCATATCCTTTAAGGTTTAAGGAAATAGAGTGTCCTTATGCGAAATTAATAGAAAATTCTCCCTGTTTATCCACGTCTATGGTGACTGCAGACGGCATCTCGTCATCACTCATGTGGCTCAGGATTTCCCGTGACAGCCTGGGAAGAACATTGCAGTTTAGGATGTAGTCAATATTCCTTGCTCCGGTTTCCACCTCGGTACACCGGTCTGCAATCTGCTTTACCACCTTTCCCGTGTAAGTCAGCTCCATCCCGTTGTTGTGCCTTAACAGATCCTTGAGGTCGTCAAGCTTGATGGTAACTATGTCCTGCATGGTGTCCTTGTCCAGACTGAAATAGGGGATTACCGTGGTCCTTGCCAGCAGTGCCGGCTTGAAGTACTGGGAGAGCAGGGGGCGTACTGCACCAAGAACCGATTCCACCGGAGGTCTCTCCTCTCCTGATGTCATTTCCTGAATCACATCGGTTCCAAGGTTGGATGTGAGGATAATGATTGTGTTGCGGAAGCTGATCTCCTTTCCCTCTCCGTCTGTGAGCAGGCCCTTGTCAAAGACCTGGTAGAAGAGGTTCATTACGTCTATGTGTGCCTTTTCCACCTCGTCAAGAAGTACAACAGAGTAGGGCTGCCTTCGCACGGCCTCTGTGAGCATGCCGCCTTCACCAAACCCCACGTAGCCTGGAGGTGAACCGATGAGGCGGCTTACCGTGTGGCTTTCCTGAAATTCACTCATGTTCACAGTGACCACATTCCTTTCACTGCCAAACAGCAGGTCTGCCAGGGCAAGGCCAGTTGCTGTCTTTCCCACTCCCGATGGGCCTACAAATAGAAAGACGCCCATTGGCTGGTCAGGGTTTTTTATGCCTGCCTTTGATGCTCGGATTACCTCACCCATGGCCTTGAGGGAGTGGTCCTGACCCTTGATCTTTCTGGTCATGAGCGATTCAAAGTTGATGATATTATCAGCCTCGTCCCTGAGCATCTTGCCAAGGGGTATGCCTGTCCAGTCTGATACCACCTGGGCAACTATGTCAGGATCCACCTCGATATGGATCAGGGGGTTGTCACCCTGAAGGTCTTTCAGCTCTTGGTCAGCATCGGCAAGCTGCTGTTTTAGGGTATTACGGTCTGGAATCTGGGATGAGTGCAGTTTTTCACGAATTTCAAGCACCTTCCAGGCAACCTGCTGTTCCTGCTGCCATATGTCATAGAGATCATCGCGTTTGCCTTGCAGGTCTTCAATTTCCTTGCTTATCTCGTGGATACGTTTCTGATCAATATCAATGTTATGTTCCCGGTCACGCAGGATGGCCTGATGTTCCCTTTCAAGTGCGGCAATGGATCGTTCCATGTCTTCCAGGGCAGGAGGTTTGGCCCTGAGGTTGATGCCGATTCTTGCGCACGCCGTGTCAAGAAGGTCAATGGCCTTGTCTGGCAGAAAGCGCCCCTGAATATAACGGCTGGCCAGTTCCGAGGCAGTCTTAATGGCATCGTCCCTCACAATTACCTTGTGCATCTTCTCATAACCGGGCTTGATCCCGCGAAGGATCAGTGTGGTGGTGTCCGTGTCAGGTTCATCCAGCCTGACCAACTGGAACCTTCGCGCCAGGGCAGGGTCTTTTTCAAAATATTTCTTGTATTCAGTCCACGTGGTGGCAGCTATTGTACGAAGCTCGCCACGGGCAAGTGCCGGTTTTAACAGGTTGGCCGCATCGCCCCCTCCGGCAGAATCTCCGGCCCCTATGAGGGTATGGGCCTCGTCTATGAACAGAATGATTGGTTTTTCAGACTGCTTTATCTCGGTTATTACACCGTTAAGTCTGTTTTCAAACTCTCCCTTCATGCCTGCTCCGGCTTCGAGAAGTCCCATGTCCAGTGCAAGCAGCCGCGTATCCCTCAGGACATCCGGTACGTCGTCTTCTATGATTCTGAGAGCAAGTCCTTCTACTACCGCGGTCTTTCCAACCCCTGGTTCACCTACACAGATGGGATTGTTCTTGCGTCTCCTGGCAAGTATGTCAATCATCAGCCTTATCTCATGGTCTCTGCCAAATACCCTGTCGATCTTGCCCTGCCTGGCATTTTCAGTGAAGTCGGTACAGAAGCGGGAAAGGAAATTTTCTGAAGAGCCGCTATGTTCATATGGTGAAGACTGTGCTGTTCCGGTTTTAATGCTGGTCTCTACAGACGGTTTGGTAATATTCCAGAACTCCTTGAGAAGTTCCTCACGATTGATGGTGCGCAGTATGTCCATGTACCTGCCTGTGGAGTAGTAGGCAGGTTTGGTGAGAAGGGCTGCCAGGATTGCCCCGGATCTGATCCTGCTGTCATCAAAGTCAATGGATGCGATGAGCCATGCCTCCTGTACCAGGTCCAGAAGCATGGGTGAAAATACAGGTTTTCCAGAGTTGCCTGTCTGATAGTCTTCCAGCACCTCTTCTAAGGCCTGCCGTATCTGTCCCACCTCGATATGAAATTTTTCAAATATGATTGGCCAGTCAGATTGCGGGTTTTCAAGCAGTTTCAGGAGGAGATGTTCTACAGTTACCTCATAGTGCGCGCGGGATACAGATAGTCCTGCCGCTGCCTGCAGGGCGTTGGTGCAGATGTTGTTGAGATGCAGCAGCAGAGATTTTATATCAATATTGATCATGGGGTTGTTCCTCCTGGGTGTTTCATGTGTGGCGTGTGCAGGTTCCAAGCAGTGGAACCCTGCCATCTGCAGGAGCCTCGCTGCCGGAGAATAGCCATGTATTCCAGCCAAGTTTCCCCAGTTGGGCAGAGCCTATGCATGCCGTTTTGATGTGCTGTCTGGCCACGCTGAGTTCAATATCCCACAGCAGGGGCTGATCCACGTAAAACTGTACGGTTTCCAGTATCAGGCTATAGGCAGGTGTGTCAGGCAGTACTGTCTGGAGCCGTTTGTGGTCCAGTGGGCCTATGATCAAACGGAATTTGCCTGCCATATCCTTGATACAGCACCCTATATGGGCGTCCTGTCCTATGCTGGTGTTGCGCACCCCAAGGGCAAGATGTTGTTTTTTGGGTATGTCCGTCTTGTGTTCCACGCATTGCTCCACCTCTACCTGGTCAAGTTGCAGCAGATCCGAGATGAGTGTACGCAATCCAGATGCTGACCTGGGGGCCTGAGTGGCTATCCCTGTGTATGATAGAAATTCCGTGCTGTGATCCAGTGAGTCCTGGATATGGGAGCCGGCCAGTCCAAGGAGGCAGAACAGGTACTCATGGGACCTGTAATGGGGATTTTCCGCAAGCCGGTGGGCAATTGAATATTTTTCCCATATGTTAAAGAAGTGTTCGTAAAACGGATGGTTGAAGATGTCGATGAATTCACGGGTGATGGATCTGTCTTCCCTTTTTTCATCTATTAGGTCTTCTGTATAAAAGGTGGGAAGGGGGGAAGACGGGCCGTACAAGCCCATGAACGAGGCTGTTACACGGAAGGCTGTGCTGTCATCACGTTCTATCTCCTCTACTCTCACAACGTCTGTGCCCGGGAAGGCAAGTCCCAGTTCTGGCCGTATCCTTATGAAATCAAATATTCTGGTATCAGACGGGTTTGTATCCTCACGGGCTGCAATAATGAGCCTGAGCAGGCGAAGTACCTGAACAAATGATATCTTGTGTCCACTTTCTGTAAGCAAACGCTTCAGATCAATGGTTTGCTGCCCACTCGTATCGGCCATGTGTATGTCTCTCCACTGACATTGTCTGTAAGCTCAAATTGTGTAAAGCTGTTGAAACAGCAATATTCTGCAAAAAAATTGTCCATTACCATGCCGAAGAGACAAAAGTCCCCACGGCTTGCAAAGTGGTCTCCCCTTGCTATCATTTTGATCTTCTGGCCCCGGAGCATGTGGCCCCTGGCCATGAAACTTTCCTGTGTTACCGAGAACTCTTCTATGCCGTCTATGCGTTTTCTGTTTGATGAAATCCTGCCCTTGTCCCTGTCCTGGCTTGAGATGTAGAGTCCAAGCAGCTCCCTGAGGTTGTCCCTGTCTGCAAGACTAAGGAGATTTAGAGATAGCTGCGACAGAAGACGCCATAGAAGATCACCTTCCAGAGGAGGGTCTATGGGCATTGTTGGTTGTATGAGGTTGGTGAATTCAATCAGTTCCGGGGTGGAGGATGTGGGCAGGCAGATATCCCCTGGTTTCAGTTGCCTCGGCAGGTCACCGTCTGTACAGATGAGTTCTATGGTGAGCGTCTCTTCGACAAGAGGAGCTTCCTCGTCAGGATAGGTGAACTGGAGCGAGATTTCCGGTCGGTTATATACAGGGGACATGGAGTGTACGGTGCTGTACATATGTATGTTCTTCTCGGATGAAAATCTGGAGGCCTCTACATAGTTCACCTGTTTCATGGCCCCCCGTGTAAAGCCGGTTACCTGTTCTATTGAGTATATCTCTGGGCGTTTACCTGATCTTAACGCAGGGGTAATGCGGATCTTGTCCATGGTGTGGTCCAGGGGTACTGGTTCCGCGTTGTGCCTGTAGATGTTTATGGCAGGTACTGTGGAGAGCAGGAAGGAATCCTTGGATACCCCGTCTATCCTTACTGTGGAGGGGGAAATTTCAAAACTGATCAAAAATTTGTCTCCTCTTCCCCGGTCTTTCCAATCCTTGAGGCCGTGGAGTTCAAAAAACAGGAATTTGTGTGGCAGTAAGAAAAATTCTTGAAGTATCCTGTAACCGGAAAAGGCATTGCCAGGGTATGGAAGCATCTTTCTGTCTCTGCTGAAACCTGCAGGTTTTAAAGAAGAGGCCTCAAGAACAATGCGCCGTTTGGCATCCATGGACTGAACAGTGATCTTCTTCAGTCTCCTGGCCAGTAGGTAGAACAGGTCACTGGCCCTGGAGTAGCTGCCGCCAATGAAAAAGGTGAGTGTTTCCGGAAACCATGCCTGCAGATCTGGTCCTGTGAGTCTGAAGGTAAGGTCTATCCTGTGCCCCCTGCTTTCAGAACCGATGATGGAGATATCGGTAATTTCCAGAGGATGTACCAGACAGTCGAAACTTGTCTGAAATATGCATGATACATCCTCAACCGGCACTGATTCCATCTCGGTACCTGCAGGCACCAGGATGGATTCCTGCATCCCCCTCCTCGGTGTAAAACGGACGATGGTGGTTGAGGGAACTGATCTCAGGAACTGGGGAAAGATAAAGTGTGTCAGTGCATGTATGAGTTCGGGAAACTGATCATCAATCTTTTCCCGTAGCAGACCGCTGAGAAAGGCAGTTCCCTCCAACAGACGCTCTACATCAGGATCGGCTGACTGAGTGCCAAGCATCGGAGCAATGGCAGGATGCACCTCGGCAAATTCACTGGCCAGCCTGCGCAGGTGATATAATTCCTGTTGATAGTATTTGGAAAACACCTTGTGCCTTATGAAGAGATTATTATCCGGCCTTCAGTGGAGACTACAGTCTCAAATATGACCGGAATGTTGTCGTGTTCAGCAAGGTTGGCTTCCAGACGAAACCTCAGGGAAAAGTTGTCCCTGTCGTCCTCCTGCATGACCATCCTGACATTTGTCAGGCGCGGTTCGTATTTCCTTACCACCTCCTCAATGATGTTTTCGATGCGTTCCCTGATATCCCTTATGTTGTTGCCTGGGATGTTGGTAATGTCAGGAACACCGAAATCAGGGGCAATGGCAACGCTGCCCTGTCTTGTGTTCAGTAGGCGCGTCAGATGGGAAATAATGGAATTCAACTGCCGGGCAGTGTGTGCGGGCTGGTCGGGATATCTCTTTTTCTCAAGGTTTGCAATCCGTTCCAGAAGCCTCTCCTGTATCATGGATCAGGTCCTAATATCTTTTATGAGTTTGGTTTTTTCCAGTCATCTTCAGACTCGATCCCGTCAGGCTCGTATGTCCATACAATTTTTTCGTATGAAAACGAAACCTCTTCCATGTCATGGTAAGGTTTGTTCTCTTCCAGAAACGTGATTGGTGTATATTCACGCATTCCTACAATAACTGCATTTTCGAGCTTGATTGTGAAATAGTGTTCTTCCTGTCCCTTGTCATTGACACGGTAGAAGTCAAGTTCGAAGTTGGTGATATGCTCGCCTGTGCAGCATGCCTGGAAGAGCAGTGGACTTGCCTGGTCCTTGTGCTTGAGAAGTTTCAGAGGCTTGTGGATTCTCTGTCCGCTGGGCAGGCCCGTATGGGTGTCGCGCGGTATTTCCACCTCATGATCCATGCTATAGACCAGAATGGTGTTTTCCCTGCCGGACTGTGCGCAATCACCTTTGATGTCACCCTGGCTTGCGCCTTTAACCTTGAGATACATTGTATTAGCCATCTTGTTCCTCCTGTGATGAAGTATGAAGTGTTAAAAAGTGTTTGGTTGAACAACAAACCGGGGCGCAGGTATTGCCTTTAACTGTTGAATGCCCAATTCTATAGAATTGATGTGGTCGGCAGGTAAACGGATAACGTACCTTGGCCCCTTGCACGATCAGCCCATCTTGGTGAGTTGGAACCATCAGGATTTGTCAAGTTTCCCCACCAGTGACAGGGTGAATGATGCCCCCATATATTTGAAGTGCGGTTGAATCTCCATATTGACTCTGTACCAGCCAGGTTCCCCTGCCACGTCAGAGACAGTGATCTTTGCCTTTCGCAATGGACGTCTGCTACGTACGCCCTTTCCGGGGTTCTCCTGGTCTGATACGTATTGGCCAACCCACTTGTTCAGTTCGTCTTCCAGTTCGCCCCTGTCTTTCCACGTCCCGATATTCTCACGCTGTATCACCTTGAGGTAGTGGGCCAGACGGCTGACAACAAAGGTATAGGGGAGCTGTGTTCCCAGTTTGTAGTTCAGCTCTGCCTGTTTCCCCTCTGGCGTGTTGGCAAATTTTTTGGACTTCTGAATGGAGTTGGCAGAGAAGAAGGCCGCATTGTCGCTGCCCTTTCTCATGGTAAGGGCAATAAAGCCCTCCTCGGCCAGCTCAAACTCCTTGCGGTCTGATATTTCGATCTGGGTGGGAATCTTGTTCTGTATCTCACCCATTGCCTCATACTGGTAAATGGGCAGGTCTTCCACCGCGCCGCCTCCCTGCGGTCCGATTATGTTTGCACACCACCTGTATTTGGCAAAGCTGTCTGCAACCCTTGTTGCAAAGGCAAATGCGGCATTCCCCCAGCAGAAACTGTCGTCCCCGGATGATACGTCTTCCTTGTAATTGAATGTCTTGGTAGGGATGTTGTCAGGTCCGTATGGGAGCCTCAGCAGAAATTTCGGCAGTGCCAGGGAGATGTTTCTTGCATCCTCCATCTGGCGTAATGACCGCCATTTTGTGTACTGCGGCCCCTCAAATAATGATTTGAGATCCTTTAGATTGGGAAGGCCGCTGAAATCATCAAGGCCAAAAAAGGATGGACCTGCTCCCCCGGTAAACGGGGCATGGGCCATGGTGGCAACACTTGCCAGGTTTTCTAACAGTGCCATGTCCTGGTTCCCTGGGCCGAAATCATAGTTGCCAACCATCATTCCATAGGGCTGGCCACCGAACTGACCGTATTCAGATGTGTATACGATCTTGTACAGTCCGGATTTGACAATCTCAGGAGAGTCTTCAAAATCGTCAATCAGGTCCTGTTTAGACACGTTTAGCAGTTCAACTTTGATATTTTCCCTGAAGTCCGTGTGATCTATCAGATACTTGAGGGAGCGCCATGACGACTCAAGTCTTTGGAACTCCTCATTGTGCAGGATGGTATCCATCTGGCGGGAGAGTTTTTTGTCTATATCGGCAATCATCTCATCCACCAGTCCGGGGCTTATCTTGGCTGTTTCCCTGCCAGGTTTAAGAAGTTCGTCAATAAAGGCCTGGACTCCCTGTTTGGTAACATTGTAGCCTTCATCTTCAGGTTTTATCCTGGTGGCCTGCACTATTTCGTCGATCAGGGAGATGTCCTGCTGGACGTCCTGACCGGTTTCCGAAACCTTCTGTTGCATTGTTTCCATGGTTGCCCTCCTACTTGTCATCCAGGCCAAGCTCGGCAAGCAACTTGGTTCTGGCCCCCTCATCTGAAATAAGGGCATTCACCTTCTTCTTGAAGTCAGGGATGTTGCCGAGAGGACCTTTTACGGCCTTGAGTGCCTCTCGCAGTTCAAACAGTTTTTTGAGTTCCGGCACCTTTTTGATAATGTTATCCGGCTCGAAATCCTTTATACTTTTGAAGTCGAGTTCCACGTGCAGTTGTGATTCCGGATCATCGTCCAGTTCATTGTTTACAAAGGTGTCTAACTTGAGTTCCTGACCGGCCAGGACATCGTCAAAGTTGTTCTTGTCCACGTTTATGGGCTGACGTTCTTCAACAGCCCTGTCGTCCTCACGCTGGGTGAAGTCGCCCATCACCAGAATCTTGAGAGGCAGTTCCACCTCTTCCTGGGCATCTCCAGTGGCGGGTCTGTAAACCACATTGACACGTTCCTTGGGTGCAACCGATGCTTCTTTGCCCATGCTTCCTCCTTTTGGCAATCAACCAGAGAGTGAAATATTGAAAGTTTGAATAATCTTATAGTGGCTAGTAAGTCCCGGCTTGATCCTGAAACTTCTAACTATTTTGAAACCGCTGCCGGATTCCCGATTTTGCATGATCTGCTGCATCTGAGTCTTCGCTTACCTGCCGGATACTTGAAGTACCACACTACATCTGCGTCTCCTCCTTGCATCTCATGCAAACTTGGGAATCGTTCAATTTAGGTTATAGAAAGAGTGACCAGGTTAGCCGCCTTTTCAGGTGCTATCAGTATTATCCGCTGCCTGAGTTTTTCCGTCTTTTCCACCGTGGCCTTTCCCTTGTTCTGTCTGAATATACGGTAGGCGGCAGACAGGGCCTGCAGTGCAAGATCAGGTTCCCACGAGTCCATATCCATTCTGTCCACCGTTTGGACAAGACGGTCTGCGAACGGAAGGGCCAGCTCAACCTGTCTGGCCTTGAGCATGAGACGGCACATTGCAAGGTCGTGCATAAAACGCTCTCTCCCGCTGTCCGGTGCCCCCATGTCTTTCTTGAAGAATGAAAGTGCCTCTTCAATGCCCTGCTTATCCACCATCTGCATGGCCTCTGATTCGGTGTGCTGTATCCTGTCTGAACCAGGGGTAACCGTGATCGTCCCGTTCCCGGCAGGATTGGCAAGTTCCATTAGCCACTGCCTGGTATCCTCGCAGGCAAAGGGCATTCCGTTTGAGAAACAGAGATTCTCCAGGGAATGCATGCGGGTTATGAACAGCAGGGTGTCATTGGCAACCGCCATGGATGCGGTCCTGGCATGGATCATGTCTAATGCCGTTGCCACGTAGAAGCTCAGATCCAGCCAGAAGAGATACTGTCGCACATAACTTTCCGCTGTGACCAACAGTACTTCCCAGAGGCCGGATTCATACTGTCCCTTCAGGAGCGTGACCAGTTGTTCATCTGGCGGAGGCAGCATGGTCTTGCCGTCTGTGGCAGGTGGTAGGGCGTCTATGCCGCTCCAGGCAATAAGTCTGTTTATCTGGTAGCCTATGGGCCGCTTTATATCCTGTTTGAGGAATTTGGTAGCTGCCTGCCCAAGGAAATCAAGTCCGCCTGCAAAATATTTGTCGGCATCTGCATCAGGATTTTCAACAGATTGGGAAGTTTCATCAGAAAAAGTTGAAACCGGTTCCGGTTGTGGCTCATGGCTCTCTGTACCGGTAGATGTCTTGGCCCGGGATGAGGGCTGGTCAATATCGGCCTGTTGGGGTTCTGAATGGGGGGCTGCTGGGTCAGCAGGGGGCTTGTTACGGTCTGCGCCTTCTGTCCCCTGGGTGGTGTCAGATTCCGGCTTTGCGTCGTCTTCTTGTTCCTCAACTATCAGTGCTGATACGCTGTCCATAAGAGATCTGAGCAAAGGGCCGTCTGGAAGCTTGTCTCCTATTATGGTATCAATCGTGGCAAGGTCATCCATTAACTGCGCACGTCTGGCTGCATCCCATGTCTCTGGCTCCTTACCCTCCAGAGATGCCTGCACCTTTTCTGCCCACCATGCCAGGGCGTTTATGCGTCCCTTCTTCCTCTTTTTGGGTGGATAGAGGGTGTCCCAGAAATTTTCCATCATCTCCCGGATGATATGTATCCCAGCGGCACATCCGCCAATGCCGTCAGTCTGGCAAAGTGCTACACACAGATAACAGGCCACCTGGAGATGTTTTGATTTTTCTCTCAATATCCTGATGCAGAGTTCTCTGACCTTGTCCCAGTCTGTGGACGAGCCAGCAGTGGGTGAGGAAAGCTTCTTGATCTCGTGGCCAAGCGCATCGAAGTCATCATCGTATGATACATCATGCCCTGCAGGTTCCTGGGCGTTGATGGGCGTTGCGCCAATGTCGAAAATATCTGTATTCATAAGACTCAAGCTGCAGGTTCGCAGGCGGATCCAGACCGGGTGGCAGTGTGTTTTGCCTGGCCGCTTTTTTCCCGCTTTTCATCGCTGTTGCTGTTTTTGCCGATTTTTTCCCCTGATTTGGCACTTTCAATGCCAGCAATGCCAGAATCCCTGATTGATGCCTGTATGGTCCTAAGACTTTTTGTCATGGGCCTGTTTTTCTGAATATTTTTGTGGAGTGACCTGATAAATGATTCAGCATGTTCCCTTGTGTCAAAGATGCCGGAAATGAGCACGTACCACCTCTTGCCATTTATGGTTTTTGAAAAAACTGCGTTGTCATTGGAGGAGGGGAGTGTGGCAAAGGCCCTGTGGATGGAGTCAGGAGATCCGATGCTCATTAGCTGCACTGTGTACATGCCGGGGTCCTGTTTTAGTATCCATCTCCAGTCATGCCACGATACATCTGTCTTTTGGGGCCTGTGGTGGTCCATAGGGCCGGCTGAACCCTTGTGCGCTGTTTTGGAGGTCTTTTTCAGCTTTCTGTCTGCAGGCAAAGGCTGTATCTCTGTAAGTTCAGAGATGTCGGATTCCACGAATTCGGAAAGTGTCTTCTCGGAAAGCCTGGGTACAAACTTTGCCGTTATCTGGCTGTCCGGGACGATTATTCTGCGGGGTAGCTGTTCCGGAGGCCTGTTGAGCATCCGGATTATATCGTCCGCCCCGGATAGGGTATATGATATGGTTACATGATCTATTTTATGCTTTTTGAAGAAACCTGCGTTTTCAGGGAAGTCTTCTGGTCCGAAGGCATGACTGCCGCTGGCAAACTCCTTGAGGAAGCGGGCAAAGGCCATGCTGCCTGACCACTGTTTTGTGAGTTCAAAGGCAGGGAAACCTATGCTCAGGGTTACATCGCCACATTTGTCCGGTGACCAGTTTATGGTAAGTGACCTGGGGAAGTTGTCATTTTCCAGCCGGTATTTATCCTTTGAACACTGTAGCGTCAGAACGGAGTGGGTAGGTTTCACAGTAGCACCGGTGTTTACTTCCATGGTCTTTGTAAACAGGGTAACCGCATACTGCGGCCTCGCATTGACCACAATGTTGGAGCCTGTATTTAGCACAGAGTAAAATTCAGGCCTGAAGGTCAGGCTGCGTCCATACACGGTCCGTGCCTTGTAACCATCCACTGATTTTACAACAAACGGGTCAACATACTGTTGCAGATACTTCCATACCAAACCGCTGTTGTCAGCGAACAGCAGGGAGGAGACCTTGTCAGGCCCTACGTCAGCAACAGCAGAAAGCACCTCTTCCTGCCATTTTTGCTGGAGAAGGGTAGCTGTTTCCCTTGCAGCAAAGTCCTGGAGGAAGACAAACGGGCAGTTTAACAGTTTCCATATGAACGGGTCAGGATACCTGTGTTGTCCCAGGGACTTTAGACCCATCCAGGCATCATAAGCTTCGGTAAAGGCGGAGTCTGACTTTCCTGTTCCGGATCCTTCCTTGAACCAGGCAGAGAACTGCATGGCAGCCTTTCCTCTGTCAGTGGTAACCTGGCTGAGGCTGGACAAACCGTATGAATATTTTTTCCATGCTGCGGCAAGTTTGAGCTTATCATCCATCTTCCAGCCTTTGGACGGATTGATATCCTTCATGGTCTCCATGGCCACCTTGAATTTTTCCGCATCCAGTTTTTCCAGCAGGCTTGGTGAGGCAGAACCTGTGTTATCCTGTCCACTTTTGTCTGTGGTGATTTCTGCGGAAAGTTTGCGGATTGTGTTCATGCCAATCACAGACTGTGCCCATACAGGCAATTTGCCATTGGTATCATTTGCAAATGCAGTGAGTTCGTTCGCCATGGTATCCAGTATCCAGAAGCATGGATTGTCTGGTGCTGCCATGATTATGGCCGCCTCGCGCCAGTCAGCATCTGTCTGGAGCATGAGTTCGCCGTCTATAAAGTTGTCTCCAAACCTCTTCCACCAGTGTACGAACCACCTTGGATATGAGGTGTTGTATGCCTTGCGCAACTGCTGGACAATGTCCTTGCCTGCGCCAGCCTCTTCTATGGCTGACAGGAAGTGTTCGATCTTTTTTCTGCCTTTGGCAGTGAATGCGCCGGGAATGGAGATGTCTTCCGCGATGTCATCACGCTGATGTTTCCAGAAGTCCGAAAGCTTTATTGCAGGAGTATCGGCAATGGCCACGGTGTAGAGCCAGGAGCTGCCCTTGCCTTTCCTGGCAAGCAGGATGTGCAGAGTCTTCTGTAACGATGACAGACGCTGCTTTATTCCCTGTCTGTCCTGGGTCCATGCCAGGTAGCTGCGGTTCAGGGCAGGAAAATAACTGGCCACTTCAGGCAGTACCTTGCGGTTGCAGGTCATGATAACAGCCGATGATGCCCGGCTGAATGAGCTGAATTCAGGTGCATTCTTGCCATTGAGGTAGTCCTGAAGAAAGATGCTCTGTTCTACTGAATAGACGCAGTAGTTGGCGTACAGTTCTATGGGGATGTTGCCCTTAAGCCTGTTGACCTCCTCTTGGAATTTCTTCTCCATAGGACTGAGCAGCGCAGACTCGAACATGTGGCAGTACTGTCTTTTGTAGGCCTCCTCAGCCTTCCAGGCATACCTGAACAGTACGAACGGGCTGTACCAGGTGTGGTTCATCTGTTCTATGGCCTGGATAGACATCCTCATCTTTTCCAGGGCAACAAGGACGGAGTCGTCTGCCAGTGCCTTTGTAGAGATGGTTGCAGCCTTTGCAGGCAATAGGGAGTGGACCTCCTGGTTGTGAAAGTAGGACAGTACCACAATGCCGGCTGCAAAGCCTGTCAGGCACACCCATGCCATGATCCCCAGGTTGTGGACAAGCCTCTTCCACACGATGAGTTCCTTCAGAGGTTTGTAGTTCCATCGTGTCAGGGGCAGAACGCGGGTAAAGAGGTCTCTGGCAAAGACAGATGATAATGGCCGCCGTCTGTGTTGTGTCCCGGTGGTGGTAGACTGGAGGAAACAGGGCAAGGGGGCCTGATCACACAGACCGCTTCCAAAATAGATACCCTGGAGCAGCGGGGTCTCCTGATAGTTGTTCTCTGTGAACAGGGCGTTGAGAAACGGTTCAAGTCCTTTTTTAAGGGTCTGCATCTCAAGAGGAAAGGTGAAAAACTGGGCATTGCGTCCGTCTGGACGGTTTACCATCGTGAGCCGTATCTTTTGCAGTGCCTCGTCTATGCCCATCATGGCCTGATCTAACAGGTCATGCCAGTACGGGTTGGCATCCCTGTTTATATAACCCATTACCTGTTTTCTGGTGGCAGCAGGGAGGAGCTGTGCAAACTCGGTAAAGCCCGGAACCCTGTCCATTCTGGTCACCATGACCGACACTGGAATCCTGTAACCCAGGGTACGCATAAGGCTGTGGATACGGTTTCTCAGCACCTGACCTTTTTTGCGTAACTCCTCCTCAGTTGCTGAGGCCAGGTCATCAGCCGCGATGAAAAGGATTATTCCGTTCAGGGGTTCTCTGCGTCTTGTCTTGGAAAGCAGCAGCAGTAACCGTTTCCATTCGTTGCGGCCCTTGTCTGATTCCAGGGGAACGCTGTACCTGCCTGCAGTGTCTATGACAATGGCTTCGTCAAAGAATATCCAGTCACAGTTGCGGGTGGGGCCGATCTGTCCATCACGGTTTTCAATCTCGGTAAATGATGCAGTGACCCCTGCATTTGCCAGCATGGTGGTCTTGCCCACACCGGATTCCCCCATGGTCATAAACCAGGGCAGGGCATATACTGGGTTCCCCTTTTTTTTCAGATGGGAAGACTTCAGCAGGCCCAGATAATTCTTCCATGACTTCTCCAGCTCCCGTATTGCTATCTGTTCTGGCAGGACGTTTTCGTCAAGGACTTCTCCGCTGTCCACGACCCGTTCTATGAATCGCCTTTCATTCCTGCGGATGAAATATCTTTTCAGGAAGAGAAACAGGAAGTAGAGGGCGAAAACTCCCAGGATCATGGAGAGGGCAATCCACCATGGCCAGTGATGGATCATGTAACTCCAGTAGCCCGCTGCGGCGGCCAGTGCCACAACAACAAGAAAAATCAGAATTGTGCCGATAACAGGAAGAATTTTTGCCATATATCAGTTCAAAACCCCACGCCCGATCCTGGTGCAGATAGAAAGGAATAGATATGTTCAAGGGATTGCTGGCAGAAAAGATATACTGCTCCCAATCCTCCGATAGTGAACAACACAAGCAGTATGGTGAAAGAAGACGGCATGAAACGATGTTTAGCAGCTGATGCCTTTGCATCTGGCGGAAGGTATCCGCTGGCAAACAGTATGTCAGGCAGTATCCCTCCAATGTCTTCTGATTTGATACCGAGTGTATCCTTGCAAAACTGATCAAAACCATCGGGATCGTCAAAAAAACGTCCACGAAAGCCCAATGAGAGGCAGTAGATGAATACATCCCGCAGCTCATTGTCTTCAGGTGATATCCTGCTTAGATGCTCATAAAATTCATCCCCGCCGTTGGAGGTGTTGAAGAGTGCCCTCTGCAACTCATAATGAAACCACTGAGGTCCAGAATGCTCCGCCTCGCACAGCCTGAATTCGTCAATCCAGACAACAACTGCAAACAGGGCCTCTTCACGCTGATGCGGGGTGTAGCCATGTCCGTTACAGCACCTGCGTCCCTGCTCAACCAGTTCAAGAAAACGTTCGTGGACCTTTTGGGCACTATTATCGTCTTTGGCCTGCTCGTGAGCATGATCGTAAAGGGTGAAACTAATTAAAGGTGCATAGCAGTCGATGAGTTTCATGATATCCCTTGCTACAGTTTGGTAACGACCAGTTCCATTGATACGTCTTCAGGGGCATTATCCCAGTGTACACACAGGGTTGTATCCTCCTGAACCTTCTGCCATCTCGGTGAGTCTGTTGCCATTTCAAAACAGTAGCAGCCGTCTCGCTGAACAATGCCGAGTGGTGGTATCTCCTGATATGTCAGCCTGACCCCTGAAAGTGATCGCCTTATCAGGGTATCCATGTCCGAACAGCTTCCGACCTTTACATGGTTGAGCAGGATGTTGGTAACTTCCTGGGCATCTGCTGCAGTCCTCACCATTAGGCAGTAGAGATAGCGGTCTCCGAAAAATTCGGCAGGGATCTCGCACATGAACCTGTCATCCTGGCGAGACATTATGACAATATTTTCCGACCCGATAACCAGGGCAGACAGGAGTTCTGATATGAGTTTCTGGATGTCGTCAAAACATCGCCCTACGTCCATGTGATCGTATCGGGTTAGCAGTGATGTGCCATCACGCAGTTGTCCCTGACCGTTGATGCGGTCGCTGAACGTACTCAACTCTGCGGCAAGCTGTGTGAAAACGCCGTATATCTGCCATGGATGGATCAGGGGGGTTCCAAGGTGGTGCTGGATGAAGGCCACATATCTGTTCAGACAGTTGAGTGCGAACAGGTGGTACATTGCTACCACTTCCATTCTGTTCATGTCCATGCCCTGAACCGGTTTGTAGGATTCCAGAAAGCGGCATCTTGCCAGCATCTGTTCATTGATGTTCTTTACGATCTGCAGCAGATGGTGTGAGCTTTCCAGGGTCAGGGGAGGAGGTACATAGGTCTTGTCCTGTACGATGGTCTCTCCGTTCAGCACAAGGCGTACCACGGGAATCAGGTGGTAGTCTCCTGCGGTTTCTATCTCAGAGTGCCAGAATATCTTGAGGTTGTGCTCGAGAAATCTTACCTGTGCGGGCGGGCCCTCTTCATACAGATCTTTCTGTTCAATAGGGTCTTCAATGCTGACATACCGGGTGTCAGGATGGATGGACCGGCTGTTGACACTGGTTACGTTTTCTGAAAACCGGTCCCAGCGTCTTAGTCCCGCGTAGACCAGCAGAGAGTCCTCCTCGGCAAAGATATCTTCCAGTTCTGCAAAAGATCTTGTGGGCAGGATACAGTTTTCTCCCCCAACTACCCACGTGAAGTCCTGGAATACTGCCTCAAACTCCGTGAACTCCACGACCCTGCTCAGTAGTGCAGATTCATTTATCTTGACTCTGCGTACCCCCCAGCAGAACGGCTGCCTGTACTGGTTGACAGGGGTAAGCAGTGACTGGTGATACAGCTCTGTCTGCTGAAAATGCTGGGGCTGCAGAAAGAGTCCCTGGTGCCAGAATATCTGTTTTTCAGGAGTCATTGTTTTCTGTCTCTATTCGCATGCCTTCCTTCCCCAGGATGAGGTCTATGGTCAATGGATCAACCGTGGTCTTTTTGGCCAGCAGCAGACCATGCCTGTGTGTAGATGTGGTGATGTTTGCAACTACGGAACATTTTTCAGGGATCAGGTCGTTGAACCCCCCTACTATTGCTACATGTTTCGTGTGTTCTGCCCTGTCCATGACCAGTACGTTGTGACTGCCGGGTTCTATGAAATATTTGTGCACAGCAGTGACAGACTTGTCGAAAAGTTCTCCATCAAGCAGTTTGACCAGTCCGTCACGATAGCCCGTGTAGTTGTTGAAGGCGTTGACACTGGAGAGTTGATACACCACCAGCAACAGGGAGTGCGGTTGGTTGTTGACCATGTTCAGTTGAGGGTCTGCCTTGTACTTGATGGTGATGGCATCCTTTGCAAAGACCATTTTGGGGGGTGGGTCATGGCTTGCACAGCCATGCATGTAAAGGAGGAAAAAGAGCAAGCATGCCAAGGTGCATGTGCGGAAACTGGTATTTTTTTCATCAGGTGAGGACATGAACTGCATTAAGGCTTTACTCCCCGTTAGAAAAAGTCTTGTCAGCAAGATGATGGAATGGATACGTGCAAGGTCCTGTTATCTGAAGCACGAGTGGCTAAGGCCGGATAGATGACGAGCCAGCCCTGTACATTCAGGGGGGACTACATGCCAGGAGGGTAGTCTGGTGGCATGATGGCTTGGGCACATACCGTTTTTATTTTTTGTCGGGAATTTTGGATTGTTTCAAAAGGGGGAATTTAAATTTTTTTAAAAAAATTCGTGAAGCCAATGGAGTCGATTGGGGCGGTACCCACTACACGATACCTGAAATACAGAAGCAATTGGCAAAGGCAGGTGGTGTTTTTTTACATGTTTTTGACCGCGGACCAATATATCCTTAACAAGAGATTGCAACTGCTGAGTTTTAAATCATGGTAAAAGGCGCCATCTTCTGTATAGGTGTCGCGTAGTATGAGAGCGGTAGTTAGTGTGGAGTGATGGGGCTGCGGGCTAAGGCTCTTGATGAGGAAAATGTGGGGGCTGTACCTGTGATGTATGATTGGAATGCGTTACAGGCAGCGGGACAGCACCCGCAGGCAAGCTGTCCCGCACTGGAAAACTGCTGTGTGGATATTTTGAACGCTTAATTTGGATTAAAGTTCGATGGCTACAACGCCTCCAACACCATCCTGGTTCCTGAGCTTCTCCAGGACCTCTGGCTTGACCTTTTCGTCTGTTGTGAGGAGGATGACGTTCTTGTGGTGGTCCATATCCTGGCCTACCTGCATCCGCGCTATGTTGTGGCCGCCTTCTCCAAGGGTTATGCCGATTCTGCCTATAACCCCTGGCCTGTCCTCGTTGTAGATGAGCAGCATGTGTCCCTCTGGTACTGCATCAACACGGAAGTCGTTAAGTTTTACGATTCTCGGTTCCTTTTTTCCGTAGATGGTGCCTGTTACCGTGTTGACTGCATTGGCAGTCTTTACAGTAAGAACCAGGAGGTTGTTGAAGTCCTCAGATGTCTTGCTCTTTGATTCTGTTACCTTTATGCCACGTTCTTCAGCTATTACAGGGGCATTTACAAAATTTACCTCTTCCCTGAGTACAGGTGTGAGCAGGCTTTTCAGAACTGCAATTGTTACAGGGGCCATATCCATCTCTGAGATATCACCCTGGTAGCTGATGGTAACCTCCTCAAGGGGACCGTCTGCAAGATAGCCCTGGAATGTACCCATCTTTTCAGCGAGGTTGAGCACGGGTTTGAGCACTGCGAGAAGCTCACTGCTTACAGAGGGAACATTGACCGCGTTGCGCACCTCACCCTTGATGAGGTAGTCTGCTATCTGTTTGGCTACTGCCACAGCCACGTTCTCCTGTGCTTCCCTTGTGGATGCACCAAGGTGTGGTGTGCATATAAAGTTGTTCAGTTCAAAGAGGGGATTTTCCAGTGTGGTTGGCTCGTTTTCAAACACATCAAGTGCTGCGCCACCGAGCTTTCCTGATTTCAGTGCATCATACAGGTCTTTTTCATTGACAATTCCTCCGCGCGCGCAGTTGAGCACCATCGCGCCGTCTTTCATCTTGTCAAAGAGTTCCTTGTTGAGCATACCCTTTGTCTCTTCGGTGAGCGGGGTGTGTACCGAAATGTAATCGGCCTTGGCCAGAACCGTATCCAGGTCGGTCAGCTCTATACCATACTTTTCCATTACCTCAGGGCGGGCATAGGGGTCGTAGGCAATGGTCTTCATCTTCATACCCTGGGCGATCTGGCATACAATGGTGCCAATGCGTCCGCTGCCGATTATACCCAGGGTCTTGCCTGCCACCTCCTGGCCCTGGAATTTCTTTTTCTCCCACTTTCCTGCCTTCATGGAGGCGGTTGCCTGGGGGATGTGGCGGGAAAGGGCCATGATCATGGCTATGGTATGTTCTGCTGCCGAGTTGGTGTTTCCTCCAGGCGTGTTCATGACCACGATGCCCTTCTTGTTGCAAGCAGGGATATCCACGTTGTCAAGGCCGGTTCCTGCCCGGCCAACCACCTTGAGTTTGTCTGCGGCATCCACCACATCCTGAACCACCTTGGTGTTGCTGCGGATTACAAGGCCGTCAACCCCCTTGATAGCCTCGAGAAGTTCTTCTGGTGACAGGCCCAGTCTTTCTTCAACTTCTATACCTG
Organism: uncultured Desulfobacterales bacterium; assembly: GCA_964638145.1. Classification (GTDB taxonomy): domain Bacteria; phylum Desulfobacterota; class Dissulfuribacteria; order Dissulfuribacterales; family QOAL01; genus S144-17. Next base: position 35,483 of record CAZXAK010000047.1, on the reverse strand, counting down.
CCTCCTTCAATATTTCCACGCCGTCCTGGGCGATTGGATCTGTTATCATTACCTTCATCGTCATAGTTCCTTTCCCTGATTATGATAGTTGCACTGCTTGTCTGTCCTGTTTGGCACCCTCTCTACATTTGGGCAAAAGCCATGCTTGGGCCTTGCAAAACAGGAAGGGGGTATTTTTTGCCCCTGCTCACTACAAATTTCCATTCTTGCACTTTTGATATATAATTGTCAAGGGGTTGATGCCTTTTATCTAATGATTTTGCACTGTATTTCTCCCCATGCCGCCACCACCAGGAGTCAGTATCGTGAGGATATCGCCAGGTCCTGCCTTTACATGTACCTTGCCTGGAAGCCCTGTCTCAACCCCTGTCTCGGCAGAGAGGAGCAGGTTTTTGCCCCTGCAGCCCGGACCCCCTCCATGAAGTCCGTAAGGGGGAAGGGCCCGGCGTTCAGTGAGCAGGGTGACTGTGGCAGGGGCCAGGAAACGGTACTTTCTGCATATGCCGTCCCCTCCACGGTATTGTCCTTGGCCCCCGGAGTTTTTTCGTATGGAGTACTCGAGTATCTGCAGTGGATATTCCTGTTCGATTACCTCAGTCGGTGTGTTCAGTGTGTTTGTCATGTGGGTCTGCACTGCAGACAGACCGTGGCTTCCTGGCCTTGCCCCCATTCCGCCACCAAGCGTTTCATAGTAGGCGAACTGGCTGCCGCCTGGTCCAATACCACCCATTGCCACGTTGTTCATGGTGCCTGCAGATGCCGCCGGTATGCGGTGCGGAATGGCCTGCGCCAGTGCGCCGAGCACGCAATCCACTATTCTCTGTGATGTCTCTACGTTTCCTGCCGCAACAGGGGCGCCAGGCAGGGCGTGGAGCACGGTCCCTTTCTGGGTGATAACTTCAATGGGTTCGAGGCTTCCATGGTTTATGGGATGATGTTGGCCGAGCAGGCAGAAGAAGCAGTAGTAGACTGCCGAGCAGGTGACACTCCTGACAGTGTTGAGACCTGTGGAAAGCTGAGGGGCGCTGCGGCTGAAATCAAGGGTGGCCCTGCCGCCGGATATCCGGAGGCCAACCTCTATGGGTATGGGCTCGTTGGATATTCCGTCATTGTCCAGGAAGTCCCTGAAACTCCACTGTCCGTCAGGTATTTCCTGAATGACGGTCTCCATGATGCGTTTGCCATAACTTAACAGCAGGGATACCCTCTCTTCAACGTGCTGGCGGTTCTGTGTGTAGAATTCGAGAAGCCTGCTGTTACCCCTTTCAAGCGCAGCGAGCTGGGCCCTGAGATCCCCCTGCCGTTCGTCCTGGTTCCGCATGGGTGATATTATCTTTTTCAAAAGTTTTTTATCAATATTTCCGGACGTTACAAGCATGGACGGTTCTATCAGCACGCCTTCTTCCTGTATTGAACGTGCAAGGGGCATGGAACCCGGGGTGACACCACCCACATCTGCATGATGGGCCCTGTTGACAACGTAAAATATGGGTTCGTCAGGCTGGTCAGGCGGAAAGATGCCGCGCATCAGGGTTATGTCCGGAAGGTGCGAGCCGCCGGCAAACGGATCGTTGGTAATCACCACATCCCCGGGAGAAAATCGGAACCTCTCCATAAGTGCCTTAACCGTCATGGGCATTGCACCAAGGTGCACGGGAATATGGGCGGCCTGGGCAAGCATCCTGCCGTTTTTGTCAAAGATGGCACATGAAAAGTCACATCTCTCCTTTATGTTGGGTGAAAATGCGGACTTGCGCAGTACAATTCCCATCTCCTCTGCAATGGAATTGAGCAGCTTGCCTGTAATCTCTATGTCAATGGGTGTGGTTGTCCGTGAGGGCATGGATTGATCCTTGGAATAATGGATAGGTTTGTCGTTATGCCAAAGGGGCCTGGTGTGTTTTTTCATGCACAGGCACACATGAATGTCTGAGGGGTCTGTGTGTGCATGTGACTTATGGAAGGATAACCAGAACCCGCCAGGTTTTCCAGTGTGCAGGGTATCCTAAAAGAACCCTGTGAACAGTTGCCAAAAGTTCTCATTTCCGGATGGACGTTAGCATGGAGAAAACAGTAAGGAAATCGCTTGTCCAAACAGTTTGCCCAGTGTTATAAAACTTGTAGTGGTCTTTAATTTAAGGGAGGGGAGCCGTTTTGCCTGTGACAGGGGTTCTGCATTACAGGTCTGCTGAATTTGTAAAATTGTCCGTCACCCAACGGGTTTGCTGTAACTGTTTTGCTTTCTACATAATTTGAAACCGCTGCGGGATTCCCAGTTTCGCATGATCTGCTGTGCCGGAGTCTTCACTTACCTGTCGGACATTTGAGGTACCTCAGTACGTCGGCGTGTCCTTTGCCTTGTATGTCAGGTAAACTTGGGAATCATTCAATTCAGGTTACAGTTTAGGTTGATAAGGTCGATATGAAGCTGTTATCCAGGAAACCGGGAATATTTTTCAAGCTGCTTGTGGGATACATCCTTCTTCTCATCATAATGGTATTCCCCTATGTGCTATCCATAAAGTCGCTGGACAGGCTTTCCGGTTATGCCTCTGTCATTGCAGATACGGGAATAGAGTTGTTCAAGGATATAACAGGGCTCAGGAACGTGGTCCCTGACATGGGTATCTATGCGCGGCAATGGGTAAGTTTCAGGGACAGGAATTCACTCTACTCTCTGATGCACAAGAGTGATGAGTTTCTTGGCCTGCTCTCTGACCTCAGAAGAAAACTGAGCAGTATCTCCTCTGACGGCACAGGGGATGCGTGTATCCAGATCGTGGACAGGATTACCAGGGAGACCAATATCCTCAAGTCCTTTGCCTCTGCCTGCATGCAGCCAGGCTTTGATACTGTGGCAATCGAACACGGCGGCCTTGCAACTGCGGCAAATGAGGTTATTGTCACAGATATGGTGGATGGCCTTGTGCTCAGACTCCAGCTTCTCGAAAGGCAGGTCAGGGAGCTGCAGGCAGAGCACCTTGCTGATATTTCCAAACAGAGTGATGCAACCAGGCGGGTTACCGGCATGCTTCTCCTTGCTGCTGTTGTATTTACCCTGGTTGCTCCTTTCTTGCTCTACCGATATCTCAAGAGGCCCATAGATTCCCTGATGAAGGGCACGGAGGTGATCGGCAGGGGAGAGTTCGACAAGCCCATACCTGTACAGGGGAATGACGAGCTTTCAGAGCTTGCCAGGTCCTTCAACGTAATGGCCGCCAGACTCAGGGAGCTCGATGCGCTGAAGTCAGACTTTATTGCTGTGGCAGGCCATGAGCTGCGTACCCCTCTTGCAGCCATGTTCGAGGCAGCCAAGCTGCTCAGTGAACCGGACATTGGTGAGTTGAATCCGCAGCAGGCAAAGCTTGTCAGTGTGCTCAACTCCAGCATGAAGCGGCTCAGGGGGTTCATTGACCAGATACTGGAGCTTTCCCGGTTGAGGGCAGGGCTTGAGGTTATTGAGACAAGGCCATATGATCTGTCCAAACTCATATCGGATGTTATAGAGACTCTTACGCCACTTGCATGGGAGAAGAGGGTCAAGATAGAGGTCAAAAAGGCATCAGGAGATTTTACGGCCAAGGTGGATGAGGAGCGGCTTTTTCGTGCTGTAATGAACATCCTTCACAATGCCATCAAGTTCAGTCCTCCTGATGGAAAGATCATGGTTATACTGGACCGGCATGTGGAAAAGGTGCGGGGTGAGAAACGCAGAAAATGGTGCCGCATAGGGGTTGCAGACGGGGGGCCTGGGATATCCAAGGAAGACGAGGGTAAGATATTTGATAAATTCTATCAGATTCAGACAGTCAGAAAAAAGGGCGGTGCCGGTCTCGGCCTCGCCATTGCCAGGGAAATTATATCAGCTCATGGAGGTAAGGTTTGGGTAGAAAGTCCACCATCTGCGGAATATGCGGTGAAAAAGGATTCAGGGGCACTCTTTTGGTTTATGTTACCCTGTTAGTGCTGTTGGGGCTATGTGCGTGTTGTCCAAAATGCCCACAGGTAGAACCCCGCATAGTGTACAAGGAACCTCCGCCTGACAGTGTGAATTTGGCCCTGAAAGCAGGAAAGCCGGAGCTGGTAATAGACGCTCTGAAATCCCTGATTGATGTTCCTGATTATAATTGCCGGGCAGCCTTCTATCTGTGTGTCCTCGATGGGGCCAGAAAGGAGTATATTCGCGTACTTTATGATGACAGATGCGAACAGGAGATCCCGGCCGAGGTGCGGGTGATCAAGAATCTGGTCTATTGGGAGAAGCGCGCAAGAAAGTGTGAGAAGACCAGGAGCGAGACCGGCGGGGCCCTTGAACAGTGCAGGGAAGATAATGACCTGCTTGAAAAGGAACTCCTGCGTGTACAGTTTGAGTGCAGGAAGAAGGAAGAGATAAGGAAAGAGGCTGAAAAGTGGCGTATGAAGTAGGTTGTATCTTCATGTGTCATCCTAAGGAGGCTACATTGATGAAAAGGGTGCTATTTTGGGCTGTTCTGTTTTTGACTATTACCGCGGTTTATGCATATGCATCTGACCTGTACGTCTATCCTTCCAAGGGACAGAGCCCTCAACAGATGGAGAAGGACAAGGCAGAGTGCTACAGGTGGGCAGTGGGCCAGACGGGCTTTGATCCGGCTGCTCCGCCCCGGCCTAATTCACCGCCACCTGCACAGGCCGCTCCTGAGGGCGGACTGCTGCGGGGTGCGGCTACCGGCGCGGCCCTTGGTGCAATTGGCGGTGCCATTGCAGGCAATGCAGGCAAGGGGGCTGCCATAGGTGCAGCTACAGGCGGCCTGTTCGGTGCCATCCGCAGGGGACGGCACAATGCCAGGCAGCAGGAGATGAATGACCAGTGGGCCAGACAGCAGGCAGCAGAGTACCAGCGCGCAAGGCAGGCCTATGATCGGGCCTATGGCGCATGTATGAAGGGCCGTGGTTATACGGTAAATTAGTATTTGACTCAGGGGAATCGTTTTGCCCCAATGGCGTTGGCCCCCTGATGTTATGATCCGGAGATGATCCCATGAGAAAAAATATTTTTTTATTTACATTTGGTCTGTGTCTTTGCACTGTGGCGGGGGCAGCCGCCTCTGTCATGGCAGCAGATGCCCCTAAGAAACCCAAGGCCCTGATCTGTGCCATGAGCAACTACTACCAGTGCAGTTTTGAGAACGGCTGCCAGTCTGCCACTGCAGAAGAGCTCAATGCCCCGAGGTTTTTCAAGATACTCCTTGACAGGAAAAAGATCGTTCCAGTAGGGCGCCCTCCTGAAGATACCCACGAGAGCAGGATAATGAGCCTTACCAGGGTCGGGGACATGATAGTGTTGCAGGGCGTGGAAGACGGTGATCCCAAGAGGCCTGACGGTGTGGGCTGGACTGCATCCATAAGCATAGAGACAGGCAGGATTGCACTTACCGCATCAGGCCTTGAGGTGGGTTTCGTGGGCATGGGGGCATGTTCTGCCTATTAGGCAGCCCCGGTGTCCTGATGGGCATAGGCCTTTCAGGCAGAAAACAGAATTCAGATACAAAAGAGAGCAGGGTATGGATCAGGGGTCTGTGCCCTGCTTTTTTTCCGTTGAACCTGTGACCCGCAATATCTACAGTGGCATTGGTGTCCGGTTTCCGGACAGGCCATCTTCCATCTCTGCAGACGGTTCTGACAGGCAGTTCAAGCGTGTCAGTTTTCATGGCAGGGCTGCGGTTCAAATATTGCCGTCAACCTCAGAGGCAGGTATCCGGGAGTCGTGGTCCTTTTTCCATATAGGTACTCACCTGTCCCGCGCCGGTGTGCCTGTGCCTGAAATATTTTATTTTGACAGGGATTCAGGCACGCTCGTGGTGGAAGACCTTGGTGATACCCTGTTTTACCATGTGATCCAGTCATTGAAACGGCATGACCGTATCCCAGACCTGTTTCATGCTTACAGGGATGCGGTAAGGCTTCTCATTGATTTCCAGCGTCTGTCCACCCCGAATTTCAATACTGCGTGGTGTTTTGATACCCCTCTGTACAACGGGGATTTTGCCTGGGAGCGGGAGGCCCTGTACTTCATGGACTCTTTTCTTGAAGGATTCTGCGGGGTGATGGTCAGTACATCACTGCGCTCCGAACTGAGTGGCCTCTGTCGCCGGGTAGATGCAGCAGTCAGTGAGCCTGTGCTCATTCACAGGGATTTCCAGTCAAGGAATATTATGATCAAGCATGACAGGCTCAGGATTATTGACTTCCAGGGCGCGCGTCTGGGACCCTGGGGCTATGATCTTGCCTCCCTGCTGTACGATCCATACGTTGACCTTCCTGAAGAGATGAGGAGCCGGTTGCTTGATCTGTATCTTGCTGATGCTATGGGCAGTTTCTGGTCAGTGACCAGGGCAGAGATGATGGATGAGTTTTACTGTGCTGCCCTTCTCAGGACCCTGCAGGTGCTTGGTGCGTTCTCCTTTCTGAGTCGTGAGAAAAGGCGTTCTTTCTTTGCCCCCTTTATCAAACCAGCCCTTAAAAATCTCCATGTACTCGTCCACAAGGAAGTTTTTTCTGCCCTGTCTGATCTTCGTGCCCTCTCTGTCACCCTGTTACAGTAAATGAAACCAAGATACCGAATCGCATTACTGTCCATCATTCTTCTGTCTCTCCTGGTCTGGGCCATTGTGCTGATGGCGCCGCGCTATGTAAAAGATCCTGATGTGCAGGCCAGGATCATGGGGTATATCGCAACCGTCATGCCTGTAAAGGTGCAGGCCAGGGAGGCTGTGCTCCACTGGCTGCCCTTTCCCCACCTTACCGTAATGGATGTGGCAGTGGAGTCAGACAAATTCAAGCTCTCTGTCCCGCAGGCAGATATCTATCCTGACTATCTGAGCCCTCTTACAGGTGATCCCCTGGTTCAGGAGGTGGTGCTGAAGAGCCCTGTGTTTCATCTGCTGAAGTTTGGAAAGGACAGGGGGGGCGGTTTAAGGTTTGATGATCTGCCGGACACGTTTCGTATTGAAGACGGGACCGCAATCATAAGTTCAGGGATATATCTGCCCGGGCTGCTGCTTGGAGACAGATCCACCCTGTTCAGGAACTGTAATCTGACCCTGACCTTGGACAGGACGGCAAGAGATATCCAGGCAGTATGTGCCTGTGATACACCATATGCCAGCCACCTTTATCTCCAGGCCTCTGTAGGTGAGGATTTTAGGACCTTTGATGCATGGGCGAGGATGCAGCATCTGAATCTCAACCGGCTTTTCCGGCACTATATTGCCGGCAGGAGCGTGCCTGATGCCAGGAATATCAATCTGTTCATGTCTGTGAGCAGTGACAGGCCCGGTTTCTATAATGGTACAATGAAGCTGGATGCCCCCTGTATAACCTTGCCTGGCAAACGCAAAGATATAGACATCTCGTGCGGCATACTTGCAATAGACATGAAGGCTACTCCTTCTGCTGTTGTTGCCAGGATAAGGCAGTTTGAGGTGGAAAATCCCTCTGTCAGATTTTCCGGTACCCTGAATATGAAATTGCCCCATGGAAAGGTCAGGGATGCGCTATGGGACATAGATCTCAAGGGGCATGACATAGACCTTGGAGGCGTCAGGAGGGTTGCGCTGGATCTCTTTGGCAGGAGCCACCAGGTGCGGAATGTCTGCAATATTGTAAGGGGGGGCAGGGCGTCGTCTCTTGTTTACCGGTTCAAGGGCAGTACGTCAGATTTCGGGTCTTTGGAGCACATGGTTATAAAGGCCAGGGTGGACAGGGCCCCTATCTATATACCTGACCCTGACCTCCTGCTGGATAGCGCCTCAGGACCAATAAAAATAGAGGGCGGCGTTCTGTATGGCAGTGGCCTTGCTGCCACCATGGGAAAATCACAGGCCAGAAACGGCACCCTCGAGCTTGGTCTCTCTGAGCACCTCTTCCAGTTCAAGCTGGCACTTGATGTAAAGGCAGATCTCGGGCAGTTGCAGCCCCTGTTAGAACGTCTCATAAATGACAGGACCGTTGTGGAGGAGATCAGGAAGTTTCACCATGTCAAGGGTAATGCACAGGGGCATTTGGAAATCGGTGATGACCTGCGCAGGTTTGATGTGCGCGTGAGTTTGTCTGATGTGAAGGGAAGCGCAGTGTATGACAGGCTGGGGTGGCCTGTTGCAATAAGGACAGGCAAGGCTGTTATTGGGCCGCACAGTGTCTCGTGGAGAGGTGTATCAGGCACTGCAGGAAAGAGCAGGGTGACGAGCTGCAGTGGTGAGATAGAGTGGAGGCATGAGCCGCATCTCCACATCACAGAGTTCAGGGGCCAGGTAAACAGTTCGCAGTTTGCAGAGTATCTATCATCCTATCCCGGGCTCCATGAGGTGATATCACCGGTTGTCAGTTCCCTGGACGGGATACTCTCGGTTCGGGGGGCCAAGCTTGAAGGGCCTGCCTTTTCACCTGTAAAGTGGCGTTACGAACTGAAGGCATCTCCTGTGTCCATGCGCATTGACTCTCCACTCCTTCCCAAAGGGGTGAGAATGGTCTCCGGAAGTGCAGTGCTCACTGACAAGAGGCTCAGGCTTCACGGTCTGAAGGTGGAGGTGGACGGCTCTCCTGTATTTGTTGATTCGGACCTGGGCCATCACCTGCTCAGACAGTGGCAGGGAATGTTCAGGTTTTCCGGCACACTGACCAGTGCCATTGAGGAGTGGGCGAAAGACAATGGCTGGGTCTCTGATCAACTTATGTTATCTGTACCGTGTCGCATGATGCCGTCCATACTGGAGTTCAGCAGTGAGGAGGCCCGCTTCAGGGGCGGGTGGCTGTTTGACAGTGGAACCGCGCACGAGAGGTCGCTTCATATTGACAGGCAGATGGACAAGGACGGTTTTATGATGGAACAGGTTAAGATAAAGGCACCGGATGAGAGTGTGGTTGCCAGCCTGAGGGTCCCGTCGTCCCGAAAGTCCCTCTCGTTTTCGTGGAAAGGGAGGCTGTCTTCGGAAACGGCTGACAGGATTCTTCTTCACAACCAGCTACTTGAGGGCAGGATAGGCGGGGATTTCTCCATGCATATTGGAGAGTGTGCCCCTGACAGGAGAGGTTTTGATGGAAAACTTGAGGTGTCCGGGTTGTCCTGGCCATGGGGCTGTGAAAATCCCCTGAAGGTAGAGGCATTGACCATTTCAGGTGCGGACGGGGACGCCAGGATTGAGAATCTTCAGCTTGTCCTTGATGGAGACCGGCTTGACATTGATGGAGTTCTGAAGGCCGTCCCTGATGGGGTGAGATATGATCTGGCACTCTCTTCCCGGTTATTTCACCGCTCGTCACTGGCCGGCGTGTTTGGTGACAGGGGCCACACGTCCAAGGAACAGATATCAAAAGGTGATGCTGCAATAGGCAGTAAAGAGGTGAATGGTCCTGGCTCACACGACGGTACTGTGGAGTCAGGCGGCAATGACACTGGAGCACCAGGCCTCAGGGCATATGGCAGGGTGGAGTACCGTTTTGACCGGTTTGTTGACTCCATAAAGGGCCTGGCAGCAGAGGGGGGAACGTTTCCTGGCAGGGTAAATATAAAAGGTCTGTCCGGCAGCCTGGAGGTATCTGCCAACAGGAGTGTTCATGTAGAGATAGCCAACGGTCTGTTGTGCGGTATGCGGTTTAAGGGTTCAGAGCTGCTTCAGCCTGGCAGGGAGAGAAGGTGTTCCTATGTGGTCAGCACGCCTGAAGGGCATGAAAACAGGTTTGAGGACGTGGAATCTTGCCTGGGCCTTGATTCTGACATGATCCAGGGGCCTTTCAAGCTGGATGCTGCCTTTGATCTCACAGGAGACAGGGTTAGCAGAGGGCATGTGGACATTGATGCCCATGATGGAAAGCTCAGGCGTTTCACTATGCTTTCAAGCATTTTCAGTGTGGTCAATATGGTTGATTTTTTGGGCAGGAAGGGGTGGCAGGAGATCACAGGCAGTGGCCTTGCCTATTCAAAGGCCCAGTTGCGAAGCATCATAGAGGATAACATGGTCAAGATTGAAAAGGCTGCAATATTTGGAAATGGCCTGAATCTGTTTGCAACCGGACAGGTAAATATTGATACAAGGCTCCTGAACATTGTCGTTGTGGTGGCGCCGCTCAAGACAGTAGATGCCATTGTGACTCACATCCCCCTTGTAGGTAAGGGATTTGGCGGGGAACACAACGCCTTCATCACCATTCCGGTCAGTGTGAAAGGCGCCATTGACAAACCGGAGGTGAAGATACTTCCTGCAAAGACCGTGATTGATATGCTGAAGAAGCTCATAGCAGGTCCTTTGCAGGCCCCGTTTCAGCTATTTGAGGGGCTTTCAGGCAAAAAATCCCTGAAGGTCCATCGGCCAGGTGGAGAGGGTGTGTCCATGTCGGACAGGCCTGGTAGCCATGATCAAGAGGCAGTGGGCAGGTCTTTTGCCTCACCTGACACTTCAGCTTCTGGTTCTGACAGGCCAGGGGCAAGGTTTGATCCGGATGAGTAAGTAGGACCTGAATGTTGGGCAGAGCGAGGCAGTCATATGGTTCATAAAAATAACAGTAGCGGCAGGACCTCACCAAGGAGAAACGTGCTCCTTGCCCTTGCCGCATTCGTGATAGTCATAGCAGGTATCAGGGCAGCAGAGGCAATTCTGGTCCCGTTTCTCATAGCCCTGTTCCTTGCTGTTATCTGTTATCCAGTGATTCTGTGGTTCAGTCGCAAGGGAATCCCTGTGTGGGCAGGGGTGCTGGTGTTGGTTGGGGTGATCATCCTGCTTGAGATGGCGCTCGCAAGCCTCATAGGATCGTCAGTTACCTCATTTTCAAGGAATGTCCCGCTGTATCAGGCCCGTCTCAAAAACGTATATGTGGATATCGTATTATGGCTTGAGTCCCACGGGATAGAAAAGATGGATCCTGTCAAGGAGTTTGATCCAACGAGCATAATGCCAATTGCGGCCACCATGTTGAGGCAGCTTGCGGGCCTGCTCAAGAACACCTTCTTTGTGCTAATCACACTGATCTTCATCCTGTTTGAGGCAGGTGGCATATCCGCGAAACTTCAGGCCGTGTTCATGGGACGGGAGGATACCCTGGACAACTACGCCAAGATACTCGGCGGGGTGAACCGGTTCCTCGGGATCAAAACCTTGACCAGTGCTGCCACTGGCATACTGGTTGCCACATGGCTTATAATACTTGGCGTGGACTATCCACTGCTGTGGGGCGTGGTGGCCTTTTTGTTGAATTATATTCCAACCATAGGCTCCATAATCGCTGCCGTTCCCGCACTCCTCCTGGCGCTTGTGCAACTGGGCCCAACTGCGATGGGTGTGTGCGCAGTGGGATATTTCATAATCAACATCACCATATCCAATTTTATAGAGCCCCGTTTCATGGGGGATGGAGTAGGGTTATCGGCCCTGGTGGTGTTTCTTTCAATGGCGTTCTGGGGTTGGGTCCTGGGGCCGGCTGGAATGTTGCTCTCCGTACCCCTTACCATGTCGGTAAAGATAGCGGCCAGTGCCAATCCAAGGATGGAGTGGGTGGCCATAATGCTTGGCTCAAACGCTGAGGCCCATGCCATTTTGAGCAGGGCCGCAAAGGAGCGAAAGCGTGGTAAAGGCAAGGACCTGAATTGAGCGTTACCCAGGTTTGCGTAAGATGCAAGGTGGAGGGTACGCAGGTGTGGTACCCTGGAGCAGATACCCTCTCCTTGTGGACTGGTCAGACAACGCGCGCCATGCGTGTCCTTGACATCAGGGGGCGTGTGGCGTAATTCTCTCTTAATCTGGACAGGTATTCAACATTCACATCCTGAGCAGTTTTGGGTGTGTTGTCCGCCTGAATGTCTAATGAAAGGGGCTTGTTTTCGGGTTACAGGAGGTTTTTCCCGCCTGACGGGGAATATGGCTGCTGACCGCTGACGCGTGCATGTTGTGGAAATACCATGCTACAGGACACCTATACGGCAGATGGTGCTTTTTATCATGCTTTTAAAGTTCGGTTGCAATGATTCGGCTTGATGATATGCTTGCCCGCGGTCAAAACCATGAGAGAAAGTGCCATCTGTCTTTGCCAGTTGGTTCTGAATTTGAGCTGTTGTGTAGTATGACAGAAATACTCTAATAGGGGGAAAACATCTGATGTGGAACAGGATTGAAGGCGCATCCCGCGAGGAGATGGAGGCCCTGCAGGTAAGAAGACTCAGGGATACGGCTACAAGGGTTTATCATCTCGTACCGTTTTACAAGGAGAAATTTGATGCCGCAGGCGTAAGGCCGCAGGATATCAGGACGATAGAAGATCTGGGCAGGTTGCCTTTCACTACCAAGCAGGATCTTCGGGATCATTACCCGTTTGGCCTCTTCACCACACCCATGGATCAGGTGGTGAGGATACACTCGTCGTCAGGCACTACCGGCAAGCCCACGGTAGTGGGTTATACGGCCAATGACATGGAGGTGTGGAAGGAGTGTATGGCCCGTACCTTTCGTATGGCAGACGTCGGGCCTGGAGACATTGTTCATAACGTGTACGGCTATGGCCTGTTCACCGGAGGGCTTGGTTTCCATTACGGTGCGGAGACTGTGGGGGCCGCGGTTGTGCCATCCAGTGGCGGATTTACCAAGCGCCAGTTGCTCCTGATGAAGGATTTCGGGGCCACTGTTATAGCAGGTACCCCCTCTTTTGTACTCCACATGTCAGAGGTTGCCCGTGAAGAGGGATATGACTTCCAAAAGGATTTCAAACTGCGCGTGGGCTTCTTCGGGGCAGAACCTGCCTCGCCCGGTCTCAGAAAGGCCATCGAGGAGATATGGGGCATTATGTATATAGAGGCCTATGGCCTTTCGGAGATAATCGGCCCAGGTGTTGCTGCGAGCTGTCCACATGGCAGGCTTCATGTCATGGAGGATCACTTTATCCCTGAGATAATTGATCCTGATACCCTTGAGGTACTGCCCTATGGTGAGGAGGGAGAGCTTGTGCTCACCACTGTCACCAAACAGGCCCTGCCCATAATACGTTACAGGACAAAGGACATAACCAGACTCAATGTTGAGCCTTGTCAGTGCGGCCGGACCCTTGTGTCCATGGATTCGGTCAAGGGACGCAGCGATGACATGCTCATTGTGAACGGTGTCAACGTCTTCCCGTCCCAGGTTGAGCATGTGCTTACCAAGGTGGAGGGTACCACGCCAAACTATGTCATAGTGCTTGACAAGAAGGGTGTGCTTGACAAGCTGGAGGTCTGGATAGAGGTGGATGAGAAGACCTTTGCCGACGGGATCGGAAAACTGGAAGAACTCAAGGCAAGGCTGCATAACGAGATGCTCAATGAACTCTACATCAACGTGAAGGTGAAACTGGTTGAACCAAAGACCCTTGAGCGCAGCATGGGCAAGGCCAAGAGGATCATTGACAGACGTGAAGCAGAGGGGATGTAATCATGGTTAGAAAATATGTAGTGAAGCAGCTCTCCATATTCCTTGAAAACCGCAAGGGAAGGCTTCTTGAGGTGACTGAGACATTGAAGGATGCCGGCATAAATATCAGGGCCCTTGCCATGGCCGAGTCGGCAGAGTTTGGTATCCTGCGTCTCGTTGTGAACAATCCTGAAAAGGCGCGGACCGCCCTGTCATCAGGCGGCTTCACCGTTGCCGAGCAGGATGTTTTCGCAGTGGAGGTGGATGATGAGCCAGGCAGCTTTTACCAGGTGGTAAAGATACTGGCCGGAGAGGATATCAACGTGGACTATACCTATGCTTTCGTGGGGGATTCCAAGCGCGCTGTCCTGGTATTCAAAGTGGCGGATGACAGCCTTGCAAAGGCCATTGAGGCCCTGGACAGCCAGGGGGTAAAGCTCGTTGAACCCATGTTTTTCTATGATTGAGTGAACAAGTGACCAGTATGAGAACAAAATATATTTTTGTTACCGGTGGTGTGCTCTCGTCACTTGGCAAGGGACTTGCCGCTGCATCTCTTGGTGCGCTTCTCGAGGCAAGAGGTCTTACTGTCACCATGCAGAAGCTGGATCCGTATATAAACGTGGATCCTGGCACCATGAACCCGTTTCAGCACGGAGAGGTGTTTGTGACAGACGATGGTGCCGAGACCGATCTCGACCTTGGCCACTATGAGCGTTACACCCATGCCAAGCTGGGCCAGGATCACAACTTTACATCCGGCCGTATCTATCACAGTGTCATCACCAAGGAGCGCCGCGGGGATTATCTTGGCGGTACTGTCCAGGTGATTCCCCATGTCACTGACGAGATCAAACAGGCAGTGCTGAACCTGGAGGGGCAGGCAGATATAGCGATAGTGGAGATAGGCGGCACCATCGGAGACATAGAGGGCCTGCCATTCATCGAGGCCATCCGGCAGTTGAGGGGTAATCTCGGAAAGGAGAATACCCTTTACATCCACTGCACCTATGTGCCATACATCAAGGCCGCAGGCGAGTTGAAGACAAAACCCACACAGCACAGTGTCAAGGAGCTGCGAGCCATTGGTATACAGCCTGACATACTCATCTGCCGTACCGAGATGCCGCTTTCTGCAGGTATCAAGTCAAAGATTGCACTGTTCTGCGATGTGACCGAAGACCGTGTTATAACGGCCCGTGACGTTGACTGCATCTATGAGGTGCCGCTCAGGTTCCATGAGGAGGGACTTGACGAGTGTGTGGTGGAGAGTCTCAACATGTGGACCAGGGCCCCTGTGCTCAGGCAGTGGGAGGATCTCATCGCAAGGATAAGGGATCCTGAGTACAAGGTGAAGATCGCCATGGTAGGCAAGTATGTCAACCTCAGGGAGTCTTACAAGAGCCTCAATGAGGCCCTGTTTCATGGCGGTGTGGCAAACAGGACCCAGGTTGAGATAGACTTCATAAATTCCGAGGACGTCAGGGGAGAGGAGCTGCAGGAGCGGCTTGCAGATGCGGACGGAATCCTGGTCCCAGGCGGATTCGGCTCGCGCGGCGTGCCGGGCAAGCTGGACGCTATTGCCTATGCCCGTGAGAACAAGGTCCCGTTCTTTGGTATCTGTCTGGGAATGCAGCTTGCCGTCATTGAGTTTGCGAGGAATGTGGCAGGTCTTCCCATGGCGGACAGCACGGAGTTCGCCGAGACAACGCCTGATCCCGTGATCTTTCTCATGAAAGAGTGGTTCGACTATCGCACTGGACGGGTGGAGACAAGAGACCTTGACAGTGATATGGGAGGGACCATGAGGCTTGGCGCATACCCCTGCACCTTGCAGCCGGATACCAAGGCCATGCAGGCCTACGGGACCGAGGAGATATTCGAACGTCACAGGCACAGGTATGAGTTCAACAATTCTTACCGGGAGGTGCTTGAAAAGGCAGGCATGAAACTCTCCGGCCTGAGTCCAAACGGTGAACTCGTGGAGATCGTGGAGATCGCGGACCATCCGTGGTTTCTGGGATGCCAGTTCCACCCTGAATTCAAGTCACGTCCCCTTGCCCCCCATCCACTCTTCGTCTCGTTCATACAGGCGTCACTTCACAAGAAGCTCGGAGGAGGCTGATGGATAACAGATCCGTGGACATGGGGCTCTTTCAGGTAGGGGTTGGGCCTGGATCAGGCTGCGCACCATTGCTCATAGCAGGGCCCTGTGTGCTGGAGGATATTGAAACGGCCCTTGAGATAGGGGCCTTCATGAAGGAGGCGGCAGGGCTAAACGGCTTTAACTATGTGTTCAAGGCCTCCTTTGACAAGGCCAACCGTACCTCCATCTCATCCTACCGAGGTCCGGGCCTGGAGAAGGGCCTGGAGATGCTGTATGCGGTGCGAAATACCCTCAATGTACCTGTCATCTCCGATGTTCATGAACCTTCCCAGGTATGGCCTGCCGCTGAGGTACTGGATGTGCTGCAGATACCTGCGTTTCTGTGCAGGCAGACAGATCTGCTCGTGGCTGCGGCACAGACCGGCCTGCCGGTGAACATAAAGAAGGGACAGTTCATGTCTCCATGGGACATGAGGCATGCAGTGGGCAAGGTGCGTGAATCAGGAAACCACGACATCCTGCTAACAGAACGGGGTTCATGTTTTGGCTACAACAATCTGGTTGTGGATATGAGATCCATTGAGATAATGCAGCATCTCGGGTGCCCTGTAATCTTTGACGCCACACACAGTGTGCAGCTTCCCGGCGCAGGAGACGGCTGCTCTTCAGGACAGCGGGAGTTCGTTCCTGTGCTTGCCAGGGCTGCTGCCGCCGTGGGGGCTGACGGATTTTTTATGGAGGTGCATCCCGAACCTGACAGGGCCCTGTGCGATGGGCCAAACAGCCTTGAACTGGATAGTGCGTCTGACCTGCTTGCACAGTTGGCTGCCATACGGGATGCCCTGGGCCAGGCTAAGTCCCAAGGTGAAAGTTGATTCTTTATGAGGCTTGATCCGGCATTGCTCATGGAACGGGCAGCCCGCGTGAGGCTGCTGGTGCTTGATGTGGATGGGGTGCTTACCGATGGCCGTATAGTCTATGACTCCAGGGGGCGGCAGATACAGGCGTTTCACGTGCATGATGGCCTGGGGTTAAAGCTCCTGGATATGGCAGGAGTGTACGTGGCGATAATCAGCTCAAGGCGTTCAAAGGCCCTTGCAATAAGGGCGGAGGAGCTGAATATACGGTTTGTGTATCAGGGGGTGTCTGACAAGATATCTGTGTACAGGACCATGGCAGGGGACCTCGGCGTCACGGAGAGTGAGACAGCATATGTGGGTGATGACTGGGTTGACATAAAGATGCTTAGGCGTGTGGGGCTTGCCGTGGTGGTGCCGGATTCTCCTGAACCTGTAAAGGATTATGCGCATTATGTGACAGAGAGGAGTGGAGGGGCAGGCGCTGTGCGTGAGGTGTGTGACCTCATCCTCAGGGCCCAGGGCAAATGGAGTGAGCTTTTGAACAGGTATGCGGCAATATAGGCGGGTGATTGTTTGAAGGACAGCGCTGTTACTGTATTGCCAGATACTGACATGGGCGGTTTGGTTGGTGCTGACAGGTCGCATTCATGTGATGGTGAGTAGGAGGGTATATGAGGGAGACAAAAGGGCATGGAGCCCGGGGCGGTTATATTATCCTGGTATTGGCAGTATTTATGCTATCTGCTTGCAGTACAGTGTACTACTCCACCATGGAGAAGTTCGGCAAGTACAAGCGGGACCTGCTCCGCGACAATGTTACTGAGTTGCGTGAAGATCAGATAGAGGCAACTGAAGAGTTCAAGGATGCCCTCACAAGGCTTCAGGAGCTCACCAACTATGATGGTGGCAAGCTCCAGGAGGTTTATGAGCAACTCAAGGATGACTACGAGGACTGCAGTGACAGGGCAGAGGCCATAAGGGACAGGATCAGAAAGATTGACACCATCGCCAACGACCTGTTCGAGGAGTGGGAAAACGAGATCGGTACCATGTCCAATCCTGAGTTCAGACGCAGGAGCAGGCAGAAACTGGTGGCCTCCAGAAACAGGTACAGAAAGTTCTACCGTGCCATGAAGAGGTCTGAAGAGAAGATGGAACCTGTGCTCACAGCGCTTCATGATCATGTCCTCTACCTGAAACATAACCTCAATGCCAGTACCATCGCAGGGCTAAGGGGTGAGGTGGGCAGAGTAGGCCTGGATGTGCAGTCACTAATCAGGGACATGAGGGCCTCCATCGCAGAGGCAGATGCGTTTATAAAGACGCTTCCTGAATAGACGTCCTCTTTTGCTTGCAACCCTGTTCCTTTGGCGTGCCGCTTTGTCCCGCATCCTGTGTGGCTGACTCAGGGACCAGTGTGAACAGGGTTCCCAGGGCACTGCTCCGGGCATTCGATATGGGGCTTGATGTCTATTATAGGGGTCTGATCAAACATGTCGATCCCCTCTACCTCTATGATATTGCCCTTGACACCCATGACCTTCAGTACTGACATGCCTATGGGATTGGGCCTTTTGGGAGAACAGATACTGAATACCCCAAAGTGCCGGTCTCTGTGAGGAGGTTTCTGTATCAGCATCTCTCTTGAGAAGGGAGGGCTCTTGTGAAAGTGGAACAGTACCACAATACGGCTGCCGGGTTTTATGTCACGAATCCCCTCCTTGTACTCAGGGTCCACTACAAGTTGGCCTTTCACGTCTGATACTGTCCAGTGGCGAGGTGGTACTGCGCACCGGGTTTTTACATGGCCGATTGGCTTCAGTTCTATAGTGGTTTCCATGCTGTTTCCTCCCTGTACGAGTTGCTGTCTGATCCGGTTTTTGCGCTGCCATAATACCCATATTGTCGCTGCTGACCTGATAGACATCCCCGTTTTCATGTGAGCGTTTGGGTATAAATTTATTGCGCGTGATACTTTTATTTTTTGATTGACATAGCCACTGATGATGAATACAAGTGAACACAGTTGCCCCGGTGTCTCAGTCCATGCTGGGCGCAGGTATTGTTTCTGCGTCGCTCCGCCTGGCCTGGGCTTTATGGCGGTGATATCAACTGGTTATGTGTGTAATATACTACACGACACCTGAAATGCAGAAGCAATTGGCAAAGTACCATCTGTGGTATGGTTGTCATGTGGTCTGATGTGCGTAATAGCACCTTGTGAGGCAAAGGTCCATGGTGCTGGTCATGGAACGGCGATATTTGTCTCTGTTATAGGCTATGCCTTATACTTCAACAGCAAATGGAGGTTTCAATCATGGCTTGCAAGAGCAAAAAGAGCACTACAGGAACAAGGCGCACCACAAGGAAACGTAAGAAGATCGTTTCCACCGAGTTTGTTTTCTATGCCCCGGATGCGGAGAAGGTGAGTGTCGCAGGGGATTTCAACGATTGGGATCCTGAAAAACATCCTATGCGCAAGTTCAAGAGTGGTATCTGCAAGAAGAAGATCAAGCTGAAGCCAGGCTCCTACGAGTACCTGTTTGTTGTTGACGGAAAGTGGTGTCCTGACCCTGAGAACAGCAATCGCAGAGTCAATCCATTCGGAACCGAGAATTCTGTGATTGTGATTGGTGAGGAGGTCATCCAGGAGTACTGAGGGGGACGCAAGCCTTGTTGTCAAAGCCTTGGCCCGGTTCCTTGCTGCAGACTCCTGTTTTCCGCCGGTGTTTCACATGATGGGCCTGCAGACTTTTTGAGGTTGGTTTGAGATACTGCCTGAGAGTTGAAAGGTAGGGTCTTGCCTGGCATGGCCAGCCTCGAAAGGCCACAGGCCATTGGCGTTTAATTAGACTGTGGTCCCTGGGTATCAGTAAACAGCCTTCCTGCCAGTTCCAATCCATCCCTTTTTATATTGTAGGCCCAGTTTGGGTAATATAATGTCAAGTTGCAGCTCATGTTGCAGGTGATTGTGCAGGTAACCATACTGCACGACATCTGGAATCCGAAGCAATTGGCAAAGGCGGATGGTGCTTTTCTCATGGTTTTGGCCGCGGACCAATATATCCTTAACAAGACATTGCAACTGATGAGCTTTAAGAGCACGATAAAAAGCGCCATCCGCCGTATAGATGTCGTGTAGTATGGTTGGAGTGGTGTTGGATCATCACGCAAACTGCACAGATGGGAACAGATTCCTGTCAGTGTGAGGCAGGAACAGACACGATACGTAGTGATCCATAAACTGTGGATTGTCACTGAGGTCAAAGTGGGTCATCATCTGGCTTGCCTCGTTCATCTCCCTGAACGCCTGCCATGAAAATGCGGCTGCCCTTGCCCCTATGAGTGAGCTGTTTCCTGCAAAGAAGAACTTGTCCCGCGGCAGGTCTGGAAGCAGTCCTATGGTTATGGCCTGGTCGAGGTCCAGGTAGCTGCCAAAGTTTCCTGCGAGAATCACCCTGTCGAGGTCTTCTATGCCCATGCCTACCGATTCTAACAGTGTCAGGTAGCCGGCAAACATGGCCCCCTTGGCCCTGATAAGGTTCTCTACATCTGCTTCGGTAAATACGATGTCCTGGCCGGTGGCCGATGCCTCACCCTCCACCACCACATACTCCCATCCGTCAGTGCCAGGACGTACCCTGTTTGTGGCAAGGTCGCGTTTGAACTTGCCCTGCTGGTCCAGCACACCGCTCATGAACAGGCCTGCAAGCAGGCTTATGATACCTGAGCCGCATATGCCCTTTGCCTTTTTACCTCCTATGGTCAGGGCCATTGGCTCAAATGTCTCCGGGTGTATGTGCACCACCTCTATGGCCCCTGTGGTGGCCCGCATACCGTGTTTGATGCCACCACCTTCGAACGCCGGTCCTGCGGAACACGC
This sequence comes from uncultured Desulfobacterales bacterium, assembly GCA_964638145.1. Lineage (GTDB taxonomy): Bacteria > Desulfobacterota > Dissulfuribacteria > Dissulfuribacterales > QOAL01 > S144-17. The sequence goes on along the minus strand of CAZXAK010000047.1, from coordinate 15,227 downwards.
GGCACACGCCATCCAGTCCTGGTTTCCCAGTACTATTTCGCCGTTGGTGCCTATGTCAATGAACAGGGTCAGTTCCGGCTGGTGGTTCAGTCCAACCCCCACTACGCCGGCAACTATGTCGCCTCCCACGTAGCTGGCCACGCATGGGGCGAGGAAGATGCGTACGTGCTCCGGCACCTTGATGCCCAGTTCAGCCGCTCGTACCGGCATGAACCGGCTCGCCACAGGGACATACGGCTGTGCCCTGAGATAGCGTGTCTCAAGGCCGAGGAGGAAGTGTGTCATTACGGTGTTGGCAGCAATGGTCATAAGACTCAGATCGTCTGTTGATATTCCCCTTTCCTCCACCAGTTCATGTATGAGTCCGTTGATGCATGAGGTGATCTTTTCCTGGAGTACCTGGAGTCCATCGCCTTTTTTGGCAAACTCCATTCTGGATATTACGTCTTCTCCGTAGCTTACCTGGGGGTTGTAGTTTGACTTTTCGCCAAGGACCTCTTCATTTGTCAGGTCCAGGAGTTGGGCCGAGACTGTTGTGGTGCCTATGTCGATTGCTATGGCACAGTGCCGGTTGCACCTGTCGCCTGGCTCAACACGTATCAGGCGCCGTACATCACTCCTCCTGCCCTCCATTATGCTTGCAGTCACCTTCCAGCCAGCACTTCTCAGTGACTCTGGCAGTGAGTACAGGACCTGGCTGTCAACGTTGAAGCATATGCCCTGGAACAGCCCCTGGCCCAATTCCCGCCGCAGTCGTGACAGGTCACTCTCGTGGTCCTGCAGCGAGGGCTCAGGCAGGTCGAGTTTGATCTTTGCCACAGCAGGATGCAGCCGCCATTTTACCGTGGCGCCATGCGCGCTTATCCAGGAGACTGCCTTTGTGGCTCCGGGCCTTGCCAGGGCCTTTCTGTCCATTTCGGATTCCACTGGCACCCGGATGGTAACGTCTGTGAGAGGATATGTGGCGCAGGCCTTCCATCCCCCGCCTTCAATCTCTTCGCCCTTTACCTTGCCTGCCTCAAGAAATATCTTGCACTTGTTGCACACGCCTGCTCCGCCACACGACGCGTTGACATGAATGCCCGCACGCATGGCGGCTTTGAGGAGATTCTCATCAGAAGGCACTTCTATAGTGGTGTTGGAGGGTAAGAATGTTATTTTGGGCATGTTGTCCGTATCCTTGACAGTGATCTTTTGGAAGGGTTGGGAACCTTAACATTTGATAAAAAAATATCCTGCCTATTCAACCAATAAAATGGGAAGTTTTCAAGAAAGTCTTTGCGAAAAATTTTGCTGCTAACTCCTGCATTTGGCAGAATAATTACAGGAGATAATACCTGTTCATGGCGGCCACGGGCCCTTTTCCCATAGCTTGTGTGCCCTTTGATGCAACAGGTCATATCGGGCGGTTATGTGTCTGTTAACTGCCGTAAGGAGTGCTCTGGTGCTGCTTCCGAATTCAGTAATAATCTTTGATAGGCCGAAAGGGATGATAAAATGCCTGATTGGGCCGGCTATGTGAGATTGGTTTACATCATAATGTTAGGGCTGTTATGATGGTATTTTCATGGGTTGCCATGAAAGATTGTTGGGTAGTGCCTGAATTGAGCCTTTCAAATCATGTGGCAATCAAAGCGGTTACGCCAGGCCCGTTGGGTGACGGGGATTTTGTAAAAAGCAGTAAATCTCTGTAATTAAAGATAAAACTTCGCATAATTTGAAACGCTCAATTCAGGTAATAGCTATTTCATAGGGGGTTATCGTGAAGATTCTCGTTACTGGTGGTGCTGGTTTCATAGGTTCCAATGTGGTGGATGCCTACATTGACGCTGGACATGAGGTGGTAATAGTTGACAACCTGTACTCTGGAAAGTGGGAGAATATCAATCCAGAGGCAAAATTTTATCTGATGGATATCAGGGCGGCAGAGTTCCAGGAGGTGCTTAACAGGGAAAAGCCGGATGTGATAAACCATCACGCTGCCCAGATATCCGTTCCGGCATCGGTGGAGGACCCCAGATTTGATACCTCTGTGAATGTTCAGGGATTTGTCAATGTGCTTGAGTGTGCGCGCAGCGCAGGTACCGGGAAGGTAATATTTATCTCGTCCGGTGGCGCCATTTACGGAGAGGCCACAGAGTATCCCACCTCAGAGGAGTATCCGCCTCAGCCCCTGTCTCCATACGCCATAGCCAAGTCTGTCTCCGAGGACTACCTGGCCTTTTATAACCACCAGTACGGTATGGACTACACTGTGTTGCGTTATGCTAACGTGTATGGGCCCAGGCAGGTGCCCCATGGTGAGGCGGGGGTGGTTGCAATCTTTATGGACAGGCTCATAAACAGCAGGCCATGTACCCTGTTTCACTTTCCTGATGAACCTGACGGCATGATTCGTGACTATGTGTTTGTGGGGGATATCGTAAAGGCAAACCTTAAGGCACTTGAGTCTGGAAGTGGTATGGCATTCAATATCGGAACCGGCAAGGAGACCCGTACCCGCCAGTTGTTTGACGAGATATTTCGGGCCGTGTCTGCCAGGATAGATATCCCTAAAGAGCTGTCCGAACCCATTGCCAAGGCGGCTCGTGGAGGTGACCTCACCCGGAGCTGTCTGAGGATTGAGCGTGCAGCAAAGGAACTTGGCTGGAGGCCTGAGACTGATTTGTCTGCAGGCCTTGCAAAGACCCTTGAGTGGCGTCTTGGAAGATAGTTTGCCGTGAAGATAGCCATTTTTCAGTTCTGTCCTGATTCGTATAATGTTGACCGGAATATGGAGGCCGTTTCTCTGGCTGTTGAACAAGCCTCCTCAAGCGGGGTGTCCCTGCTGCTATTGCCTGAGTTGTGGTCAACAGGCCTTCTGTCTGTTGACAGGGTGCGGGATGCTTCTGCGAAAACCCCCGGACTGGTAAGCCAGCTCGTGAGTCTGGCCTCGAGGTTCAGTATTACAGTGGCAGGCAGTCTTCCGGAGCCAGGTATGGAGGTCGGAGGCAGGCGTGATCCTGATATCTGGAATACCACCTATGTAGTCGGTCCAGACGGGGTATGCTGCACGTACCGGAAGATAAATCTCTTTAGGCCCATGGGAGAGCACCGGGTGTTCAGGCCGGGTGACACCCCAGTGGTCTTTGATGTGCCTGGTCAGCCTGGCCTGCGGGCAGGCCTGATGACCTGTTTTGATCTGAGATTCCCTGAGCTTGCAAGGGAGCTTGTATGGCGTGGCGCCTCGCTCCTGCTGGTGTCAGCCCTCTGGCCAATGGTGAGGAGGGGGCATTTTGAGCTCTTGCTCCAGGCACGGGCCATTGAAAACCAGTGCTTCGTGGCCGGGGCCAATGCGTGTGGAATCAATGGCAGCACAGAGTTTGCAGGGGCATCATGTCTGGTTGGTCCGGCAGGTGATGTTTTGGCTCAGGCCGCTGGAGATACATCTCTCCTTGTGCAGGATGTTGACCTCTCTCTTGTTGACCAGGTCAGGAAGCGTTTTCTGACCGCCTGTCCGCCAAGACAGTGGGCATGTAAGGGGGAAAAGATATTGCAGCTTCCTGCGTTACTCGGGGAGATTGGCCAAAGGCGTTTGGCAGGGCAGAAGATGGTATTTACCAACGGCTGTTTTGATATCCTGCACGCCGGTCATGTGGATTATCTGCAGCAGGCAAGGCGCCAGGGTGATCTGCTGGTGGTCGGTCTTAACAGCGATCGCTCTGTGCGAGAGATAAAGGGGCCGGAGAGACCGATAAATCCCCAGGAGATGAGGGCTTCGGTGCTTGCGGGCCTGTGCAGTGTGGACTATGTGACCATTTTTGATGAACCTACCCCTGAAAGACTCATAGAGCGTTTGCTCCCGGATGTCCTCGTAAAGGGTGCTGATTGGGCAGAGGATGAGATCGTGGGGGCCTCTCTCGTAAAGGACAGGGGGGGGCGGGTCGTGCGTATTCCGTTTGCCCACGCCGTATCCACCACTGAGACAATAGGAAAGATCAGGGACAGGGGGGCTGCCTGAACCGCACGGTGCTTGCCCTCTGTGGGTAACGCCGCCTGCCTGGCTTTCAGCGGTTTACATGCAGGTGGTTCGTATCGTAGGCACCATCATCTTCTGTCCTCCCCTTGGGCAGTTCTGGCATGTTGGAGATGATATAGAGCTTTCTCCAGCATGACGGGCCTGATTTCATGACCCAGGGGATGTGAAATCCCTTTTTTTCAAGCTTTTTCATCTCCTTGTCCCTTAACATTATAAATATTTTCTGATCCTTTTGGTAAAGTAACTCTTTCAACTTTTCCGGACCGATTTTCGGTATGGCACGTCTCCCTATGTAGTAGGCGCATTCCTCATCCCAAAAGTGATAGGAGTAAAGTGGCGCCTCACCTATGGTGGTTGCAACCTTTTGGGCCCAGGGTTCCATTGTCTTGCAGTGGTAGATAAAGGCAAGCACTGTGCCTGCCGCGAATATCCAGACGGCTGTGATTACACCTGAAAGAAGCATCAGGTGTCTTGCAGGTTGGGTGGCGTTTCTGAACCTGTGAATGGTCCAGGCGGCCATGGCGCAGGAGGTCATCACCATAAAGAGGACAGGCAGATCTGCGGTATGGAACCATTGGAGGTGGGATGAGAGGGGTTCAGGTATCAGGGTGGCGGTGAAATCCCTTGCTGGTGTGGAAAGGGATAGTATCAGTGAGGTAAGTCCAAGTATGCCCAAAGTAACGGATAGAAGCAGTGATAGGGTAACAGAGAATATTCTGAATGTGCTGCGCCACAGGGTGTCTGTGGCCGTGTGGAGGCGAACAATGAAATCTGCTGTCAAGAGGGCTGCCGCAGGATACATGGGCAGGATGTAGTCGCTTCGCTTTACGCCGCACACAGAGAAGAAGAAAAATATCCATGCCATATAGAACAGCAGGATTTTGTGGGTATCGTCCATGCGGAACCGTTTTCTCCAAGGTTTGTCATCTGACTGTTTGAAAAGCAGAGTGACTGCCACCGGAAGGATCAGGCTCCAGGGAAAGAAGCCGGTAAGGAAATAGACAACGTATATGCCTGGCGATGAGTGGTTGAAGTGCTTGAACTCTATACCTTTCCACAGATTCCCGAAACGTGAGACGCTTTCTTCAAGGAAAAAATGACGGAAGAAATCAAGATTGGTGGATAGGCAGGCATGAACATACCAGGGAAGTGTCATGGCCAGGAACAGCAGTATGCCTGGACCTATGAAGAAGTGTCTGAGTTCCCGCCAGTTTTTTTGGGCTGCAAGGAATATGAACACAGGAGGCCATGTGATGAGTATGCCCACTGGCCCCTTGGTCAGGACAGACAGGGCGGATGAAGTGAAAAATAACCAGTAGAACAGGGATTTTTTACTACTGATTTTTTCATTGAGGTATAGGACGAACATGGTCAGTGTGGCAAAGCACAGCATGTTGAGTGTCATGTCCATCCTGCCTATCTGTGTCATCCAGAACACCTTGGGGCAGGAGATGAATATGAAAGCCGCGGTGATTGGTAGTGAAATGGGATGGTTTCCATGGTTATCCTGTCTATAGGCCCTGAACATGAGCATTATGCAGGCAGAGGCTATGAGTGAAGGTATGCGTACTGCGAATGCCGTTACCTGGCCGAAGGGCAGGGAGGCAAATGCTATCAGCCAGTAGAAAAATGATGGCTTGTCGTAGTCTGGAAGGCCGTTCATGTGGTTGACAGACCAGTCTCCAAGCCTCAGGAACTCTCTTGCCGTTATGGCTGATTCCCCCTCAAGTGTGCTGGTAAGGCCCCTGATGTGCGCGAGATACAGGGCCATAAGGTAGATTGCCACAGTGGAGAACAGTAGGATTTGAGTGGGAGTGGCCTTGTGTTGCTGATGCATTTCAGGTTTTCCTTTTTATAACATGGCCAATCTGCAAGCATATCTGGGCCTGGGCTGTGTACGTGTGCTGTACTGATACACACTTTATGTGGTGCAGGCAAGCCGATAGGACAAGTTAATGGTTGTTAAAATCGGGCATAGGGATTATAACCCTTTCGACATTTATAATCGCGTATTGCGCCAGTGGCCATTGCTCTGCCTGTTTCATGAAAGGCCTGCGCATGCCACATTGTCTTTTTATTTTACAACCAATATCAGTCACGTTTGGTGACGTCGTCCATGGAGAAGTTTGATATGAGCAGTAAATGCAGTACATGCGCAGTAGAGGGGTGCAAGACAAAGGGTAATCCTCCCAAGGACAAGGCCTGTCTTGATCATATAAAAAACAAACTTGTAGTTCTTTCCGGCAAGGGTGGTGTGGGAAAGAGCACTGTGGCTGCCAATATAGCTGTTGCCCTTGCCAAACAGGGGAAAAAGGTTGGCCTGCTCGATGTTGATGTTCATGGCCCCAGTATCCCCAGGCTGCTGGGTCTTCGGGGAAAGCGTGCTGACCTCAAGGAACCGTGGCTCATCCCTGTCAAGTGGGGAGATAATCTCAAGGTGATGTCCCTGGGCTTCCTGCTGCCTGATGACAATGAGGCAGTGATCTGGCGCGGCCCGGTAAAGGGTGGGCTTATCAAGCAGTTTATAGAGGAGGTGGCATGGGGTAACCTTGACTACCTCGTGGTTGACTGCCCCCCTGGCACAGGCGATGAACCCCTCTCTGTACTCCAGATACTTGGAGAAGATGCCAAAGCCGTAGTGGTGACCACACCGCAGAGTGTAGCAATAGATGACGTACGCCGCTCCATTACCTTCTGTAACAAGGTAGGCAATCCCATTGCCGGCCTTATTGAGAACATGAGCGGTTTTGTCTGCCCCAAGTGCAAGGACGTAGTGGATGTCTTTGGTTCTGGTGCAGGCGAAAAGCTTGCCACAGAGACAGGCATTACCTTCCTTGGAGCAATACCGCTTGATCCAGAGGTGGCGAAGTCAGGAGATTTTGGTAAGGTGTTTATGGAAGGCGACAGTGAGCAGCCAACTGTAAAGGCCCTGAATGATATCGTATCAAAGCTGTGATCAAATGGGGCTTATGTCCCTGTTGACTTTGCAGTTGCTTTCAATTTATTTTACGTTCCAGAATTAGATGTACGGTTTTTTTTAAAATATCCATTTTTGTGTTTAATGTGGGCAGTTAGCTCAGTTGGATAGAGCGTTGGCCTCCGGAGCCAAAGGCCGTGGGTTCGAATCCCGCACTGCCCGCCAGTAATTTCAGGGGGTTATGGTAAATTTACCTATCCCCCTTTTGTTTTTTGGTAACCTATTGGTAACCTTTTTGCAGTCTTACTTGTAGTACTCGCCAGCCAGAAAGCCTCTTAGACTCCATAAAAAACAACGCCCTTGCCGTATGACAGCACGGGCGTTTCTTGTTAAGTGATGAGGCCTTGATATATTACCTCTGTTTTTCATAAAAGACCCTGGACATCACCTTTTTGAAGCGTGGGCCACGTCGCTGGCAACGCTACACTTCAAGGGTTGATGACTTGACCGGAAAGCCATGTTCCGACAGATAGGTCGAAGCCTGCTTGGTTGTCATTGCATCAGGGTGATAATGTAAATCTGCCATAATTATCCTCCTTGTCCAGCAGGTCCAGGGTCCTTCTGTATATTCCGATGTGGTGGATGTGGCATCAGGAAATGTCCTGCTGCGGGTAATGGTCCCGGGGTTGGCAAACTTGGGAAATACTCAATTCAGGTTATAATTCCTTTTACAGCCCTAATTAAGATCGGAAGCAGTCCTTCTGCAAGCAGGAGGCTGCTTCTGGCGTCACAGATATTTCCAACTGACCTCTTTTGCAATGTGTGGCAGCACGTGGCGCCAGACCTCTTTTACTCTCTGCATCCTTGCAAACGGGATTTCAGGGCGGTGGATGAGGTAAACCGTTATCTTGTCGTAGGGCCTTTCTACCTGGCAAATCTCCAGGATCTTGCCAATCAGCCTCTCTGTCCCCTGCAGGTTACGGCCATAAAAACTTACCATGTCCGAATGCTGCATCATGTCTGAAAAAATGATCAGCCTCTCGCTGCGCTCCGGCTCCCTCAGGCACGCAATGCTCTCCGCAATTGGTGAGAATTTCGCCTCGCCCTCTATCTTCAGCCTCTGGATCATCCTGTCAAGCGGTGCCTGGAAGCTGTCCACAAATTTCTTTTCAATGCGCCTCGGGTTGAGATAGATTGCACTCACCTGGTCGCCCCTTCCCGGGTTGCACATATCAAAGACAGTCACTGGGTGGTATCCACTCTCGTTATCCATGATATGTATTGAGAGGCGTTCAAACAGCGCAAGGCCCTTGCCGGTTTTCCGCAGCTCGGCAGCAAGCCGTTCCCCCTCCCGCCTGGTCCACGGATCTGTCTTGTCAATAAGGACAATACATGCCGGATCATCATATTTTCGGCAAAGGGTCTCCTCGTCATAGTCCCGCCGTCTGCTGTGCAGGTACACCATGACCAGACCGGCCGTTACTATAACAATGATGGTCATGGCGATTATCACCATTCCCCGCCCATCTTCCCCTATCCGGTCCTTTATCATAAGCTATCACACCTCCTCGCCGTATGTCATTTCTTGTCATTGCTGGTATGTACGACTTTCGATCTCACATGCAATGTCGTTCATGAACGCTTCCAGGCCGGCGTGTTTTTGATTGATTGCCTCCAGCATGTTTGCAGCCTTTTGCCTCAAATCCTTCATCTTCTCCTCACTGGCGGTTTTTATACGCATTATCTCCGCAAGTTGCGTCTGACACCACTCTCTGTTCGGCAATGTGCCAGCGTCAGGCATATCTTCAAAGTGGACCGGCGGTGCCTGGGTCCGCACCTGCAGGTTGGCCTGACGGTAAGCAGTGAGTATCTCGCGCAGGTCAAGCCCTATCTGTCTGCACGCGGTCTCAAGGTCAACAAGAGATGACTCGGCCTGGCCACAGATATCCGAGATCTCCGTCATGCGGGCCTCATAGGCCGACAGGCGCTTCCTGACCTGTTCCGCTGCGGTTTTGAATGTCTGAATCAGGTGGTCACGCAGCCGGTCCAATCCGGCATGATAATTTTCCGCAGCCCTCTTGAAGAGACGGTCCATGCGCCCGTAACCAGGGTAGGGGTCATCTGCGCCATACCCTTTGATGGCTGCCAAAACACCTATCACAATCCCGATTAGCAGGACCACCACTGACTCCTGGGTCACCAGTCTGAAGGGCCTGGCAACAAAAGCGTTCAGGACCATACTCTCTGCGTGGTCAGGATCCAGTACCAGCAGGTCCCTGTAATGGGCCACCAGCAGGTGGAATACGCACAGAAAGGCTACCCAGCACGCCACGGACAGGCATCCTGCCACCTTTCTGAGTGCGCTCCGGTGGTTCAACTGTCTGAACCCCAGCCAGGCAACCAGTATGCACACCATCACATTAACCGCAGAGATGAGAAGGGCCTGAAAGAATCCGCCTGCATATCCGAAATCAGACCCTGAGGCAAAGAAATACATATTGAACAGGCATTCCACCACGAGCAGGGGACCTGTCCACGCAAGATGGTATATCACGCTGTGAGGATAGATCGGGGAACGGAACAGGCGGTGCTCTGCCTTGAAATGGCTCAGGTCCCTCATGCGCTGACACTCTCTGCCTTTATCCAGCAGGAGGGCCTTCTTGTTCATAAGGGAACATTCCCGCACCTGTCTTTCAGTCTCGCTCTCTATGTCACTGAAATCATCCTCCACCTTCTCGAGCGCAAGGTCCTCGACCTTTCTCCTGTAATCACTAAAGGCCTTGTGGCCCATTGCCTCTGCCTCCAGTATCCGTTTCCTTGCCTGATATATGACCGCCCTTTCTGCCTCTCCCGGCCCGGATGCATGTGCTTCCGGGTAATTGTCGGCTCCGTCGTTGCGTCCCTGCTGACTGGCCTCCTTTATATCAGCATGGATTGTAATGGCTGACAAATCGTGAACATTACTGAGCCCGGAAAAATTTCTGCTGAAATAAAACATGGCACTCCTCCATATCATAGAGTTGCGATCTTGCCGACCTGTGGGCAGATCCAAAAATTCTCTCTCCCTCAGTCATACATATTGCCGCAGACTGCCTTCCTTTCATGGATATGGCCTTCAAAAACGTAAATCTTGCAGGACGAGGCCAAAAACATTCTGTGTCACATATCAAAAAACAGAAATTTCAGCCCCTGTTCATGACATTGAATATGAGATGAATGGAGCGAGACTTTCCATTCCTGACCCCATATCAGTAGAGGAGAACCCCAATTCAGTCTCAATTGAGCGCCTGATCATCATGAAACAAATTTGGTCCCATGTCCTTTTTTTTATCTGAAATACGTGTTAAGAATCAATTGACAGCCAATTATTCACAGGAGAGCTTGTTATCCTGTCTTGTTTCTCATGCTCCGGATCTTGCCACGAAGAGGGCAGGCCCTGCATGGAAGACTGCTTGCGTGCAGGCTAAAGGCTCTTTTGGTCCTGGCTACGGGGAGAGAATGTGGTGGCAGATTTTTCACAGTCAAGGCGGCAAGACCACGGGGCATGATGGGCAGGGCTGTGCAGGGAACGGATCAATATCCTCTGGTACTTCGGAACGCCTGTTAAAACGTGATGCAGAAAACAATGTCCTGTTAAACCCCGGTGACACCTTTGGCGGGGAGCTGCTTGTTGAGCAGAGGATAGACTCAGGCCAGATGGGGGTGGTATATATCGGCCTGCACCTGCGTCACCAGATCCGCATGGCAGTCAAACACCCCCGCATCGGTGACATACTCCAGGCAAGGCTCCGCAAGGAGGCTGAGACATGGACAGGCCTGGGAGTGCATCCCTTTATTGCATGCTGTTACTGGGTCAAGGAGGTAAATGGCTTTCCTGCCATCTTCATCGAGTATGTTAACGGCACCACTCTCAAGGACTGGATCAGGCAGGGACGCTGTTGGGACCTCGCAACTGGCATTGACATGGCAATACAGATATGCCATGGCCTGGAACATGCCCACTGCCACGGCGTAATCCACCGTGACATCAAGCCTGCCAACATCCTGGTTGACACCAGGGGCAATATAAAGATTACGGACTTCGGCCTTGCAGGGGGAGTTGCCGCAGACACTGATTCCAGGCCCGGAGTCCGGGCCGCAGGCGTGGGAACGCCGGCCTACATGTCTCCGGAGCAGTGGGAAGACCTTTACAGCCTCACCCCTGCGTCCGATATCTTCAGTCTCGGGGTCTGCATGTACGAGATGTTTCTTGGTGCAAGGCCCTATGAATCCACGAGGCAACCCGGCCATCCCAAACCGGTTCACGCCCTGAGGGGTGATATGCCCGCACCCCTTTCAGAACTGCTGCTCTCCACAGTGGCCCCGGCCCCTGGCAAACGTCCCCAGCAGGTATCGCAGGTCAGGGAGGGGCTTAACGCCATTTACAGAAAGCTCTTTCAGCAGGACGCCCCTTCCTTCAGACTGCCCCTGATACAGACGAGGAGTGACACCCTAAACAACCAGGGCGTCTCGTACTGGGAGCTGGGAAGGTATGGCAAGGCCAGGGAGTTCTTCAACCGGGCCATAACCCTTGAGCCTGAGCACACTGAGGCAAATTTCAACCTGGGAAATGCCACGAGGGGCCTTTCCCATGCGACACTGGTTGCAAGGCTCCGGGCTGCCGTATGTGCCATAGCCGTTTCGCCCTGTTCCAGGTTCATCTCGGCAGTGGCCATGGACGGAACCGGCATCCTCATGGAGACTGGGCCCGCACGGCCTGTCTGCCGCCTTGATAAGTGCAGCGCCACCGCATTTTCCCCAACAGGCAGCCTGCTCCTTGGAAACATGCAGGGAGAGGTGATCTCCTGTGAGCCAGGTGGCCAGGCCCCCTGTCCTGTGGCGAAGCTTCACTCTGCCATCTCTGCCTTTGCCTGTTCCTCCTCCCCGCCACTCTATGCAGTGGCTGACACCAGCGGAAATATCATGGTGGTGGATACTGAAAAGGCCGGCAAATACAGGCTGACCCTTGGCCAACCCCTTTCTGTCACGGCCCTTGCCCTCTGCCCCGGCGCGAGACGCCTTGCGGTTGGCGCAGGCAGGGGCATGGTGTTCCTCTTTGATCTGGACAGCCCTGGCTCACCCCTGCCAAACATGGACACAGGCAGTGCCGTGACAGGACTTGCCTTTCAACCGGCGAACAGGCGTCTTCTTGTCTCCACTGTATCAGGAGACCTGCTCTGTACAGACTACAGCCTTTCGGCCTGCACTCACCTGTTTTCCCAGCCTCACGAGACAAATGCCATCTGTTGCTCTGATGACGGCAGGCTCCTTGCCATGGCACGCAATGACGGCACCATTGCCATAAGAGAGGCCGGCAGTTATGGCCTAATGCGTCTCCTCCAGGGCCATGAGTCGGCTGTGACATCCCTCTGTTTTGTCCCGGGCTCCCACCTGCTGATATCCGGAGGCATGGACGGGGCTGTCATGAAATGGGATTCTGTCACCTCCTGCCTGCTCTCCCCGCCTCTTAACCACGCAGTCCTGATGGAAATTGGCGCAAAGATCAGGGCAGAGGCAGAGGCCCTGTCAGGTCTCCTCTCTTCCGGCCAGGCTGACACCGCAGTGGCAAGGGCACTGAGACTCTGGGGACAGGACGGTTTTACCATCACCAGTCCCTTTCACGCCTTCCTGTTCAGCGCGTGGCAGAGGCTTGGGGCAAGGGAGATCAGAGAGGCAAGGCTCATTGCCACACTCAGACACAGCGGCGGGACAGAGGCCACCGGCGCGTGCTTCAGCCAAGAAGGAGAGAGCCTTGTTTGCGCATGGGCAGATGGGCTTGTGCAGCAGTTGCACATTGCTGCAGGTGACGTGGGGCAGCAACGAAGCGTGCTGAAGCAGGAGCAGCATGCACGCGCGGTTGCGCTTGGTGAGGATGGCACCCTCTTCTTCTCAGAGGAACAGGCCTGTGGAGGCCATGTTATTTTCCGCCTCAGCGCATGGGCACATGAGGGAGGCCATGGAGTAGGGGAGGCGGTAATAGGGCCATGTCCCGGGCCTCAGCGCTGCGTCTCCCTGTCGCGCGATGGCGCAGTGCTTGCGGCCCTTGTTACTCAGGGCATGGTGATAACAGGTACTGCCCCAGGGGCGTGCCCCGCTTCCATGCATCTGTTAACCGACAGGCGTATCACCTGTATTGCCGCAGGGCCCCGGGCAGTGGCCTGCTCTGACGGGGAACGCGCAGTAAGTCTTGTCTCTCCCGGATCAGGGCTGTTGTTAAGGCAGATCAGACCCCCTGATCCGGTATGCGCCCTGGCATGGTCCGGCAACAGCCGCTACCTTGCCATTGCAGGTACAGAGTGCAGGATAACTGTATGGGATACCAGGAAAAACGTGCAGCACTCCGTGATAGGGGCAGGCAGGGATCCCGTGTCACTCATGGCCTGGTCTCCTGACAGCAGGCACCTTGCTGCAGTTGACCATCAGGGGCTTGTCAGCCTGGTCAATGTCTTCACCCGCGCCACCCTGTATCCTGCTGCTGCGCCAGGCCCTGCCACTGCGGTGACCTGGTCGCCGTGTGGCAGGTATCTTGCCGTTGCCTGCGTTTCAGGCAGGCTCATGCTCTACTGTCTCATCCCTGACGTACAGGGCACAGGGCCTGTCCATCAATGCGCATATCAGGATCAGCGCAGGGGACCTAATCATACTTCCTTATAAGAGAGAGGAGAGATTCAATGAGATGTCCTTTATGTATGGCCAAGTTCACACCCAAACAGGACAATGACAACGGCTTTTCACAGTGCGACGAATGTGGCAGAGAGATCTCCGGGATCTTCATCAAGGCCATGAAGAGGTCAGTGCCGTGGTTCACAATGGGCATGGTAGGATTTTCCAACCACGGAAAGACCGTCTATATTACCAGCCTCTTCTATCTGCTCTGCGAGGTCATGATGAACCGTTCCCTATGGCGCGATTTTACCGTGCTGAACATGGACAAGGACACCATGAAGTTCGTTATGGAGGGAGTGGACCTGTTAAAGAGGGGGCAGCTCCCGGATGCCACCGCCTCGGCCTTTCCCCAACCCTCCCTGGTCCAGTTCAGCAATCTGCCAGTGCGTGACGAGGTATTCGTGAGCCTTTACGACATTGGGGGCGAGGTGTACCAGGACAAGGACACCATCAAGGAGAGGGCCTCTCTCATTGCCCGGGCCCACACCCTTCTGTTCATGATAAGTATCGAGGAGGATATTGAAAACTGGAAGGATGACATATACAGCCTTTTGAACAACTACATACTTGGCGTGCATGATCATCTGAATCTTTTGCCGTCAGAGTACCAGCACCTTGTGGTGGTGTTCACCAAGGCTGATGAGGTGGTAAACAGCCTGCCCGATGAGCTCAAGACCTCGGTAACAGAGGGTAGCTGCCAGAAGTACAGGACCGTGACCCAGGTGACCCTGGACAGGCTCCGCGCAGATTCGCTCCTTATCCAGCAGTGGCTCAGGGACAACGGGGCTGCAGGTTTTCTGAACCTCACCCATAAGGAGTTTAAAAGCGTGCATTACTGCCTCGTGTCGGCGCTTGGCCAAAAGCCCTTTGGAAACAGACTCCCTGCGCCAATCAGTCCGGAAGATCCAAAGAACGTGCTTGCCCCCTTTCTGCTCGCGCTTGGAAATCATGTCCCCTTTCCACAGGCCGCTGTAGTGTCGGGGCAGGAGGTGGGAGGTAGGAACAAGTCCCGAAGTTGGTGGCGGAGGCGCTTTGGGGGGCTGTTCCCAGGAAGTCAGGCAGGTTGAGGGTATGGAAACAGGTTTTTTATCAAGTCATGAAGTTCATGAAGTTGAAGAGATTCAATAATTCCATTGGAATGGAGTTCTGCCTGATCCCGGCAGGGAGTTTCATGATGGGAAGCCCTGATGGAGTGGGGGATAGTGATGAACATCCCCTGCACCGTGTTTACATCACCCGTCCCTTTTATATGGGGCAGCACCCTCTACCTTGGCCTGTGCGACAGCGCAACCGAGGAGGCACGGTGCGCTGACATTGACCGCATGGAGATACGGGATGTGCCGGGCATCTCCCATAACATTGCGGTAAACACCATCATACTGAAGTTTCACGACTGCCCGGCCAGGCCTTCCGGGTACATGAAGAGGATTCCCGTAAGACTGGTTGGCCAGCCGGACATCTCTACGGGCAGTATTGCCCTGCTGAAAAAGCATTTTCAGCGCGTTGAGCAACAGGGGGCCTGACAGGCCATCACCTGTGAAAACGGAGGAAAATCATGCAGCAGGTTCATCACTTTGTTTACACCCG
>CAZXAK010000046.1:0-5229 GCA_964638145.1 uncultured Desulfobacterales bacterium | reverse complement strand
CAGATGACGGCAGCGGTATTCCAGGAGACGCACCGGGAAATGCCTGCGCCAGGAAGAGAGAAATTCCACCAGTATCAGGCGTTCACTGCCATCATCAAACATGGCCCTTATGGCAAAATCGGCCCTTCTCAATGAGGCCGTCTCCTGTGGAGCGGTCTCAAGAAGGGTGGATGAGGTTATGGACAGGCCGGCAAGGGTTCTGAGAATCTCGTCCTTGCACCTGGAGAGCAGGACCTTTGATGCCAGATCGTATTTCATTTAACAATTATATATTTCCCTGAATCATCCGGCAAGAGAAGAAGGGGGTCAGGTCTGCCTCTGCCCCTTTTTTTGTTGGAAAAAGGGTCTGTGTCTGTCTGTGGCCAGTATTATTGACAGATGCCTTTTATTTCTTCAATTTCCTGCGAAATAACTCTTTCTTTGCATGCACTTTGCCGGTTTGTTGACGTTACCGGCTTGAAGATCCTTGAGCCGCAGAGCGTAAGATACCGTGTGCGCACAGGAGATACTCTTGAAGGACTTGCATGGCGTTTTTATGGTAGGCAAGACCGTGTGGAGAAGGATATACAAAGAGAACCGTGGAATTATAACAGATCTGCTCTTTTCTGGTACTGAAGTCATAATTCCTGATGTTCTGTCCTCCCTGTAAGGCAAAAGGGCTTTTGAGGCTAACCAAATATATTTTATTTTTTGAATCGTGCGAGAAAGCTGGAATCCAGCGCCATTATGATGATAGAATGCCTCATTAACACAGAGGGGTACGGCAGCCGGTTTTCCACAGTTGCTGGATTCAGCTACAAAGACAAGGTATGGGGCTTATAATAATTTTTTTGATCAGGTTGTACATTATTGAAATTGAAAAAATTCATAATCATGCTAAAATGAAAATGATTTGCAGGATAGGAGAATGGGATCTTTTCCAGAACTGCCATTTCATTCTACACCACATTACAAATTCCAAAAGAATTATACAATTCAGCATGAGGATGAATGGGTCATGGCCAATGGGAGAAACGGAGAGACAGGGGAGAGAGGTGCTGATGTAATTCTGTCAAGGGAGCAGTCAAGGGAGCTGTTTCTGAGGGCTAAGGAGGGAGACAGGGATGCCGTAATAATACTGGAGAAGGCTTACAAGGTACCGCTTAGGGGTTACATAAAGAGCAGGATAGCCTGCTCAAAAGTTTTCAGGCAGGCTGATGCGGAACGTTTTGCAACAGGAGCGTTTCGAAGGGCCATTCACCGCTTCCAGCAGGGATGGCACGATTCCGACTACATTTTTCTGAAGAAGAATGCTGACAGCCTGATACAGAGTGATCTGGCTGTCATGGCCATGAAAGGTGACAGGGTTGCACTCCTGGAACTCAGGAACTGGCTTGACAGACCGCTGACAAGCTTTATCTGCAGCAAGTGTTCTGATCTTGACTATAGTGCTGCCCAGGGGGTTGCCGCCGAGGTATGGGATCGGTTCATGAATGCTGAAAGGCTGGGACTGTCTGTTTACAACCCTGATGGCAGGCAGTCGTTTTTCGATTATCTGAAGAACAAGGCCAAGACGCTTGCCGGGCACATGTACCTGACAGGTGCTGGAGATTCATCGCGTAGAGGCGAGGAAGGCCCCGGGATCCAGAGGCTTCCGGGTGGTTACTGTGAGCAGTGGAGGGTCGGGGTGTACAGGGAGATGGTCAATCTCATATTTCTCTGTGGAGCCAAGCCCCACATGTTGCTTGTCACTGCATTTGTACTTTTCCTGGAGTGGAAACCTGCAGAGATAGTTGATGAACTCGGCGACTTAAGCCTGGGCCGCCTGATCAAGAGATTCTGCGAGGAATATTATTATCTTGTTGGCGTTCTGTATTTTGACTTTGACACGATAGACGAATGCCAGACCTCACTATGCGGTAACCTTATGCGCGATATTTATGAAAAGGACATGCAGCAGGTCTACCCGGCGGGCGCCTATCCCATGCTGGACAGGAAGAGTTACAGACTTGTCAAGGATATCCCGCTTAAGGAGTTCTTTGGCTCCAAACCTGCTGCTTCAGTATATGACTGGAACTATAAGGTCAAGGCACGGGTCAGGGACATGATTCAGTCTGTTTGTCAGTGAAATTTTTTCGGTGAAGCATATCGGTGGTACCTGGGGATTGGCTCCGGAAACCCGGTTGCCTGGCATCCATAGTACAATATCAAGACCAAAAGCAAGATACTGCAAGGATGACAAAAAGTCATGAAAGAGCACATTGCTACTCAAAAGATACTTCTTTATCTCGCTGACAAGCTTGATGAACAAGATGCAATGGCCATAGACAGGCACATGGACCAATGTCAGGCATGCGCCAGGAGAATGAATATTTTTCACTACATTCAGGATCATTTTGATTCCCTGTGGCATTCCATCGCAGCCTGGATGGGAGAGAACAGCGCCTTGTCGGAATATTTTTTATGTGATGAATGCCCAGGACAGGGCAGTGAATATCTGAATAGGAGATTACGAAACTGGTACAATAATTTTTTATCCAGTATCCATGTTGCAGTCAGCCTGGTCGTAAAAGAGCAGGGGTGCAAGGTCAGTGATGGATTGGCATGGTTATTCCCTGATGGTCCATGCGCAATCCAGCCAAGAATGGAATACGCATCAGCTCCTCTTCAGGTGTTGGGCGAAGGGGGGGATGAACCCGTGCGGGTCACTGTAAAGGGGCAGACGAATGTGCGAATGACTATTGATCCGCAGATCAACAGGATCTCTGTCAGGTTGGCGATTTCAGAAAAACCATTTTTACCTCTAACTCTGCTTGTCCCAAGGCATGACGGAAAGATCCGCCTGAGCCGGTTCCGCCATCCGGAGGGAACGGACTACCTTCTTGCAGATTTTGAAAATGTAACACAGGGGGAATATACACTGCTCATTGGAAGGAGAGTGTTCCATGACGGCCATGAAACATCAGACCAGGTTGAGAGTAGTGGATGGCCCGGCAGTCCACCGTCTGTTCTCCATTGACACTGATTCATTTTTCATAGGACGTTCTGATCCCTCACAGGCCTGGAACCCTGCGGTTGACCTCTCACCGGATATGCTGGTAAGTCGCAGGCACGCCAATATCTATCTGAAAAACGGTTTGTGGTGGATAAAAGACCTTGACAGTGTGAACAGCACCATACTGGAGGGCAGGGACATCCAGCAACAGGCCGGTCCCGCACAGCTCCGCATAGGAGACAGGGTGACCACTGGCAGTACCACGTGGATACTTGAGGCCCCTGACCCTGTCCATAACGAGTTTGATATTGAGATACAGACCCTGCCTGCAGGATATTCCGCCTTTATCAGCAACATCCCTCTCATTACCTGCCTGACCATAAGAAACATAGGGAAGCATCTCTGGCCCCCTTCACAGTTATCTCTACACCTGCGCGGTTACGGCCCCCCACTGTCCCGTCACATGCCGGCTATAGACCCTGCCGGTCAGGTGGTGCTAAAGGATATCGGCCTGAAGCTTGATATCCAGCGGTTGCGCTCCATTCCTGCCATGACCTCTGAAGATCTGGAGATAAGGATTAACAACCGGCTGGTGACCAGTGTTACGGTTCCTGTCCTTAGCCTTTACGAATGGTCGGCCCAGCCTGGTTACCGCAAGGCACTTGCCAGTTTTGTAATGCCAGCGCACCCGATTGTTTGCAACATTTCGGTCATGGCGCAGCAGAGGTATGCGGGTAACAGGTTTGTCAGAAAGTGCAGTGATGCAGCAGAGAAGGCCGGGGAACTCCTGATGGCAGTCTATCTCTCACTGTCCCGGGACTATACCATCAGTTATACCAATTCTGCTCCCTCTCACACCCCTGAAAGCCAGTTTGTCCGCATACCGGATCACCTTATCTCAAATCCGCGTGAGAGGACCGGCATGGGAAACTGCCTTGACATTGCCCTGCTCATCGCAGGCTGTCTGGAAAATTTCAGGCTTCATCCCCTTGTGATAGTAGTCATGGAGAACGGCTCCGTGTTTCATGCGCTGACTGGCTGCTGGAAGGTGGCCACAGAACGTTACGAACCGGTCATCACCGACTATGACAGGCTTAATACAGCTATGCAGGCAGGAGATCTGCTGCTCCTTGAACCCACAGGTGTGACAGACCGATGGGGCAAAAGACTGTCCTTTGAAGAAGCCGTGGCAAGAGCCAGGGAGATGTTCCAGGAGGAAAGATTCCTGTTTGCAGTGGATATGGCTGCCGCACGTCCTACTGTGCCTCCTTTGCGGTTTGCCATGAACCCGCACGTATCCACAATCCTTAGCCTTGCCTTGGAGCTGGCGTTAAGGCAGGGGACTGGAATGCTTGAGGCCAGACATGTGGCAAGCGCAATTCTTCAGAGCCATGACCCAGGTACGCTCACCATACTGAGCAGGCTGGGCATTGATGGCTCTGACCTTGGTACATGCACCAACCCTGTACCATCTGCAGTTACTCCTTCTGGTCCCCCCCCTTCACGGACCCGCAATTACAGGCTCATCCTTTCTGACGCCCACATAATAGCAGGTGACTGTGGCAAGGCCGGTATCGACGTGGAACACCTCTTTTATGCCATGCTGATGTCACCAAGCCGTGGCGTGGACCAGGTACTTGCCCGGCTGGGGTGCAAGAGGGAGGAGGTGCGCCGCCGTTTTGAAGTTGCTTATGAGTGGACCAGCGCCGTGGAGCGGACGCGGTTTTCATATTCACTGTAGGGCCAATATTTGATGATTGGCCACAGGTCCATACAGACACAGGCTTTTTTGTATCTGTTCACAGGACGCCACATTTACTGTGTCTGGGGCTTTGCTTACCTGTCGGGGGCATGAAGGGATTTTAAGATAAGGCATTTAATGTCTTTGGAGGTGTTATGAGTGAAATAGCGCCGCGTTTTCCGGAGTTTCATCTCAAGCTTCCAGGAGGTGTTGTCCTTGAGATGGTAAAGATCAGGCCAGGGAGTTTCATGATGGGAAGCCCTGATGGAGTTGGGTGGAATAGAGAACATCCCCTGCACCGTGTTTACATCACCCGTCCCTTCTACCTGGGGAAGTACCCTGTACCCCAGCCCCAGTACGCGCCAGTGATGGCGGACAATCCGAGTCGTTTCAAGGGGTCAGACAGGCCGGTAGAGGAAGTGAGCTGGCATGATGCCATGGAGTTTATAGAGAGGCTCAACAGGGAGGCAGGCAAGGATGTTTACCAGCTTCCCACCGAGGCCCAGTGGGAGTA
>CAZXAK010000045.1:0-245631 GCA_964638145.1 uncultured Desulfobacterales bacterium | reverse complement strand
ACACCTGAAATGCAGAAGCAATTGGCAAAGGCGGATGGTGCTTTTTCTCATGGTTTTGACCGCGAGCAAATATATCATCATCAAGTCATTGCAACTGATGAGCTTTAAAAGCATGATAAAAAGTACCATCCGCCGTATAGGTGACGTGTAGTATGGTATTATGGTCTGTGGCTGATTAATTAAAAATAACTGATTCATGGAGTGATCCATCAACTTTGTCCATCCATATCTGCAAGCCTGCCCGTATGATTCCCGACACGCGTGAAACTGCATACCCATTTTCATCCATCTGCCTGTAACCCCCAGGGCATCGTCACACGTCAATATACACCCATATGAGCCATACCAGAACTGACAACAATGCCAAGGCCCTGTTGCCAGCCATACTGAACAGGAACGATTGGAAAGATCTTGTAATATCAGGAATGTCAGGCGCAGGACCGCAGTGGCTTGCTGCCCGCTACACGAAGGCACATTCACAGCCCCTGCTATGGATAACAATGGATGGTAAAGAGGCGGAGAGGGTTGCCTCTGATCTAAGCTTTTTCCTGCCTCACCGTGTTATACACCTCCCCATGTATGACACCCTGCCATTCCTGCCTGTGGCACCATCATCCCAGACCACCTGCCAACGCATAGCAGCACTTTACAGCCTGTCCGAAGCATCTGCCCCGTTCATAGTGGTGACAGACGCTGCCACGCTGCTCGAACCTGTCATACCTCCTGCCATACTCACAGAGAATGTAGAGTATGTGATGGCAGGTGAGGAGATCGACAGGGAGAGACTGCTTCAGTGGTTTGTAGACAGCGGTTATGAACATGTCTCCATTGTACAGGGCCCTGGGGAATTCTGTGTTCGTGGTGGTCTTGTAGACTTCTTTCCTCCTGGTGTAGACAAGGCGGTCAGACTCGACCTCTTTGGGGATATGGTGGAAGAGATCAGGTTCTTTCATCCTCTTACCCAGAGGTCTGCCGGATCCACAGATGAACTTGTAATCCTGCCGGCCACTGAGCTGCTCTGGATAGAAGAGCTGGTAGAAAGGGCGTCCCGCAGGGTCATAGACGCGGCGCACCACTATGACTGGTCAGCCAAACGTATTCACACCCTCATAAACCGGCTCTCCCAACGACGCATTGCAGAGGCACATCGGGCCCTATATCCACTGTTTTACAACACCCCGGCAACACTCTTGGATTATTTGCCAGAAAACATGGTGCTCGTGGTGTCTCAACCTGAAAAGCTCAAGTCCTACCTATCTGAATATTATGACAGGGCATGTGAGGCATGGTCATCTGCAAGGGAATCTTCACTTGTGCTCTGCGAGATAGAAGAGCTGATACAGCCACCTGAAAAAATATTCTCAGGGCTGCAAGACCTGCGGAAATGGTACCTTACAGACTTTATCCCCCTGCATGATACAGGATCCAGGCTGTTTCCTGCACCACACAGAGAAGTGGAGCATTTAAACCTTGAGTGTCCCCCCCCTGACCTACCTGTCCTGAGCACAAGGCTCACAAAGGGCGAAGGGATTCTGGGGCCATCGTTTGAACGGCTTGCACAGTGGCAGGCCCAAGGATACGCAGTCTGTCTGATATGCCCTGGCACACGCCATAGGAGAAGGATGATTGACATGATGGCAGAATACCTGCCTGAAATTCCTGTCTCCCTGCTCCACCCTGACCAGACAGAGGCAGGCCAGGAACATCTTGAAACAGACCCTTCTGAACCTGGGATATATATCTTTTCGTCAAGCATATCCAGCGGATTCTGTCTTGCAGAAAAAGCGCTCATCATCGTAACAGAGGAGGAGCTGCTGGGCACAATGGCCCGCAAGGCACGCCGCAGGAAGACAAGGCGCATAAGGGATCAGGTCAGCTTTGAAGACCTGAAACCTGGCCAGCCTGTAGTGCATCTGGACCATGGCATAGGACTCTACCAGGGCATGGTGCGCATGGAGGCAGGCGGTGCTCCAGGCGAATTTCTCATACTTGAGTATCAGAAGGGGGACAAACTGTACCTCCCGGTAGATCGTCTATCACTCATCCAGAGGTACACCGGGGTTGAAGGCAGACAGCCGCGCATTGACAAACTTGGCGGCTCCACCTGGCAGCTTAGACAGCTAAAAGTCAAAAAATCCATTGCACGTATTGCCCACGACCTTGTGGAACTGTACGCGGCAAGAAAGGTGAGACAGGGGATTGCCTTCTCGCCTCCCGGCCAGATGTTCAGACAGTTCGAGGCAGAATTCCCCTTTGACGAGACCAGGGACCAGGCTGCTGCCATACAGGAAATACTGGAAGACATGCAGGCTCAGAGCCCCATGGACAGGCTGCTGTGCGGTGATGTGGGATACGGAAAGACAGAGGTGGCCATGCGTGCCGCCTTCAAGGCTGTTGAAGACGGCTTCCAGGTGGCAGTGCTGGTGCCTACCACCCTGCTCGCAGAACAGCACGAACGGACATTTCGCAGGCGCTTCAAACGATTCCCCGTGGAGGTTGCGGCCCTGAGCCGGCTCAAGTCCAGAGGTGAACAGAGGGAGATACTGGAAAAGGTACGCAGGGGAGAGGTGGATATCCTCATAGGCACACACCGCCTGTTACAGTCAGACGTACAGTTCAAGAATATCGGTCTCCTGATAGTGGACGAAGAGCACAGATTTGGTGTCAAGCACAAGGAAAAACTCAAGAACCTCAGGCAGAACATGGACAGCCTGTCCCTCACTGCCACCCCCATACCACGAACACTCCAGCTCTCCATGCTCGGCATCAGGGACCTGTCAACCATCAACACCCCTCCGGCAGACCGCATGCCAGTAAAGACATATCTTGCCGAGTATGAGAACACCCTCATCAAAACAGCCATTGAAAACGAGATGGACAGGGGCGGCCAGGTCTTCTTTGTCCACAACCGCGTCAAGGGCATTCATACCATAGCGGACCACCTGCGAAGGCTATGCCCGCAGGCCAGGATATCGGTTGCCCACGGCAAGATGGGCCCTGCCGAACTCGAGAAAGTAATGATAGACTTTGTACGGGGTGAGGTGGACTGCCTCGTATGCACCACAATAATCGAATCTGGCATTGACATACCTGCGGCCAACACCATGATCATCAACAGGGCCGACAGGCTGGGCCTTGCGGACATGTACCAGCTCAGAGGCAGGGTGGGCAGGGGAAACGAGCAGGCATATGCCTATCTGCTTGTAAACTCCATAGAGGACCTGAGCGGAGACTCTGCCAAGAGGCTTAGGGCAATAATGGAATTTTCAAACGCAGGCGGGGGATTCCGGCTTGCCATGCAGGACCTGCAGATAAGGGGAGCAGGAAACATTCTTGGCGTATCCCAGTCAGGCCAGATTGCAGATGTAGGCTATGACATGTATCTCGACCTGCTTCAGAAGGCAGTGGAAGAACTCAAGGGAGTACCGGTCCAGGAAGAAATAGATCCTGAGGTCAACCTGCGGATTCCAGCCTATATACCAGAGGAGTACATCCCTGATCCTGGCCAGAGGCTGGAGGTGTACAGGAGGATCAGCAGGGCAAGAGGGCCTGAGGAACGGTCCGACATGAGAGAAGAGCTTATTGACAGATTTGGTCAATTCCCTCCTGAGGTGGTAAACCTGCTTGAAATAATGGAAATAAAGGAGCTTCTCCGCTTCATCAATGTCATTCGCCTTGACACTGGCACAACCAAGGGAACAGAACGCATGATATTGACATTCCATCAGGATGGCCCTCCATCACCTGACAGCATAGTTCAGGAGGCGGCATCAAGAAAAAAATGGTCATTTCTGCCTGACAGCAGGCTGGTGATCGAACTCAAATCATGGGGCAACCCTGCAGAAATGATTGAAAACATAAAAAGATGCTTGCGGACAGTGGTTGAAACGGCTAAAAATTAGGGGGTATTTCTGCATGGTTTCACTTCGTATCTGCCACAATTTGTATCTACTACCCTGTAATCACGTATCATATCTACAGGACATCTGAAAAGGCAGAAGTAATTGACAAAGGCTGATGGTACTTTTCCTCATGGTTCTGGCCCAAATCATTAGCAACTGATGAACTTTTAGAAACACGATAAAAAGACACCGTCTGCCGTATAGATGTCCTTTAATATGACTTACATACAAACGGAATGAGACATGTGCCTGGTTAACTTCCAGCACAATATCAAGGAAACTCAATGAAAACAAAAGGAAACACACACATAGATCTGTCCTTATCCCTTGTTATATTCATTGTGATGCTGTTTGGCCTCCCCATAAGATCCAATGCCGTAATCGTGGACAGGATCGTAGCCGTGGTAAACGACAAGGTTATCACCCTGTCCGAGCTAAAGAAAAAGGCAGAACCCCTGTTCAACCAGTACATCTCCTCTGACATGTCAGAAGAGGAAAAGCAAAAAAGAGAGCAGCAGATAATGGCGCAGGTACTTCCACAGCTCGTTGACGATGTGCTTGTCCAGGAAGAAATAGAAAAAAACGGACTCACTGCCAGTGACCAGGAGGTCGAACAGGCCATACAGAGTATCTGTGCTCAGAACGGTATCACCAGGGATGAATTCATAGAGAAACTGAAAGGACAGGGATATTCCTTGGAACGTTACAAGAAACAGATAAAACGTCAGATAGAACGCACACGCCTCATCCAGTCAGAGGTAAAATCCAAGATCGTGGTAACTGACGATGATATCACAAACTACTATGTCAACAGTATGGGAGGGGCGGCCTATGGAGGGCCGTACTATGAATTGAGCATGATAAACATTGCTCCTGAGGACCCTGAAGATCCGGCGGCAAAGGCCGCAGCAGAAAAAAAGGCCATAGAGGCGTACAAGAAGCTGCGTGACGGTGCCTCATTTGCGAAGATTGCAGCAGAGTATTCATCCCTGTCCTCCGCCTCTGACGGTGGCAAGCTGGGAAAGTTCAGCGCTGACGAGATGGACCCCTTCATAAGAAAAATCATACTCAAGCTCAAGCCCGGGGAGTTCTCCAAGGTCATCGACATGCCCAACGGATATCAGATATTCAAGCTCGATGGCATAAGCAACGCACAGGATGTGGATATCCCTGACCTGGAAAAGGAAGAGATAAGGAAAAAACTCTATAACCAAAAACTTGAAGAAAGATTTCAGGAATGGCTCAATGACCTCAGAGCAAAATCTGCCATAAGGATCATGCTGTAAACTTACCAAGACATGGCCTGACAATTGCATGGCATTGTGACTTGTGGCAGACAGGACGAAAAATCGTATTTCAGGGCAATTTGCCACTTTATCATACTACACTGCATATGAAGTGCAGAAGCAATTGGCAAAGCGGACGGTGCTTTTTCCCATGGTTTTGACCGCGGACAAATATATCACTCATGATTGTCCACAACTGACAAGCTTTAAAGGCATGACAAAAACACCATATTACCAACATTTTGATATCATCTCTGCTTGTCATGTGTTGGGTTGCATGCCTGCCCATCCATGAAAACCTTGAATAACGAGGCGGAAAAGATGCCAAAGGAAACTATTGGAGAATATCTCAAGCGGGAACGTGAACTTCGACAGATAACGCTTGAAGAGATGGTTCAAGGGACCAAGATAGCACTGCAGCGTCTGAAAGAGCTGGAAAGCGACAGGCTTGAAGATATGCCTGCCGAGATATTTGTCAGGGGATTCATCAAGAGTTACGCAGAATTCATTGGTCTCAACCCCGACGAGGTGATCCTTAGGTATGAGGAAGAGCTGAAGGCCCTTCAGGAAAAAGAGGCCGCAGAAACCGGCAGCCTTTACAACTGTTCAGATATGAACCCGCACAGTAATGTAATAGGTGTCATCATAACTGTTGTGGTACTATTTGCCCTTGCTGCTGCAGGTTACTGGTTCTTTCTTAAAAGCGGCATATCCCTGACAGACATATTTTCAGGTGCCAAGGAAAAGGCAAAGGTCATAAGGCTTGAACTGGGTGAGTCCAACCCCATAAACAAAACTGTAGGTGTATCCGTACAGGGCCAGAACAAATCGCAGGACATGGGCCATGTCACCTATCCCGTGTCCCGCCCTGATGACAACACCAACAGTCAGCAAGGGACCGGTGCAGTCCATGAAAGCACCCTGCCAAAACACATCACGGATCACGGCCCCGAAGACAGTGGAGGCGAATAACACGCCATACCACTCTTGTAATGCCACTTCATAAGGTTCGGGAGCTTGTCCATGGAACTTATTGACGATTCTGCCATTGTGGTGGCAGGCAGGGATATGGGAGAGTCAGACAGGCTCATGACCTTTGTTACCAGCCAGCATGGCAAGATAAGGGCCGTGGCCAAAGGGGCTCGAAGGAGCAAAAAAAGATTTTTAAACGCCCTTGAACCGTGCACACTGACAGGTATAAAGGTAATGCCTCCTCGAACCCCTGGCCACCTATACAGATTGGACAGCGCTGAAATCATAGAAAGCTATCCAGCGATCAGGGCCTCTGTGGACAATTTCATGCTGGCCTCGCTCTGTTGCGAGCTTACTGACTTATGGGTGCAGGAGGAAGATCCGCATGAAGACATCTTTGAACTCCTAAAATGGTTTCTGAAGGAGACATGCACAGGCTCTTCTAATCTAATGTGCACACTGGTCTTCAAGACACGGCTGCTCTCCATGGCAGGCTACAGGCAGGAGTGGACCAGATGCGTCAAGTGCGGCACCCCTCCCCAGGGCACCAGGATAAACTTCAGCATGAAGACAGGAGGGTGCCTTTGCACCAAATGCCATACTGACAGCAATACAACGGAGACGGTTTCAGCCGGAACATTGAGGTCTCTTGCATTTATGGACAGGACAGGACTATCTGCAATATCACGGCTGAAAATGGGAAAGGGTGCCATGAACGAGGCGTGGCAACTGCTCGCTGCGCTGCACCGATATCACCTGCAACGCGCCCCCAGGTGCTATTCGGTAATGGGAGAGGTGATTAGAAAATATCTGGTATGAAAAATAGAGGCTGTAACCACAAGGATTACATGGTTATATTGCATTTCTCAATCTCTGGAACGGGACATGTCTGAAAACAATCAGGAAGAGAGAGAGGCGCTCTCACAGTTTGAACAGGCCCTTGGTTACAGTTTCAGGGACAGGGCCATGCTTGCCCAGGCACTCACCCACAAATCCTGGGCCGTGGAGCAGGGTCAGGGCACCCCTGACAATGAACGGCTGGAGTTTCTCGGAGATGCGGTACTTGAACTCGTCACCAGTGACCTGATCTACCGTACCCATGCAGACAAGCATTCCGAGGGAGACATGACCAGAATGAGGGCCTATCTGGTGAATGAGGCCCAGCTTGCGGCCCAGGCCGTAAAGCTCGGCATAGGTGCCTTCCTTCGTCTCGGAAGGGGAGAGAGAAACAGCGGAGGAAGCAGCAAGCCCTCCCTTCTCTCAGACGCACTCGAGGCAGTAATAGGGGCCATCTACCTCGATGGGGGGATTGATGAGGCATTCTCATTCGTACAGGGCATTCTGGGGCCTCTTGTAAAGGATGCACCGGACGCCCTTGGGAAAGACTACAAGAGCAGGCTTCAGGAGCTTGTACAGGGCCGTCTTCACACCGTACCTGTATACAGTGTAGAAAATATAAGCGGCCCGGACCACTGCAGGACCTACGATGTCTCACTATCCATTGATGAAAGTGTAGTCAGTCGTGGCACTGGCAGCAGCAAGAAGGAGGCTGAACAACAGGCGGCCCGCAGGGCCCTTGAAATTCTTGAACAGGTGAAGGAGTAAATGGACATTGACAGTGACCCCGGTGGGGCCAGAAAGCTATTCAAGTCGGGTTTTATAGCAATAGTCGGCGCACCCAATGCCGGCAAATCCACACTTTTAAATTCTATCCTTGGGGAAAAGGTGGCGATTACCACCCCCAAACCCCAGACAACGCGCCATCAGATCAAAGGGATCCTTACAGGTGAAAATTTTCAGGCAGTGTTTATCGACACGCCGGGGATTCATGCATCCAAGGGATTGCTCAACAGGGTGATAGTACGCGCCGCCACCCAGGCCCTTGATGGAGTGGACCTCGTACTCTTCGTGGTCGATGTCACGCGCAGGAACAGGGCAGCCGAATTTCGTGTCCTCGATCTCTTAGACAAGGTCAGGAAGCCCGTAATCCTGGTGCTTAACAAGATTGACCTCATCGCCAGAGAGAACCTGCTCCCCATGATGGCAGAGTTCAAAGAACACTATCCGTTTGACGTGATTGTGCCCATCTCTGCCAAGTATATAGATGGCATTGACCTGCTTCTCGACGAGATACTCACCAAACTGCCTGAAGGTCCCCAGTACTATGACAGCACGGTTATCACTGACCAACCTGAGGACATGATGATCTCTGAGCTGATCAGGGAAAAGATATTCCTGCTGGCAGAAAAGGAGATACCCTATTCAACCACTGTGAAGGTGGATAGCATCGAGGAGCCTGAGGGAAGGAAACCCCTTACGATACATGCCACCATATATGTGGAACGCCCCTCACAAAAGAGGATAATCATCGGGAAAAACGGAAAATTCATCAAGAAGGCCGGCCGCATGGCACGAGAGGAACTCGAAAACCTGTGGGGGCAGAAGGTCTATCTCGACCTGTGGGTCAAGGTGATGAAGAACTGGTCACGGAACGAACGGGCGCTCCAGGAACTTGGCATCACCGGCATGGAGGTATAGGCCGGGCTGCTGGGGGCGGCAATGGGACATCACTGCCGCCCTGCACTGCGCAGCGCCCAATGGTATCACCCCTGCTGTTCCTGCATGGCAAAGACCTCAGGAGTCTTCTCCCTTAGACGTTGCACACACAGATCCTTTCCAAGCACCTCAAGCACCTCGAACATGCTCGGCCCCTTGATCTGTCCGGTGATCACGGCCCGTGTAGCGTTTATGATAACTCCTGGTTTCTGTTCCAGGGACTGGGCATAATCCCGAAGCACCTGCTCGAGATTCTCGGCGCTCCATGGCTCCACTTCCTCCAGCACATCGGCGAGTTTCGGCAGCCACTCTTTCAGACCCGGGTGTTTGTACACGTTTTTTCTCAGGGCCTTTGGGTCATACTCATAATCATCTGCAAACCACGCCCTGCCTTCAGTGGTAAAATCCAGAAGTGTATGGAAACGTGCCCTGGTCATGTCAAGGACCTTGAGGAACCACTCCCTCCTTGCGCCCTCAAATGCCGGATCCCATATACCAGCCCTTTCAAAAAAGGGCCTTGCCATGTCCGCTATCTCCTCAATGGGCATGGTACGCAGATAGTGGGCATTGATATTTATGGCCTTTGGGTCAGTAAAGAACTTGGGATCACCCTTGCGATAGTTGAAGATGGAGTTTGACTTGTTTATACGCTCTATCTCAAATGCCTGTATCAGTTCATCCTTGCTGAATATCTCCTGGTCCGTGCCTGGCGACCAGCCGAGCAGCACCAGGAAGTTTACCAGGGCCCAGGGGATAAAACCGTGATCCCTGTAGAACTGTACAGCAACAATCTCACCGTGGCTCCGCTTGGATATCTTTGCCTTCTTGAGATCAAGGGTCAGGGGCATATGGGCAAATACCGGCGCCTCTGCTCCAAGCGCCTCGTAGAGCAGCAACTGCCGTATGGTATTGGTCATGTGATCCTGCCCGCGGATTATGTGGGTTATGCGGTCACGGATATCATCAACCACGTTACACAGCAGGTACAGCGGCTTCCCGTTAGAACGCACTATGACAAAATCCTCCATGGCGCTCCAGGGTTTTTCTATGCGCCCAAGCACCTTGTCATCATAACCTATGGTACCCTCACGCTGCGGAGTCCTGAACCGGATCACATAAGGCAGACCTGCCGCCTCCTTCTCCGCCACCTGCTCAGGCGTGAGGTTGCGGCATGTACCATCATACTTGATATCCTGTTTGGCCTTGAGTGCAGCCTCCCGTTTTGCATCAAGCTCCTCCTTGGTACAGAAGCACTTGTACGCCTTGCCCTCATCAAGGAGCCGCTGGGCGGCAGCCACATGCTGGTCGGCAAACTGGGTCTGGAAGTATGGGCCTTCATCCCAGTCGATACCCAGCCACTCCAGGCCATCTATTATGCCCTTTATGGACTCTTCAGTAGAACGTTCCGCATCAGTATCCTCGATACGCAGTATCAGCTTGCCATTGTGCTTTCTGGCATAGAGCCAGTTGTATATGGCTGTCCTTGCCCCGCCGATATGGAGATACCCCGTGGGGCTTGGGGGGAATCTCAACCTAACTTCAGACATTTTTCTGTTTTCCTCTTTTTCTCTTCTTTCTGTTCTTCTGTTGCTGTTTCCTGGCCTCTTCCTGCTGTCTCTGCTTCTCGATACGTGCCCAGGAATCCCTGAGAGAAACAATACGATTGAATACAGGATGGCCAGGTTCAGAGTCCTTCATGTCAGCCACGAAGTAACCTCTGCGCTCAAACTGGCAGGTGTATCCCGGCTCCACATCCCTGAGACCTGGCTCAAGCATGCAATTCTCAAGTACAGTGAGGGATTCAGGATTTAGAAACTGCCTGAAATCCCCAGATTCACACTCACGCTCCGGTGCCGGGACCGAGAAGAGCCTGTCGAACAGCCTCACCTTTGCCCTGAAGGCATGAGGAGCAGATACCCAATGTATGGTACCCCTTACCTTTCTGCCATCAGGCGAGTCTCCTCCCTTTGTGGCAGGGTCATAGGTGCAGGTTACCTCTGTTATCTCACCATTATCATCCTTCTTGAAACCTGTACAGGTGACAAAATAGGCGTATCTGAGACGCACCTCCCTGCCTGGTGCGAGCCGGAAAAATTTCTTTGGAGGATCCTCCATAAAGTCCTCACGCTCTATGTACAGCTCTCTCGAAAAAGGCACCATCCTGGTGCCGGCGCCTGGGTCTTCAGGATTATTTATTGCTTCAAGTTCCTCACTCTGTCCCTCCGGATAGTTCTCAATGACAAGTTTCAGAGGATTCAGAACCCCCATAACCCTGTCCGCCGTACGGTTGAGTTCATCCCTAACGCAGTACTCCAGCAGGCTTATGTCAACCACGCTGTCACGTTTGGCAACACCTATCTTCTCACAGAACGCCCTGATGGCTGCAGGCGGATAACCCCGCCTCCTCATGCCGGATATGGTGGGCATGCGCGGATCATCCCAACCGGCCACATCCCCGTTTTCAACCAGCTTCATGAGCTTTCGCTTGCTCATGATGGTATAGGTGAGATTTAGGCGAGCGAACTCAATCTGCTGGGGGTGGCATGGCACGGGCAACTGGTCCAGTACCCAGTCGTAGAGCGGCCTGTGGTCCTCGAACTCAAGGGTGCAGATGGAGTGGGTGATGCCCTCAATAGAATCAGACAGGCAGTGGGTATAGTCATACATCGGATAGATGCACCACTTGTCGCCTGTCCGATGGTGCGTCATGTGCATGATGCGGTAGATAACAGGGTCCCTCATATTCAGGTTCCCTGATGACATATCGATCTTTGCCCTTAGCACCCGGGAACCGTCAGGAAACTCCCCTGCCCTCATGCGTCTGAACAGGTCCAGATTTTCCTGGACACTCCTGTTCCTGTATGGACTTTCCCGTCCTGGCTCTGTGAGAGTACCCCTGTATTTACGTATCTCCTCCGCACTGAGATCGCACACGAACGCCTTGCCCCTGCGTATCAACTCCTCCGCATACTCGTAAAGCCTTTCAAAGTAGTCTGACGCATAGTAGAGGTGCTCACCCCAGTCATAACCCAGCCAGCGCACATCTTCCTTGATTGATTCGATATACTCCACATCTTCCTTGGCTGGATTTGTATCGTCAAAACGCAGGTGGCACCTGCCGTTGAACTCCCTGGCAAGACCGAAGTTAAGCACTATTGACTTGGCGTGACCGATGTGCAGATAGCCATTTGGTTCAGGGGGGAAACGTGTTATCACCTTGCCATCATTTTTGTTGGCCTTCAGGTCCTCGATGATTATATTCCGAATAAAATTTGACGCTACCGGTGTCTTATCACTCTTTTTCATAACTCAGCCTGGCTGCAAGCCCTCTTTTCATTACTGTTCATTACGCTATCATAGCTACACGACACCCGAATGCAGAGGCAATTGGCAAAGGCGTCCTGTAGCAGGACTGTTCATGGAAATATCGTATCTGCTCCCAGGATACCACATCTACTGCCTCGGAATCTTCGCCTTGCCTGTAGGATACTTGAAGTACACCTGTGCACCCTCTGCCTTGTATCTGTAGCACCCTGTAAGCAGATACATTTCAGACAGTGTACGATAATACCCGCAACATAACTACACGGCACCTGAAATTCAGAGGCAATTGGCAAAGGCAGATGGTGTTTTTTCTCATGGTTTTGACCGCGAGCCAATATATCATTGCCCAACCGTTGCAACTGATGAGCTTTAAAAGCATGATAAAAAGCACCATCTGCCTTAAAGGTGTCCTGTAACATATACCCGCAAAGAGCCCTGGGAACAGTTACGGAATATCTGACCGCTCAATTCCGGTCTGACAAAATCCGGCTTGCCGTGTTATATAGAGATTCAGATTATATACAACGCAGCTCTTTATAAGTGAAGGTTTATATATGTCATCATAACCGCAGCCCCATGATTGACCGCCCGTTCAAACTCCATTCCCCGTTCAAACCGGCAGGTGACCAGCCAGCAGCCATAGATGCCCTGGTATCAGGCATAAAAAACGGCCTTGCCCACCAGGTGCTTCTTGGCGTAACCGGATCTGGCAAGACATTCACCATGGCAAACGTAATAGCCAGGCTCCAGCGGCCCGCTCTGGTCATGGCCCCAAACAAGACACTCGCAGCCCAACTGTTTGGCGAGTTCAAGGCACTGTTTCCGGAAAACGCCGTGGAGTACTTTGTAAGTTACTATGACTACTATCAGCCAGAGGCCTACATCCCGGCGTCAGATACATACATAGAGAAGGACTCATCCATAAATGACTTTATCGACCGTATGCGCCACTCTGCCACCCACTCACTGCTGACCCGCAGGGATGTCATCATTGTCTCAAGTGTCTCATGTATCTATGGACTCGGTTCACCAGAGTCCTATGAACAGATGCAGCTCTATCTGCGCCAGGGCGACGAGATATCAAGGGATGATATACTTTCAAGGCTTGTGGCCATGCTCTATGAACGAAGCGACGTGGATTTCTACAGGGGTACGTTCAGGGTCCGCGGAGACATAGTGGAGATATTTCCTGCCTATGAGGAGAAGCAGGCGATACGCGTGGAACTCTTTGGTGACGAAATCGAAAACATATCCATCATTGACCCTGTAACAGGAAAGGGATTTGCGCAGGTATCAGATGCAATCATATTTCCGTCCAGCCACTATGTGACCAATGAGCGCACACTCGAAAGGGCCATAATCGACATCAAACAGGAACTTGACGAAAGGCTGCTGTTTTTTGAATCTCAAAACCGCCTTGTAGAGGCCCAGCGCCTTGAACAGCGCACCAACCTTGACATTGAAATGCTTCAGGAGCTTGGTTACTGTCACGGTATTGAGAACTATGCGCGACACCTCACAGGCCGTCCTCCTGGCGCCCCGCCGCCTGTACTTCTCGACTACTTTCCTGATGACTTCCTGGTATTCATCGACGAAAGCCATATCACTGTTCCGCAGATAGGGGGCATGTACGCAGGAGACCGTTCACGAAAGGAGACGCTGGTGGAGTTTGGCTTTCGCCTGCCCTCTGCTCTTGACAACCGGCCGCTGCGCTTCGACGAGTTTCAGGCAGCCATAGGCCAGGCCATATACATAAGCGCCACACCAGGACCATGGGAACTTGAGGCTGCCGGCGATGCAGTGGTTGAGCAGGTGATAAGGCCAACCGGTCTGACAGACCCGGTAATGGAGGTACGGCCTGCCACCACACAGGTGGACGACCTGCTCAAAGAGATCAGGAAACGGGTGAAACAGAACCAGCGTGTACTGGTAACAACACTCACAAAACGCATGGCAGAAGACCTAACAGACTTCTACGCATCTGTAGGTGTCAGGGTGGAATACCTGCACTCTGACATAAAGACAGTTGAGAGGAGCCAGTTGATACAGGGTCTCAGGCGTGGAGACTTCGACGTGCTTGTGGGTATCAACCTGCTTCGGGAAGGCCTTGACATGCCGGAGGTATCCCTCGTGGCAGTTCTCGACGCAGACAAGGAGGGATTTCTTCGCTCTGAACGTTCCCTGATACAGACGGCAGGAAGGGCGGCGCGAAATGCCCGGGGACTGGTAATACTCTATGCTGACACGGTTACAGGCTCCATGAAACGGGCAATAGCAGAGACCAGGCGTCGCAGGCAGAGGCAGCTCCAGTATAATGAAGAGCATGGTATCACCCCTGAGACAGTCGTAAAGAGTGTGGAGGACAGGCTCTCAACCATCTATGACAGGGAGCAGAGCCTTGCTGCCGTGGTGGCCGAAAGCCAGACCCTCTACGGCAAGCGCAAGCAGGTAAAAGACATAGACGCAGAGATCAGGCGCATGGAAAAAGAGATGAAGGCTGCGGCAAAACTGCTGGAGTTTGAGCTTGCCGCAGAACTCAGGGACAGGATTCAGGCGCTGAAGGCATCACAGGAAAGTTGATATGCAGCCTGCAGTACACCACAGAGCGTCAGATGAGAAAGGCAAATCACAGGCACTGCCCAGCCATCCCTTTCAGCCAGACGTTGGGACATCTGTTTCCTGTCACCACCACCTTGGGGCGAGGAAACAGGTTGAAGTCAGTGGCTGTGGCAATGGTATACGCCCCCATGAGATGTCCTATTACCAAATCACCTATCTCAAGCTCAGGCAGCATAAGATCTTCAGCTATTACATCAATACTGTCACATGTAGGACCTGCAAGCACACTCTTTCGCAGTTCTCCCCCATGTCTCATCACCTCAAGGGGATATGAAGCGCTGTCATAGATACGGCCACTGTAAGAACCGTACACCCCGTCGTCGAGATAG
Source organism: uncultured Desulfobacterales bacterium (assembly GCA_964638145.1). GTDB lineage: Bacteria > Desulfobacterota > Dissulfuribacteria > Dissulfuribacterales > QOAL01 > S144-17. The sequence continues at coordinate 230,643 of CAZXAK010000045.1, read as the reverse complement.
TACCAAATGGAGTCACCGCGCCGGGCCTTGCCAATGACCGAGGAGATGGCTGTTACCGCAGGGGCTGCGATATAGCGACCAGGCTCTGCTATTACAGTGACATCCTGGGGCAGGAGCCTCAGTGCCTCCTGCAGCGGGGCGCAAAATTCGTCGATATCAGGGATATCCGGGGCATAGGGAGCAGGAAATCCGCCACCGATATCCAGGATATCCAGCCTGGCAAGACCACTTTCCGCGCACTCCCGTATTATACGGGCAGACGCCTTTACCGCTTCAACATGGGCATGGGAGTTAAGTGCCTGGGACCCCACATGAAAGGACAGGCCTTTTATCTTTATACCCGCAGAGGCAGCCTGCTTCAGGAGTACCGGCACGTCCTCAACAGGACAGCCATACTTGCGCGCAAGGTCAACTACTGCGTCAAGACTCCTGAATCCCACCCGCAACAGCAGTTCCGCTCTGTCCCTGCAGGCCCTGAACTTCTCAATCTCTGCGGAATTATCAACCACAAATGTGTTACATCCAAACCTCAGGCCCCTGTCTATGTCTTCAGGCCGTTTTATGGGATGTGTATGGATACAGCGTGTTGCAGGAACTCCGCACCTCTCTACCAGATCAATCTCTCCGCTACTTGCCACATCAAACCCACATCCCGCAGCATAAAGCGTCCTGATGACATCATGCTGGGGCAGGGTCTTGATAGCATAGAAAAACTCCACACCCGGAAGCGCCCTGCATAGTTCCCTGTACTGTCTCTCTATTACAGTGCAGTCCACAAGAAGCAGAGGTGTTCCGTGTGTACGCGCCAGTTCCTCAAAACAATGACAGGAACCTGCTCTTTTACGTGAATAAGCCTCTATGTGTAAAAGCTTTTTCATAACAATACCCTGCAATCCGCCCTGCAGGCGCTCTAACCTCTAAGCAGAACACTATCTGTTCCTCAATCCATCCACTGCGTCTATGACATACTGAGGAAGCGCAAAAGAAGCATGGTGAATGGCCGGATTGTAATACTTTGTCTTTATACCGCTTTGCTCATAACGTTCAGCAATCACATCAGGAGACACATCTCTCAGTACGGCATCATCCGTAGCCCACCCAAAGGCCATGATACCGCCCACATAGGTCGGGACAGCGGCACTGAAAAAATGATAATCCCTGAAATAGTTTTTCAGATGGGCTGCCGTAGCCCTGACCTCCTCAAGCTGGAGGAAACAGACGCCATTCTGGGTTACCAGCACCCCTCCATCCCTGAGGCACCTGTGACATCCCTGATAAAACTCAGCGGTAAAGAGGGCCTCTCCTGGCCCCTCCGGATCAGTGGAATCGGATATGATAACATCAAAGCGCTCTTCAGTCTGGCGTACAAACCTCAGCCCATCGTCTATCACTATTTCCAGACGCGGATCATCAAACGCCCCTGCCGAATGGTTGGGCAGATACTGTTTGCTCATCTCTATCACTGCCGAATCAATCTCAACCTGGACGATCCGCCTAACCTCCCGATGCTTCACCACTTCCCTAAGTATGCCACCATCGCCCCCGCCGACAACCAGCACGCTTTCAGCGCTGCCAAGGGCAAAAAGGGGTACATGGGCCAGGGTCTCATGGTAGATGAACTCGTCCCTTTCAGTGGTCTGGATGATACCGTCAAGGGCCATGACATGGCCGAAGAGTTCGTTCTCAAAGATAATGAGGCTATGGTGCCCGGTTTCCTGCTGGTAAAGCACCCTGCTCACGGAAAATTCCTGGGCATAGACATGCTTAAACAGCTTTTCTCTGAATGTCATCATGCTGATTCACCCTGCCCCTTATATAGATTTTTATATCCACGCGGCCTGGAGAGAACGCCCTCTCCAGCACCTCAAGCCCCTTTTCCGGAATGCATTTTCCGCACATAAATATGTCAAAGGCTGCAAAACCACGTTCAGGCCATGTATGTACGCTTATGTGAGATTCCGCAAGCACCGCCACCCCTGATATACCGCCGCCCTGGCTGAAGTGGTGTAGGTGAATATGTAGTAACGTGGCACCGGCAGCGTCAACAGCCTGGCGCAACGCCTCTTCCATATATTCAAGATCGTCTATACGGTCCGCTTCCCAGAAATCGGCTATGAAGTGTTGGCCGGCGAACTGTTGACCATCCACCTCTATGAAATGATCCAGGGTTACACACTTCTGTGAAGTATCTGCAAGAACAGGCCACGGGCGGGCAGTTTCCATGTCACTACTATCAAAAACTGTTTTATCATCAAGGGCCGCAGAAGAACATTCCCGCATGATGTGCTCCCTCCCTTCAAAAAATGGTCTTTTGAGGCGGCACAGAAAGACAGGCTGCCTTATAGAAATAAAATCAAGTCTATTTACAGCCTTTCAAAAAAAAAACAAGGTTATTTTTTCAGAAATTTTTCAGGCTTTTCCAGCCACAGACCTTAACCACCAGATCATGTATCTTATGTATGCAGACATACTGCACGGCACCTGAAATGCAGAAGCAATTGGCAAACTTTAGCCCTGCCCATCTTGACCGATGATATAAATATAACTTATAGTTTTATCAGAGAGGGAACCGTTATGGCACTGGATCAGAAAGACCTGGAATTTATTGAAGAACACATCAAAAAGCACATCGGCCAGTGGCTGGCCGAGTTGAGTTATGCAAAACCGCCACAGGTATATGAGATTGAGCTGAGGGAAAGGATGGTACGCGTTGAGGAGGAACTCAAAAATCAGCGCCACCTGATACTTCAGTTCATGAAACAGGTGGACAAACGATTTGAACAGGTTGACAAGAGATTTGAAATAATAACCAAACGTATAGACCGTTTCATGATATGGTCTTTTGCCACTACACTGACAGTAGGTGGGTTGGTAGTGGCGGCAATAAAACTAATCCCCTGATTTCTCATGTTCCCCCCTTGCGCCTACAGGGGAACATCTCCCACCTTTCACCAGGCAGTGAACTGCCATCAACGAATCTTGTACTTCTTCTCAAACTCCCTGTCCAGGGTCTTGCGACGTAAGGCTTCGCGCTTGTCCCACAGCTTTTTCCCCTTTGCCAGGGCTATCTCAACCTTGGCCTTGCCCCTCTTGAAATAAATTTTCAATGGTATCAACGTGTAGCCACGCTCCTTGGTCCTGCCCTCAAGACGCCGTATCTCCCGCTTGTGCAGCAGGAGTTTTCTGGTACGCGTGGGATCCGGTGCAGCAGTATTGGTGGCATAGGGCCAGGGAGAAATATGGACATTGTGAAGCCACGCCTCCCCCCCCTTTATAGACACATAACCGTCAGTGAGATTCGCCCGGCCATCACGCAACGACTTTGCCTCAGGCCCTTCCAGGACCATTCCGGCCTCATACGTATCTTCAATCAGATACTCATGACGGGCCTTTCTGTTCTGACATACTATCTTTATACCTGAAGGGTCTCTGCTGTCTGTCTTTGCCATAATAGTCGAATATTCACTCCATCATTCCCTGTATGCCCGGCCATTACCACCATTGGCAGAGGCTGAAATATCTTCCTGCTCATATTCAAAGTACACACCTGGATAACCAAGGAGGGACATGAGCTGGGTGGAAAGCTCCGGTGCCCCGCATACGCTGTAATCAGGAGGAAGGGCAAGGTAAACAGTCCCTTTGCGGGGCACCCTGATCTTGAGTGTGACAGGATAATCCCCCCGGTTTACAATAAGCAGTTCCTTTATCTTTTCAAGAAGCTCAGGGGCAACACGCTCTGTGCGCAGCTCTATCACCAGACCGGCAGCCTTCTTTCTGCACACATCCTCCAAAAGTTCAATGCTATCTGCCAATACCTTGCAGGTCACACCTGCCTCTTCATCATCCTCTCCCTCTTCACCATCTATCTTCAAATGTCCCTGGACCCATAGTGGCTTTTCGCTAAAGAGGATATCACGACACCGCGCATAAACTTCAGGAAAACAGACCAGCTCCATGGAACCATAGAGATCTTCAAACACCAGGAATGCCATACGTTCTCCCTTCTTAGTGGTGATCTCCTTTGCGCTCCTCACTATACCACCAAGGGCAACCCTGCTTCCGTCACCTGCACCTGATATATTACCAATATTTACAGGGGACAGACGTTGCAGATCTTCACGATACGGATCAAGGGGATGACCGCTGATATAAAACCCAAGGGCCTCCTTCTCATAGGAGAGAAGCTCAGAGGTACTCCACTCAGGGATGTCAGGCAGAGACAGGCTGGGAACCCCCACATCAGCATCCGGGGACATGAGATCAAACAGGGACATCTGCCCTGCCATTTTCTCCCTCTGTTTTCCCTGTCCATACTCCAGGGCACTGTCCAGCGCGGCAAACAACTGGGATCTGCGGTGATTGAGCGAATCAAACGCACCGCACTTTATTAGGCTCTCTATGACCCGCTTGTTCACCTTACGCAGATTCACCCGCGTACAGAAGTCTTCAAAACTCTTGTACTTTCCCCCTCTTTCGCGTTCTGAGACAATGGATTCTATGGCACCCGTCCCTACGTTCTTCACAGCCTCCAGACCAAAGCGGATATTTCCCTCCTCCAGGGTAAATGCGGTGCGGCTGAAGTTGATGTCTGGCGGAAGCACCTTGATACCCGCATCCTGGCACTCTGTCATGAACTTGACCACACCATCGGTGTTGCCGAGTTCATTGGACAACAGAGAAGCCATAAAGGGAACACGATAGTGGGTCTTGAGCCACGCTGTCTGATATGAAATGAGGGCGTATGCCGCAGAATGGCTCTTGTTAAAGCCATAGCCGGCAAACTTTTCCATAAGATCAAAGATTATGGCTGCCTTTTTGGGATCAACACCCAGCTCCTTTGCCCCTGACATGAACCGCTCACGCTGGGCTGCCATAACCTCGGGCTTTTTCTTGCCCATGGCACGTCGCAGCAAATCACCCTCGCCAAGGCTGTAGCCCGCCAGCTCCTGGGCGATCTTCATCACCTGTTCCTGGTAGACGATGACACCATACGTCTCCTTGAGGATGGGCTCCAGTTGGGGCAGCAGGTACTTAACCTCTATCTCTCCATGCTTTGCCTTTACGAACTGGTCCACCATGCCGCTCTCAAGGGGCCCGGGCCGGTAAAGCGCCACAAGGGCTATCATGTCAGTGAACATGGTGGGTTTCATGCGCCTGATCAGGTCCTTCATGCCTGAACTTTCAAGCTGAAACACCCCGGTGGTATCACCCTTTGCCAGCAGTTCATAGGTATCAGGATCATCAAGGGGCAGGGTGGAGAGATTTATCTCAGTGCCATAGTGTTCCTTTATAAGCTTTACTGCCGTATCAATGACAGTGAGGGTCTTGAGACCAAGGAAGTCAAACTTTATGAGTCCTGCCTTCTCCACGTCCTTCATGTCGAACTGCGTGACAGTCTCGTTCTTCTGTCCCTTGGTAAGAGGGAGATACTCCACCATGGGCTTGTCCGAGATGACCACGCCAGCGGCATGTGTTGAAGAGTGCCGGGACAGCCCCTCAAGTACCCTTGCCACGGTGATAAGCTCGTTTATGGCAGGGTCCCTGTCCATGAGCTCCCTGAGCTTTGGTTCCATCTCGAGGGCCTTGTCCAGGGTCATGCCGAGCTGGTCAGGTATAAGTTTGGCAATCCTGTCAACCTCCTGATACGGTATTCCGAGTCCTCGCCCAACATCCCGAATCACAGCCTTGGCCTTCATCTGACCAAAGGTTATGATCTGGGCAACATAGTCCTCGCCGCCGTATTTCCGGCCCACATACTCAATGACCTCGTCCCGACGCTTCATGCAGAAGTCAACATCGATATCAGGCAGTGATTCACGTTCCACGTTGAGGAAACGTTCAAAGAAAAGGCCGTACTTTACCGGGTCCAGATCGGTTATGCGCATGGAATAGGCCACAAGGGAGCCTGCGGCTGAACCACGCCCTGGCCCAACGGGTATGCCCTGTGACTTGGCCCAGTTTATAAAGTCCGATACTATGAGAAAGTAGGAGGCAAACCCCTTCTGCTTGATTATCTCAAGCTCTGTCTCGAGACGGTCCCTGTAGGCAGGAAGGTCTTTCTCACTTATTCCCTGCTCAGTGATTCTCTGCTCAAAACCGTCCCGTGCAAGCTTTTCAAACCTCTCCTCATATGTCTCTCCCTCATTCAGCGGAAAGCGTGGAAAGTGGTGCTTTCCGGTCTCAAGGGTGACATCACACTGACGAGCGATCTCCACACTCTGCTCAAGGGCCTCTGGACACCACGAGAAACGCTCTGCCATCTCTTCCGGAGAGGTAAAGTACAGTTTGTCCGTACTGAGCCGCATTCTGCCGGCATCATTCATGGTCCTGCCGGTCTGGATACACATCAGGACCTCATGGGCGTGCGCATCTTCCGGATTGAGATAATGGCAGTCGTTGGTGGCCACAAGAGGGATGCCAAGGGCCTTTCCAAGCTCCTGAAGCCCCCTGTTTACCTCTGCCTGTTCAGGAATGCCGTTTTCCTGGAGTTCCAGGAAAAAACGGTCCTTGAATATGCTGGCGTAAGTCTCGGCAAGGGCGCGCGCACCCTCCATATCTCCGTGCATGATTGCCGCAGGCACCTGACCGTGAAGACAGGCGGAAAGGGCGAAGAGACCCTGATTCAGCTCCTCAAGCAGGGGGATATCCACCCTGGGCTTGTAATAGAAACCCTCAAAACGGGCGATAGAGACCAATTTGAGCAAATTCTTGTAGCCTGTATTGTCCTTTGCAAGCAGAACAAGGTGATAGGCAGCCTCCCCTGAAGACTTGGCGCTGCGGTCTTTCATACCCTTTGGGGCAACGTAGACCTCACAGCCAAGTATGGGTTTGATACCATGCTTTAATGCTGATTCATAAAACTTCAGCGCCCCGTACATGGCACCGTGGTCAGTCATGGATAGCGCACTGTAGCCATACTCCTTTGCCTTGGGAAACAGGTCCTTGAGACGGATTGCACCGTCAAGCAGACTGTACTCGGTATGAAGATGCAGGTGTACAAACTTGTCGTCAGGCATGATAGGTATAGTAAGGCGGGAATCCGCCCGGCTTTAATGGAACCTGGGTTTGGCGCTTCCCAAATTTGCGTGAAATGCAAGGTGAAAGATACACAGACGTACTCTTGGACTTCAAATATCCGACAAGCAGGCGAAGACTCCGACAAAGCAGGTCAGGCAAATTCGGGAGGCCCGTAGTGGTTTCAAATTATGTGGTCAGCAAATAATTATTTGAGACCTAAACGTTAATGAATCAGAAATTCTGCCCTGCGAGGCTACTCCCACTCAATGGTGGCCGGAGGCTTTGAGCTGATATCGTAGCATACCCTGTTAACACCCCGCACCTCATTTATTATGCGGTTTGAGATACGTGCGAGCAGGTCATAAGGCAGACGGCTCCAGTCTGCTGTCATGGCATCCAAGCTGTCCACGCAGCGGAAGGCCACCACATGGTCATAGGTACGCTCATCCCCCATGACCCCAACGGTCTGTATGGGAAGCAGCACGGCGAAAGACTGCCACACCTTGGAGTACCAGCCGCTTGCCTTCATCTCCTCGAGCACAATGGCATCTGCCTCACGGAGAATATTCAACCGTTCAGGGGTTATTGTACCAAGTGTCCTTATGGCAAGGCCAGGGCCTGGGAACGGATGCCTGTAGATGAGATCAGCAGGCATGCCAAGCTCCTCTCCCACCTTTCTCACCTCATCCTTGAACAGTTCCCTCAGAGGCTCTATCAGTTCGAGCTTCATCACGTCAGGCAGTCCTCCCACGTTGTGATGGCTCTTTATGGTGGCAGAGGGTCCCTTGAACGAAACACTCTCGATCACATCCGGATAAAGTGTCCCCTGTGCCAGAAAATGGACCTCACCTATACGGTTTGCCTCTTCCTCAAACACCCTGATAAACTCCTGACCGATTATCTTACGTTTCTTCTCAGGGTCTGAAACGCCCTGCAGAAGGCCGAGGAATCTGTCTGCAGCATCCACGTACTTGACGTTTAGCTTCAACTGATCAAGAAAGGAGAGCACGGTCTCTGCCTCATGTTTCCTGAGCAGGCCGTTGTTCACGAAAATACAGGTAAGCCTGTCGCCAATGGCCCTGTTTATCAGCAGTGCCGTAACTGTGGAATCAACCCCGCCTGACAGGGCACATATCACCCTGCCGTCACCTACCTTAGCCCTGATCTCTGAGGTAACTGTCTCCACGAAGGAGTGCATGGTCCAGGACGGTTCACACCCACATGCCCTGAACAGGAAATTTGCTATAACTTCTGAACCAATTGCCGTATGAACCACCTCAGGATGAAACTGTACCCCGTATATGGGACGGGTAACGTGCCGCATAGCGGCCACCGGGCAGGTCTCACTCTCGGCGGTGACCACAAAGCCCTCTGGAAGCTCCTCTATCCTGTCACCATGACTCATCCATACCTTATGTGTATCAGGGGCAGGAGAGATGCCGTGAAACAGGACATCTGCGTCCTTTATGGACAGGCGGGCAGGGCCGTACTCCCTGTGATCTGATCTCTCCACACGCCCGCCAAGCATACGGCAGGTAAGCTGCATACCGTAACAGATACCCAGCACAGGGATACCCAGATCAAATATCTCCCCTGAGATGGCAGGTGCATCGTGATCATAGACACTTGATGGCCCGCCGGACAGGATAATGCCCATTGGCGAGGCTGCCCTGATCTTCTCGATGTCAACATTAAACGGATGAATTTCGCAGTAGACCTTTTCCTCGCGCACCCTGCGGGCAATGAGCTGAGTGGTCTGGGAACCGAAATCAAGAATTATGACCTTCTGGCTATGTATGTCTGTCACGTGAAATGACCTCCGGCATCAATATTACGATTCTGTGCAAATACGTAACCAACCTGCCACCACTACAATACTTATGCGACATGCAGAATTATCCTGGGCATGAAAATGAATCTGAAATTTCAGGGGCCGTATATGCACCACGGTGATATTAGCCAAACATGCGAAGATGGACAAGCTCGGCGCCAAAGATTATCTATTATTCTTTTACGCGAAACAGGGGAAGCGCCACAACACCTGAATACACTCGCGTTCCATGCACCTGCAAAATTTCCGTTTGTATTGACAGAAACTTCAGACAGCTCGATGAGGCCCTCCATATCCAAAACTGCATGTACCCCCCACTGGACGGGTAGCACACGACACATGAAAAGCCTACTGTGACGACAGGCACTTCAGATAAAATACCACAGATTGACAGGTCTCATGGAAGTTGGAATAACAGGAAAAAGAAATGAACACACCATGCCAGGACAACCACAGATCAGGTAACTCTCTTATCACCATTGGATTGGTGGTAGATGCCCACGAACAAGATGAGATACATATCCACGCCAGGTGGCTGTGTTCCAGACTTTCAGAGGAATTTCAGCACGATTTTCCAGACTTCACATGGAAATTTCGCATAGTACAGCGGCATGACTTTCCACAGACAATACCACGTGATCCCCTCGAGCTGCTGGAGTTTGGCTCTGATATCAAGATTGAATACGGATTTGATTTTCTGCTCGTGTTCTCCGCCCTGCCCCTGCTGGCGAGATTTGGGCAGGCCATTAGCGCAGTGCCGTCAAACATGCTGGAGACGGGTGTAATCACCATATCGAGACTGCTTGAGATGGAAGACAAACATAAAACCCGCATGGCAATCCTTGCCCTAACCAGGCACGTGCTGGGCCATTTATGGGGGCTGGACCACAACGATCAGTCAGTCATGCGGCCAAGACAGTTCTGGAGAGGCGAGGAACCCACCGACTGGTCCCAGGACGAAAAGTCAGAGATCATGCAATACCTCAAGGATATTGCAGACCCCAGGTTAGAGGAAACATCTCTTGCACCTCATACAGCATGGAAATTCTATCTGCAGGTGATTCTCAGGGAAGGATGGCAGATCGCAGGGGACATACTGCTCTCCCGCTCGTGGCTGATGATGGCCCACTTAGGCCGTTTCACAACGGCCACGGCTGTATCCATAACCTTTCTGTTTCTGAGCGCAGAGGCATGGGAGATGGGCGCTGCCATACAGTCAGGATGGCTCGACATGGTACTTGCCGGCGTGTTGTTTGCCTCGACATTCTCCCTGTACTTCGGACAGAATCTGCACGCAGTGGGCAGATCGGACCGCATGATGGAACAGGCCGTCAGATCACGCATAGTGCTGGTGGGCACCTTGCTGGTGGGCATGGTATCTTTCTGGATCAACCTTTTCATAATATCTCTTGGCATCATTTACATACTGCCCGATTCAGTACTGGCAGGCTGGGCCGGGCTGGCAGGGAAATCCCTTCCCATGGTACACTTTGCCAAGCTCATGGCCACATTCGGCATTGTCGCTTCTGCCCTCGGCGGCAATCTCGAAGAGGAACATGACCTAAAGGCAGTTCTTATTTATTCTGAGGAGACATGATAATCCATGAGAAACCAGGTATTCATGATACTTCACAGGCGGACACCACAGTCTTTCCAAAAGACGTGCGCGGTCTGCATGGTGACCACCATTGTGCTGAGTTCCATGGCCCTGGTGCTGAAGACCGAACCACATACCGTAGCCCGGTTCGGCAAAGAGCTGGACATAATCGAGGATGTGGCATGCCTTATATTCATGGCGGAATACTTTCTGAGGATATGGAGCTGTCCCGAAGGTTCTGTCCTCGCATCTGAACGGACATGCCGTATTCGCTACATCTTTTCCTTCATGGGTATTGTGGACCTGCTTTCCTTTCTGCCATCCATACTGATAATGGCAGGTATTACCCAGACGCCCCTGATAATGCTGCTTCAGCTCCTGAGGCTCATCAAGCTCACAAGGTACTCCATGGCCTTTGATCTGTTGGCAGATGTACTTCGGGACGAGGCGGAATCGCTTCTCGTCTCTGTTGTGCTCATGATGATAATTCTCATATTCGCTTCAGTGGGTATCTATACCTTTGAACACCAGGTACAGCCCAAGGCGTTCGGCTCCATACCAAGTGCCATGTGGTGGGCAATAGTCACCCTTACCACCGTTGGTTATGGTGATGTGACACCAATCACCGTACAGGGGAAAATATTTGCAACCGTTATCACCGTGGTTGGAGTAGGGCTGGTATCACTTCCAGCCGGTATAATTGCATCAGGTTTCACGGAACAGCTCAGACTGAGACGGGAACAGTTTCAGGCCGAGGTGGAACAGTTGATGGATCAGGATGGCGAACTGACCAACGAGGATATGGGCCAGCTTGAACGCGACCGCCAGGAACTGGGTATAAACCGCAACAAGGCGGAGTTCATAATAAGCCAGGTACAACACAGGGAGCAGCAGCGTCATAGGAAGGAGTCGTAGAAAAGCCATGGACCTGAATTGAGCGTTTCAAACGCCTTGCATCTCATGCAAACTTGGGAATCGCTCAATTCAGGATGAAGTAAAAGGCATCCTGCCATCATTGCAAATCAGGCAGACGGCCCTGTCATGAAATGACAATCTTCTTCACTCCTGCATAAGTCCTGCGGTGTCCTCTTCAAGCTCTCCGGCCCTGCCCATGTCAATTGCACCTGTGGCAAGCTGATCGGCTATTTCATTGTATTTGTGCCCGGCGTGCCCTCTGACCCAGTCCCATGTGAAATCGTGCTCATTCACCAGTCTGTCAAGAAGCTCCCACAGGTCCCTGTTCTTGACCGACTTCTTAGAGGCAGTACGCCATCCGTTTCTCTTCCACCCGTGGATCCAAGTGGTAATGCCCTGTTTCACATACTGGGAATCGGTAGTTATGACACCCTTCACCCTGCGCTTCAGTGACTCCAACGCCCTGATGATGGCAAGAAGTTCCATGCGATTGTTGGTGGTACGTGAGCACCAGCCCTGTAACCTTCTCTCATTGTCATTGAACCGCAGCACTGCCCCCCAGCCACCTGGCCCCGGATTGCCAGAACAGGCCCCATCCGTATAGATATAAACAACACCCTGTTCTTCCTGAACCATAAAAATCAGCCCCGCCTTATGCCAGTATGTATGTGCACGATCCCCATTGTGAGTGGATAATATGTAACATCATGAAAACCTGCGGCCTTCATCATGGCAGCAAGCTCAGGTGGTGAATGAAACGCGCTTATTGACTCGGCCAGGTACCTGTAGGCCTCGGCATCCCCTGATATCATTCCGCCGATATGGGGCAGTACATTATGAAGATACCACATGTATACAGGCCCGAACAGGGGATTGGACGGCCTGGAAAACTCAAGGATTACCAACTTTCCTCCGGGACGGAGCACTCTCAACATCTCGGAAAGCCCCTGGTCAAGACGGCTCAGGTTTCTCACCCCAAAGGCAACAGTTATGCCTGCACAGCTCCTGTCCTTCAAAGGCAACCGTTCTCCATCGCCACATACAGGATGGATCATGCCCCTTGCCCACGGTTTCATGTGAATGGTTCCATACCTCAACATGTCAAAACAGAAATCCAGCGCAATGACAGGCCGTGGAATCTGGCGGACCACTTCGTGTGACAGCGGTAATGTGCCTGCACACAGGTCAAGAATCGGCTCATCCGGATAGGCGGACAGCTCTCTTGCGGCAATCCATCTCCAGTAATGATCAACATAACAGCTCAGAAGAGAATTAAGCAGGTCATATTTTTCAGACACTGCGGCGAACTTTTCATGCACAAATTCTTTTTTTTCTTTCCCGGTAAAAAGGGGCATTTACTGGCCTTTCCTCAACTTGTACCTTTTGGGGCAACATGCGACGCATTCTACAGGCCACCTGAAAGTAATCCTTAAAAACACCACCAGTCGTACAGGTGCCTGTAATACGCATACAACCAAAATTTACAATTCAAATGTCAACCTGAGTTCTGAAATCTCCGGGAATCCACCCATCTCTGCAAGCATACCAAAAAAATGGAGCAAACCCCGCTGTTTATCCAGAGAGAGATCAAACTCAATCCCCCTGAGATACTCCATGCATGCCATCGGGTCCATTGGAATCCTGTGCGCAACCATTGTGCTTATCCGTTCTATCTCCTGGCCTCCCCTGCTGCGACAGGCTGCCAGTGTCTGCCCAAGCTCCTCGATCTGCCGCCTCTTTTGTCCAAGGCTCTCTGCACGAACGGCACATACGGCAAACACAAAGGGAAGCCCGGTATGTTCAAGCCAGATATCTGCCAGATCATACTGGAGATAGTTGCTGTTCTCAGAACGTCTCCTCAGGGCCTCATCCCCAATGGCAAGATAGGCGGAGGCATCACCGTTTTCAAGCTCCATGAAACACCCCACCCTGTATCTGGGCTGAACCTGTACAAAACGCTCCAAGATTATCTTGAGGAGGTTTACTGACGTGGCCGACTGGGGTGTCAGGCCTACTACCCGGGCATGCAGATCCTGAAGGGGCACCTCTGAAAAGAGAAGCACACTGCCAACTGCCCCGGTAGCACTTATGCCGAAATCAGGCAGGATAAAGTAATCCTGGCAATCCAGTCCATAGGCATAGGATGATACTATACCCGCATCAAGCTCACCTGCCTTTAGCATTGCATTGAGTTCAGTGGGGGTACCCTCCACGATCTCCCACTCAGGATGTGCGCCATCCTCTTGCCAGGGGATGTAAACAGGGGCAGTATTAATAAAATTCACCATACCCAGCCGGGCCTTTTGTGAAATGGTTCCTGTCATTTGAATTCTTCGGTTTCCAATCGAAAAATATTCTCATATCCATTCAGAACTTAAAAGGCTATTTATGCCTGAATTGAACAACTTAGATATCAACGCGATACCGTCTTATCATGGCTGCCAAAAGCAACACATCGGCTGACCATAATAAAAAAAAACTGCAAAGTACAGGGGGCTTTTGTCACCCATGGCAAAAACAGCCGCCCCCAGAAAAATTAACGTAACTGTTCACAGGGTTCTTTGCGGGTATTATCGTAACAGGCCAATAGCCATACTCCATTGCCGTATAAATTGACTCAGGGTTGCTTATCAATTATAAATCTGCGGAACTGGAGATTATATGAAGAAAGAACGAGTACTCATAGCAAATCGTGGGGAGATTGCCATTCGTATAATGATGGCCTGCGAAGATCTGGGCTGTGACTACGTTGTAGTTTATACACACGAAGATCAACATTCCCTGCATGTAAGACGTGCCAGAGAAAAAGGTCCTGGGAAACGGACTTACCGCATATCGAGCTATAAAGACCCCAATGAAATATTTGCAGTGGCCGATCAGGCAGGGGCTACAGCCATTCATCCTGGCTACGGTTTTTTCTCTGAAAATTTCCGTTTTGCCCGCAGGGCCACACTGAGGACCAGACCCGTCAAGTTCATTGGGCCACGCTGGGAGGTCATCCGGGACCTGGGAAGCAAAATCAACACCAAGAGGGTGGCAAAATCTCTTGGCATACCTGTCATCCCCGGATCAGATGCACCTATCTACAGTGAAATAGAGGCGGAGGCCCTGGCTGAAGAACTTTTCCTCAAGCAGAGAGAGCAGGGTATCAAGCACCCGTCAGTGCTGGTCAAGGCATCTGCAGGGGGTGGAGGCATGGGTATTGAGGAGGTCAAACACCTTGACACCTTCAGGCGTGTCTACCGCCGCATACAGAACTACGCAAAACGCCAGTTCGGTGATGAAGGAGTTCTCATAGAACAGTGCCTCACAGACTATCAACACATAGAGGTGCAGTTACTATGTGACAGTTTTGGTAATGTCACCCATTTTGGCACGAGAAACTGTACCATACAGAGCACAGGGAGGCAGAAGCGTGTAGAGGTGGCTCCAGGGTTCGACCCTGCCGTATGTGACTACTCTTTTGACTGCCTCCAGGTACTTGAAGATATAACCGAACACTCGGTAAAACTGGCCAAAGAGGTAGGTTACGATAGCGCAGGCACCTGGGAGTGGGTGGTGACCCGTGATGGCAGGCCCTATCTGTTAGAGGTAAACACGAGAATCCAGGTGGAAAATGAAATTTCTGCCTGCATATCACGCATAAAAGGACAGGAGGACACGCCGGTAAATCTTATAAGAGAGCAGATCAGGACCGCCTTTGGCGAGAAGCTGGGTTTTACACAGAAAGACATCTACTTTGAAGGCACCAGCATAGAACTCAGGATAGTGGCCGAGGATGTCAGGCGCGGATTTGCCCCATGGTGTGGCACCATAACCCGATTTGAATTTCCGCATAAGCCCTGGGCCCGACTCTACTCCCACGTCCCCATGGACAAGCCCTATGACATACCCACAGAGTATGATCCCAATCTGGCACTTGCCATAATATGGGGCAAGGATACCGAACAGGCCAAGGAGAGGGCAGGAGAATTCCTGCTCAAGTCAACCATTGAAGGGGAAACCGCTCAGGGAGATCCGGTAATTACCAACCTTGCATATCTTTACGACAGGCTGGAGGACGTCCTTCAGTTCTAAACAGGAACTGGAGGGCCTCATAAATTACCTGTACAGTTAATGATGTTCAGGGCTATTTTGCAAACCGGCTGTGACCTTCTCGTATCATCATACCCAAAGGACACCTGGAATGCAGATGAATTGGCAAAGGCGGATAGCATTTCTCCTCGTGGTTTTGATTGCGTGCTGCATAACTTGCATAATAAAAAGCACCATCTGCCATATAGGTAGCCTGGAGCATACTGTGGGTGTTATCCTGCTTATGGGGCCGCCCCGAAGGCTTTGGGATACTTCTTCATAGATCAGCAACTAAAAAATACTGTGAAGAGTACGCCTTTCACAGTTTTCATAACATGGAATTTATGTGCAGGATCATAAGGCCTGCATAATAATTTATGGATACTGAATACAGACACATAGCAGACAGCGGACAGTTTCTGGCCCAGTTGGCCAACCGCATCTCCTATCTCATCGACGTAACAGGAGACAGCAGATGGTTTGGTCTGGACATGCTGCTTGAAGAGGTGACATTCATCCGCAGTGCCATCTTCGAGTTGCCTGAAAGGGAACTGTTCAGAAAGATGAATCTGCTGGATGAACGGATATCCATCCTTGAGGACCGTGCAGCCAAGGAGCTGACCCCGGTGAGGATGGTAAATATCGTCAGGAGCATCCAGCGTTTCACTCTTCAGGACATACTTGAGAATGTCTATGACAGCTACACTGAACTGGGCGGGGAGGAGGATTGCAACATCGACCCGGCAGTGGTGGTTGCAAGGGCTACCATATCGAGAAGGGTAAAGAAGCGCATATACAAACACCAGGTAATGGTGATTGGTCATGAAAAAGGCATGGGTGAGGAGTACCGCAACGGAGGTTGCGCAAAGCCCTGGGGCAATGACAAGGCCCTGCGTTACATGAAGGTGGCTGAGACCGAAGGCATACCTGTTCACTTCTTCATCTTCACCCCTGGCTCATACCCCATTGAAGACTTTCCAGGCGCCGCCCAACAGATTGCCCGTAATATCTATGCCATGAGCAAGCTGAAAGTGCCCATGGTATCGTTTATCTCAGAAGGCGGCTCTGGAGGCGCAGAGGCAATAGGCCTTGCGGACATCAGGCTCATGGCCTCTCACGGATATTACTCTGTCATATCGCCTGAGGGCGCGGCCGCCATTGAAGGCAGGATAAGAGAGGGGCAGAAGGTCCCCCGCGAGCTGGTGGAGCGCTGCGCAGAACAACTTCGCATGACAGCCCAGGACAACCTCAAGCTGGGCACCATTGACCGCATTGTGGAAGAACCGCCTCTTGGGGCCAGGAAGGACGACTACGACTTTTTCAGGCGCCTTCGTTTTGAGATGATAAAGGCCACAGACGAGGTGGTCCTTGGCACCAAGAGCTTCAGGGCATTCAGGGCCTATGTACTCAAGAAGCAGGTATCACGGCGCAAGGAACCATCTGACAGCTTTGACGTACACATCTCATGGAATCTGTCTGAGTCCGAGATCCAGCGCCTGATAGAGCGTCGCTCCAAAAAATACCGCGCCATGGGCCAGGGATATATTGAGCTAAAAAAGGAATCGCTCATCAACCTGGCCCGTCTTCGCGAAAAGACACGCGAAACGCTGAGCAGGACATACTACGAAATCAAATACGGCCTTCTGAAACCCCAGAAAAAGAGCGTTCAGAAGGTGCTGGAAGAGGTAACAGGAGAGGGGGCAGCCTTTCTTTCCAAGATTACCGAACCAGTCAAGGCCGCAGTGGACTTTCTGGCAGGACCGCAGGACGAAACCCGTGCACTCATCGACGACTCCCAGCAGATGTCCATCTTTACCAGGGAGTGGGAACAGTACGTCAGCCCACTCGCAAACGAGGACCGTACTGTCACCTGCCCCAATGCCGCCAAATACGGGTGTATGGACCTCTGGGTACCGGACCTCTACGGTGAATTCTGCGGTGTGTGTCCCACATGCGGGCACCACTTCCCCCTGGAGTATCAGTGGTATCTGCAGAACCTATTTGACGCCGGTAGCGTAAGGGAATTCAACCAGCACATAATATCCGGTAACCCCCTCAAGTTCCAGGGCCTTGACGCAAGGCTCAACCGTGACATACAGCGCACAGGAAGACGTTCAGGCATCATAACATTCAAGGCCAAGGTCATGGACATAAAGATCGTGGTTGCCATGCCCTACAGCAACTTCAGGAGCGGAACATTCGGTAGTGCTGAAGGAGAAAAGTTCATCAGGGCATGTGACCTGGCACGCACCAGACGGCGTCCATTTATTGCATACATCCATACAACCGGGGGCATAAGGATCCAGGAGGGCACTCTCGGTGTCATCCAGATGCCGCGCTGTACCATGGCAGTGCGTGAGTATGTTGACAGTGGCGGCCTATATATCGTGGTCTATGACAACAACTCATATGCAGGGCCGGTGGCAAGCTTTCTTGGCTGTTCCCCCTATCAGGTAGGTATAAGATCTTCCCGCATAGGTTTTGCAGGCCCCAGGGTCATCAGGGAGACCACAGGCCAGGACGTACCGCCTGACTATCACAGCGCCAAAAATGCCCTGCGTCGCGGCCACATCCAGGGGATATGGGACAGACGTGACTTCAGGAAGAACCTCCACGATGCGCTGATGACCATGGGCGGACCCAATCTATACTACAAGTAACTTACCCAACTCCTGATATACACAGTACGAAAATTCAGGACACAGAAACAGGAAACTGCACAAAAAACAGTGGCAGCCAGACAGGACCGTTATGGATATCAACCTCAATGACCTTTTGCGGCAGTACCACGCCAATCCATATGAGGAGCATGAGATGTGTGCGCCTCATACAGGTACAGTAAAATTCCGGGTTGAAGAGGGGCAGGAGACGCGCGGCCCATCAGGCCAGTGGCTCCACAAACCCGGGACACTGCTCTTCATCCTTGAAAGAGAAAACAACCCCAAGAGGATCACTGCCTCCTGCAATGGAGAGGTGGCAGGGGTAAGGCATGAGCTTGAAGGGAGATTTGTTGAGGCTGGCACACGCCTGCTGACCATCCGTCACAGACTTAGCAAAAACGAGGTAATCGACAGGATACTCACAAGAGTGCTCACGGTGTTTCCGGCCCCGCAGCGTGCAAGATATTATCTCATTCCTGAAATTGCCGCGCAGATGGAAAAAAAGGCAGAACCATCTGTATCACTCAAACCGGGAAGTGATGCCGTTATCATGTCCCTCATGAAGCGCGACACCATACTGAAATACGAAGGCAAGCCAGGGATCATATACAAGGTCTATTTCAAGTCAGGAGACCTGGTGGAACAGGATGCCCCGTTACTTGGAATATGCCCTCCGGAGAATATCCAGTATGTGCAAAAGGTGATCGACAGGATAAAAAACGAGTGGGAGGAGTAAGGAGAGGCACTCTCCAGCAAGAAGCAGCCCTGGAGAACCGGATGTCATGTCCTGTAATCCGCATTTATATGCACGTACTCATCTGAAAAATCACAGGTATAGACAGTTGCCGAGCCCTTTCCCATGCCAATGTCAAGGGTGAGGGAAAACTCCCGGCCTGTCATTATTTTTGCTGCCTGCCCCTCACTATCAGGTCCCAGCCCCCGGCCCTTGGCTGCAATCTGCACATCTCCTATCCAGAGACTTACACAATCAGGATCAAAATCCACTCCGGCCCTGCCGGCAGCGGCAAAAACCCGGCCCCAGTTAGGGTCCTGACCAAAAAAGGCCGTCTTTACAAGGGGGGATTCAGCCACTGTACGGGCCACCTTCTCGGCCGCATAATCATCCGGCCCGCCCTTGACAGTTATGCCAACACACTTTGTGGCCCCCTCGCCATCCCGCACTATCTGCAGGGCAAGGTCTTTCATAATATCCGCAAGGGACTGACTCAACATATCTGCGCCCGGGGTTTCATCAGATATGGGCACGTTTCCTGCCATTCCGTTTGCAAGGGCATAGACAGTATCGTTGGTACTGGTATCCCCGTCCACAAGGATTCGATTGAAGCTCATCTCGGTTGCTGCGGTAAGACTATCCTGCCACCATCTCCCTTGCACAGCCGCATCTGTCATGATGAAACAGAGCATTGTTGCCTGGGGAGGACCCATGTGAGGGCCTATCATACCTGCCCCCTTTGCCATGCCGGCAAGAGTCACCTCGCACCCGTCGATTTCAACCTGTCTCACAGCCACCTTTCTTACCGTATCTGTGGTGAGGATCGCGTCTGCTACATCCACAAGGCCATCTTCAGACAGATTTGCTACAGCATCAGGAAGTGCACTGAAAAACCTATCTACCGGAAGTGGTTCTCCAATGACTCCTGTGGATGAAAAAGCCACCTGGGCAGCATCCACTTTCAGA
Source organism: uncultured Desulfobacterales bacterium (assembly GCA_964638145.1). Lineage (GTDB taxonomy): Bacteria > Desulfobacterota > Dissulfuribacteria > Dissulfuribacterales > QOAL01 > S144-17. Next base: position 210,850 of record CAZXAK010000045.1, on the reverse strand, counting down.
AGGCGGGCAGCCTCGGAACATACGGAGTAATAGTCCTCCATCCCCGCATTCCCGGTACAGGCATTTGCATTGCCGCTGTTCGCCACAATGGCAGAGGTAGTGCAGTCAGAACGGCTCATGCGCTTCATTCCTGCCAGCACCGGCGCTGCCTTCACCACATTTCTGGTAAAGACTGCTGCGGTCACAGCAGGCCTGTCTGAAGCAATGAGGCCCAGATCCAGCCTGCCCTCATACTTGATGCCAGCCGCAACAGCCGCCCCCCGAAAGCCTTTTATCCTGAAGTTGTTCATAATGCCATATCCTAAAAATGTTACACAGAACTGAATTGAGCGATTCCCAAGTTTGCATGAGATGTAAAGCTGGAGATGCGCAGACGTACTGTTGTACTTCAACTATTCGACAGGTAAGCGAAGACTCCGAGACAGCAGATCAGTACCCTTTTACTTTCTCCCACAGCATTTTTTGTACTTCTTGCCACTTCCGCATGGACACGGCTCATTCCTGCCCACCTTCTTGGTCTTGCGTCTCACAGGCTTCTGTTTCACCTCCTCTTCACCGCCATGGCTCATGCGGAGGTCCCGCTCCTGCTGCCTGCGTCTCTTCTCCTCCAGGGCATCCACCTCTTCCTGGCGCATCGGAACTATCCTAAGCAGGATACTTACTGTCTCTTCACGGAAACGCTGTATCATGTCCATAAACATGTCAAAGCCTTCCCGTTTGTACTCCTGCAGCGGATCCTTTTGCCCATAGCCCCTGAGGCCAATACCATCCCTGAGATGATCCATGTTTAGGAGATGGTCTTTCCACAGACCGTCAAGGACCTGGAGCATTAGGAAACGTTCTGCTCGGGCCATCTCTTCAGGCCCAAAGAGTTCTACCTGCTTTGCATAGTTATCCTTGAACAACCTTACAAGATGCTCCTCAAGCTCCTCTACCGTGATGTCTTCACGCTGATCCTTGCTAAGGCCGAGGTCCAGGGCAAACTGGCCTTTGAGACGTTTTTTTAGACCATCCCAGTCCCACTCTGAAGATGCAGCCTTTTCGTCTGTATAGGTGGCCACAAGCACAGAGGCGATCTCATCTATGAAGGCCATTATATCATCCCTGAGATTCTCGCCCTTCATGATCTGCTTGCGCTGGCTGTAGATGACCTCCCTCTGCTTGTTCATTACATCGTCATATTCCAGGAGGTGTTTTCTTATCTCAAAGTTGTGTGCCTCAACCTTTCTCTGTGCATTCTCAATGGCCTTGGAGAGCATGGAGTGCTCAATAGGCTCCCCCTCCTCCATACCAAGCTTGTCCATGAGTCCGGCAATACGGTCTGAACCAAAAATCCGGAGCAGGTCATCTTCGAGAGCGAGATAGAAGCGGGATGAACCAGGGTCTCCCTGCCGGCCTGAACGTCCCCTCAACTGATTGTCGATACGTCGGGATTCATGGCGTTCAGTGCCGAGTATGTGCAGTCCGCCAAGCTCTGCCACTCCTTCACCAAGGACTATGTCAGTACCTCTACCAGCCATGTTGGTGGCAATGGTCACGCGTCCCTTCTCACCGGCATGGGCTACAATCTCAGCCTCACGTTCGTGGTACTTGGCGTTCAGGACCTCATGAGGTATGCCCATACGCTTCAGTATGCCTGAAAGACGCTCTGAATCTTCCACGCTGGTAGTGCCCACAAGCACTGGCTGTCCCTTCTTGTGAAGTTCGCTGATCTCCTTGGCTGCGGCCCTGAACTTCTCCTCCACAGTGCGGAACACCACATCAGGGTGATCGATACGGATCATGGGCTTGTCAGTTGGGATCACCACCACGTCCAGGTCATAGATCTTTTTGAACTCCGCGGCCTCGGTGTCTGCCGTACCGGTCATGCCTGCCAATTTTTCATACATCCTGAAGAAATTCTGAAAGGTGATGGAGGCGAGGGTCTGGTTTTCACTCTCGATCTTAACCCCCTCCTTTGCCTCAAGGGCCTGATGCAGGCCATCACTGTATCGCCTACCAGGCATGATACGGCCCGTAAACTCATCGACGATTATCACCTCACCGTCCTTCACGATGTAGTCCACGTCACGTTTGAACAGGGCGTGGGCCTTTAGGGCCTGCTGAACATGATGAAGTATCTCTGTATTTACAGGATCATACAGATTGTCAAGGCCCAGCATCTTCTCACACAGGGCCACGCCTTCGTCAGTAAGTGACGCGGTCCTTGCCTTTTCATCCACAGTGTAGTGGACATCCTTCTTGAGCGGGGGGATTATGCTGTTTACCCGGTAGTACAGGTCTGTGGACTCTTCAGAAGGGCCGGATATGATAAGAGGGGTCCTGGCCTCGTCTATGAGAATACTGTCAACTTCGTCAACAATGGCATAGTAGAACTCACGCTGCACCATATCATCAAGGGAGTACTTCATGTTGTCCCTGAGGAAATCAAACCCAAACTCATTGTTCGTCCCATATGTGATATCAGCGTGATAGGCAGCCTTTCTTTCGTCGTCCTCCAGCCCATGAACTATCACCCCGGTTGACAGGCCGAGAAAGTTGTAGAGCTTCCCCATCCACTCGGAGTCACGTTTTGCCAGATAATCATTGACTGTCACCACGTGGACCCCACGACCGGTCAAGGCATTCAGATAAACAGGGAGAGTGGCCACAAGGGTCTTGCCCTCACCAGTCTTCATCTCTGCTATCTTTCCCTGGTGCAGCACTATGCCACCAATCAACTGCACATCATAGTGCCGCATGTTCAATACGCGTTTTCCTGCCTCACGGACCACGGCAAATGCCTCAGGGAGTAATGCATCAAGGCTTTCCCCCTTTTCAAGACGTTCCTTGAACTCAGGGGTCTTTGCCTGAAGTTCCGAATCGGAAAGGGCCTGCACAGCAGGTTCTAAGGCATTGATCTTTTCAACGATGGGGCGTAACTTCTTGACCTCCCTGTCATGCCTTGTCCCAAAGACCTTTTGGAGAATATTTCCTATCATAAAAAAATCCAGTCAATCTTGATCTAAATCATGCAATCCCGCCTACTATGCCAGATTTGGCAATTGCAGGACCTGGATATAATGATTTATTCAAATTTCAATTCTATTCGGCAGACAATTCATACCGGATAAACTTTATGTTCTTATTACTGCACCACACTCCAGGACACCTGAAATACAGAAACAAGCCGTACTCTAAACATCCATCAGCCAAAATGCAATTCGACCAGGAAAACAAACGGTCACAGGGCACCTGAAGCACAGAAACAATTGACGAAGAAGCCTCCTGTAACATGATGACGGGGATAAAATTCTCACAGATGGATGACCAAAGAGGATTGAAGACAAACATGTTTTGGTCAGGATTTTCAGAAGGATAACCTAATCAGCAAACCCTATTCCTTCCTGAATTGAGCGTTTCAAATCATGTGAAATCTTGTTTTGTCCTTAATTACAGTGAATTGCTGCTGTTTTTGTAAAACTATCCGTCACACAACGGCTTTGGCATAACTGTCTTGCTTTTTACATAAATTTGAAACCACTGCCGGATTACCAATTGCGCATGGTCTGCTGCTACAGAATCTTCGCTTACCTGCCGGATACTTGAAGTACTACAAGTACGTCTGCGTATCCTCCGCATTGCATCTCATACAAACCTGGGAATCGCTCAATTCAGGGCCTTATTATTCGAAATGCAGACCATGTGACGAATTACAGTTCTATCAACATCGCCGTTTCGTCACAGTCCGGAAACTTGGGGCATTTAACACAATCTGCCCATATCTTGTGGGGAAGGATACTTTTGTCAACAGGTGAAAAGCCTATCTTTTCAAAAAATTCCTGCTGATAAGTAAGCGTAAATACCCTGTAGATACCAAGAGTAACAGCTTCTGAAAGGCAGTGCTCCACAAGAAGCCGCCCTATACCCTCCTTCTGCCGTTCTTCCACCACAGCCAGGGAACGCACCTCTGCCAGATTTTCCCAGGAGATACTAAGCGCAACAGTACCCACCACCTTACCACTTTCGCTCCTGTAAACAGCATAATCCCTCAGATGTTCATACAGCTCACTGAGAGACCTCGGCAGCAGCATATCCTTGGCAGCAAACATGGAAAGAATGGCATGGATATCCTTTACATCGTCTATTGTTGCTTTTTCAATCATTAATTTGCCACAAAATCGGCCTGTAAAAACTATACGGCCCCTGCACCGGCAATGCTATATCCCTGCGTTCCTACCGTTTTATAGGCACCACATACGATCTAATGCCTTCCTTTCGGGCCAGGCGTTTGGCACCTGCAGTGGCGTCCTGCACGGAGTTATAACGACCAAGATATACCCTGTACCATATCCCCTTGTTCTTGATGGCCACACGTACCACCTGGGCGGTAATACCCTTTCTCCTCCACCTTGCAGCCTCTCTCTCTGCCCTGCTACGTTCACGATACGAGGCGATCTGAAGCACAAAGTAGGTCCTTGCTGGCGGGGGCTGCTTCTTTACTGTTTTCTTCTCAACAGGGGCCTTGACTGTCTTGACCTGGGCAGGTTTCTTCTTCTCTGGCTTTGGAGTAGGCACAGGCCTGGGGGCAGGTACGGCCTGCTGGCGTGCTGTGCCGGATGCGGGTATCCTGGAAGACTCTTCCGCCTCCACCTGACGGGCGGTATTCCTGGCCTCTCCCTGGATAGTCTCGGTGGGCAAAGGCTGGTTTACAGCACTGGCCATAGACGTACCGGCATTTACAGGAGTGGTGTTCTGTGGCGTAATAACAGGTGGAAAGGCAGGGCCTTCATTCTGATCAGTACCCGCCACCTGTGGCCCTGATGCTGTCTCACCCATCTTGTTCAATACGGTGAGATTCTTGTGAGGAGCACCTTTTCTGCCTATGAGTTTCTGGCCAACCCAGAACCCCATGATAAATGTCCACAACAGCACACACAGAGTGGAAACCGCAAGAGCAACCAGGCCACCCCACCCCATCTGAAACTGTATAGCCTTTTTCTTTACCTTTTTCCTGTCGGTATTTTTCTTAACCCGGGCCATATTTTCCCCATGCTATGAATCAGGCTGGTAACATCCACGCAGGGCGCTATCATGAGGATTATGCCTACATCTTCTCAGGTGCCGACACGCCCAGCAGATCCAGCCCTGCAGCAAATACGCTCTTTAAAGCCCTGGCAAGAAGCAGCCTTGCCCTGGCAAGCTCCACGTCGTCTTCGATGAATCGATATTTAGTATAGTAACTATGCAGCAGAGATGCCAGTTCTGTCAAATAATAGCTTATACGATGGGGCTCAAGTGCCTCTGCAGCACCTGATATGACAGCAGGAAACTCAGCCAGCACCTTCATAAGCTGCATCTCCTCCGGGGCAGAGAGGAGTTCTGTCTGCACTGTAGTGACATCACCGAGGGAAAGTCCCTTGCTGTCTGCGTTCCGGAATACACTGCACAACCTGGCATGGGCATACTGTACATAATATACCGGATTGTCCTGACTCTTGCTCTTGGCAAGGTCCATATCAAAGTCCAGGTGGCTGTCACACTTCCTTGTCAGAAACATGAAACGGGCTGCATCTGTACCAACGTCGTCAACCACTTCTTTTAATGTTATGAACTGGCCGGCACGTGTGGACATCTGCCGCAACTTTCCACCCTGGAGCAGATTTACCAGTTGTACCAGCAACACCTTCAGCTTGTCATCATCAAACCCCAGCGCCTTTATCACAGCCTTGACGCGGGGAATGTAGCCATGATGATCAGCACCCCATATATCAACCAACATATCATAACCGCGTTCTATCTTCTCCCTGTGATATGCAATGTCTGCGGCAAAATAGGTCAAAATACCATTGGCTCGCTTGACCACCCTGTCCTTCTCGTCACCATACTGTGACGAACGGAACCAAAGGGCCCCGTCCTGTTCATAGATAAGCCCCTGATCCTTCAGACGCTCTATGGTGTCCTGCACCATACCACTGTCATGGAGGGTCCTCTCACTGAACCAGTTATCGAAGGAGACACGGAACTTGTCAAGATCATGCCTGATGCTGCGAGCTATCACATCCACTGCTGCTGATATGAAATAATCAATGCACTCATCTGCTGGCACATCGAGAAATTTCTTTCCCTCTCTCTCAGCCACGCCTGCAGCTATATCCCTGATATAATCTCCCTGATAGCACTCTGGCGGAAACTCCACCTGCCTGCCAAAATGCTGCTGATAGCGCAAAAAGACCGATATACCCAGGGTCTTCATCTGATTCCCAACATCGTTGATGTAATACTCGGTCTCCACCTGATAACCTGCAGCACGCATCACCCGCGCAAGGGAATCCCCTACGGCCGCCCCCCGGCCATGCCCCACATGCAGGGGACCGGTAGGGTTTGCACTGACAAACTCTATGAGGACCCTCTTTCCTGGCCCACCACCCTGAAGGCGTTTGCCATAGGCATCTCCCTGCTCCACAATGATGCACAGATTCTTCTGCCACCACTCCGGCCTTATAAAAAAATTGATGAAACCCGGCCCTGCCACATCCACCCTGGAAAACAGGGGATCAGATTCCAGTTGTACCTTTAGGGCCTCTGCAATCTTTCTTGGAGGCATTTTGAATACTGAAGATAGAATCATTGCGGCATTGGTGGCAAAATCACCATGCTGCTCATGTCTCGGGCGGGACACCTGAAGATCATCCGGAATTTCAGCGGCCGGCAGGATACCCTGATCCACACACTGGACCAGCGCATTTCTTAGTGCCTTTTTGATATTCTCACGCATATTTAACAGCCTTGGAAAATAAAAAAAGGGCGTTACGCCCTGTTAAAAAACTCTGTTTTTTGCAACCAATCTCGGTACTAGGCCATGCTACAGGCCACCTATACTACAGACAGCGTTTTTCTCATCCTGAATTGAGCGTTTCAAATCATGAAAAATTCTATTTTGCCTGTAATTACAAAGAATTAATGCTATTTTTATAAATTCGAGAATCGCTCAATCCAGGTCATATTTTTCAAAGGTTATGAGAGCAGACATTTATCAATGACCTGTCTGCCCACCATTGGAACCATGAGAAAAAACACCACCCAAACACAGAAACAGGATAGAGGCAAAGAAAACAGGCTTGAAAAAACCAGCCTGCACCAACCCAGATGCGGGCTACCCCCTCCCCGCCTTCTGCTAATCAGATGAACGATTACAGTATATGCCTTTGAGAGTTGGAGAATAGGACGAGACATAAGGACACTCTGGATAGGGACATGTCCTCTCCCTCTGTCCATCTATCCATACCGTGGCATACTTGCAAAAACTGTAGCAGTTGTCAGGCGAACTTGATTCAAAATGATGACAGATGTGATCAGGATTTTCTTCAAATTTATAATAAGGGGCCATTTCTATGTCCTCCTTATTAATCCATAGAACGGTACTGATTCCCTCATTGTTATTTCTTTTCTCTCCCCCATATCGCAGTTATTCTGCAATATACATTCCGGAATATATAACCCAATTTTTGCAAAAAACAAGTCTTTTTTACCGGAAGAAGAGGCCTAATTTATTGGGTATGAGAGAAAGGCAGACAAAAAATAGAATTATTTTTCCCCATTAAGAAAGAATTTTCTTTCCAACTGGGACATTAATGCTCATCCCTTTAGGTCAATCCTGACCACCAGGGTGGCCAAATCTTCACACTTCATGTCTACCCTTTACAGACAGCGCCATTTCATAAAAGGTGCGCTTGGGAAGGCCGGAAATGGTTGACAGGAGCATTGCAGCCTGTTTGGTAGGGACACCGCCTGATACCATACCGGAGAGGATATCATGAAACGCACTATGCATATCTTCAGTGATCCTCCTGGCAGTTGACTCTGCACCCTTTACCACCAGTGTAATTTCCCCTTTTACACCATTAAGCGATACTTGCTCCAATAGTACGGAAATCTTTGACATCTCAAGGGTTTCATGGAGCTTGGTAAGCTCCCGGGCCATAAATGTCTCTCTGTCGCCAAGATGACACAACATGTCGCCAAGAGTGGACACCAACCTGTGGGGCGCTTCAAAAAAAACCAGAGTGCAGTCAAGGAGCGCCAACTCATCAAGGCGTCTGCACCTTGCCCCCTTCCTTGGCGGAAGAAATCCCTCAAAATGAAACCGGTCTGCCGGCATACCAGACACGGAAAGTGCTGCGGTAATGGCAGAAGGTCCGGGAACAGGGACGATCCCAAGACCATGCCTTCGCACCGTCTGCACAACCCGCCTTCCAGGATCAGAAAGGGCCGGGGTTCCGGCATCGGTAACCAAGGCCACATCCCTGCCTGATTCCAGCACGCCCACTATCTTGCTGGCACTGTCGGCCTCGTTATGCTCGCGGCAGCTTATAAGCCTGGCCGAGATGCCAAGATGGGTAAGCAGTATCCGGGTCCTGCGTGTATCCTCGGCAGCGATCAGCTCTGCTGACGAAAGCACATCTATGGCGCGCTGGCTAATATCCTGAAGGTTTCCTATGGGCGTGGCTGTGACATAAAGCGTTCCCCCTTGCCCATCACCAGCGACGTTAGCAATATCCCGGTCTCTCTGGCAGCTTTTTCTCAACCTGATAAAAATCCCTTACAAGATCAGTCCTGACGCCTTGATAACCGCTGGACATGAATTATACGCTGAATAGCCGTAAAGTGGGTGCATACCGACAGTACCAGCAACCCCTCATATACCCATCCGGTAAGCAGTATGCCAACAAGCATTATGATCCGCTCGAAACGTGTAAAAAAACCCACAGAACAGGGGAAGCCAGCAGCCTCTGCTCTTGCCCTCACATAACTCACCATAAAAGACCCTGTCCAGGCCAGCAATACCATGATGCTGCCTGCGGTAGATGCCTTGAGATGCATGGTGACATATGCCAGTAGCCCGAGAAACACAAAAAATTCTGCATACCTGTCGGACACAGAGTCAAGGAAGCCACCGAAACCGGTTACCTGACCGGTTTCCCTGGCAAGCATCCCGTCAATCACATCAAGAGGCCCGAACACTATTATTATGGACGCGGCTGTAACAAGATTGCCTGCAGCTATGGCAATCCCGCAAAGGGCATAGCACACCAAACCCAAGAAAGTAACATCATTGGGTTTTAGGCCCATAAGATCAAACCACCGCACCACTGGCATGAGTGCCGGTTTGGCCTTCTCTCTGCACCAGTCGCTGATACTGCTCAAGGATTCAATGTCCATCAACGTCCCCTCAGATTTTCACAAGGTGCCGCAGGGCCTTGCTACCTGCCCCGCCTGTAAACGGCCCCATGCTGCAGACCAACCAAACTGTAACTGTTCACAGGGTCCCTTGCGGATATTATCATACAACTGTCCGAAATGTATCTGCTTACAGGGTACTGCAGATACAAGACGAAGGGTACGCAGACGTACACCCTGTACCTCAAGCGCCCCACAGGTAAACCAAGACTCCGGCACAGTAAATGTGGTACCCTGTGAGCAGATACCCCAACCTCAATCCTGAACTGCCGCCAACCCTTCGAGCACTGACGCACACCGTGGACAGGTATTTGGCCATGGACCAGAGGCGTTCAGTTCCTCGCTCCACTGCCAGCACCTCTCGCACTTACCACCTCTTGCAGGCTCCACCACGATAACAAGTCCAGGGATATCCTCACTCTCCCAGAACGTCCCATGTTCTCCGACATCTGTCCTCTTAAGGGTATCAGAGATGCCGAACTGGGACACGATCGCCACATTCCTGAAAAGTTCCAGATCGTTAGCCACAATATCCCTGAACTCCTCTGGCACCTGTACGGTTACTCTGGCATCAAGTGCAAGCCCAATCTTCTTGTCACGCCTCGAAAGCTCAAGGGCCTTTGTAATCTCTGCCCGCAACCGCCAGACCTTGTCCCAAAAGGTCACAAAGCCCTGATCGGCCCCCACATCCGGCACATCAGGAAACGATTCCAAAAAGATGGAACCCTGGTCTGTGCCCTGGAGATGGGTCCATGCCTCTTCGGCGGTAAAAGAAAGCACCGGCGCCATAACCAACATAATGTCAGTTGCAATCCGGTGCAGTACCGTCTGGGCAGAACGGCGGAGCCTGCCCTGGGGAAGCTCGCAATAGAGACGATCCTTCAGAATGTCAAGATACAGTGCGCTCATATCCACTGTACAAAAGCGGTGAAGCTGATGAAACACCCTGTGAAAACGGTAATCGTTATATGCCTGGCGAAGATCAGTGGTTATCTGGCCAAGCCGCCACAAAGCCCACTTGTCAATGGGCTCAAGGTCACTATATGATAGAGCGTCCTTGTTGACATCAAAATCGGATATATTGCTCAACAGGTAGCGTATAGTGTTCCGTATCTTTCGATATGCCTCTGTGAGCCGCTGGAGGATCTCATCCGATATCTTGATATCATCCTGATAATCCTCTGCAGATACCCAGAGTCTCAGCACCTCTGCACCATAGCGCTTTATGACCTTTTCCGGGGGGATGACATTACCTACAGATTTTGACATCTTCTTGCCACTGCCATCCACCACGAAACCGTGGGTCAGTACCTGTCGGTAAGGTGCCTGATGTCTGGTGGCCGTACTTGTCAGGAGGGAACTCTGGAACCAGCCCCTGTGCTGATCGCTTCCCTCCAGATACAGATCTGCAGGCGAAGACAGGTCATCCCGCTTTTCCAACACTGCGGCATGACTCACACCGGAATCAAACCACACATCAAGGATGTCCATCTCCTTTCTAACATCCCTGCCTCCACAGTGCTGACACACTGAACCTTCAGGCAGAAAATCGGCTGCCTGCCTGGTGAACCATGCATCAGCCCCCTCCTGGCGAAATATTTCCACTATCCTGTCAGCAACCGCCTGATCCATCACCGGCTCCTCGCACTTCTCGCACATGAGCACGGTCACAGGGACACCCCAGGCCCTCTGCCGAGATATGCACCAGTCGGGCCTTGCCTCAACCATTCCGTATATCCTGTCCCTGCCCCAGGATGGTATCCACCTGACCTGATCAATATTTTCCAAGGCCTCTTGCCTGAGACCTTTCCTGTCCATGGATATGAACCACTGTGCCGTGGCCCTGAATATGATGGGCCTCTTGCAACGCCAGCAGTGAGGATAGCTGTGCTGAAGCTCCTCCACTGCCACAAGCACCCCCTTCTCCTGCAGCATGTCCACAATGGGGCCATTGGCATCAAACACCTTCATACCCTGGAACTCAGGCACATCCGCAGTAAACTTCCCATAATCATCAACAGGCGAATAGACCTCAAGGCCGTATCTCAAACCACTCTCATAGTCGTCTGCACCATGCCCCGGTGCGGTATGGACACACCCCGTACCTGTATCCAGGGTTACATAGTCTGCAAGGATCACAGGGCTCTTCCTGTCTATAAAGGGGTGGATGGTATCAAATCCCTGGATATCAGCCCCTCTGAATCTGCCAAGGACCCGGATATCCGTCTGTTCAAGTCCGGCAGACAGGAGAACCGACATGAGCCTCTCCTCTGCCGCAAGCCATACCTCTTTTCCGCCTTTGCCGTCCGGAACTTCAGCAATCACGTACTCAAAATCAGGATGCAGGGCAACGGCCTGATTTGCTGGCAGGGTCCAGGGAGTAGTGGTCCATATGAGGAGGTATGCCGGCCATTCAAAACCACCTGCCATCTCCCTGAGCTTTTCAGTAAGCTCATCACCGCAGCGGAACTTTACTGTGATAGATGGCGATTTGTGTTCAGCATACTCCACCTCAGCCTCGGCAAGCGCAGTGACACACTTGGGACACCAGTGCACAGGCTTCTTGCTCTTCACCACATGTCCGTCAAGGAATATCCTGCAGAACTCCTCTGCTATGGCAGCCTCATATTCAAAACGCAACGTAAGATATGGATTGTCCCAGTCTCCCAGCACACCGAGACGCTCGAATTCCTTGCGCTGAACCTTTACATACTTTCCCGCATACTTACGGCACGCCTTTCTGATGGACACAATATCCATCTCTCGCTTCTTCTTCCCCAGTTCCTTCTCCACATTAATCTCTATGGGAAGACCGTGGCAGTCCCAACCAGGAACGTATGGCGCATCCATGCCTGACATCTGCATTGACTTTACGATAATATCTTTCAGAACCTTGTTTACTGTATGCCCGAGATGGATGTGTCCGTTAGCATAAGGTGGACCATCATGGAGGATAAACTTGGGAAGTCCGGCCTTTTTCTTCCTAAGTTTTGTATAAAGGCCCTGTTTGGACCAGCGTTTCAGCAACTCAGGCTCCCTCTGGCTGAGATTTGCCTTCATGGGAAACTTGGTCTTTGGAAGATTCAGTGTCTTTTTATAATCCATTATTCTTTTTGACCTTCAAACCATTTGGACCCTATACGCTAAAGGCATACGGGCCGTTTTACCTCAAGATATTGTCAAAGGGGCAGGCTGTCCCTCATCAAGCCATCAAATACCGATTATCACAACATATCCACAAGAGATATCACCCCTGGGAACAAATCCCATAATGCATAGCTCATTTTTCAACTGGGCTCAAGAAAATTTCCCCTGTTTTTGCAAGACCACTGCCCGATCTTCAGTTCCACGTCCCTGCAACCACCAGCCATTCATAGGGACAAATACAATATCCTGAATTGGGGAATATATTTTTTCAGGTACAAAAAAACCCATCCCCTTTAATGAAGCAATTCAGTATGCCGATAATAAATGTGAACACGCGAGTTTCCACCTGTTTTTTTAAATTCAGTGCATCATTGTCTATCAAGACATGACGGTTGGGTATGGAGATGGCCAGACAGCTGTTCCAGCTCTTTCATATCTGCAATTAAAACGCGAAGATGGTGCACCGAGCTGAGAGAATCCAAAGACTTCTCATTATCAAAACGGTAACTACATGCAACATGAAATTTATATATCTGTTCTGCATTGCAAGCTTCTTTCCAATACTTCAGAGAGGTTAATTAGATGAAAGCGCTGGTTGTAGACGACTCTCAGTCTATGAGAAACATCGTGAAAGCCGGACTACAGAAGATGGGCATATTTGACTCCATAAGTGAGGCGGTTAACGGCGTTGATGCCCTTGAAAAGATCAACTCTGAAGGCCCCTTCGATCTGGTACTGTTGGACTGGTATATGCCTGAGATGGAGGGTTACGACTGTCTTGTAAAGATTCGTCAGAACGCGGCCTGGAACGACATGAAGATCATGATGGTCACCACAGAAAATCAGCAGGAAAATGTCATAAGGGCAGTGATGGCCGGGGCAAACGAATATCTTATGAAACCGTTTACCGCAGAGATGCTTGAAGAAAAAATAAGGATAGTCATGGGGATATGAACAGAAATCTGAAGGTTCTTATTGTAGATGATTCAGTAGTTTTCAGAAAGGTTCTCAACGAGGCGCTTTCCAAACACGGTGGCATAACTGTGGTGGGCACTGCAGTGAACGGAAAGGATGCACTGCGCAAGATCCGCAGTCTGAGGCCTGACCTTGCCATATTGGATGTAGAGATGCCGGAGTTGGATGGTCTGCAAACCCTTGATCAGATAAAGAGACAACGCCTCAAGATAGGCGTCATCATGTTTTCAACGCTAACATCAAAAGGGGCCCAGACCACACTGGATGCCCTTTCAAAGGGCGCATTTGATTTTGTACCCAAACCGACAGGGGCCGGAGCCTTCTGTCAGAGCGTCAAGTGTATTGAATCACAGCTAATTCCCAAAATAGAGGCATATGGACAAAGCCTTGGCATATACGCGAGACAGCCGTTGAAAAGACCGCAACCTCCCAAAAGGCCAGGGATCAGATACCATGCAAAACCGTCACTTCTGAAAAATGGACAGAAGAAGACAGCACCTGCATCGCCACAGACGAGAACACCTGTACGACCCATGGGTTTTGCGCCGGCCGCAATTGCAATTGGAGTATCAACAGGGGGGCCCAACGCCCTTATGGAGGTGATTCCAAAGTTTCCTGCAGGATTCAATCTGCCTATTCTGCTGGTTCAGCATATGCCTCCCATATTTACCACGCAGCTTGCCAGGCGCCTGAATGAAAAGTCCAAATTGCGGGTAGTAGAGGCCCAGGACAGGCAGTCTGTACAGGGAGGCACGGTCTATCTTGCGCCCGGTGACTATCATATGAAGGTTGAGAAGGAAGGAAACAGGACCATCATCAGATTAAATCAGGATCCACCAGAGAACAGTTGCCGACCTGCAGTTGACGTCCTCTTCCGGTCAGTAGCTGAAGTGTATGGCGGCAGAACAGTCGGGGTCATAATGACCGGAATGGGACAGGACGGATTGATTGGAGTTCGACTCCTGAAAGAAAAAGGGGCGAGCATTATCGCGCAAGACAAAGAGTCTTCAGTGGTATGGGGGATGCCCAAGTTTGTAGCAGAAGAGGGACTTGCTGACCGGATATGCAGTCTATCGGAAATTGAACCGGCAATCCTTGAAATGTCAGGATTTGCCCGTCGCGCTCCAAGACCGGCTGCGCGCATCACCTCGTCAGCTACCGGAAGGTAAAGGAAGGAACAATCATGATAAGCCCGGAACAGTTCCGTTTTTTTGCCGAAATGGTCAAGGAGACAAGTGGGATAGCCCTTGTCAAGGGCAAAGAGTACCTGCTTGAGAGCCGCCTGAATGAACTTGCCAAGGTACTTGGGCTCAAGGATATCGAGGCCTTGTACAGGAAGGCAAAGTTTCAGCTAAATCCAAAGCTGAAGGAACAGATCATTGAGGCAATGACCACCAATGAGACCTATTTCTTCAGGGATCAGCACCCCTTTGATGCCCTGCAAAAGCATATAATTCCTGAACTCATTGAAAAAAATGCAGCTACAAAGACCCTGAACTTCTGGAGTGCAGCCTGCTCCACAGGTCAGGAACCCTATTCAATTGCCATGATACTCAATGAGCACTTTCCTGCGCTTGCAAACTGGCGGGTGACCATTACGGCTACTGACATTTCCCAGCAGGCTGTAAGTAAGGGAAAGGCAGGCCGTTTTACACAGGTGGAGGTAAACCGGGGCCTGCCCATCACACTGCTGATCAAATATTTCAAACAGCAGGGGGCGTTCTGGATAGTTAACGACAAGCTAAAAAAGCCTATGCGGTTCAGGCAACTTAACCTCATGGGCCCCTTCATAGGGATCAATAACATGGATGTGATCCTATGCAGGTATGTGCTCATCTATTTCGACCAGCAGACCAAAAAACAGATACTGCAAAAGATCGTAAAGGTCCTTAACCCCGGAGGCTATCTGTTTCTCGGTGCTACGGAATCACCCATCGGCCTGCCACCAACAATGAAACGTACATCGTTTGGCAGGGCCGTGTGCTGGAAAAAAGAGGAATAGGCGGTCTGGGGGGACAGGTTCAACGGAAACTGCATACTTGCCCATAGACAATGACAAAAGCCAACAAGACCGAAAATACTGGAGGAAAATAATATGGGAAACATGGAAGACGATATCCTGAAAGATTTTCTCGCTGAATCAAAAGAGAATCTGGAGCTGCTTGACCAACAGTTTGTAGAGCTGGAACAGGAACCTGACAACGAAGATCTTATAAAGAGCATCTTCAGGACCATCCATACCATCAAGGGTACCTCAGGATTTTTCGGTTTTACAACACTTGAGGGGATAGCCCACTTTGCCGAGGATATACTCTCAAAACTCAGGGACGGTGTAGTACCGGTTGACGAAGAGATCACCACCATTCTCCTGCAGTCAGTGGATTACATAAAGGCCATTCTGGGCTCACTGGAGCAGTCCGGCAAGGAACCGGATGGGGTAGAGTATCTCGACTTCATCGTGGACCTAAGAAATTTCTCTGAAAAGATTGCCAAGGGCGCAGGCAACAAGGACAAGGCACCGAAGGAAGAAGAGCAACCCTCCGAGTCCCCTGAATCCAAGGAAGATACAGAGACTGCTTCTGAGGCACAGGAACAAGCCGATAATCAAATGCCTGAACAAAATACAGGGGCAGAAAAAACTGAACCGGAGTCCAAGGGGAAAGATACCGAGACAGACAGCAAGAAAGATGCCCAGCCAGCGGCCGGGCAGAAAAAAACAGGGGGCTCCAAGCCCAAACGGGCGCCATCACCACCTGCAGGCGCCCACCAGCTCACAGAGACCCATGTGCGTATTGATGTCCACCTGCTCGATCAACTCATGACCCTGGCTGGAGAGCTGGTCCTTTCCAGAAACAGGCTTACACAGATCACGAACAATCTGAACAACCCTGAACTGGCCAATGCCAACCAGCACATGAGTCTCGTGGTTACTGAGCTGCAGGAACAGATAATGAAGACCAGGATGCAGCCCATTGGCAATGTCTTCAACAAGTTTCCACGCATAGTCAGAGACCTGGCACGCACGGCTGAAAAGAAGGTACAGCTCAGGATCGAGGGTGCTGAGACCGAACTTGACAGGTCAATCATCGAGAGCATAAAGGACCCGCTCACGCACATGGTGCGCAACTCCATTGACCATGGCATTGAACCGCCTGAGGTCAGGGTGCAGCGAGACAAGCCAGCCGTTGGCAATCTGGTAATGCGGGCCTATCACGAAGGTGGTCAGGTAATCATCGAGATATCTGACGATGGCGCAGGCATTGACCCGCAGAAACTCAAGGCCAAATCCATAGAGAAGGGCATACTCACAGAGGAACAGGCAGAGATCATGTCTGACCGCGAGGCCCTGATGCTCATATTCCAGCCAGGCTTCTCAACGGCAGAGAAGGTAACCAACATATCTGGACGCGGTGTCGGTATGGATGTGGTCAAGACCAACATCGAAAAACTGGGTGGCACAGTAGAACTCCAGAGCAAGGTTGGCAGCGGGACCACAGTAAAGATCAAGATACCTCTTACACTTGCCATCATTCCTGCCCTCATCGTGCACAGCGCAGGACAGAGATACGCAATTCCTCAGGTCAACCTGGTAGAGCTGGTACACCTCACTGAAGAGGCAGTCAAAGAAGACGTACAGGTCATCGGAGACTCTGAATTCTACAGGCTCAGAGGCGAAATACTGCCACTTATAAGACTGCGCAAGGTCCTTGGGACCCCTATCAATGAACGCAACAACGAATCCATGAACATCGTGGTCCTCAACGCAGGGGACAGGCCCTTTGGCCTGGTGGTGGATGCCATAAGCGACTCAGAGGAGATAGTTGTAAAACCCCTTGGGAACCATCTCAAACACATCCCTGCATTTGCCGGTACCACCCTCATGGGTGATGGACGGGTTGCCCTTATCATTGACATCACTGGCATCACTGCCTCCATGCGCATGAAGGGTGAGGACGCCATGAAACACGCGTCGGTGATCACTGGCACAGGCCTGGATGAGGAGAGGCAGTTCCTGCTGCTCTGCTCCATAGCCCCGGACGAGTTCTTTGCTCTTCCGCTGGCCCTGGTAAACAGATTGGACAAGATACCCGCATCTGACATTGAACTGGTAGGTGGCAAGGAGGTAGTTCAGTACAGAGGCCATTCCATGCCGGTCATACGCCTGGAAAACTATCTGCCCATCTCTCCCCTGCCAGAACAGGACGAGTACCACCTCATCGTGTTCAACATGAATGACAAGGATGTGGCATTCCTGGTCTCCAAGATCGAAGACAGCCTTGACATAGCCATTGATGTGGAAGAACACACCTTCAAACAGGACGGCATCCTGGGTTCTGCCATCATCAAGGACAGGACCACACTGTTCATGGATGTATACCAGATCATAGAGATGCACGATCCAGAATTCTTCGACAAACCCGACCTGACCGAAATCGGAACTGCGAGGATCCTGCTGGCAGAAGACTCAGCTTTCTACCGCAATCTGCTTGCATCCTATCTCACTGCTGCAGGTTATGATGTCATCACGTGTGAGGATGGCGCACAGGCATGGGAGGCACTGAAATTAGAACCCTTTGACCTGCTGATCACCGACATCGAGATGCCTGAGATGGATGGTTTTGAGCTTACCAAAAAGATAAGGGCAGACAGCAAACTCAAGGATATGCCTGTTATTGCAGTTACCTCTCTGTCTGGCGAGGACGACAGGCGAAGAGGTGTTGAGGCAGGTTTCAACGAGTATCAACCCAAACTGGACAGGGCTGAAGTACTTTCGGCAGTTACCAACCTCCTGTCTTCAAACAAGAATGTCGAAATGGCTGCGTAGGGAGAAAGAGTATGACACAGAATGCAAACCTGCCGGTTGAGGCACAGGATACCGAAGTTATTGAACTCCAAAGGGATAATACCGAACAGTTTGTCACATTCTACTTTGGCCAGCACTATTTCGGACTGCCTATCGATGACGTTATAGAGATCAACAAGGCGTTAGATATCACACCGGTTCCCCTTGCCCCTGCGTATGTTGCAGGTGTTGTAAACCTCAGGGGACAGATACTCACCGCAGTGCATCTTGCTCAGAAGGTGGGCATGCGGGGCAACCGCCCGGACAGTATTGAGCCTGAAGACAATGATGATGGGCATAACAAGATATCCGAACAGAAGTTCAACAACGTGATAATGGGAAGCAGGGAAGAGCCGGTAAGCCTGCTTGTGGAACGTATTGGAGACGTGATGTCCGTACCCCGCAACAATATTGAACCACCACCTGCCATAATTGAAGGGGTGGATGCGCGGTATGTCAGCAAGGTCTGCAAACTCAAGGGGAAATTGCTGATTATCCTTGACCCCAAGGCAATGGAACAGCCGGAAAGCGACAATGAACGTCAGACATGAGAATGTCAAGAGAAAAAACGTGAGGGAAGACGATCCCTGGAGTGTCCTCGGGCTTAGACCCGGGGCCTCTCCGGAAGAGATAAGGCGGGCCTTCAGGCACAGGATCAAGGAGTGTCATCCGGACTCTCCAACCGCACGTCCCATGCACGTTCAGTCTGTATGCAGCCTGGTACAGGCCTACCGTCTGCTTCAAAAACGTCTTACCCCTGAAGTAATACGTGAGTCAGACAGGTATTGGGAACAACCGTACGATGATGAGGATGAAACCCCTTTAAGCAACGGACTGTTCCTCTTTCTGGAGGTTTCAGCAAGAGATGCCTTCTTTGGCAACACTGTAGAGGCAACCATATCAGACACCGAAAGCGCATGCCCTGCCTGTGACGGCAAGGGACACGTAATGCATGCCCATGGCCCTGCGTGCACAAGATGCTCTGGCAAAGGCTTTCAGGAACTCCCATGGGGCAAGGGCAGGCTCCGGGTAGTGTGCAACGGTTGCAACGGCACAGGCAGGATTACACACAGGAGGTGCAATCTATGCAGGGGCACAGGCAGAATCACAAGACAGAGGACTGTCAGCATAAGGCTGCCTCGTGGTGCCAAAGATGGAATGATCCTTAAACTTCCGGGACAAGGACACTGGCAACAGGAAAAGCAGTGCCGCGGCCCGCTATTTACAGAAATAAAGATAAAATTTCATCCAGACTGGAAACTAACAGGACTGGATATTCACAGCACTGTTAGCGTTGATCTCTGGACAGCCCTTGCAGGAGGTGCAGTTATCGTCGATACAGTTGAGGGTAGTGAAACCTTTGAACTGGCACCATGCTCTTTCCATACAAAGATCGTAATAGAGGGAAAGGGCTGGATAGACGAGGCTGGGAACAGAGGGAATCACATCGCAAGGGTTGAAGTACTTCTGCCACATGGCGGCCCGCCACCGGCTGCCAGGGCATTGATCAGGTGGCTCAAGTACATCTGGCCGGCAGGAAACGATCAGGGTCCCCGCGCCCTGCCTGCCTCAAATAATGGTCGTACGGAATGGAGGTAATATGCATGTCTCACCCACGTAATAATATCTTTTCCAACATGTCTCTCTCCACCAGGCTTATTGGTGGACTGCTGATCATAATTGCGCTGCTGGGAATACTCCAGATATGGAACATTGAGCGCATGGGCACATACCAAAAGGAGAATATTCGCAAAATGGCCCTTGAAGGCCGTAATGCCCTGCTGGACGAGGTAAATCGACTTGCCGAATCCAACCTCAAACTGGCAAAAGTCTTTGCGCACATGCCTGAAGTAAAACAGTACGTTGCTACCAGGCAGAGAGACAAACTCTACGAGGTGGTCAAACCCTTAATCGAATCTATTAACAAAAATTCTGCCATCAAACTCAAGGTACACTTTCATATCCCACCTGGCGTATCCCTGCTACGCGTATGGAAACCCAACAAACACGGAGATGACATCTCATCGTTCAGGAAGACAGTGGTGGAGGTACTTACACAAGGTACCCCTGTGAAGGGCATTGAGGCAGGCCGGGTAGGCTTGGCCATCAGGGGTGTGGCCCCAATCTTCTATAACAGCAACAGACCGGTAGGAAGCGTGGAGGTAGCCACAAGCCTGGCATCTGTTGCAAAGGTATTGGAAAAGACAAGGGGTGAACTGAACCAGATATTTGCCATTCCAAGGGTGGATGCAACAGCGGCCACAAAAAAATTGGCCCGGCTTGGAAACTTTATCATCCTTACCCCCTCACCCAAACAGGCACCTGAGGGAATCGTAACCCCGGAATTCCTTGAAAGGGCAGTCAAACAGGGGAATACCGAGACAGACCTTGAAGATATGCTGGTAACTGCTGTAGTTCTTCCGGATTATCAGGGCAAACCAACAGGAATATATGTACGTTTCAATGATCTGAGCAAGTTGAACAGCTTGGTCAACAAGGAGGCGTTAAGTGCAGTGGCCATAGCAGCAGCAGTCATGCTCATAGCTATTATACTCACATACATTTGCATCAAGCGCTATGTGACCCGCCCTGTAAATGACATACTCAATGTACTGGACAGGGTTACGCACGGACAGCTCGACCGAAGCATCCGACCCAAAGGGGCCAAAGAAATCGCACAGCTTGCAAAGATGGGGAACAATATCGTCTACTCAACAGGCAACCTCATAAAGGCCATAAAGGCACAGGCATCAGGCCTCAAGAGAAACACCACGGAACTTTCGAGCGCAGTGGAGATCATCACGGACGGTTCCATGGATATTGACAAGGCTGCTGAACAGGTGGCTGCATCATCCACGCTCGCAGCAGAGACCCTCAGCTCTGTTGCCTCTTCGGTTACGGAACTGAACGAGGCCACTAGCGAGATTGCCCAGAGTGTTACCGAGACTGCTACTGCAACTGACCACGCCAGAGAAAAGACTCTCATGGCCAACAACGCAATCGAACGGCTGGGGAAAGACTCTGAAAAGATAGGCGGTATAGTAGAGGTAATCACCCAGATCGCCGAACAAACCAACCTCCTCGCCCTAAACGCCACCATAGAGGCAGCACGCGCAGGTGAGGCAGGAAAGGGATTTGCTGTTGTTGCAAACGAGGTAAAGGAACTGGCAAAACAGACGGCACAGGCAACAGATGAGATATCATCCATGATAACTTCCCTTCAAAACGAAACATCTGGTGCCATCTCTGCAGTAGAGGAGATCACAGAAATCGTAGGCAGAGTCAATGACCTTGCCAATACCATAGCAAGTGCTGCGGAGCAGCAGACTGCCACTGTCGCTGAGATACACGACAGTGTCAACAGCAGCGCCGACCAGGTGGCAGACCTGCAGCAACAGGCCGAAGCCCTCTCACACCAGGCCAGTGAATTTTCCGCTGTGTCCACCATTGTAAAAAAGGTACAGCAGAGTGTACATGACAATGCGGAACAGGCGCTGAAAGTTGCGGAACTCTATACGGTGGATGATGAGGCCATAAACAGGGTCATGCCATATACTACCAATAGGGTCCAGGTGATGGGGGGAACCCTGGCCCATATAGCATGGTACGAAAAGGTCAAGGCATCTGTTGCCAACAACCGTAGGCCTGATGTGGAAATTGATCCTGACAGATGCCTTCTGGGCTACTGGATATCCAATCATATCAAGAACTGTGAACAGAACCCGGAACTCATCAGGAATATAGATCGCGTGCACAGGGAGCTGCATCTCTCTATTAATGACATCAAGAGAGGAGTGGATGCAGGCAGTACACGGGAAGAACTTGAGTCTGTATTCTATGAAAAAATCCAGACAAAATTCAGGGAACTTCTGGACCTCCTTGCCCAGGCACGTGAAATATCATGCAGGTTCTGAGAAAACAGCTACTGAGCATCCAAATAGCAGTAAATCTTCTGCGAAAGTCGCGTGCTCAGATTCCAGCAGGATAAAAGGCACACAATACCTTATCAATGATGGATATATACGTTGGAAGACAGGCCATCCTGAATATTGCTAAGGAAACAGTAGGGTATGAACTCCTTTACCGTTCCAACAGCATAAATGTCTTCCAGGGTGATGTAGGAGACATGGAGGCCAGTATCCAGGTGATAAACAACGTCTTTTCGGAACTTGGCCTCCAGGAGATATCAAGTGGTCTTCCTGTATTCATCAATTTCAACAGGGACATGCTACTTGCAGATCTTCCGGACCTCAACTCAACATCTGTTGTGGTTGAAATACTGGAGGATATCCTTGTGGACCAGCCTGTAATAGAAGCCTGCATAAGATTCCGGAAAAATGGATTCAAGATTGCACTGGATGACTTTGTACCCAATGAAAATACCTGCAAGCTGTTGAGCCTGGCCTCCATAGTAAAAATAGACTGGAGGGCAACACCTATTGAACAGATCAACGCAATATGCCAGGAACTCCAGCCCTACCGGATGAAACTGCTGGCAGAGAAGATTGAAACCGAACAGGAATTCAGGGAGGCAAAAGACCTGGGTTTTCATTTTTTCCAGGGTTTCTTCTTTGAACGACCTACGATCCTCAAAACTACTGCGCTTCAGGTACTCTCAAACTCCATAGTTGAAATTATGGAACTGATCCAGGATGAAGATATGGAATTTGAAAAGTTAGAGAAGGTAATTGCCAAGGACGCGGCCCTATCCTTCAAATTGCTGAAGATAATCAATTCCGCATCAAAGGCCCTGTTCAAAAGGATAGAATCCATCAATCAGGCATTGATTCTCCTGGGGCAAAAAGAACTGAAAAGGTGGTTGACGCTCTTCGTGCTAACCCAGGTCAATAGCAAATACCCTGCAGAACTCATGAGTATTGCCTTTATCCGTGGCCTGTTCGGAGAAAAAATGGCAGTTGCCGCAGGCCGGGCCTCAGAGGCATCTGCCGTATTCTTCACAGGGCTTCTATCTCTGTTGGATGCCATATTGAGATGTCCAATGGCAGAGGTAGTCAAAGGACTGCCCCTATCCAAGACCATTAAAGATGCCCTTATCCATAACAAAGGGCCAATTGGCACCTATCTGCTCATGATAAAGGCATATGAACGCGCTGAAAAAGAAAAAATAAAACACTACGGGGCAATACTTGGCATTGAAACTGGCAAAGTGGTCCGATGCTACATAGACAGCCTCAGGGAATCCGGAGTATACCTACAGTCACTTACCTGATACCCGCATAACTGACCTACCTCATAAATATCCATTTCCCACCCACATATCCACACGCTGGCATACACAGGATTATTGCATGCCATACCCACCACATATACCTCCTGCCAACTGCATACCACATAACCTATGACCAAACGGTCAGACCTTACATCCTAAATGCATGGATACGGTCTGCTGCCAATCTGCCACACATGCCGTACAAGAGATTCAAAAGGACACAGGTATGTAATCTGCAGGACAGTCAGGAGGCATGGGGCCAACATATGCATTTTCACCACAGATGTTGTATGGTTAATTTGTAATCTCTGCAAGGCTGAATACCGGGCAGTTTTTCCTCATACTACATGGCACATAGACGCCGGATGGTGCTTTTGCCAATTGCCTCTGCATTTCAGGTGCGGTTTAGTATGGTTTTTCCCTATTGGAAATGCAGGAGTCAGGCAAAATGTCTATTATTCCCTTTATGGGGTTTTAAGTTTATATTTACTGTGAAAATACACAGCGTCACAGTAGTCCTTCATGTTCCGCATGCTAAAGGACTCATGAAATGTAAAAGCGATTGGCAAAGCACAAGATGTGAGTATTTATGAACAGCAGAATACATACACCCAAACCTCACTCAGCATTATGGTCTGGTAATCTCCTGACAAACCGCTCACAAAGAGATTCAATCCCATTCAGGAAGTCCCGATTACCTGCTACAATGGCCATATGGATATGCCTGTCCATCTTTTCCATCTTTTGCACTGCTCCGCTTTACGCATCAAAGGTCTACATAGACATCACCTCCCCCTTCATGCGTCGAATACCTGTAGCAGTCCCCCCGCCAGTAGTTACAGGAACAAACTTCGAAGACAGGATGGTAGCAAGAAATATTGCCCGTATCCTTGCAGCAGACCTGGAATTCATGGGTTTTTTCTCTGTACCTGACCCCTCCCGATACAGTAACCCTGACCTTGACCTGAAAGATTATCCTGCAGACTATGTGGTCAAGAGTGTAATGACGCACAGCGGCAACGCCCTTATCATGGAATTCCGTCTGGTGGAAACCGCAACGGGAAAACTTGCAGCCGGTGTGAAATATAGGGGGACCATATCTGATCAGCGGATAATGTCTCACCGGTTTGCCAACAAGATCGTAAGGGCCGTAACCGGTGAAGACGGACTTACACTTTCCAAGATTCTGTTCGTAGGCCAAAAAGGCAGGTCAAAAGAGATATACTCTGCGGATTTTGATGGCCACAACATCCGCAGGGAGACCAATCAGAGGACAATAGTCCTTTCCCCACGATACTCTCCTGATGGGAGATTCATCGCTTTTACCTCTTACAGGACAGGAAGGCCCTGCCTATACATAAAAGATGTAAAATCAGGGACCATATTCAGATCAGCCTGCTTCAAGGGCTCGAACATAGCCCATGCATGGCATCCTGCAAGCAGGAAACTTGCCGTCACCCTGAGCAGGAACGGCACACCCAACCTGTATCTTATAGACATTAGGGGAAAGATACTGAAAAGGCTCACCTGGGGTCGCAGTATCAACATATCACCAAGCTGGTCACCAGATGGTAATCAGCTGGTCTTTGTATCAGACCGTGCAGGGGCGCCCCAGCTATACATACTCAACATTGGCTCCGGGGCTGTAAGAAGGCTCACTTTCAGCGGGAACTACAACACAGACCCTCAATGGTCACCACGCGGAGATAAAATCGCCTATGCCAGCAGGGTAAACGGTAAATTTCAAATATTTACCATCTCGCCCAATGGAGGGGAGCCTGAACAGCTCACCTTTATTGGGAGCAATGAAAATCCTTCATGGTCTCCTGATGGCAGACAGATACTATTCAGCAGTACACGGGATGGGAATAAAAAGACCTTGTATGTGATGTACCTTAACGGGACAGCCCAGAGAAGACTTCTGAGTTTCGGAGATGGGGCAGCCATGCCATCATGGGGGCCAAACAAATTCATGAACTGAAGACAAGACATGATTGGCATGAACCCACCATTAATGGTATTTCAGCACAGAATCGCAAACCTGTACAGGAGCAACAAAATGAAAATATCTAAATCCTATGTATCCAATATCCATTCCATGTTCCGGATTCGTGAGGTGTGTCTGTTTTCGTCAGTCCTGCTCATTTTCATCATCACAGGATGTGTACCCCAGCAACAGATCAACTCACTGGACAGACGAGTGAATGGCCTGTCTGTAGAAAATGCCACTCAGGCCAGGGAAATCTCAGAACTGAGGCACACACTGAACACCCTGAAGAATAAATCGGTTTCTGGCGGAGATACACAGGACATAGAAGCGCTACGAAGCTCACTTGCCGATACGGCAGGCAGGGTGGAACAGATACAGGCAGAACTGATGAGAATAAACGGCCAACTCGAACAGATGGCCCAGAGCAGCGCAGACCAGAAGGCAGCCTTTGCCAAATTCCGGGATGATACCACTGCCGAGATAGAAAATCTCAGACAGGAGGTGCAGCTACTGCAAAAATCCTCAACCATTACCGGACAGGTGGAAAAGGCCAGGAATCAGACGGCACGAGGCGAGCCTGACCTCTACCAGAAGGCCTTGGACCTGTTCAAGGCCAAAAAATACAGAGAGGCCAAGAAGACCCTCAGGAAATATATTGACACTCATCCAAATGGTGCCATGGTGCCCAATGCCCACTTCTGGATGGGTGAGTGCGAGTACCACATGGGGCGTTACGAAGAGGCCATACTGGAGTACCAGACAGTGATCAGCAAGTTTCCCAAGAGCAACAAACTGCCAGACGCCCTGCTAAAACAGGGGCTCTCATTTGCAAAGCTCGGAGACAAAGAAAGTGCCAGAATAGTACTTTCAAAACTGGTAAAGAAGTTCCCCAGGACCTCTCAGGCCTCTGTGGCATCAAAACAGCTAAGGCGTCTCAGGTAACAGGCACAGATGGCCTCCTCACCAATGTTTTCCCACACACAACGCAAGCAGAATGTTCCCTGCACTCTGGGGCTTGAAATACTCCTCCTGATCCTCCTGTTTGTAGCCCTTTCCGGCATTTCTGCGGCGTGGGACAAAAACATATACGGTTATGGACACAAGATATATGTAGGCGGAATATGGGACCTGTCAGGTCCTGGAAGCATGTCAGGCCAGGCGGCACTTTCCGGCGCCCGCCTTGCCGTCCATGACATCAATATGCAAGGCGGCGTGCAGGGGAGAGACCTTGAACTCATAGCGGCAGACTCGGCCGGCAATCCAGGGACCTTGTTGCAGGCCGCCTCCAGGCTCACACTATCTGAACGGTGCACCATTATCGTTGGGCCCACCCATGCGGCATTCTGCCGTACCCTAAGAGGGTTTGCCGAGGCTCACAGGATACCTCTCTTCCTCACAGCCGGTGATGAACCTATCCTGCCCCTGCGAGGACATCCAGTGGACTGGACATTCAGCGTGTCGCCGACCATAACCTCCCAGGTAAAGTGTCTGTTCAGACGCCTCAAGACCACCATGGCCACCCCAGTGGGCATTGTGGCATCCAATGACTCCATAGGTCAACGCAATGTCCTGTGGATAAAGGGGTATGCCCAGGAATTTCAAATCCTTACAGGAGAACTCCAGGGCTACAGCAACCAGGACACGGACATAATATCCCAGATAAAGGTCCTGAGGGCATCAGGTGCTTCAACTGTCTATGTCTATGGCAGGCGGGGAGTTGCTCCAATGATAGCGGCCTCCATGAAGAAACTTCCTGGCAGATATGCTGTCCCATGCATACTCCTTGATGACAGCCTCTTTGCAGCCGCACAGGCAGGGGCAACCATTGTAGCAGCCGTACCTCCTGTACTCATGCGTGACAAACTCAGGCAAGGCAATCCATGTTTACAACAACTCAGACGGTTTCTTGCTGCAATGTCAGACAACATTGAGTACATGTCTGTCCGGGAGATACTCGCCTCTGCCGCAGCATGGGATGCCGTGCACCTCGCTGCCATGGCTCTCAGACACTCTGGCACCTCCCGCAGCGCCGTACAGAGGGCAATGGAGGAAGCAGATCTGGAATATGCAGGTACAATGGGGCTCTTCCGGCCTGTCAAACGTAATCACTGTGGACTTGTACCAAGCTCACTCACTCCAGCCACTCTATCAAGTTATGGATGGCGCCCTTTCTGATACATACCGTCCCACGTCCCGCACCTCCATAGAGGTAACTCCTGACAGGGTTCTTTGCGGATATTATCGTACAACCTGAAATGTATCTGCTTACATTACAGGGGGCTACAGATACAAGGTGGAGGGTACGCTGGTGCACTTCCATACTTCAACTATCTGACAGCGCAGTATATTTTGCCAATGCTTCTATATCTCAGGTATCGTGTAGTATGATACCATGTTCAAAACAGAAGGCGCACCATGCCGGTATGGAGACTGACCTACTGCCCTGCAAATTGCAGATAAGACTCTCAGGGTAGGCCGGATAAGGTACCCCTGTCAAATCTCGACGGCAGTTCCTGAGGGATGAACATCTCCTCACCGCACCTCAGAAAATAGGCGTCTGTCATACCTGCCATGAAATCCCTCACTATCTCTGCATGGCTAAAAGCTGCAATATAGCGCTCAGACATGCCGTTCAGAAAATCGGTATAGATACGGGAATCCCCCCTCTCCTTCTGCAGATCCTCAAGAAATCCTTCGAATAGCGCCCTGTATAATCTTTTAACCCTTTCAGATTGGGTCTTTATAACAGGATTCATGTAGATCCGCTGATAATTAAATTCCCTCAATTCTCCAAGCGCCCTGGCGATATCCTCACTGAAAGCTATCTTTTCCTGTCCAAAACTCGTTGAAATCATATCCTCCACCAGGGCATAGACAATGGTTCCGTTGGTTTTACCCAATATATTTCTGCACGATTCAGGTATGTCCTCCCTTGCAATTAGTCCTATACGAATGGCATCTTCTATGTCACGCCCGATGTAACTTATTACATCACACATGCGTACCACACAGCCCTCCATTGTCATGGGACGCAGATCAATTGAAGGGTCACGCTGTTTCTCAGCCATCTCCCTGTCAAGGGTAGCAAAGTCCTTCTGACGCTCTGGCTCAAGACTCCTGTTATGAGTCTCCCCGTCATGGCACAGGATACCATCCAATACCTGAAGGCTAAGATTGCATCCAAGCCCCTTTTTTTCCACGAACCGCATGAATCGTACACCCTGCACGCTATGCAAAAAACAGGGCAGGCCATGCTCGCAGCACAGTTCTGTAAGGATTCTCTCTCCGTCATGTCCAAACGGGGGATGACCAAGGTCATGGCCAAGGGCAATGGCCTCGATCAGGTCAAGGTTGAGCATGAGAAAACGCCCTACGGTTCGGGCAATCTTTGAAACAAGCTGCACATGCAGGACGCGATGGGTGAGATGGTCATTGGGGATAAGGGAGAATACCTGGGTCTTGTCAATGTAGCGGGTATAGGCAAGGGAGTGAAGAATGCGGTCTGCATCCACTGCAAACTGAAGCCTGTGACCTCTCTCCACCCGTGAATCTTCATGCTCCCTAAGCGCATCAGTAGAACGTGTTGCATAAGGAGAAAGGACCGCATCCTCTTCCTGTTCTATCTCTCGCCTCAGATTAAGGAGGTCAATTCTGTCCATTGGTCCTGTTATTTTCAACCATTCAACACGAATATCCTTATCATGTCATGACATCCTGCAGGACACCTGAAATACAGAAACATTTGACAATGGTGGACAGTGCCTTTTCTTATTGTTTTGAGACCGCAGCCCAATATATCTCTCATAATCTCTCATGGATGTGCGCAACTGATAAGCTTCAAAGGCATGACAAAAAATACCATCTGCCGTCTGTGTGTCCTGTAGCCCATATGCCACTTACAATAACCATTACACAGGACCTGTGCCATATTGATCTTGCATTTCAGGCCATACCACAGGCCCCTGAAACAAAGAAGCGATTGGCAAAGGCCGATGGTGCCCTTTCATACGCCCTTGTCTGCAGCTCAACATAACACTCATGAATATCTGCATCAAAAGACTTGACAGCAACCAAAGCGTTCTTACCTTTTTGAAAACAGACAGATCACTAACTTCTTGAGTTTCAAGTTCTTTTTCTCATCAAGCAGCAAGTTGTCAAGAAAGGGGAGATCAGACACAAATCTCCGCACCATTACTGAAGTGTTGCGGAAAGGTGGCAGTTTGTCCATGAGCCATCACAAATTTATCCGCGGGCAAACATATCACTCATGCATGCCCGCGCCCCATGCACTTCAAGGATATGACAAAAGTGCCATCGTCTATGTATCCTGTGGCATGGTGGCTTGTATCAGCAATCACAACAGATAAGCTCAAGTTGGTTAGTTTTATAAAATTTTCATTTCAGAGAGGATAACTACCATGCAATTTGATAAATTTACCACAAAATCCCAGGAGGCCATACAGGCAGCCCAACAACTTGCCCAGTCAAAGGGTAACCAGCAGATCGAGCCTGAACACCTCCTGAAAGTCCTGCTTCAGCAGGCAGAGGGGATCATCCCGTCAGTACTAAAGAAGATGGGGGTAACCCCAAGTGTCATCGAAGCAGAGATGGATGAGGCCATAAAGGCATTTCCCCAGGTGAGTGGCGCAGGCCAGCTCTACCTGTCATCCAATATGAACCGCATCCTGGAACGTGCCTTTGTCATAGCCTCTGACATGAAAGACGAATACGTAAGCCAGGAGCACCTCGTGCTCGCAATGCTGGAGGCAACTGACACCAAGGCCGGACAGTCACTTACCGCACATGGAGTGACCAAAGATGCGTTTCTCAAGGCCCTCGTGGCAATCAGGGGCAATCAGCGTATCACTGACCCCAACCCGGAAGCCACCTACCAGGCATTGGAAAAGTATGCCCGTGACCTGACGGCACTGGCACGCACAGGGAAACTCGATCCTGTCATAGGCAGGGACGAGGAGATCAGGCGGGTGCTGCAGGTACTGTCAAGGCGCACGAAGAACAACCCCATCCTGATCGGTGAACCTGGTGTAGGTAAGACAGCCATCGTAGAAGGGCTGGCTCAGAGGATAGTATCAGGAGACGTACCGGAGACCCTGCGGGACCGGAGGATCGTTGCCCTTGACATGGGCGCCCTGATTGCAGGCGCAAAGTACAGGGGCGAGTTTGAGGAACGCCTAAAGGCGGTGCTAAAAGAGGTTTCCGAGTGCCAGGGTGAGGTAATCCTGTTCATCGACGAGATTCACACACTGGTTGGTGCAGGCAAGACCGATGGGGCCATGGATGCCTCCAACATGCTCAAACCCGCTCTTGCACGTGGTGAGCTGCACTGTATCGGTGCCACCACCATTGACGAATACCGGAAATATATCGAGAAAGACGCAGCCCTTGAAAGGCGTTTTCAGCCGATTCTTGTGGACGAGCCCTCGGTGGAAGACACAATCGCCATACTGCGTGGCCTCAAGGAGAAGTATGAGGTTCACCACGGGGTTCGAATCAAGGATTCGGCCATTGTGGCAGCGTCAACCCTGTCTCACAGATACATTACAGACAGGTTCCTGCCGGACAAGGCCATTGACCTCATAGATGAGGCGGCGGCCAAACTCCGCATCGAGATCGACAGCCTGCCTGCTGAGATCGACGAGATACAACGCCGCATGATGAAGTTAGAGATCGAGCGGGAGGCACTGAAAAAGGAAAACGATGACGCATCCCGCGAGCGCCTGAAAAAGATAGAACAGGAGCTGGCTGACCTGCGTGAACAGAGAGACTCCCTCAAGGCAATATGGGAGAGGGAGAAGGAACAGATCCACCGGATCAGGGATATCAAGGAAAAAATCGACTCCCTGAGGGTACAGGCTGAACAGCTCCAGCGCCAGGGAGAGTTGAACCGCGTCGCAGAGATCCTGTACGGAGAGATACCAAAACTCGAGCATGAACTGGAAGATGCCCAGAAAAAACTCAAGGAGCAGGAAGAGGAAGGCACCAGCATGCTCAAGGAAGAGGTGGATGCCGAAGACATAGCAGCGATCATTGCGAAATGGACAGGCATCCCTGTGAGCAAACTCCTGCAGGGCGAGCGCGAAAAGCTCATCCACATGGAGGAACAGCTCAGCAAACGGGTGGTAGGCCAGGAAGAGGCCATTATTGCGGTATCCAATGCGGTACGTCGCGCACGGGCCGGACTGCAGGCACCTACCAGGCCCATTGGCTCTTTCATATTCCTTGGCCCCACCGGTGTGGGAAAGACAGAGCTTTCCAGGGCCCTTGCCGAATTCATGTTTGATACCGAGCAGGCCATGATCCGCATTGACATGAGCGAATTCATGGAAAAACATGCTGTGGCACGACTCATTGGAGCGCCTCCAGGATACGTAGGCTACGAAGAGGGAGGCTACCTCACAGAGGCTGTGAGGCGCAAGCCCTATTCGGTCATACTGTTTGACGAGATCGAGAAGGCGCATCCTGACGTGTTCAACATACTGCTCCAGATACTGGATGATGGCAGACTCACAGACGGAAAGGGCCGTACTGTGGACTTCAAGAACACCATCATCATCATGACGTCCAACATTGGAAGTGATGTGATCCAGCAGATCAAGGATCATGAAGAGATGGAGCGCCGGGTACTGGAGGCCATGAGACTCCACTTCAAACCCGAATTCCTGAACAGGGTGGACGATATAATCATATTCCACGCCCTTACCAGAGAGCACCTTATCAAGATCGTGGACATACAGCTTCAGTATCTGGCCGACAGACTTGCTGCCAACGGTTACGGTATGGAGGTCACGGACAAGGCCAAACAGTGGATAGCGGACAAGGGCTTTGATCCTGCGTATGGAGCACGGCCCATCAAGAGGGCAATCCAGCGCTATATCGAAGATCCATTGGCTCTGCGCATCCTGGAAGGGGCCTTTGTCGAAGGTGACACCATAAGGATTGACGTGGATGAAAACGGTAATGCGCTGTTTGAAAAGGCATAATCCCATATAGAGTATAGGGACGCGGCTGACAGTTGCTTCCACCCTAACAAAATGCAAAGGGGACTGAGGATTCAGTCCCCTTTTTTTTGTGCTGGTTTCATGATAGCCTCTCTGCACATTGAAACAGTATA
The DNA here is from genome assembly GCA_964638145.1 of uncultured Desulfobacterales bacterium. Taxonomy (GTDB): domain Bacteria; phylum Desulfobacterota; class Dissulfuribacteria; order Dissulfuribacterales; family QOAL01; genus S144-17. The sequence continues at coordinate 178,314 of CAZXAK010000045.1, read as the reverse complement.
CTATACATACTGTCCGAACTATGCAGATCTCAAGTTTGCCAAAGATACAATACGGAGGACACGCAGACGTACTCTTTTCATTTCTTTTGTTCGGCCCCAACCCTGAAGAAATGGGAACCAGAAAAGTAACTGATTAATGAAGTGCTCCATCAACCCGAAATCCAACAGGAGCCTATATGTCAAGGATGCCAGGAACTGATATGCACAAGGTCCCTGCCAAGGAAATAAAAAGACGTGTTGAAATTTTTCAGCGTCTGCTGCGTGATCACGGGATTGGCCTTGCCCTTGTGAGGCAAAACGCCGACCTGTACTACTTTGCAGGCACAGTCCAGGACGCCCACCTCTTCATCCCGGCGGAAGGTGAACCATTGATGCTTGTCTGGCGCTCCTATGAGAGGGCTGTTGAAGAATCACCGTTGGAGAGAATTATGCCATTGGATGGTCTCAGCACGCTCCCAAAGATTTTGGAACATGCGGGCATCAACGCTGAGAACCTGGGCCTTGAGATGGACGTGCTCCCTGCATTCTTTTACAACTATTACAGAAACAGATCATGGCCAGGCATAGATACGTATGATATCACCCCTCTGATCAGGCAGGTCAGGGCCATAAAGAGCGACTGGGAGATAGACCGTATAAGAGCGGCGTGCAGGCAGGTAGCCGACGCCCTTGAAATCGTGCCATCCATTCTCAAGGAAGGCATGAATGAGCTTGAACTTGCTGCCGAGGTGGAACACAGGCTGAGACAGGCGGGCCATCCAGGATACTCTCGCATGAGGGGCTGGAACCAGGAACTTGGATATGGACAGTTCCTCTGTGGTCCTACCGGAGCGCTACCTTCCTGGACCAACACACCAGGCGGGGGCAAAGGGGTCAATCCTGCCTTCGGAATCAATGCCACAGACCGGGCCATAAGAAAAAATGAACCAATAAGCATAGACCTTGGTGGCTCTGTTGACGGCTATCTAAGTGACCAGACACGACTTTTTTGCATAGGTCCTCTGCCTGAATCTTTAAGGAAGGCATTTGACACCGTAGTCTCATTGCATTTGGAGATCGAGACCATCTTAGGACCAGGTAAGATTTCCGGGGAGATTTATGATTATGCTCTGGACTTTATGTGCCGATTGGATTATCAAGCCCATTTCATGGGCACTGGCAGGGATCAGGTACCATTTGTTGGACATGGCCTTGGAATCGAAATAGATGAGTATCCTTTTCTCTCCAAGGGTAACAAGATGGTCCTTGAGCCTGGCATGGTCGTTGCGGTCGAACCCAAGCTCATCTTTCCCGGAGAGGGAATGGTGGGGATTGAAGACACCTATCTGATAACAGATCACGGAGCAGAACGTCTCACAGTGAGCCCCAGGGAACTGCGGCAGATTTAATTGCCTCGTCATACCACAGGACACCTGAAATGCAGAAGTAACTGGCAAAGGCCTATGACGCTTTTTCTCATGGTTTTGGTCGCAAACAACTACCCTAACAACCATTAGCAACTGATGAACTTTAAACTCTCGGTAAAAGGCCCCATCTGATAGACGCCCGGCAGCATGCTCCCCAGTTGACAGAACCCTCGCATCGCCCTTGTCTGAGGGTAACAATCAAGCCATGAAAGGCATGGCCATGTATCTTCATGGCAGAGGCACATGGCAGTCGTCTCATGACGCACAACCACGCCGTGTCCATCCGGAGTATCATGCCAGACACCTGTGGAATTAAATGATGCCATCGTAACGATTGTTACCACCCGAGACATGAATGTCATTACAAAAATTTGACTTGAGTAGGAAAATGGAAATACAGGAACAACAAAAAATAAGAAATATTGCGATCATAGCCCATGTTGATCATGGAAAGACCACCCTTGTGGACGAACTGTTCAAGCAGAGCGGCATGTTCCGCGAAAACGAAACCGTGGCCGAGCGCCTCATGGATTCCATGGACCTTGAGCGTGAACGGGGCATAACCATCACATCCAAAAACGGCTCGTTCCATTACAAGGACCACCTTATAAACATCATTGACACCCCCGGCCATGCCGATTTCGGCGGACAGGTAGAGAGGGTACTGCGTATGGCTGACGGAGCCTTGCTACTGGTGGACGCCCAGGAAGGTCCCATGCCGCAGACATATTTCGTACTGAAAAAGGCACTTGCCAACGGCCTGCCCATAATCGTCGTAATAAACAAGATTGACAAACCGGCAGCGCGCAGTCACTGGGCAGTGGATGAGGTCTTTGATCTCTTTGTAAAACTTGATGCCCCTGATGAGATACTGGACTTTCCAGTTATCTACTGCTCTGCCAAACAGGGGTATGCACGCATGGAACCTGAAGACCAGGGTAATACCATGGAGCCCCTCATGGACATGATCATCAACCATATCCCCCCACCGGAAGGAGATGCCCAGGCCCCCTTGCAGATGCAGGTCAGCACCTTGGACTACTCTCCTTATCTGGGCCGTCTTGGTATTGGCAAGGTGACAAACGGTACCATGCGAATCAACAGGGACGTGGCAGTGGTATTGCGGGACGGATCTGTAGTCAGAACCAGGGTATCAAAACTTTTCAAGTTTTCAGGCAACAGCCAGGTAGCAGCGCAAGAGGCAGGACCAGGGGAGATCGTGGCAGTGGCTGGCCTTGATGACATAACCGTTGGAGTCACATTTACTAACCCTGACGACCCCAGGCCACTGCCTTTGATTGAAATCGACCCGCCCACCATCTCCATGAACTTTATCCCCAATGACTCCCCATTCGCCGGCAAAGAGGGGAAATTCGTAACATCACGGCACCTTGAGGAACGTCTTAGACGGGAGACCCTTGGCGACGTAGCCCTCAAGGTGGAGGAGTTGCCTGATGCCGTAGGTTACAAGGTCTCGGGACGCGGTGAACTCCACCTTTCGATCCTGATAGAGAAGATGCGTAGAGAGGGCTATGAATTCCAGGTAACCATGCCCCAGGTCATCATGCAAAGGGATGAAGATGGCCAGTTGCTGGAGCCATTTGAAACCCTCACCATTGACGTCGACAGCCAGTTTCAGGGCAGTGTCATAGAACGTCTTGGCAACCTGCACGGTCAGATGATAGAGATGGAACAGCGGGAGGGCATGACCCGCATAGTCTACAAAGTCCCCACACGGGGACTCCTTGGTTTTCGCTCCCAGTTCATGACAGACACCAGGGGCATGGGAATCATGAATTATGTATTCGCAGGATATGGTCCCTATGCAGGCGAGATCACCAACAGGGCAAACGGTGCACTTGTGGTAAAGCAGGACTGTACCACTGTGGCCTATGCCCTGTTCAACCTGCAGGAGAGAGGTAAGTTGTTCGTGGGCCCAGGCCAGGCAGTTTACAAGGGACAGATCATTGGGGAACACTGCCGTACAGGCGACCTGGTGGTAAACCCGGCAAAAGGGAAAAAACTGACAAACATGCGGGCCGCAGGCTCTGATGAGAATGTGGTCCTTACACCACCAGTAAAGATGTCACTTGAAGACTGCCTCTCATATATCAATCAGGATGAACTGGTGGAGGTCACGCCCAAGTCCATCAGACTCAGAAAGAGATAGGTCAGGAATCTTTATCATCCCTATCTTTCCCGTAGAACACCACCCTGTTTCCTCCTGCCCGCTTTGCGGCATACATGGCATCGTCTGCCCGCTTGATAAGCGCATTGACATCCCGCCATGTGTTGCCGCACTCCTTTGACATGCAGGAGACACCTATGCTCAGGGTGGTGCCTTTGTGATCAATCTTATGATAGTTGTTCCGCATACGTTGGGCTATTGCCTCCATCTGACTATCAGTAGCCTGGGGAACGATTATGGCAAACTCATCTCCACCATAACGACATATTATGTCAACATGATTTCTCGTGGAACTCCTGAGCACATTTGCCAGATTCACGAGGATATCATCCCCTGCCTGATGCCCGAACTCATCGTTTACACGCTTAAAACCATCAATGTCTACCACCATGAGGAAAAGTGGATAACCTTGGCGAATCGCCCTCTCCATCTCCTCGTTGATATGATGATCAAAGTATCTGCGATTATACAGGTCTGTCAGGGGATCCCGTATTGAAAGGCGCTTCAGTTCCGCCCTCAGATTTCTTTCTCTTATAATCCGGCTGAGCTTTGCATCAAGCTCGTCAAAGTTGAATGGCTTTGATATAAAATCACTGGCCCCTGCATTGATCACATCAGTGTACGAAAAATCCTTCTTGTAGCCAGTAATGGCAATAATATCCGTCTCTGGCCACCTCTCGTTTATCCTCTTTATAAGGGTGATACCATCCATCTTTGGCATCATCAGGTCCGTTATCACAATGGTTGCAGGGGCCTGCTTTAACTGCTCCAGGGCCTCAACACCATTACCAGCAGTGCTGAACTGATACCCTTTTTGGACAAAATAGTCCGAAAGCAGGCCTACGATTGCAGGCTCGTCATCAACAATGAGCAAACGCTGTTTTTCTTCTGATTTTATTACGACCATTTATATAACACCGGCCAGAAAGGCCCTGTGATACCCCATGCGGGTGGAAACATTATCCTGGATAATATTAACCTTTATGCTATATTAACCCATTGTGGTCAAGTTTTTTATCCATCCAGCCTATCCAAAGTACTACTGCTATCCTGCTGATACCATAGAAACTTATGTACCTTGCTACTTATGATATATTCACTGCAACATTTAATCAATGCAAAACATGGGCCATCTATTTCACCAACATTGCTTGTATGCTGTGCTGAATCTGTCTATATTTTCCCGTACCGTAATATCATGTCACAGGACACCTGAAATACAGAAATAATTGACAAAGGTGAATGATACTTTTTCTCATGGCTTTAGCCGCGGACAAAAAGCACCATCTGCCATAGAGGTCTCCAGCAGTACACCATAGGATTACCACACATGACACCATCCATCTTCATATTTACAGTTTGGGGTGTGAGCATAGTTGGCACAGCAGGTGTGCTTGACATGCTGTTTGGAGATCCTGAAAACCTGCCGCATCCGGTACGTCTCATAGGAAGCACAATAAAGCAGGGAGAAAAAATTTGCCGCAAGATACCTGCCGGAGAGGTTGTCCAGGGCACTGTGCTTGCCATTGGCATTACTGTTCTCACATATGCAGTCACTGCCTCAATCCTTGAGGTACTGACACACCATGCCACCTGGAGCGCATGGATATTTTCAGTACTGACAATCTATTTCTCCATTGCGCTGAGGTGCCTTGCAGACGAGGCCATGGCTGTACAGCGCACCCTTGAACATCAGGGCCTTGAAGCGGCAAGACGCCAAGTCTCCAGACTGGTAGGCCGTGACACCTCAAATCTTGATGAATCAGGTGTCGCCATGGCCGCCATAGAAACAGTGGCTGAAAACCTCGTGGATGGCCTATCTGCACCCCTGTTCTACGCCTGCCTGTTTGGGCCTGCCATGTGCGCGACTTACCGTGCAGTCAACACCCTTGACGCCATGGTAGGATACAAAAATCAGAGATATATCAAATTTGGCAAAGTGTCTGCCCGTCTTGACGACCTCGCAAACTGGATTCCTGCACGCTTCACAGTGATTGCTATCTGCATTGCCTCAAGGATCACCGGCATTGGGACAAGAGGAGAGATAAGACGTGTTGTGCGAAACGATGCCCGTTCCCATTCAAGTCCCAACTCTGGATTCCCGGAATCTGCATTTGCAGGAGCGCTTGGGGTAAGACTGGGAGGGCCTGCAGTGTATCATGGCAAGGCCACAGAGTATCCCTGGATCAATGCTGATGCCCCCAGGCCATCTCCTGAAGACATCCACAGGGCAGTGAAACTACTCTATGCCACAGCAGGCACAATCTATGCTGGTGCCCTTGTGCCCGGACTGGTAATTTCATTATGGATTGCGTGATTGTGCTGACACGATCCAGGCTACAGGACACATAGAGACACACTCTTGAACACAGAAAGGATAACAACTAATGACACCTGAACTCATGTCTGAAAAGGCGCCGGAACTGTTTCTCAACGGATTTCACTGCAGCCAGGCCATATTTGCAGTAGGGGCTGAGATGTTAAATGTAGAGGCACCAGATGTAATTGCCGCCCTATCACCCTTTGGTGGCGGAATAGCCAGCTCTGGCAATGTGTGCGGCACACTGTCAGGGGCCATTGCTGCCCTTGGCCTGCTCATGGGCAAAAAGACACCCAAGGACAGGGACCACAAGGCCATGTGGCATCTGAGCCACCGGATGGTAAGGGAATTTGAAAGGATTACAGAACAGTATGGAGGCATGAACTGCACTGACATAGCCCGCGTGGACTGGCAGGACAGGGAACAGGTCAAGGCATTCTACAAAGCCCCTGACAGCCGGAGGCGCACAGAGTGCGCCCGCATCATCGGAGAGACTGCGCTGGTACTTGGCAAACTCCTCCAAGAGGCTGACCTCAGGTGACGTCCTGGACATGCAGCGCCATAAAATCCGGGCCCTCTCATGGGCCCTGTATGACTGGGCAAACTCCGGCTTTGCCACCACAGTCATGGCGGGGTTTTTCCCGCTGTTCTTCAAACAGTTTTACTGCGCAGGCGTGGACCCCACCACTTCCACTGCACGACTTGGCTGGGCCACCTCTCTGGCAAGCCTTGCAGTGGCCATCATGGCCCCTCTTGCAGGCGCAGTAGCAGATGCGCAAGGCTCCAAAAAACGATTTCTCCTGATCTTTACCCTGTCAGGGGCCTTCAGTACGGCAGCCCTCACCCTTGTTGGACACGGGCAGTGGTTTCCGGCCCTATGCCTCTACTGCACAGCGCTGTTCTCCTTTTCTGGAGGCAACGTATTCTATGACTCCCTTCTGAACACGGTTGCAGGTCCAAAGCACAGGGACTCTGTATCAAGCATGGGTTTCTCTCTTGGATACCTTGGGGGAGGCATATTACTCACACTAAATGTGACTTTCCTCCTCTATCCTGACTGGTGGGGTATAGGCTCCACTGAGGCAGCAGTCCGAATTTCCTTTCTTTCCGTAGCCGTCTGGTGGTGCATCTTCTCTGTACCGCTCTTTATCAACGTAGATGAAAGACAACCTGACAAATACACCTCCATATCTGTCAAAACTGCTCTTATCCGTCTGAAGAATACGTTAACAAGGATACAACAGCAGCGTAGCCCATTTATATTCCTGATAGCATACTGGTTCTATATGGATGGGGTAAGCTCTGTAATCAGAATGGCAGTGGATTATGGACTCTCCATTGGCCTCGGGTCAAAAGGACTAATATCTGCCCTTCTGATAGTACAGTTTGTCGGATTTCCCGCCACACTTGTCATGGAAAAACTGGCCCGGCGGATCGGCACTGCCAACACCATCATCTGCTCCATAATAACCTATGCCGCAGTAACCATCTGGGCATCACGCATGGAGAACGTCTTAGAGTTCTATCTGCTCGCCGTGGTGATCGGCATGGTGCAGGGAAGTATACAGGCATTGAGCCGTTCACTGTTTTCAAACATGATACCTGAGGGAGAAGAGGCAGAACTCTTTGGCTTTTACAATATAGTGGGCAGGTTTGCAGCCATAATTGGACCACTCCTCATAGGCACGATTGCAAGCCTTACAGGAAGCCCGCGTATTGGAATTCTGTCCCTCTTGCCACTCTTTCTTATCGGCGGGATAACTCTCATGTATGCCCGGGCAGGGACAGCCGGGACATAATCTCTGCCCTGACACTGCCAACGAGATAGAGCGAACCTGCCACACATACAAGCCCCCCCTTGGGACACCTCTCCATGGCGGCATCAAAGGCACGTACCCACTGCCCTTCTATAAGGTAACCATTGTCACCACTCATATCATCTGTCCACACATCCTGCCATGCCTGAACCGTAACAGGCTTTCTTGGTCCAGGTGGTTCTGTAACAATGACATAACGGAAAAGTGAAGAGAGGGATCTGAGCATTCCTGCAAAATTCTTGTCTCCCCCCTCATCGGAACAGGCCCATAGCAATACGTCACCCTTCTTCCCCCCCCTGCCATCTATACCCATGCCATGAAGCAGGTCTGAAAGTGCCTTTATCCCAGCAATATTGTGGGCACCATCTATCAGGATATCACTACCATCCATATGGAACAGCTCGCCCCTTCCAGGCCACGCCACACTGGAACATCCCTGTCTGATATGATCATCCCTGACCAGAAACCCATCATCTGCAAGCAACGTCACAGCCGCAATGGAGAGGGCCGCATTGGAAACCTGGTGCGGGCCATCCAACCCAAGACAGATGCCATCAATCACCCTGCCATCCCACCCCCTCCATACAAGATGCTGACCATGCCTCTCAAGTGAAAAATCCAAGCCAAGGACCCTTAAAGGGGCTTTGAGCTGCCTGCATCTCTCCCTGATTACCGTTAGCGCCGGTCCCTGAGACTGCCCACACACCACGGGTCTCCCCTCCTTGACTATACCGGCCTTCTCAAAGGCTATCTCCTCAACTGTGTTACCAAGATAGGCCTGGTGTTCAAGAGTGACATTGGTAATTACTGATACAAGGGGGGTGACTACATTGGTGGCGTCAAGACGACCACCAAGACCGGTCTCCAGCACAGCGATATCAACCTCCTCCTGCCTGAACCACTCCATGGCAGCAGCAGTAGTATATTCAAAATAGCTCATCTCATAGCCTGACTCAATCAACTGCCTGATGGCCGTTAGTACTGAGGCAAGTTGGGTATCACTTATATCACGGCCCTGCACCCTGAAACGCTCGTTCAGACGGTAAAGATGAGGGGATGAATAGAGACCGGTACGATAGCCTGCAGCAGAGAGGATAGACTCTATCATGGCGCAAGAGGAACCCTTGCCATTGGTCCCTGCCACATGAATTACCGGATAGGTAGATTCCGGATGTCCCATGGCTGCCAGTATTGCATGCATTCGTTCCAGGCCGAGCCTAAAGCCATGAAACTGAAACCTGTTAAGATACTCAAGGGCCTCTTGGATATCCATGTTCACTGAAACCGCATATATAAAGACTAAGATAACGACATATTACATGGACTGATCATATACTCTGCCATGTATCTTCAAAAAAAACGGCCTGCCATCATACACCATACCTGAAATGCAGAAACAATTGACAAAGGTAGATGGTGCTTTTCGCATAATTATGGCCGCGGGCCAATTAATCATTAACAAATCACTGCAACAGATGAGCTTTAAAAACATGATAAAAAAGCACCATCTACCATACAGGTATGTAATAGTTATGCTATTATGCGCGCGCCAAACACCAGTTTGACACAGCAATGTATGGCAGGCGGCCAACTAAACGATGGTCACATGATCACCTGTTTCGTCTTCATCACCCACTGTCCACTCTATCTCCACCTCCAAGCTGCGTTTTATCTTGCCACGCTTGTCTTCCTCTTCCACCTTGGTCTCAAGGGTCATGATTGATGGGAGAGGAAGGTCAATCTCCTTGGCACCGCTCTTGAAGGTTACCTTGCCCTGTTCTATCCTGTCGGCAAGCTGCCTCAGGAACGAGGCTATCTCCGAGGCATTACGCCTCTCCTCTGTCTCAAATAATATCTTCTCACGTCCCATGGCATTCACCTCCTTTAGGTTTGCCTTTTTGATCCTGATCCTGAGCCCATCATGGCAATGCAAAAGGCATGAAACAGCCACGCCGCATATGCCAGGTATCCGCCGGTTACCAAGTTCCCAGTCCTGGTACGTCCTGTAAGGAGTATCCAAAAGGCGGCTCATCTCTTTCATATTGAGCCCAAATCTCTTTCTTGCCTTTCTGAGTTCCTTTGGCGTCATTTAGGTTACTTTGACGACTATACTGCCACCCGGCGGGTCAATAATGGGCTGCAGACCTGAAAGCATGTTTTATGATTCTTCCACACTTCCAGATAAAAATATACGCATTGCGTATAAAAAGTCAACCACCCCAAAAGGCCACGGGAGTGTTCAGGCATCTCGTTCCCGTCTGCGCCGTATGCCGTGCTTTTTCATCTTGTACCTTAGCACCCTCTCACTAATGCCAAGCTCCTCGGCAGCCCTTGTTTGCACATAATCATGTCTCTCAAGGGCCTTTATGATCTCATCCCGTTCAAGTGCAGCAAGGCGCTTGTCCAGGGGCAGGGATTCGTAGTTTCTCTCTGCAATATCTGCCCTTACTTCAGCGGGCAGGTCTGCGGGACGGATAATACTGCCCCTTGACAGTGTGACCACCCTCTGAATGATATGTTCAAGTTCCCGCACATTGCCTGGATAGTGATATTTCATAAGCATATCCATGGCTGGTGCAGATATCTTTAGTGGCCTTGCTGCATAACGCTGTACAAAAAACTCTATCAGTTCAGGGATATCCTCCCGACGCTCACGAAGTGGAGGGATATGTATCTCAAAGACATTGAGCCTGAAATAGAGATCTTCCCGGAACCTCCCCTCCTCAGCCATCTTTCTCAGGTCCCTGTTGGTGGCTGCCACCACCCGGACATCCACTTCCCTCTCAGTATCCGAACCCACCGGGGTTATACGCTTCTCCTGCAGCACACGAAGTAACTTGGGCTGCAGAGATTCAGGCAGTTCCCCTGCCTCATCAAGGAATACTGTCCCGCCCCTTGCCTGCTCAAAACGGCCCTTTCTGTTGGCAGTAGCCCCGGTAAATGCCCCCTTTACATGACCGAAAAGTTCACTTTCAAATAGGTTTTCCGGTATGGCAGCACAGTTTACCTCTACAAACGGCCCTTCATGCCGTGGGCTGAGTTCATGGATCAGGCGGGCAAACAACTCCTTGCCCGTACCTGTCTCCCCTGTAATCAGGACAGACCACGGGCTTGAGGCAACACGGCCGGCAACCGATATCGCCTCCTTGATGGCCTTGCCTGACCCAACTATCTTGACAGGCAGGGATATCTCCTCCAGTACCTCCTGCACCTCCTGGAAGTCCTCATTAACCGCGATAGTCTGCTCAATCTCCTGTATACGATCCAGCAACTTTTCAAGGTCCACCGGTTTTTCCATGAAATCAACTGCCCCAAGCTTCATGACCTTGACTGCAGTATCAACAGCTCCATATGCCGTTATCATTATGGCGTATACAGTGGGATTCAACTCCCTGATACGCTCAAGCACCTCATCTCCGTTCATATCAGGCATACGGTGATCAAGCAAAACGAGATTTATGGGTTCTTTCCTGAACTTCTCCAGGGCATCTGAACCATTGACAGCCGTTATCACCTCATAACCCTGTGCTTCAAGAAAACCGCTAAGCACCTCACGCTGGATGACTTCGTCATCAACAATCAGTATCTTCATCGTGTATCACTCACCATAATACATAACACCTCTACGGCAGATACTGCTTTGCCAATTGCTTCTACATTTCAGGTGTCATAGTATGATCATTTAGCATGATCATTCACGATAGGCTCAATTGGCAACTTCACTGTCACGGTAAACAACCCATCATCAATATCAGCCTGAATGGTCCCATGATGGGCCTGCACAATACGCCGACATATGGCAAGCCCTAGGCCAGTACCTCTGGTCCTTGTGGTAAAATAGGGGTCAAAAAACTGGTCACCAGTCAGGGATTCATCCATGTGGCAAGGATTAGTCATGGTAAGAACCACATGCGCATCCTCAATTTTCACTTCAATATCAATATGGCCACCATCCTGCTGGGCCTCAATAGCATTCTTGAGAAGATTGGACACAAGTTGCTTTAAAAGATCATTGTCTCCCCTGTGCACACATTGTGCAAGGGAGCTTGACACGGTTATATCATGACGTTCAAGGGCAGGCCCTGAAAGTTCTATCTGCTCCTCTACGATCCTGGATATATCTACCTGACTCCACGAAACCTTTACACTACGGCTGTATTCAAGCATGCGGGAGATGATCCTGTCCGTGCGCCTGACCTCATCCAGCATAACCTTGACAAGCTGTCTGCTGGAATCGCCTACTGACCCTTCCATCAAAAGTCGCTGCAGCCCCATTGCCACACTGTTAAGAGGATTTCTTATCTCATGGGCAATGCCTGCCGCAGCCCTTCCAAGCACAGCCTCTTCCCTGCCGGCAGCAAGCTGACGTTCATACGAACGGACCTGTTTCACATAGGCCATCTGGAGTCGATACAGAACAAATGTAAGCCCTGCACCTGCCACGAAAAGTACGGAGCTAAACATGAAAAAATAGCGTACCATGCGTCTTCGCGTCTTGTACAATGGCGTGGCATCCATACCAAGGAACAAGACACCTGCATCCGTTGGCATACGCACCTCAACTACTGGCCTGCCATGCCTTTTGAGCAGGTGTGCCGTGGTCTTTTCACCTGCACGTAACAGCTCCTGAGCCCCGTTTCCTCCCTTGTTCCTGACAAACCTGGCATACGCAATCCCCTGCAACCTGGCGATCTCCTTCAGGGTACTCTTGACCCCGATCTTTTCATGAAGCTTTTCCAACTTGTCAGCCTTTATGCCAAGATAGATACACTCGCTACTCAGGGAATCTATATATGAAAAAACAAGAAGGTGTTCATCTGGAAAATGGAAAAGGCCGCCGCTACTGCATACCTCCGCATGCCCCTTTCGCAGCCAGCCCACAGGACCCTCGATCCGAACCCCGGTATTCCGCTGTATGCCCACGCCGGCAAGACCTGACTCGTCTGCAAAGGCCTCTAATTCCCGTTCTGAAAAGGGTTCTACTGATTCGAGATAATTCACAAACCTGGCGGTGTTTCCAAGCAGACTTGCAATGATCTCGCTCATCACCTGGTCAGACATCATGGCATGACGGGTATTGAGCAGGATTATTCCTGCGGCAAGGCGGGCGTGATCACGTGCATCTTCAAGAAATGTCTCACTTATCCGGTGGATCTGTACCCCAAATACACCAGCCCCTATGGCAAAGAGGAGGAAAAAGACAATAATGTTGGCCTGCCACAACTGAAAGGGCAATCTACCCTTCATAAATATACAGCGATCCGCATTGACCTGAGCCACTAATGTCCTCCGCCACCTCTACCCCTTCCACCCCCATGGCCGCCATGGCCTCCATGAAGACCTCCCCCTGTCCCCCCACCTGTAATGCCCCCCAATCCCCCCATGCTCCCCGCCTTTCTCAACCTGCCGCGTACCCCTGTCCTGTCACATCCGCAACCAGGCCTGATCCGGATGGCAGAGATGGTACCGCCGTCTTCGAAAGAATTCAGCCATACCCTGACCATACGACCTTCACGGACCCCCCAGGGAATAATCCCATCGTCCACCACTATTGTAACTTGCTGGACAGAGTCATTACTCACCTCTCCATTACCGTCATTGGAGATATCCACAACCACCTCTCCCTTATCCCTGTTAACAGACACCACCCTGCCAGTGATAAGTTCTTCGCATCTCACAGGGAGGGTTAAACATAACAACAGGAATACGATTGGCAGCACCCTTTTAATATACATAAGAAACAGTTCCACGTTAAATTTTTCTCTATATCCAAAGCATCCTTCAAGGCCAAAGAAAATAGATAATCACACAACTTACTATTAAAACTATCTATCCTACAAACAGCAAGAGTCAGGCCAATATCCCAACCTATCCATTCCACTCAAATACAAGGTCACACGGCCCCTGTACCCATCCCAGACTCCACACCCCAGAAGACAGACCGCATACACATCGACAAAACCGTCGATACATCACCAGAAAATGTCGATGCCAAAGAACCTATTCCAACCGCCTCTCTTTTACAACCAGTTGTTATAAATGGTATTTTGCCCAAAACATGAACGTGGCACACTTCTTGAGTTAACACAAGGCATCCGGTACCGGAAACATGGTTACAACAACTTCCAACAAATAATAAAAGAGGAGACTCAGTCATGAAAAAAACAAAATCAACAGCAATCCTTTATGTCACGGCAATCTTTTTCCTTATCACAGCACCTGCGGCCTTCGCAGGTCATGGCATGGGTGCCATGGATGGTTCAGGCCCAGTCATGAACATTACAGATGGCACCCCTGTAAACATTGATGGCATGGTGACTGCCATAGGGACTGCCGGTGCAGGCATGACCATTGACACAGGCGATGAAATAGTTACTGTCTATGGCATAGGGCCTGTAATGTTCTGGGATGCGGCAGGCATTGCACGTCCAACAGTAGGAGAAGAGGTCAGCGTAAACGGGTATGAGGTCACCCTTTCTGACGGTTCTACCAGGATAATTGCCACTGATATCACAGTAGGTGACGATACAATCACACTGCGCGATGCAGATACAGGAACACCTCTCTGGAGGGGTGGGTGCCAGAATTGCAATGGCGGCATGAATGGCCAGGGAAGCAGGCTTAGAGATGGCAGCTGCCTCAATCGGTAATTGCCTGCCAAGTCACACCTTTTGTGGGGCAGATGCTTAAACTATGCCCCACTACGCATCACTTGAAATGCTTAGAATACCATTCCTGCCAAATCCTTTACTCCGAATGCCAGGGGCAGATACCGCAGGACATACACGGAGAATAGTGGCCCTGCGGCCCAATGTACCTGGCATTCCGAGTGCAGGTTTTATCAAACTTAATCATCTTTGCTCTCAGGCCAACAGAAGGCTGAAACAGGGCACATGCCGGGCAATCCTGAAAGATGGCGAACCACTCCCAAAATGTTCGAAAGCCAGGATTCTGATGGCAATACAAATCACATAAGGAGGCAACGAAATGAAAACCGATATTCTTAAAGTGGTAGTACTCGCTGGTATCCTGTCATGTCCTGTCTATGCAATGGCAGCAGACTACAGCAGCTACACCACAGAACAGTTAAACGAGATGCGCGGCACCATGCAGAATGCCACGGCAGAGGAAAGGGCTGCATTCCAGAACGAATGGCGTAGCAGGATGCAGTCTGCCACACCTGAAGAACGCGCTACTTACCAAAGGGGCAACCGCCAAGGCAATGGTACTTGTAACGGCACTGGCCAGGGCAGGGGCCGTCGCGGCGGCGCCAGCAGCTCAACCTCTAACAGCTATGGAGGTTCATCCTCCTATGGCGGCGGATATGGTGGAGGCCATGGCTACAGAGGTGGTCATGGCAGGTAATTCAATGGATAGAAGTGGCGCAGCAAAAAACTGCCAATCTGACTGCCAATCTGACTGAAGCTCTCTATCCCACAACCCCAACTCAACCACTGAGGCTGGTTACACAACTGCACAGGGAATGTCCCCGTAACCAGCCTCCCCCCCAAAAAAACTCCTCATAGCCCAGGACCATACTTCATTGTGGTACAGGCATCACATATCATATACGCTGCCACATCAATTCCCCCATACAGTAGCCTCTTTGCATGACAGGCTTCCTCAGTGTACTGTCTGCATATGACAGGCTTTGAACAGATTTACACCCCATCTACATGGTACCCTTTCATAAATTAAAAAATTCTGTTCATGGAAACTATCTAAACCCTATATACCGTACATGGGAGGAGAATCATGAGGAACCATGTTTCAGTCACCCTTTTTGCCTTTTTTTGCATTCTTGGCCTCAGCAATACATCCATGGCCCAGTCTGCACTCCTCTTTGACTCCAATGGAATGAAGCATTTCCACAGGGCCTACTATGAACTTGTTCCTCAACACGAAACAGAAAATGCTGCAATAGAATTTCAACTTGCGGAACAGGCATTTTCCAGAGCCATTCAGGAAAGGCCCCTATGGATAGAACCATACCTGCACCTCGGTCGTTGCCTGTTCGTACAGAAAAAGTACACTGCAGCAGCCAATATCTTTCAGAAGGCAGCAATGCTTGCGCCGGAACGAAAGGAAATCCAACTGCAGGTTGCGTCGAGCATGGAGATGGCAGGGGACTACCAGTCTGCACTGAAGGTCCTGAAGGCACTTAGGAACCAGGAAAAGAATGCCAAGGCCACGACCGTGCTTGACGAACTGATCAGCAAGATGGAAAGGCGTGCAGGGAGAAAATGATATGCGAAAAAAAATCTTTCATCTGCTTCTCATGTTCGTATGCCTCGTTGCACCAGCCCATGTTGCCGCATCGTCTACCCCCTACTATCACTGGAGCGACAGCCGGCTCTTCTGGTTCATGGTGATTTCAGACACCCATATCGGCACCTTTGGCAGCCAGGATACCAACTATCTGCAATGGGCTGTCACAGAGGCAAAACAGATTATAGATCCCCTGTTCATAGTAAATACAGGGGACCTGACAGACTCGACCAACGGAGGCATCATACCCAATGGGCCATACCAGGATGAGTGGGATGAGTATCTCAACATACTTGAAGACGCAGGTATAGACGCATCCTTTTACTACGACATCCCGGGAAACCATGACGCATATAATGACGCATATTTCGCATACTACCTTGCCAACTCCATTCAGGGCAGGGCAAAGGGCAGATGCCAACACTCATGGATCAGACAGTTTGATTTCGGTAATTATCTATTCATGGCCGTAAATACCGCAGGGAACGACGGTGCACCTTTCAGTATATGGCCATGGAAGAACTTTGGCGACAACGCAGGATTGGATGAGGAGGAACTTTCCTTCATAGAATCCGAACTTGTTACGCATCCCGATGCTGATTTGGCCTTTGTTTTCGGTCATCACCCTTTTGAGGCGGGCTACTCATCCATTTTTGACACCGGCCTTACCTATGGACGCCAGGCATTACTGAACCTTATGGATGAATACCATATTCCCATGTACGGTTTTGGTCATACTCATGAATATAGGGAAAATTTTTACTCCCAAGACCTGACACATGATGTCATGTACCTCAACTTTGCATCATTGGGAAAATCAGATAATAATCACTATACAGTTATGGCCATTGACGGAAACGGCATATCCGTAAAACCAGCCAATGCGGAGACCTGGCCGTTGGTCATGATCACTGCCCCCACAGACCAGAAACTGGGTGATGATCCAAATCCACTGGCATATGCCATTGGTACAGGCAGGGCAAATCCAATAAGGGCCCTGATATTTGACAATGCACCAGTCATCAATGTCCAGTTCTGTATTGATAAAAACGAAGAGTGGCATAATATGAGGCGCATTGGCTCAGGACCCGTGTGGCAAGGCTTCTGGAACGCTCAGGGAATAACTGCTGGATTCCATACCATAACTGTGAGGGCAATTGGATCAGACACCAGTTTCGATGAAATCACGACCCTGATCAATCCCTCTCTCTTTATAGGAGATGGCGATAGGGACAGTGACGTAGACGGTAGTGACCTGTGCACATTTTCACAGGATTATGTAAAAGAGATTGTCCCGGACATTGCCGCATCGTATGGAAGATAACCCCATCACTACACACACAAATACAAACACAAAAAAAGGGGCCTGCTCAGGCAGGCCCCTTTTTGTTTCAACATTCATCATGCCATGTAACCAAAGGCATGATGTACAATAACTATTGGATTAAAAGAACCAGAGAAGTTCAGCAGCAAAACGCATGGATACATCGTCTGACTTCTTGCCCTGATCGTATGTAACACCACGGCCAATGGCATTGAGTGCCTTGGTGATGTCCTTGGCACCGCTTCCAGGGAAGAAGAATGCTGCACCTCCCTTGAGGGTTACGTTCTTGTAAATATTGTAGCGGACCTCATTGTTCCACTCCACACCCATAAAGTCATCGATCTGGCCATCCACACCAGCAAGGCCCTGATTCATGTAATAGGCCTCAACACCAGTGGAATCATTGAACCACATGGCCATTGCATGGGTTATATAAGTTACACCGTAGGCCTTTGTCTTGAGGCCACCACCGATCATCTCGAACCCTGGGTTATCAAGTGCTGCACCGCCATTTATGCCACCGCCTCTTACGGTACCGTAATATGCTGGAAGCATACTGTAGAGTATCTGGCCAAGGACAGGATTGCCATCAAAGGAGATACTCTGTTCTGACCCGAAACGAGGTGAGAAACGACTGATACCCACTGCAGGTGCAAAACCCGTTAGCCTGTGGTCACTTGTATCATGGTCTCCTGATACATAGTAGCCCCCCACATGTACCTCAAACTGCTGGGCCGGTACATACTGCTTGAGGTCTACCGCCAGGTCTGCGAACATGGCATAGGCGTCAATGTTGTAATCCCGGTTGTCGTCAGCAGTGACATACTTTCCTGTGTTGTACACGAACTCTGCCAAGGGCTTGAAGATTCCGTACTGCCCCTTGTAGTTTATTCCTATGAAGTTACGATGTGACTCACTGTTGGGATAGTCACCGGTTGGAGTCATCATGTTGTCATCATAGAAATAGAAGCCCTGAACATAGGTACCCAGATCCTTGAAATTGTATCCCAGGGTACCCCAGTAGAAGGTACGGTCCACATTTGTCTTCTGATCTGCTGCGCCAATGGCGTTAGTACCATTGTCAAGGTAGTAACCTGCCTCGCTCTCATCCTTCTTGGTATAGCGAACGGCCCAGTCAAATCCCTGTGCGCAACCAGCTATTCCAATGTGAGGATCATCATCTCCGTAAACCAGGCCACCGAATTTTACATCTGCGCCGCGCACATCCCAGCCGCCTTCAAGCCTTGAGTTGATCCAAGGAAGATTGAATGTGGCCTCGAGACGCTCTATACCAAACTGTTGGCTCTGCTTACCAATGGCAAAATCTGTACGGTCTGCAGAAGAACGATCCAGTGTTGTGTCAGATTCAAGGGCAAAATAGACATCCCAGTCCTGATCATGGGCAAAATTGAAGAACAGACGATTTTCCCCACGGATATAACCGTCCTTTACCGCACCACCTGCCTCATTGAGGTGTGTCTTCGTGCTGTTTCCTCCACCACCGCCCAGACTCCTCATTGCCGCTGCGGCTGTAGCCTCTTCAGAGGAACTGAGGGTGCTGCTGACACCAAAATCTCTGCTGACTTCCTGTGTGGGCACCAGCCTTACCTGGGCACCCATCCTGATAGTGATATCCCCAAGGGTCTGTACCTCCACTGACCCCGGACCTGCCTGAGCAAGTCCTGCCACAGTCACTGTGGCAAAAAAACCAATAATAATTGTCAGAATTTTTTTCATTTAATAATCCCTCCTGTATTGTTTTTAATCTGACAAACAAACTACACAGCATGACCGATGTTCGGAGTTGATATCACCTCCTTGGGTTATATGGCTTACTCCCCTGCCAGTTTTTTAACCATACCCCTGGAAAAGGCCTCCACCCTCTTCCGATAGGCATCCTTTACTATCTCGACATCCTGCATGAACTGTTCAAGCTCCTGGAACGTCAAAGACTGATGTCCATCACACCAGGCACTCTCAGGTTCAGGATGACACTCCACCAGGATCATATTTGCCCCTGCGATAACACCTTGGGCCGCCACATGAAATATGTCCATTAGACCGTTGGGGGCATACTCCTTGCTCCCTACAGAGTGACTGGGATCCACACATACGGGCAGCCTCGTAAGTCTGTGTATCACGGGCACATGGGCAAAGTCAACCAGGTTTCTGTGAGGCGCACCCATCTGGGATTTCACCCCCCTGAGGCAAAAGATAATGTTCCTGTTTCCTCCGCTTGCTATGTATTCACAGGCATTCAGGGACTCTTCTATGGTAAGTCCCATGCCTCTCTTGTACAGTACAGGCATCTCCTGCTGAAGCCCTACCTGCTTTAGCAGTTCAAAATTCTGTGCATTGCGCGTGCCTATCTGTAACACCACGCCTGTTGGTTTACCTGCCTTATCGAGTTCTTCCTGAATTTCCTCAATATGCTGTTCCCTGAGGACCTCCATTGCAATGGCCTTTATGCCGTATTTGCCCGCAAGCTCAAACACCCACGGAAGGCACTCCCTTCCATGTCCCTGGAAATCGTAGGGACTGGTACGTGGCTTGTAGGCCCCCATCCTCGCAGTAGTCAGGCCAATGGACTGAAGGAATTTGAACGTGGCCTCCACATTTTCAGGCGTGTCCACAGCACACGGGCCTGCAAATACCTGAAGCCCCTCCTGATCAAACCTGATTCCGTTATACTCAAAGCCCACAGGGACAAAACTGATGTCGTGGCGGCCTATCTGGCGGTATTTGGTGGAGACTCTCACCACCTTTTCCACACCTTTCATGGCCCCCACCACCTCTTCAGGAATGTTGTGGGTTGGACCAATGAGGTGCATCTCGCGCACAATGCGGGTCTCACCCTCAAACTCTACTATCTTGAGATTTACACCTGGGAAGTTTTCAAGAAACTCCCGAATCCTCTTTATCTCCGGCCCTTCCGGTTCGACTTCACTGTTGAAAATAATAATCATGGTAAAATTCTACTGACCTCTCCTCACTCTCTATGACAGCAGACACTGCCACCTATTATAATTTCTCTGTTTTTACCACTGAGCACAAAAAGGGTCAACCGATATCTTTACGTTATTTCACCACCATAACTTGTCACAATAGGATACAAAGAACTCAAATATTTGATCATGACACATGTTGCACCTGCCTGCCGGAAGACATCTCCCGCCAACCAACCATGAGAAAACTTGCATAATTTTCCCATGTCAACCCGTCTGCTTGTTGACTACAGCACCTTTTTAACATAATTTTATGAATTTGATTTCTTAATGAAATCCATTGCTGCTCTTACTATTTGCACAATCCCAAAACAGTAGAAGCACAAATATACCTTGCTATTAAGGAGTAATCTATGGGTTTAACCGTTACAGAAAAGATAATCGCCCAGCATCTCGTTCATGGTGAGATGGCCCCTGGAAGCCAGATTGCCATAAGAATCGACCAGACACTCACACAAGACGCCACAGGCACCATGGCCTATCTGGAATTTGAGGCCATAGGCATACCACAAGTCAAAACAGAACTTTCGGTAAGCTATGTAGATCATAACCTGCTGCAGTCCGATTTCCGCAATGCCGACGACCACCGTTTTCTTCAGTCCATTGCCGCCAAATTTGGCATTCAGTTTTCCAGGCCAGGCAACGGCATATGTCACCAGGTTCATCTGGAACGATTTGCAAGACCTGGCAAGACCCTCCTTGGCTCTGACAGCCATACGCCAACGGCCGGGGGATGCGGAATGCTGGCCATGGGAGCAGGCGGACTCGATGTGGCCATGGCAATGGCAGGCGAACCTTTTTTCCTGAACATGCCCCTTGTGGTGGGCATCAGGCTTACCGGAAGCCTGCAGCCGTGGGTATCTCCCAAAGACGTCATCCTTGAACTGCTGAGACAGCTCTCTGTAAAAGGTGGAGTAGGAAAGGTCATGGAGTACTTTGGCCCAGGAGTAGAGACCCTCTCTGTTACCGACCGGGCCGCAATTGCCAATATAGGCACAGAACTTGGCGCAACTGGCACTGTATTTCCCTCAGATGGGGTAACCAAAAAATTTCTCGAAAGTCAGGGGCGTGGTGACCAGTGGGTGGAACTGACAGCAGACGACAATGTCACCTACGCGGATATCATTGAAATAAATCTTGACGAACTGGAACCCATGGTTGCGTGCCCGTCTTCTCCTGACAATGTAAAAAAGGTAAAGGAGGTGGCAGACCAGCCAGTGGCACAGGTCATTATTGGTTCATGCGCCAACTCCTCTTACAGGGATATTGTACTTGCAGCAGAGGCACTGAAGGACAGGGATATTCATCCATCGGTAAGCTTCGAAATCAATCCCGGCAGCAGACAGGTACTGGAAAACGCAGATGCTGCAGGTGCCCTGAGGCACCTGATCCATTGTGGCGCAAGGATACATCAGTGCGGCTGTCTCGGGTGCATAGGCATGGGCCAGGCCCCGGCCACAGGAACCATTTCCATGCGCACATTCACAAGAAATTTCCCAGGCAGGAGCGGCACAAAAGACGACAAGGTATTTCTCTGTTCCCCGGAGGTTGCCGTAGCCGCTGCAGTTACAGGCAAGATAACCGACCCGAGAGAACTTGGGCAGGCCCCGGCGGTCAGCCTGCCTGACCAGTACATCATAAATGACAACGGCATCATTCCTCCCCCGGAAGACGGCGCTGGTGTGGAGATTATCCGTGGTCCAAACATCAAACCCCTGCCGGACTTTGACCCCATGCCCGAGGATCTGCAGGCCACAGCACTGTTAAAGGTGGGAGACAACATCACCACTGATCACATAATGCCTGCAGGCAGCAAGATACTCCCGTTGAGGAGCAACATCCCTGCAATCAGCGAGTATGTATTCTCTGCCATTGACCCTGAATTTGCGAAGAAGTCCCTTAATTCCGGTCCGGTAATCATAATCGGGGGAGAAAATTACGGTCAGGGCTCTTCAAGAGAACATGCAGCCCTTGCTCCGAGATATCTCGGGGTCCGAGCCAAACTGGTCAAGAGTTTTGCAAGGATTCACAAGGCAAACCTCATAAATTTCGGTATAATTCCAATGACGTTTGTCAATGCATCCGACTATGACAAGATCAGTCAGGGAGATTCCATCACCATTCCAGGCATAAGGGCCGCTCTGCTGAGTGGCTCTGATACAGTAACAGTCAAGATAAACAGCGATGAGACCATTCAGGCCAGACTGGAACTGTCTGAACGTGACAGACTGATCCTTGGCGCAGGGAGTCTCCTGAACTGGGTCAGGGCCAAAATCGAGGCAGAAAAGGCGTAAGTAAGACAGAGACCCATATACCGGTCAACATCATTGTAGCAACAAGTGGGCAGGAAACAGGCCGCAGGACATGCAAGCCACCTGCCCATCTGCAGTTGTATTAAAGCTTTCACATTACCCTGATTGGGCAGCCGCCGGGACATTAAAACTAACCTTGAAGATAAATGTATATCTCTTAATTTATTGTAAATATCGGACACTACCCAATCCGTATGGTCCAATAGTTTTTTCCAATTTGACACATGGCAGACCATGATCACAGCTACAAACAACTTTTCAGCCACCCGGAACTGATCCGGGATCTGCTTCAAGGCTTTATCAGGGAAGACTGGGTTCAGGACTTTGATCTCAGCACACTGGAACGCCTAAACGGAAGCTATGTCAGTGATGACCTGCGGGAAAGGGAAGATGATGTCATCTGGCGGGTACGCCTCGGTGAAAGCTGGGTATATGTCTATATCCTGATAGAATTTCAATCCACTGTAGATCAGTATATGTCCGTCCGGTTACTTACCTACGTCGGACTCCTGTATCAGGATCTTCAGAAGACCGGACGGCTACCACATGAGGGCCTACTGCCGCCTGTGCTGCCCATCGTGCTTTACAATGGCAAAAATCCGTGGAACGCCCCGATTGATATCGACTCACTTATCCAGAAGGTACCCGCTGGACTTTCTATATACAGCCCCAGTTTTCGGTACCTGCTCATTGATGAACAGTGCTATAATAAAATAGACTTACCGGCGCATAATCTGGTAAGTGCTATCTTTCGACTGGAGCAAAGCCAATCTCCGGAAGATGTACGGTCAGTGGTGACAAACCTTATTGACTGGTTAAAATCACCAGAGCAGGCGTCTCTGCGCAGGGCATTCACCATATGGATCAATCGGGTCCTGCTGCCTGTACGCCTCAAAGGTCAGGACCTTCCCCAAACAAACGATTTGATGGAGGTAGAAACCATGCTGGCAGAACGAGTCAAGGAATGGACTGAAGAGTGGAAGGCTGAAGGATTGCGAAAGGGATTCCAGGAGGGGATTCAGAAGGGAATTGAGGAGGGAATTCAGAAGGGAATTCAGAAGGGAATTCAGAAGGGAATTCAGAAGGGAATTCAAAAGGGGATGCAGAAAGGGATGCAGAAGGGGATGCAGAAGGGAATTCAGGAGGGGATGCTGAAAGAGGCAAGAGAGATGGTGCTGGATGCAATCGAAACGAAATTCGGTCCGCCACCCCCCTTCTTCACAGAACGAATAAACTCCATTTCAGACCGAGAAAAATTAAAAGAAATTCACAGATATATCTTAAAAGAAGACAGTCTGGAAGGGCTTGAGCAGGCTATCAAAAGGCAATCATAGCTGAATTTGTATCCACCTGAAAATCAAGATTGAATCTTATGCCTCAGCATCAGAAAATAGACGCTACCACAGTAGTATATGGAATAATAGGACACCCTGTAGCACACAGCCTCAGTCCTGCCATGCACAATGCCGCATTCGAGGCCATGCAGATCAATGCAGTCTATCTCGCATTTGACGTTACAGACATTGACAGTGCAGTAGGGGGAATCCGATCACTTGGCATCAAAGGGCTCTCTGTCACCATCCCTCACAAGGTAACTGTGATGGGGCTGATAGATGAAGTTGACCCTGTAGCCACACAGATCGGTGCTGTAAATACAATCGTAAACAGACAGGGACACCTGTACGGGGCCAATACCGACTGGATAGGTGCTGTAAAGGCCCTTGAAGAACAGACCAAACTTGCAGGGAAGAAGGTGCTGGTGATTGGGGCAGGTGGATCATCCAGGGCAGTGTGCACAGGTCTTGTCCATCAAGGATCCCAGGTCCATATTGCAAACAGGACAGAGGAGAAGGCGGAGCGAATTGCCCAGGCACTGGGATGTAGCTGGAGTGGTCTGGATAACCTGCAAGACATCCAGGCACAGATACTGATCAACACCACGTCGGTGGGAATGGAACCAGACATTGACAAGCTGCCAGTCCCTGAAGATATACTTGAAAGGTATGACATAGTAATGGATATTGTCTATGCGCCAATTGATACCATGCTTCTGCAAAAGGCAAGGGCAGCAGGGTGCAAGACCATAAACGGATTGCGTATGCTCCTGCTCCAGGCAGTGGCACAATTTGAGATGTGGACAGGCAGTCAAGCCCCAATGGAAGTCATGGAACATGTACTTTCCCAAAAGATGGCACATACCCCATAGGCACCTCTTAAAAATCTCATCAGTCTGGTACCTTGCATATTCGCTTTGTATGCTCCAAGACACCTATACGGCAATCGTCAAAGGGAGATGTTGCTTTTTCTCATGGTTTTGACCACGGCCAAATCGATCAATAAAGGAATGATTGCAACTGATAAGCCTTAAAAACATGACAAAAAGTACCATCTGCCGTATAGGTGTTATGTAGTTATGATTTCCACATATTGCCAGACCCAACCCATAGAAAACCATATATGAACAGCAATCACATTGAAATAACCGTTCCAGGCTCCAAAAGCATAACCCAGAGGGCAATGGTAGCTGCAGCCCTTGCACCAGGTAAAAGTCTTGTAAAAGGGCCTCTGCGCAGCGAAGATACACTGATACTCAGAAATGCCCTTGAAAGCATGGGTATAACCATTACAGATGTGGGTAATGACATGGCTGTGACTGGAGGCATCAACAGGCTTCATTCCCCGGATAGCGATATCTTCATGGGCAACAATGGCACCGGCATGCGTTTCATGGTTGCAGTGGCCAGTCTACCCAGAGGGGTTACCGTGCTTACCGGCACAGACCGTATGTCCGAAAGACCGATACAGCCCATGTTAGATGCCCTTGCCGGCTGGGGCGTAGAGGCTGAGACACTACTTGGTACAGGCTGTCCACCTGTCCGCATCAATGCCAAGGGTATCAGAGGGGGAAAAACTGCACTGAAGGCCTCAAAGAGCAGCCAGTTTCTCTCAGCAATGCTCCTCGTTGCCCCATATGCAAGCGATCCTGCAGCAATAAGGCTTGATGGTCCGCTTGTATCAAGACCATATGTGGATATTACACTCTCGGTAATGGAGACATTTGGCGTGCCTGTAACAGAACAGGACAATACCTTTTTCATCCCCAGAGGTTCGTATAAACCTCTGGAGTATGATGTTGAGGGTGACGCATCAAGTGCTTCATATTTCTGGGCCGCTGCCGCCATTACCGGAGGCTCTGTCACTGTAAAGAATATTCCCGAACATCCCCTGCAGGGAGACGCTGCATTCGCCGATATACTTGGCAGTATGGGGTGTATAGTGGAAAAGGGCCCCCACGGTATCAGGGTAAAGGGCCCGGAACCCGGCCACCTGAAGGCAATAGACATAGACATGAGCAGATGGCCGGACATAGTCCCTACACTTGCAGTGGTGGCAGCATTTGCCAAGGGCACAACCAGGATATCGAACGTGGAGCACCTGCGCATCAAGGAAACAGACCGGCTCAGGGCAATGGCCACGGAACTTGCGCGCATAGGCGTGGATATCCATGAGGAGCAGGACGGCCTCGTAATCTGTGAAGGAAAGGATTATAAAGGCGCAGAGATACAGACCTATGATGATCATCGCATTGCCATGTGCTTTGCTGTGGCATCTCTCAAAGTACCAGGCATCAAGGTACTGGACCCAGGGTGCGTAAGTAAATCTTTTCCTGATTTCTGGCAGATATGGAGTGACCTGTCTCAGAAGTTGGGGACCTGACAAACCAAATATGGAAGAGAATAAAAAGCTTATCCTTATAGGCTACAGGGCTACAGGCAAGAGCAGTGCGGGAAACATGCTTGCTGAACGCCTCGGTGTGAAATTCATAGACACGGACTTACTGATTGAAAGACGGGCAGGCAGGAACATCTCTGAAATCGTGAATAGCAATGGCTGGACAACTTTCAGAAGCATGGAACGGGCAGTCTTGGACGAGGTAGTTCACACACCAGGCCAGGCGGTAATAAGCTGTGGAGGTGGTGTGGTACTGCATGAAGAGATACTTGGAAACCTGCCTCCAAATGTTCACACTGTATGTCTAACAGCCTCTGTTGACACCATTGTAGAAAGAATTGGCAATGACAGCCGTTCTTCTGCCCTGAGACCATCCCTGACAGGGGCAGAATCACTAAAGCAGGAGGTGGAGCAGGTACTTTCGGACAGAGAGCCCATGTACAGAAAATTTTCACAGTTTGAGATCAACACCGACAGCAGGGACCTCCGAGAAACGGTAAATGAGCTTGTGGATATCTGGAACCGCATAAACACGGGCCAGAAACAAGAAACCCAAATTGAGCATTCAGTAGAAAATTAATGAGCAACAGGAGAGAAGATGAAAGTTGTCGCATTTAACGGAAGTTCAAGAAAAGGAGCCAACACATCACAACTTCTGAAGACTGTCCTGGCAGCACTGGAGGTCAGGGGAGTAGAGACAGAACTGGTAGAGCTTGCAGGGAACAATATTGCTGGCTGTATAGCCTGTTATAAGTGCTTTAACAACAAGGATGGACGATGCGCTGTGGAAGACGGAATCATCAACCAGTGCATTGAAAAGATGAGAGAGGCAGATGGCATCATCCTGGGCTCCCCTACCTATTTTGCAGACATATCTGCCAACATGAAAGCATTGATCGAGCGTTGCGGTATGGTGGCAAGGGCCAATGGCGACATGTTCAGAAGGAAGGTAGGGGCAGGAGTAGTCGCAGTACGTCGCGCCGGCGCCTACCACGTATTCAATTCCCTCAACAGTTTTTTCCTAATAGGGCAGATGATAGTAGTGGGCTCATCATACTGGAACATAGGTATTGGACGAGATCCAGGTGAGGTCATGAAAGATGAAGAGGGTGTCAAGACCATGCGCGACCTTGGAGCCAATATGGCCTGGGTCCTTGAAAAATTAAACCGTTGAGCACAGTTCATGTAGTTGCCCGATTCCCTCATGTTCTGAACACGGGCATAAGACCAAAAGTGGAGATCATATTATGTTCGAACAGGTTAAGGAGGCACTTGAAAAGGTACGCCCCATGCTGCAGCAGGATGGCGGTGACGTGGAATTGGTGGACGTTGACGAGGAAAGTGGCGTTGTCAATGTAAGGCTTACAGGTGCATGTAAAGGTTGTCCCATGAGCCAGATGACACTCAAGGCAGGCATTGAACGCTACCTCAAAAGTGAAGTACCTGAGGTAACCACGGTTGAAAGCGTGGAGTGAAGTACCTCCCTTGCATTGACACAGAGGGCCTGGCATACAGAGAGAATACATATAGCTCACCCCACACCAAATCAGCCCTCATGGTGATATGGCTCTCCGGCACGTATGGTGCAGGCCCTGTATACCTGCTCTGACAGGATGAGCCGCGCCATATCATGGGTAAAGGTCATTGGGGAAAGGGATAAAACCGCATTACATTGTGAGACAAGACCTTTGTCCAGACCATATGGACCACCAACCACAAACGCCATGTCTCGCAGCCCGTCTTGTTCAACCCGCGCGATCAGCTCTGCCAGCCCTGGGCTGGAAAGCATTTTTCCCCTTTGATCCAAGGCTACGCTAAAGGCCCTTTGCGGCAGGGCCTTTTTGAGTCCTTCACTCTCCAACTTCACCATCTTTTCTCTTGTTCCCCTCTTGCCTTTTGGGGCTTTTGTCTCTACAACATTGAGAGCATGATATTTCCTGATCCTTGCAAGGTACTTCTCTATGCCGGTTAATAGCCAGGCATCTTTGGTATGGCCGGCCCATATAAAATTAAGTCTGAGCATGAATATCGCCTTTCAGCATCTATAAAACCAGCATACTACAGGACACCAGAAAATACAGAAACAATTGGCAAAGGTAGCTGGCACTTTTTCCCATGATTTTTTACCGTGAGAAAGATATCATTAACAAATCATCGCAACTGATGAACTTTAGACCCATGAAAAAACTCTATCCACCATATAGGTATCATGCAGTATGAACCAGAACAACCATTCACCCATACAGTTGTTTGCAACATAGGCAATGAACAAGGACAAAAAACAACATATACTTAGTAAACTACCAAAGGTAGATATCCTCCTATCTGAGATCGAACAACACGGGAGCGTACCTCCTGATACTCCACGATCCGTCAAATTGGATGCGTGCAGGCAGGCCATTAATACTGCAAGGAAACAGGTCCTTGCCGGTAATGCAGAGGCGGGTCAATACAAGACTGTCCTATCTGATGCATTGCGATGTATCCGCATGCTTCATCGCCCGTCCCTTCGCCCTGCCATCAATGCCACTGGGGTCATTGTACACACAAACCTCGGACGCTCCCTTCTGCCGGAATCTGTCATGCCTGCGCTGACGGAAATTGCATGTGGATACTCAAACCTCGAATACAACATGGAAGAAGGCAAGAGGGGTAGCAGGTACAGTCACGTTGAGGAGATACTGTGCGGTCTTACTGGCGCAGAGGCAGCACTGGTTGTGAACAACAATGCTGCAGCCGTACTCATCTGCCTTGACACACTGGCCAAGGGACGTGAGGTCGTAGTCTCAAGGGGGGAGCTGGTAGAGATAGGCGGCTCTTTCCGTATCCCGGATGTCATGGCCCGAAGCGGTGCTTTTCTAAGGGAGGTGGGAGCCACCAACAGGACGCATTTGCGCGACTACCGGACTGCCATAAATGAAAACACCGCACTACTCATGAAGGTACACCAGAGCAACTTCTCTGTTGTGGGTTTTACCAGTGCAGTCTCAATGGCAGAACTCTCCATGCTTGCCCGAGAACATGGCCTTTACGTATTTGAAGACCTTGGAAGTGGCACCCTGGTGGACTTTTCCCGGTATGGACTCCAGCACGAACCCACTGTCCAGGAATCCCTTGCTGCCGGAGCCGACATCGTATCGTTCAGTGGAGACAAACTGCTGGGAGGGCCTCAGGCAGGTATCATAGTGGGAAAGAGGGAGATCGTTGACAGGATAAAAACCAACCCCATGAACAGGGCCATGCGCATTGACAAGCTGACCTTAGTGGCACTGGAACAGGTACTTCGCATCTACAGAGATCCGGCAAGGGCGATACGGGAAATTCCTACTCTCAACATGATGACAGCCTCCAAGGAGGAACAGAGGCGCCGGGCCCGCCGCCTTGCCGCAAGACTCAGGCAGGCCTGTCCCAAAGACGTGGAGATCAAACTGTGCCAGACCGTATCAAGGGCAGGCGGAGGCGCACTCCCCCTGCAGGAGATCCCATCAGCAGGAATATCCATACGGCATCTCCAGGGGAAAGTGTCAGTAGCTGCCGTGGAAGAACAATTGAGGAAACAGGAGCCACCATTAATTGTCCGGGTAGAAAACGAGAGGATAATCATGGATGTACGCACCATGAGGGACAGGGATTTCAAGCCTGCGGCTGAAGCTGTAAGATCTGCGTTTGAAGTGGCATTGCAGGAGTTGACATGACACCCCTTACACCATATGACATCCTTGGCATTGGTCCGTTAGTCATGGAGGAACTTCGCACCCTCTTCCAGTTTGGAAAGGCCCTGTACTGGGTAAATGGTAAGGGAAACAGCACACTTCCCCAGGTTGACCTCTCAAAACGCCAGATGGAAAGGGCCATGGAGGAATTTTCAGCAGGCCAACCATTCTGGGATATGATAAGCTCCACAGTAATCATTCCTGTCTGCACCTCCGCAAATATAGCCACCATGGAAGGCACAGAAACCATAGGGGCCTTTGTACTCTGCAATGTTGACCGTACAGTCAGCCCTGATGAAGCATCGAGATGGCTGCCGGTCCTGCATTCATGGATAGAAAACACACTGACTGCGCGAAAGGAGAAGTTGCTCCGCATCTCCACAACTGCAGCCATTCCTCCTTATCTGGCAAGGGTGATACATCGACAGGACGGCACATTTCTGGCCCTTCACATTGTGAGCAAAAGATGGGGGGTTCTCCATGACAAGAACGAATTTATCTCTATCCTTGAAAAATTTCTCGCCATGTTCAACGGGAATCAGGACGAGATAAAACTTGAAATCGCAGGATACGGGCCTTATGACCTCTGGATCATGATTAAAGGCCTGGAAGAATCAGCCCTATCCACCAGCCTTACAAAGCTTTACAGCCACGCCCCGCTTAAAAGATACGGGATTTCAGCCGCATTTGTTCATCTATTTGGGAGAATATCAGATGATGAAAAGATAGAGACCGTAGAGGCCGCACTCACACAACAGGTCGCATCCGTTGAGAAAACCGCTGGCATATTAAACCTTCCTCTCTCTTCACGAATTATCATAGATGACCTGGAAAGACGATTCCACTGCCAGGAACTGGACCACATTCTGATCAGGGCTGAAGCGGCGTTCAAAGGCGTTCAGTATACTGCAGCCTTCCTCTCGGGGAAAATACCGGAGGAAAACACCATACAGGCCCACGGCGTTGACTTTGATCATATTCACACTGACAAAACATGCACATGCGCCTTGGTCATGAAGAAGGTAACCCGCAACGAACGGGCATCATTCAATCTCGAAGAATGGGCCAGGCAGTTGCAACATGCCGTGAGCAAGGGCAGCGGCATCCCCCTGTCCACTGTTACCATAGGCGTCGCCGCATCCTTCCAGGACACGCTGAAATCCACTACTGCCATTGGGGCAGCCTTCTACGCATATATGCATGCCACCATGCTGGGACAGGGAGAAAGGGTCGTATTTGATGCCATAACATGGCAGGTCATGGGAGACGAACTCATATCGCTTGGGGCCCTTCGGCACGCCTGCCAGGCATTCAGGCAGGGAATCAAACTCGACCAGCACAACAGTGAAATCTGGAACAGCCTTGGGGTCTGTCTTGCGCAACTTGGAAGGAAGAAAGAAGCAGAGAGGGCTTTTGTTGCTGCCGCAGAAAGAAATCCCAAGGATTTCATGACATTCTACAACCTTTGCGGTATACAACACGCACTTGGCAACCACAGGGAGGCAGAGGCTTCGTGCCGCATAGCCCTTAAAATCAGGCCGGAAGATCCAATGGCCCTTACCAGACTGGGCCAGGTCCTGATAGATGCCGGCCAGGCCGAAGAGGCAATCCAGATCCTGCAGAAGGCTGTCAAGACCCATGATTCCCCTCCAGCACTGGCCTACCGCCTGCTTGGCACCGCCCTGTACGCACTTGACCGCTGGCATGAGGCCAAGCGGGCATTTGAGAAGGCCCTGAAACAACGCCCTGATGACACGCTGGCCATGGCAAGCCTTGCGCTTGGCTATGCAGAGAAAGAAAAGGACCGTTCCACTGCAAGGCGCCTAATGCGTGGAATAGGGCTCAAAAGTAAAGTTTCACCCCGGCTGAAGCAAATTTTGGCCCGAATCAGCGATATTCTTGAGTAATGTTCCCTTGACAAAGAAAAGGCTGGCGGGTAAACAGAACTCTACCTGTGGAATGTTTTCACAGGCATGATGGAGGTTCTTTCTTGCAGGAACCGGGCAGAATGTGCTTGTCCCTATGCCTGATACACAATCCTTATCATACCAAATATCATCAGGCTTATATTTTATCTGTCAGGGATGTTTTTGGCACGTGTCCACAAGAACCGTCGTACATAAATAATCAATGTACCTTCACATTACAGGAGATTTGCGATGAAAGAAGTCAGACTTCATGGCCGTGGCGGGCAGGGCGGGGTCACCTCAGCCGAGCTGGTAGCCATAGCGGCCATTGACGAAGGAAAGTATGCACAGGCCTTCCCGAGCTTCGGCCCGGAACGAAGGGGGGCTCCTGTCGCTGCATTCATACGGGTCAGCGACAAACAGATCAGGACCAGAGAAAAGGTTTATACCCCTGATATCGTACTGGTACTGGACCCTGCCCTTCCAAGCCTGGTGAACGTGGCTGC
This sequence comes from uncultured Desulfobacterales bacterium, assembly GCA_964638145.1. Lineage (GTDB taxonomy): Bacteria > Desulfobacterota > Dissulfuribacteria > Dissulfuribacterales > QOAL01 > S144-17. The sequence goes on along the minus strand of CAZXAK010000045.1, from coordinate 145,816 downwards.
AGGCCTCAAGGATGATGGAATCGTCATCCTGAACACAGCCATGTCAGAAGACCAGGTGAGAAAAGAATTTGGGCTCAAATGCAAACTGGCCATGGTTGACGCCACCAAGATTGCCACTGAGGTTCTCGGGCTTCCCATCACAAACACCACAATGCTGGGAGCACTTCTCAAGGCAACAGGGATAGTTAGCCAGTCCCATCTTGAAGAGGCACTTGACAGAAGGTTCGGCCGCATTGCTGAGAAAAACAAGAACGCCCTTCAGAGGGCATTCGATGAGACAGTAGTTGCTGGATAACTGATGCCCATCCACCATGACCAGGGTGCTAATACGGTGGCACACAAACCACCATACAGGCAGCAGGCAGGCATAAAAAGAATAATCGTACCTTACAGTCAGGGTACGTGAGCAACCACCCTGCAAGCCAAAACAAAATAGATGGATGGGACTGATCACAAGACCATAAAAAGGAGTAAAACAATGGCCGTAAACGACGCCATAGTAGGTTGGAAGACCATAACCTGGGGGTGTCATGTCATGGAACCCGGCAACTCCGTTGAATTCAGGACCGGAGACTGGCGTTCCCAGAGGCCTGTGGTGGACAAGGAAAAATGCATCAAGTGCGGAATGTGCTGGATATTCTGTCCCGACATGGCCTATACCCAGGATGACGAAGGATATTACGAGGCAGATATGGAATACTGTAAGGGTTGTGGCATCTGTGCCCACGAATGCCCCAAAGACGCCATAACAATGGTAATGGAGGAGGGGTAATCATGGCCAAACGTGTAGGAGTAGAAGTATCTATTGCTATTGCAGAGGCGGTAAAACTGGCAAGGGCTGAGGTAATTCCAGCCTATCCCATCACGCCTCAGACACATATAGTTGAACACCTCTCCGAGCTTGTGGCAAACGGCGAACTGGATGCGGAGTTCATTCCTGTAGAGTCTGAACACGCTGCCATGAGCGCATGCTGCGGCTCATCCGCTGCAGGTGCAAGGACATTTACCTCATCAAGCTCCCAGGGACTCTCCCTGATGAGCGAGGTACTGTACATCCCGGCTCCAATGCGCCTGCCCATAGTCAACGTGGTTGCCAACCGTGCCATGTCCGCTCCAATCAGCATCTGGAATGACCACCAGGACATCATGGTGCAGAGGGACATAGGCTGGATACAGACATTTGCGGAAAATGGCCAGGAGGCCGTGGACCTGGTACTCCACGCATTCAGGGTGTCTGAAGACAGGAGGGTATCACTACCAATAATCGTCAATATCGACGGTTTTACTCTGAGTCACGTTATCGAGCCCATTGAGATACCTGATCAGGAAGAGGCTGACGCATACATCCCTCCATTCAAACCCAAGTTCAAGCTTGATCCGAAAAAGCCCATTACCATGGGACCTGTTGGCATACCTGAAGTTTACACAGAGGCAAAGGTAGCGCATAACGAGGCCCTCAAGAACTCAAAGAAAGTTATCCTCAAGGCATGGAAGGAATTTGCTGAACAGTTCGGACGTGAATACCATCCGGTAGAATCGTACAGGACAGAAGACGCAGAGACAATTCTGGTCACAATGGGCAGCATTTCTGAAACCGCCATGACCGCGGTTGACAAGATGCGTGACGAAGGCAAGAACGTAGGCCTGGTAAGGATACGCCTATGGAGGCCCTTCCCCGGTCCGGAATTCCGCAAGGCCGCTGGCAAGGCCAAGGTCCTGGCAGTGATTGACCGCTGTCTGCCCCCAGGTGCACTGTGCGGGCCAGTAGGTGCCGAACTCAGGAGCCTGTTCTACAAGATACCGGGTTCACCCAAGATCTTCAGTTTCGTTGCCGGACTTGGCGGTCGTGATGTGACAGTCGCCCGCTTTGAGGAGATCGTGGACAAGGCCAACAAGTATGCGAAGAAACGTCCGAAAGAACTGTATGAAGTGATTGGAGTGCGCGAAAAATGATACCAGAATTCGAAAAATTCAAAGGCTTTAAAGCTAAAAGTATTCCCAAGGACGAGCCTCTTGCTCCAGGCCACCGTGCCTGTCAGGGCTGCGGCGAGGTCCTTGCCCTGAGGATGGTGATGAAGGCCCTGGGCAAGGACGTGATTGTATGCAGCGCCACAGGATGCATGGAGATCATTACCACTCCATATCCCCATACCGCATGGCGTGTGCCATGGATTCATATTGCCTTTGAGAACGCTGCTGCCGTGGCCTCTGGTGTAGAGTCAGCGAGAAAGGTACTCAGGAGAAAGGGCCGCATCCCCAAAAAACACGTTGACATAATGGCTGTAGGTGGCGACGGTGCCACAGGAGATATCGGGCTCCAGTGGATATCAGGTGCTTTTGAACGCGGCCACGACTTCCTCTATGTGTGTCTTGACAACGAGGCATACATGAACACAGGCGTTCAGCGTTCTGGTTGTACCCCATACGGCGCCATGACCACCACCAGCCCTCCTGGTTCCAAGAGCTTTGGCCAGGTAACATGGAAAAAGAACGTGCCAGCAATAGCAGTGGCCCACAACATTCCCTATGTTGCCACCGCATCCCCTGCCTACTACCTTGACCTGATGAACAAGGTCAAGAAGGCGGCCCTTGTCAAAGGCCCTGCCTATGTTCACATCTACTCCCCATGCCCCACCGGCTGGGGATCAGCAGGCGAAAGATCCATTGAGTTCGCCAAACTGGCTGTAGAGACCAAGGTCTTTCCCCTTTACGAGGTAATAGAGGGACGTTATATTATGAGCCGCAAGATCAACAAACCAAAGCCTGTGACTGAGTACCTCAAGGGGCAGAAACGATTCCGCCACCTTGACGAGGAACATATTGACTACATTCAGAAACGGGTCGATGCCGAGTACGAGAAACTCTTAAAGTTGTCAGAAATGACTTAAAAAGAGATGACCAAAAGCCTCCCAAATCAGGGAGGCTTTTTTTTGGAATGCATCATGAACAGGTTGGAAAAAGGGGCATTCCATGCTTAGTGATGTAACTATCACAGGGGCCGCAAGGCTTTGCTGTATGATCCCTCGCCTTGTAAGCGGGTATAGGGCAACGCAGGTAAACGAATACTCCGACACAGCAGATGGGGAATCCTGCAACCACTTACCTATTGATTAACCTCACCGGGCAATGACAACCACATGCCCGGCATGCACTTTCATGGTAAATATGAAGAGACTTCGATCCAGGCATGTCCTTGGCATATCCCATCTTGAAGCCGACGAAATAACCTATATCCTCGATACTGCAGAAGCGCTCAAGGGTATCCTTGAACGGCCAATAAAAAAGGTACCCCCTCTAAGGGGCAGAACAGTGGTCCACCTCTTCTTTGAACCCAGCACAAGGACCAAACTCTCCTTTGAGCTTGCAGCCAAACGCCTGAGTGCTGACACAGTTGGCATCACAGCATCAGCCAGTAGCGTCGTAAAGGGTGAAACCCTGATAGATACTGCCCGTAACATAGAGGCCATGAAACCGGATGTCATAGTGATGCGCCATCCCATGTCAGGCGCCCCTCACATCATGTCACGTTTCGTCAACTCTGCTGTCATCAATGCAGGTGACGGCACCAACGAACACCCATCTCAGGCCCTGCTGGATCTCATGACTGTGAGAGAACACCTTGGCAGGCTCAACGGCCTCAACATAACCATTGTTGGAGATATTGCTCACAGCAGGGTAGCCCACTCCGACATACTGGCCTTTACCAAAATGGGGGCCAGGGTTACTGTATGTGGCCCTGCCACCATGCTGCCAATAGACGTGGAGAGTATAGGGGCCACGGTAAGATACAGTATCAGGGAGGCCATCAGAGATGCTGATGTAATCATTGCACTGAGGATCCAGAAGGAAAGGCAGGGTAGGAGCCTGATTCCGTCTATCAGGGAATATGCTTCCTTCTTTGGCATAAATGCTGCGACACTACGGTATGCCAGGCCGGATGCCTTGATAATGCACCCAGGCCCCATAAACCGGGGGGTAGAGATGTCTCCCGAGGTTGCTGACGGGGACCACTCAGTGATACTGGATCAGGTAACAAATGGAGTGGCAGTGCGCATGGCCCTGCTTTCAGTACTCCTCGCAGACCCGGCAAAGGCAGAAAGCAAGAACAAGGAGAACGATTTCAGTGAATCCAGGGCACAGTAAAAAGGGGCAATCAGCGCAGGTCAGAACAGATACAGGCATTCTGCTCAGAAACGGCCGCATAATTGATCCCTCATCAGGTATTGACCAGCAAGGTGACTGTCTGATAATCGATGGAAAAATTGAATCTGTCGGTGTGGTAAAAGATATCCCCGACCCCTGCCGGGTCTTTGACATGACCGGTCTATGGATAACTCCAGGTCTAATTGACATGCACGTCCATCTGAGGGAGCCAGGAGAGGAGTACAAGGAAACCATCGAAAGTGGAACACGGGCCGCTGTTGCAGGTGGCTTTACAGGTGTTGCCTGCATGCCCAACACAAGGCCGGCAAACGACTCTTCAGGCATAACAAGATTCATAATTGATCGCGCGGCAGACGCAGGGCTTGCTAAGGTATGGCCAGTTGCCACGATTACAAAGGGGATGAAGGGCGAAGAGCTTACCGAGTTTGGAGACCTCCTGATTAACGGTGCCGTTGCATTTTCAGACGATGGGATGCCGGTAAAAAACGCGGCTGTGATGCGCCTTGCACTGGACTATGCCAGAAACTTCAACGCCCTCATCATCTCTCATTCAGAAGAGCTTGAACTGTCAGCCGGCGGTGCCATGAATGAAGGGGCCGTGTCCACCCGACTTGGCCTCAAAGGAATACCCAATGCAGCAGAAGAGGTTGCCATATTCCGTGATGTGGCCATTGCCGAGCTTACCGGAAGCAGACTGCACGTGGCACATGTAAGCACTGCGGGAAGCGTGGAGATAATCAGGCAGGCCAAAAAAAGGGGCGTTACGGTAACGGCAGAAACGGCGCCACACTACTTCACACTCACCGAAGAGGCTGTGGAGGGTTACAACACCTTTGCCAAGATGAACCCTCCGCTTCGCACCGAGGCAGACAGACTTGCTGTGGCAGAAGGCCTTAAAGACGGAACGCTCGATGCCATTGCCACTGATCACGCCCCCCACAGTTGTCTTGAAAAGGAGTGCGAATTCGCCATGGCAATGAACGGGATCATAGGACTTGAGACCTCCCTTCCACTATCCTTGGAACTTGTACGGCAAGATATCATCACCCCCATGGATATGATACGTCTCATGTCAACTGCTCCGGCATCCATACTGGGGGTATCGGGAGGCACCCTGAAACAGGGAGAGGCTGCCGACATTACGGTAATTGATCCAGACCATGAATGGACAGTCACGGTTGAAAGTTTTCACTCAATCAGCCATAACAGTCCGTTTATCAACAGGAGGGTCAGAGGCAGGGCAGTACTCACCATTGTGAATGGCAGGATCGTATACGAAGCTTAACTTATACCTGAATTGAACGTTTCAAAAACTGTTTTGCTTTCTACCTAATTTGAAACCGCTACGGGATTCCCAATTTCGCATGATCTGCTGCCTCGAAGTCTTCGCTTCCCTGTCGGATACTTGAAGTACAACAGTACGTCTGCGTATCCTCTGCCTTGCATCTCATGCAAACTTGGGAATCGCTCAATTCAGGTTATATTATTTTTGGATAGCAAATGACAAAGCCCCGAATCACATCCCCTGACTTCTGGAAGGCCCTGGCAGACGATCAGAGCAGATCGTCTGCAAACAAAAAGTGCATGACTGCCGAGTGCTGGGACAAGGCAGCAGAAGGATATGACGATCTTGACGCCTGTCATGACTACATGGCCCAGGTCAATGGGGTGGTAAATATACTTAAAGAGGCCCAGATACTGACAAGCCAGTGTAACATGCTTGATATTGCCTGTGGCACAGGGACCTATGCAGTACGAATGGCGCCTTTCTGCAAGAAAATCACATGCGTAGACATATCAGGCAGAATGCTGGACAAACTCAGGGAGAAGAAAGAGATGGCCGGCATTGAAAACATTGAGTTAATCCAAGCAGACTGGCACAAATTCTCCACTGAAAGACGTTTTGACCTGGTATTCTGCTCCATGTCCCCACTCCTAAAAGACATGAACAATGTTGACAGATTTATAGGCTATTCAAAAAGATACGTTGCATTTGTAACATGGGCTGGGATCAGAGAAAACATGATCCTCTCTGAGCTTGGCACGAAGATACTCAACAGAAAACCTGGCAAACACCTCAGTGACATGAACATACTTTTTAACTATCTCTACGCACGTGGATATGCACCTGAGTTGCACTTCTTCAGAGGGTGCTGGAAGAAAAAAAGGAGTGTAGAAAAACAGATCAAAAATCTCATATGGCGCCTGGAGATGTACAGGACATTGGATCAGAAAGAAAAGGAGTACGTGGCATCATATGTGAGAGAACGGGCCGAAAACGGGATGATGACCATAACAACAAGGGTCAGGACTGTGCTCATGATCATTGACCAGGAGGCGGAAACCTTCACCTGTACTTGAGACCCGACCCTACCGTCACAAAATCTCCTTCTCAACCGTTAATGCACGCACCTAACGCACGCGTTTAGAGATTCGGGCGAATCAAACTGACAGAATGACACCTGCCGGTCCCCAAGGCATTTACGTGTCAGATTGGTAAGAACCTTCTTGGGACCTGCCTCAACAAATACTTCAACCCCGTCATCAGCCATATTGGTTACTATATCAACCCACCTGACAGGTGCACATATCTGTTCCACCATAAGTTGCTTTATCTTTATGGGATCTCTCACCACCTTACCGTTAACATTGTTATACACAGGAAAGGCAGGGGCAGAGAACTCCACTTTTTGCACCACTTCAGAGAACAACAATGCGGCCCTATCCATGAGTAGACTATGATATGCCCCTGAAACCTTCAAAGGAATAGCCTTTGCCTTCCTCTTCTTTACCTGTTTGCAAAGCCGCGCCACAGGCTCCTTTTCTCCAGTAACAACAATCTGTTCGGGAGAATTGTAATTGGCCAGGGCCAGCACCTCACCTTCTGTACGGCACTGTTCCACAAGACTCTCCAGTTCATCCTTGGGCATACCAATGACCGCAGCCATTGCACCAGGTCTGTCCTCAGCGGCCTGTTCCATAAATTTGCCACGTTCCTGCACCAGCTTTATGGCAGATTCTGTACTGATAACACCTGCACACCACAGGGCCGGATATTCACCCAGACTGTGGCCTGCTGCAGCCACAGGTTTCATACCCATGTCCATGGCAGCAGCAGCACAGGCCATCTCAACAGTGGTAAGACAGGGCTGAAGATTGGCTGTCCTTACCAGCTCTTCCGCCGGTCCTTTAAAACACAACTCCCTTACCGGAATCCCTGTGACCTCCTCTGCTATCTCGAATATTTCAGCGCAAGAACGTACAGAATCAAAAAACTCCTGCCCCATTCCTATAAATTGTGACCCCTGGCCAGGAAACAGAAAGGCCATATTGCGTTTACTCATTTTCCCTCACCTCAAGCAGGTCCTCCCCATCCTCATCTGTAAGCTCTTCTCTCAGAAGTTCCTGCTCCTGCACATAAAGCTCATAGTCCTCTGGAGACATGAGATCGTCCAGCTCTCTGGGCTGTTCAAGCCTGATATGCACAAGCCAACCTTCTTCATATGGATCTTCTGAAACAACGTCTGGATCATCAATGATCTCCTTGTTGACCAAAATCACAGTACCAGTTACAGGACTTGCAAATTCCAGTATCTCTCCGTCAATATCCTGCGCCGTTGCCATAAGATCACCCTCCACGAGCTTATCACCGACGTCCGGAATATCAAGAGAGGAAAACTCACCAAGCAGACTCTGGCCATAATCGGTTATCCCAATGGATACACGCCCTGTCTCCAGGACCCTTACCCATAGATGATCCTCTGTATAGAGCAGATCCTCAAGTATCAGCATGGGCCTTCCTCCATAATTTCATTTACATTTTTCACAACAGACTGAAACCACAAGTACACTTTTACCCTCCAATGCTGGACATGCGTTTTGTGCAGGAGACATGTTGCTTTCCAAGTGCGTGATAACCCTCTGGTTTGGATGCCACGGCCCTTAACAAAAACTGTTCAAGCTCTCCATCATCCATGCCCTTGCGAAGGGGGGTCTTGATATCTATCTCACTGTCCGAGAAGAGGCAGAGACGCAACTTTCCATCAGCAGTAACCCTTAACCTGTTGCAGGTACTGCAGAAATGATGACTCAGAGGACTGATGAAACCTATCTTGCCAGGCGCCCCTTCAAGCCTGAATAGGCTGGCCGGACCTGCCCCGGCATCTCTTGCAACCGGCTCAAGCACTCCCATACGTTTCTCAATCATACATCGCACATCATCACTCGGTATCATGCTTTCAGGGCTCCAGGGTATCTTGTCCCCCACTGGCATGAATTCTATAAATCTGACATCAAGTGGATATCTTGTTGAAAGTGCGGCAAGCTCATATATATCAGAGTCCGTAACCCCCTTGATGACAACAGCATTTATCTTTATCTCAGAAAATCCAAGGTCAATCACCTGCATTATGGAATCCCACACCGCACTGAACATGTCTGCCCCGGTAATGGAAGCGTATGTATCAGCGTTCATGGTGTCAAGGCTTATGTTTATATGAGTAACACCGGCGTCAAGGAGTTCTTCTGCGCACTGCCCAAGCAGCGTACCATTGGTAGTGAGGCATATTTCTTCCAGACCTTCAAGCCCCCTGAGTCTGCTAACAAGATATACCAACCCCTTACGAACAAGGGGCTCACCGCCAGTCAGCCTGATTTTTCTGATGCCAAGCAGACAGAAGGCCTTGCATATCCTGATGATCTCTTCAAAGGAGAGGATATTCTCTGAAGGCATCCAGGAAAAACTGGACTGGGGCATACAGTAGCGACATCTGAGATTGCATCTGTCTGTAATTGAAAGACGAAGATAGGTGAGCCTGCGGCGAAAACTGTCGATAAGTGATATATCTTGCATGTCCTTAAAATTTCACCATAAAAATTTACATATAGAACCATGGTTCCTCATGGCCATAGATATTGTCCCTGCAATTGGGACAACATGAATTCAGGACAGAAGGAAAAAATGTAACTCACAACAGGGTTATTTGCAGGTATTATCGCTCAACTGTCTGACATGTATCTGCGTACAGGGACAGATACAAGACGGGGGGTACGCAGGCGTACTCCCTTGTACTTCAGGTAGATGACAACGCATTAGCAGCGGTACCCTGTAAGCAGATACATAAAAATATCTCACTGTGCACTGTCTCCTTCACGCCTAACCCGCACAATGTCAGCGCCCAACTGCCGCAGTTTCTTTTCCATATTCTCATAACCCCTGTCAAGATGATGGATCTCTGTAACCTCTGTGGTGCCCCTTGCGGCAAGACCGGCCAATACCAGGCATGCACTGGCCCTCAGATCCGTAGCTGCCACAGGGGCGCCTGTAAACCTCTTTACTCCCCTTATGATTGCGCTGCGACCTTCAACCTTTATCTCTGCCCCGAGCCGCTGAAGTTCTGCTACATGCATGAACCGGTTTTCAAAAATATTTTCTGTGATCACACTCAATCCTCCAGCCCTGGCCATTAGCACCATGAACTGGGCCTGCAGATCAGTGGGAAAACCTGGATATGGCTGTGTCTTTATATCTACACTTTTGAGACGTCCCTGTGCCCTGACATTTATTGCATGCCCTGAACACTCGATCTTCAAACCGGCAGCCCTTAACTTTGATATGGCAGAATCAAGATGTTCAGCAACAGCCCCTATGACCTCGATATCCCCGCCTGCAGCACCTGCAGCCATAATGTAGGTGCCAGCCTCAATACGATCAGGGATTATGGACCACGAGGTCCCCGACAACTCATTGACCCCCTCAATCCTCAGGGTATCACTTCCTGCACCTGATATCTTGGCCCCCATACTGTTGAGCATATGAGCCAGATCTGATATCTCAGGCTCTCTTGCAGCATTCTCAATAACTGTGACCCCCCTTGCAAGCACAGCGGCCATCATAAGGTTCTCAGTGCCTGTGACTGACGGAAAATCCAGATATATATGTCCCCCTGTAAGATGCCTGGCCTTTACCTCCACATATCCCTCTGAGACCCTGTAACTGGCCCCCATCAACTCAAGCCCCTTGAGATGGAGATCAATGGGACGCGCACCTATGGCACACCCACCAGGCAGGGACACCCTGGCCCGCCCCATCCTGGCCATGAGAGGACCGAGAACCAGCACTGATGCCCGCATTTGCCTGACGAGCTGATGAGGGGCCTCGCAACTGGATATGGAAGAAGAATCCACATGGACCGGAGAGAGGGAGTCACTCCCCTTTGCTGTTTGCACCTCTGCTCCAAGCTCCCTGAGCAGGGATATGAATATCTTTATATCTTCCAATACAGGCAGATTCTTTATCTCTATCCCCTCCCCACACAACAGTGTGGCTGCAAGGATGGGAAGAGCGGCATTTTTGGCCCCGCTTATACGAACCTGGCCTTTAAGCCTGTTACCACCCTGTATTACAAGACTCTCCATTCAACCTTCCATCCAGGCCATGCTACAGGACACCTATCTGGCCCATGGTGCTTTTTATCATGCTTTTGAGACCATATAGTTGCAATGATCTGTTAATGCCCTGCGGTGAGAACCATGAAAAAAAGAACCACCGGCCCTTGCCAATTGCTTCTGAATTTCAGATGTCCTGTAGCCATGACCACAGCCTACAAAACAGTACAGGTGGAAAGTGCAAGGATAGCGCAACTCACACAAAACCACGAACTCTTATTCTGGCACCTTGCCCTTGTGCCATATGTACACGATGGGACTTGCCACAAATACAGATGAGTAGGTTCCCACAATGATGCCAAGCATGAGTGCAAGAGCAAAATCATGAATCACCACTCCACCAAAGAACAGAAGACAGAGCACCACGATCAGGGTGGTAAATGAAGTGATGATGGTGCGGCCAAGCATCTCATTGACACTTCGATTTATTATGGCAGCAAATCCAATCTTGCGGTTGCGCCTCATATTCTCCCTGATTCGGTCAAAGACCACCACAGTGTCAGTAAGAGAATATCCTGCCAGCGTCAGCAGGGCAGTCACAATGAGAAGTGTGATCTCCACATTAAGCAGATAGAGGATACCAAGGACTGCAAGCACATCATGGAATGTGGCAATGGCAGCGGCAACCCCAAAACTAAGATTGAACCTGAATGCGAGATAAGCGATAATGCCAAGAAGGGATATGGCAATGGCAAGAATAGCCTTTTGCCTCAGCTCCTTGCTCACAGTGGATCCGATCTCTGTCTTGCTGTCTATGGTGAACTTTATAGTGGGCAGGGCCTTTTCAAGGGTTGCGGTAATGGTACCCTCTATGTTGCCAACAGTCGCAACCGATTTTTTTACTCTCACAATGAGAATATTCTCTCCGGGCACCTCCTGCAGCGTATATCCTTTAATGCCTGCCTTCTCCATGGCGGCCCGCACGTCCTTTAGCTGAAATGGCTTGTCAGCCCGGTACTGCACCATTGTGCCACCGGCAAAGTCAACTCCAAGATTTGCTGCGCCACGGTTGATCTGAACAAAGGCAAACAGACCCGTAGCAACCAGGATTGCCGAGATGCAGAAGGCAATATTCCGTTTGCTGATGAAGTCAAGAGAGGTCTTCTTGACGAGATGCATGAAACGGATATCCTTGATGGCCTTCTTTGCCAGCAGGAAATCATAGACAATGCGGGTACCGAATATGGCTGTAAACAGGTTGATTATGATACCTGCGGAAAGCGTAACAGCAAAACCCTTGATCGGGCCTGTACCAAACAGAAACAGTGCCATGGCGGTTATAAGTGTGGTGACGTGGGCATCCACAATGGTCCAGAACGCCTTGTCATATCCGCCATCTATAAACGCCTTGAGCGGCTTGCCCAGGGCCTTTTCCTCACGCATTCGTTCAAAGATCAGCACGTTGGAATCAACACCCATACCTATGGTAAGGATGATACCTGCTATCCCAGGCAGTGTAAGTGTGGCCTGGAACAGGGCCAGCACTGCCATGAGGAACAGGAGGTTTAACATCATGGCTATGTCAGCGATGAGACCGGAAAAGCTGTAATACACAACCATGAAAATAATGACAAAGCAGGCACCAAAAAGACCGGAATACAGGCCTTTCTGAATGGAATCACGGCCAAGAGACGGCCCTACCGTCACATTCTGGATAATCTTCACCGGAGCAGGAAGTGCGCCCGCCCTCAGGACAATTGCCAGGTCAGCCGCCTCCTCATGGGTAAAGGAACCTGATATCTGGGCATGCCCTCCATCAATCTTTTCCCTGATGACAGGGGCTGAACGTACAACTCCGTCAAGCACAATGGCAAGCCGCTTGCCAACATTCTCCTCGGTAATCTTGGCAAACAGTCTGGCCCCCCGGTCTGTCAGCTCAAGGGCAACATAGGGTTCGTTATAGGCACCACCTATACGAACATGTGCAGTCTTTACTGCATCACCAGTCATGAGGGTACGGTCCTTCAGGAGTATGGGAGTCTTCCTCACCCTGCCTGTCCGGCTGTCCTGTTCCTTCATGAAGTAGATGGCATCACCAGGCGGAATCTGCCCCTTTAGTACAGAATTTATCACCTTGATGTCAGCCCCAGCCGGAAGCCGCCCTTCATTGACGGCCCTACGGATAAGTGAGGCAACGTCTATACCTGCATCAGAGTCAACCAGCTTGAACTCAAGCTGGGCCGTCTGACCGATGAGTTTGAGGGCACGTTTTGGATCTTTCACACCAGGCAACTGAACCACGATCTGGTCCTCACCCTGGCGCACAATAACCGGCTCTGATACACCAAACTGGTCAATCCTGTTTCTTATGATCTCAAGAGACTGGTCGACTGCATTCTCCCTGATGAACTTCTCCTCCTGAGAGGCAAGCTTCAGTACAAGAATCGGGAACTTACCATTTTCCCTGACCTCCTTCAGCTCAAGGTTGGGGAAATCCTCTTCGAGGATATTCTTTATCTGTTCCACAGCGTTCTTGTTGGGTACCGCAAACAGTATCTCTCCATTATCAGGGCTCTTTCTGCGAACCACAGTGATGTGCTTGTGCTTCAGGGCATCCTGTAGATCCCTTGCTGCAAGGTTTGCAGCATTCTTCACGGCCTGGTCCACATCCACCTTGAGTATGAGATGCATACCACCCTGCAGGTCGAGACCCAGCTTCAGTCCCTGCTGGTATACATATTTCTTAAACCATTGAGGCGTATTCGTATAAAAGGAGGGCAGCAACAGGACTACCGCGAAGATGATGAGTCCTGTCATCAACAGAAATTTCCAGCGTAGACCTTTGGGCATGACAAAAAATCTCCTGTGATTTTTATTTTTTACCAGGAACGGTTACCTTTCCGATTCCTGCACCATAAACACACTTGAAAACAACTCTTATGTTCTACCTAACAAACAAATAGCCCGAACTAATAACCAACGGGCAACAGTTCTACTTCATAGCGCAGCGCAAAGGTTCAATCAAGTCAGTTGAGCGGATTCATTCATACACTGCAAGGACTTTTTAGCCATACAACAGGATTATTGCAATAAAAAAACCCTCCTGAACACATTTGATATTCAGAAGGGAAACAGCAGGAGGCCATGTGAGTGTAACAACAGCCAACAAACCTGCTCCGAGGAGAAGTTTGGACTAACGCTTCATGGCCATCAGCTCCTGGAGCATGTCATCCGTAGTGGTTATAACCCTTGAATTTGCCTGAAATGCCCTTTGCGTGGTGATAAGTTTCACAAACTCCGTACCCATATCCACAGTTGACTGCTCAAGGGCATTGGAGGCAATGGAACCAAGGCCATTGGTCCTTGGAGGACCTGTTATGGGAGCACCAGAGGCCGTGGTCTGACGCCACAGGCTACCTCCCTCCTTGGAGAGATCAGTGGGACTATTGAACCTGGCAAGGGCTATACGTGCAAGGGATATGATCCTTCCGTTGGAATAGCTGCCTGAAATCACGCCCTCCGAATCCACATTAAGGGTCTCTAAAAAACCAGCACCAAAACCGTTCTGATCATAGAACAGTGTGCTTGAACGGTTTGCATACTGGGTTGTACTGATGGCCTCCACATTCCAGTGGTCAATTGTCCCACCCCCAGTAAATGCAGCCTTTGCCCCAAAGTTCAGCTCCATAAGCTGTGCAGATGCATCCTGTCCGGTTATTGGGTCAGGGTTGGCAGGATCAGTGGGAGGCAGAAAGAATGCCACCAACTGTGGATAGTTATGATCACCGAAAGAAGTCCTTTCCCAGGCAGCCGCACCGCCACCAGGGGGATTGGAGTTGTAACGGGCAGGATATGTATCCCTGTCCGGGGTCCAGGTAGTAGGATCGGGAGGAGGATCGCCTGTGCCATCTGCCGCAGGGCCGTAAATCCGGTCAATCTGGCCCTGAGGCGTAAATGAAACGTATCCGCCCATCAACAGACCGGAATTTTTGTTACGAGGAGTGATTCCACGGTCATCCTGAGGGTCCATTGTCACCAAAAATTCCCACTCCCTCTCATTGCCTGTCACTGCAGGATCAGTCCTGTCAAATCTCACGGTTATCTCGTGGGTATTCCCCAGGCTGTCATATACATTGAACGTGGTGCTATACTCATAATCCACATTCTGAGCGATTCCTCCATCGTTTTGCGTACCATCCCAACTGCCGACAAGATTCTGCGGCGATACAGGACCTGTAACACGACTGTCAAGGTTGACTGTAACAGTAGCCAGGTCAGTGGCTACCGGAGCCGAGTTGTTGGATATCTGGATATCGGTTATGGAGCCTATCATCTCTGCCGTACCATCAGGCTGGGTCTCCATCTCCCATCCCTGGGCCCTGAGACCTGCCGGATTCACCAGATATCCCGTCTTGTCAACATGGAACTGTCCTGCCCGTGTATAATAGATGCTGTTCTCTCTTGCAGGGTCGGTCACCATAAAAAAACCATTTCCCGCTATGGCAAGATCAGTAGGAGAAGATGTACTTTCAAAAGAGCCCTGGCTAAAAAGTGGTGCAACGTCAGACATGGCTGACCCGCGCCCTACCTGGGAACCTCCCCTTGCCGTATTTATGGACTGGGCCATAATATCCTGAAATGTGGCCCTGGCCCCTTTAAAACCGTTGGTGTTAACATTCGCAATATTGTCACCGATAACCTGCATGGCATTGCCCATGTTGACCAATCCGCTAACGCCTGAGTACAGGGAACTGGTTAAAGCCATCTTTTCCTCCTTTATGAGTTACACGGCACTTTCCCATTTGCCGTAAGTCTTACTCTCAACAATCAATCAATAAGGTTTAGGAATTTACCATCCAAATCTTGTCCAAGCCTACCTCAGTGCCATTTTCCAGTTTGAGCAGTGGCATCCCGTCTTCCTGATAGGACACACCTGTCACCACACCGGTAGTCCAGGAACTCACCCCTACGTCTGCGCCGGTCTCGTCAACAGCCTCTATCTCGACCTTGTAGTTTCCAGGGGCCACCTCATCACCGTTCATGTCCATCCCGTCCCAGCCAAGAGCCTGTCTGTCCCCTGAGGTTTCACCTGTCTCCCACTTATTGACCACTTGGCCCTGGCTATCATATATGGTCACCTGAACCGATGCGGCAGGCCCGTCAAGTTCGTAATCAAATGGTGCAGGGCCATCATCTGATACAGTGAGGTCCGATCCCTGATACCTGACCTCATGCCCCATCATGGCCACAGCAGACATATTGGTACGATTCCTGTCCGATTCCACCAGTCTGTCCATGGCCTCATTGTTCTTGTACATGAGATCCACCATGTTCAGCTCTGCCATCTGGGAGGACATCTCTGCAGTATCCATGGGATCCATAGGGTCCTGATACTGGAGCTGCATAACAAACAGGTTCATAAAATCCTCTTTTGTTAGAGAGGAGTGCTCCTCAGCCGTCTTGTACTCGATTTTATCCTGCGGATCCCCTGGGGTAACAACGGGACTGTTCAAAACTCCTGCTTCCATGGATGATACTCCTTTGATCTTACCTCTTTCAGTTCAGAACCGGCCAAACAGAACCGACCCTCATTACATCTCATCACATTATGATATGGACTCCACCTGCAGGTCCTGACAGGCCTGCACTGGATACTGGTGCAGTGATCTCCGTATCTATCTCATCATCCCTGATCATCTCTTCAAACCCGTGTCTTTCACGATCTGACTGTTCCCTGCGGGATGTACCGGTATCATGCATGCCTCCGCCCCCAACATTTACATTCACCTGCCCAAGGTCAAAACCGTTGTGACCAAGCTGTTGTCTCAAAGACTCCATGCCAGACTCAAGAAGCTGATGTGTATGCACATGCTCAGTCAAAAAAGAGGCATGAACATGATTGTTATGGTCCACATGAAGCCTTATGGTAACTGAACCAAGCTCAGGGGGATTGAGGTGTATCACAGCCCGGTTCCTGTTCATGGCTACTGCTGTGTGTATCCCTTGGCTGATTTGATCAAGGACACCTATGCGAGACGGCGTATCGGTGAATGCCCCCCCCTTTGCCGTATCAACTGCGTAACCAGCCTTCATCTCCTGAAAATTTCCATGCATGGATGAAGATGATGGCTGTGGAAGTACATCACTCTGCCCTGGAATCCGGTTCAATACCTTCTCCGTTTGTACACTATCTGTCTCATGCCTGATATCAGGCCTGAAATCCACAATCAGCACATGCTCCCCTGACCTGTTCTCTGATACTGATGGTCCTGATACGGCAGCGCCATTGTTCACGCTGTTAGAAGGACCCTGCTGTGCGGACAAACGCTCAACACGAGAACTTTGACCAAATCTCTGGCCCTTTGCATGTTTATCGCGCTGGGCCTTATCCAGCGGCTTGAAATCAATGCCTGAATACTCTGCCGGTTGATTTGCCTCCTCCTGCAACCCATGACTGGATACCCTGACCATCAAGTCAGGATTCCCGGTATCTGTATCTTTTTTGAGATTATTATTGCCTCTATCCATAGGGGCAGATGCAAGATGCGAATTACCAACATCTCCCCCTGCTGAATCCTGAATTTCATGCATAGCCTTCCCATGGGTATGCCCATCCATCTTGGGAGACATGCAAACCTGTTCTTCAGATGAATCAGATTTTTCTATCGGGCCTTTCATATGGTCATTTTTCGGCTCCGCAAACTGCACTTGCATAAAAACTGGCTTGTCTTCCAGGACAGCCCCCTTACTCATATCCACGGCCTCTGACACGCCTTCCTGATCTGACTGTTGCGATGGGACATTGGAAACCTCAGCATTCTTCAGCTCTTTCAACAAAGAACCGGGCAGGCAAACTGATCCATGCGTTGCCGCATCCCCCAAGGATTGCAACTTCTCAACAAGGACATCCTGCAACCCTGCATCCTGGTCCTTGGTGAAAGCTGTCAATGTCTCCATCACGGAATCGAGGTTCTTTCCGAATATTTCCTCCGGCATCACAAGGGCTGAAAGATTGGCAGTCAGTGAATCTATCTGCTCATTGATGTCCCCTTTTGACCACGACTCCCCGGCACCTTTTCCTGCAAACTGTTTCAGAAGATGTTTGACAACTGGCCGCTCACTGCCCCCTGACATTTCCCCCGGGGTATCCTGGGCCTGCTGCAACTGCTGCCCCAGAACCCCAAGAAAAACCATCAGGGCTGTGAGATCATTATCTTCCAACCGCTTACCAGCCAACCCTCTGCCTTTATCAAAAGATACGCTGGGCTTACCCTTTGATACAGGCGCCCCACCACCCTCAATCTCTGTCTGTGTCTGTACAGACACTTTCTGTGCAGGCACTTTTTTCTGTACAGACACTTTGGGGACATCCTTGGAGGCATGGGCACTAAGCACCAGGTCAAACTTGCCGGCATCCTCCTTGGGAACCGCAAGCTTCTGTTCAGGAGCCGTGGCCTGTGGCTCCTGTGGAATTACGTTCACAATGGGCATGGAATTCATAATTTTCCCGTGCTAATGTCCATGCAGAAATGAAAATTTTGTTCTATGGCAAGGCGTGAAGTAGTGAAAAACAGAATATACCCGGTAGGCATGAACATCTTTCACTGACGAGCAATACAGCCATAGTACAAAAGGGGCCATTTACACATGGACACGACTATGCATTTTAGCCCTATCTGTTAAGTACAGAATATGAGCCCTGTTAACGAAAAGCCTCATGACATTTCGCCAACGATACCTCGCAAAAGCCATGCCGACTGAAAACACGGGCGAAATTCTGAGACACCAACTGGGAGCAACAGGGCACTGTTAAATATATTTTATTGAAATTACAGAAAGAAATGAATAAATTGATCAGACAAGAACCTCATTGGGTATATTGCAAGACATGCATTATTTTCCCTTGAGATAGGCACGAGATTCCCCCTTGGGGACAGAGTGGTGTTAAATTTTTATAGATTGAATCAGCGAAATAATACATTGAAGTGGGCGCTGACGTAATAACCGACTATGCGCCTATACATGACACCACGGAAGGATCTGTCCACAGGGCACCACATATACTGCCTCGGAGGCTTAACTTACCTGTATGGCACTTGAAGTACAGGGAGTACGCCTGCCCACCCTCGACATTGTATCTGTAGCACCCTGCAAACAGATACATTTCAGACAACTGTACGATAATACCAGCAAAGAACCCTCTGAACAGTTACCAGGAAATACTAGAGATATTGCTCATATAACTGAAATATGACAAGGACTTACACCATGCAACAGACCACCGTGTGGTTTCAAATCATGCGGCAAATAAAATTCCCCCTCATTGAACAACCGTTCAATTTGGGAAAAATTAACATGTGAGATGCGCGGCAAACGCTACATCTTCACTGCCCACCATTCCGCACAGCTCATTGAATCTCATGGTAGCAAGTTCAGTGGGAATACTCTCTAAACGAATTCCATGTTTCCCCAACTCCTCTGACAGGCCAGGGGCCGGCTTCATGAGTCCGGATGCCCCGGTTCCAAGGATAAGGGTATGAGGTTTCGCAGCTATTATATCCTGGATATCTTCTATGGTACAAACATGACCACTGGCCCGCCACCAGTTATCAATCACCTGATTTCTGATAATCTTCAAATCTGTTGTATAGGTCCTGCCATCAATCACAATACTTCCAAAACGGTAGGAATTTATTTCCATAGCGCATTTCCTTCTCTATTTCCGGGAACCAGTCCCGTCTCTGTACCTGTTCCATGCCTCCAGCACCTTCCTCACATAGCGTACTGTCTCAAGGTAGGGAGGGATACCCTTATACTTTTCAACAGATGCTGGCCCGGCATTGTATGCCGCCAGTGCCAGGACAACATTACCACCAAATCTTTCAAGCAGATTACGGAAGTAAATAGTTCCACCCCGAATATTCTGATGGCGGTCTGTCCTGTCCTTTACACCCACCTCTGCAGCAGTCTCTGGCATAAGCTGCATAAGTCCCACAGCCCCCTTGCGGGAACGTGCGTCAGGCCTTCCCCCAGATTCAACCTCTATTATAGCCTTTAACAGATCAGGATCAACTCCATGCCGACTGGCAGTTTCATACACAAGCTTTGACAGTTCGGGAGACTTGATACAATCTCTCTCCTTGCAAAGAGATATATCCCTGCCGTGGCCATATATAGAATGCCTTGCCCCAATTCCTGCAGATCGATTTGCCTCCCCCTGTTCAGTAACGGCATATCTTGGATCAGACGGGGCATTGGAAAAATGTATTACCCCGTCCTCATCAACAAAGGAATAGATATCTCCCGCCATACACCCTGGCAAATACCAGACAAGGCACAAGGAGGCCGTAAGGACACAAACGACAACTGCATTTCTGAAAAGTAATTCACATCTAACAAACTGACTCATTAATCAGCTTGTCGGAACGTTCTCCCAAGCAGATAAAAACTTTTCAAGCCCTGCATCTGTAAGTGGATGATGGGCAAGCTGGGATATGACCTTAAAGGGGATGGTGGCAATGTCAGCTCCCATCTTGGCACTCATGAGCACATGCACCGGATGCCTGATACTTGCCACAATGATCTCTGTATCAAAGGCATAATTTTCATATATCTGGACGATGTCCGCGATAAGCTCCATACCATCCTGGGAGATATCATCCAGACGCCCCACAAACGGGCTTACGAAGGTAGCACCGGCCTTTGCGGCAAGAAGTGCCTGAAGCGGAGAAAATACCAAAGTAACGTTTGTCTTGATCCCCTTCTGTGCCAGAATCTTGGTGGCCTTAAGCCCCTCGGTGATCATGGGGATCTTTATAACTACATTCTCCGCAATGGCCGCAAGCCTTTCAGCCTCAGCCACCATGCCATCTGCCTCAGTGCTGATTACCTCAGCGCTGACCGGTCCGGAAATCAAATTACATATTTCCCGAATTCTGTCTTCAAACCTGCAATTTTCCTTGGCAATCAGGGAAGGATTGGTGGTAACCCCATCCACCAGCCCATACTCTGCAGCCTTTGCAATCTCATCAAGGTTTGCTGTGTCAATAAAAAACTTCATATGAACTCCTCGCTGTGTCTATTTACATACGTTAACCAACCTTTTACCCGAATTGAACATTTCAAATCATGCGGAATCTTGTTTTGGCTTTAATCACAGTGAATTAATACTGTTTTTTGTGACATTACCCGTACCCCAACAGGTTTGGCATACCTGTTTTGTTGTCACACGATTTGAAATGCCCAATTCAGGTTTTAGGTACTTCAGGACCTGGATTCAGAAATAGCCCTTCAGATTGTCCCATTTTATGACGAACAGCCTATTAGTAAACCCTTATTTTATAACACTTACAATATCCCTTAACCATTTACACGGACAGGAACCCCTGCTTATCCGGACACTGGACCTGATGCCATAGCCATACTCTCTGTCATGGAAACAAGCCAACTGTTCCAAGGTATAGAAATACTGGAAGGTCGAGCCAGGCTATCTGTCTCAAAAGATGCCATGACTGTAAGGGTATATCCTGCTGCTGACGATTTTGATATCTCTATCATAGGAAATATAAGGGAATTCCTGAACCAGTTGGGCATATCGGCCCAGCCATTGATTCCTGCCGTAAAGATGGAAGACCACTGGATCGTGGCAAGGGGAATTGAACCAACGCCAGGGGAAGACGGGAAAATCAAAATATTGATCCCCCCCTCCCACAGACATAAAGAAAGGGATGATGGCAGGTCCAATGACCCCACCCATGACGAAAAACTTGAGCTGTCCGGCACCTTAGACCCGAAAGAGATGAACACAATCGTAAACGTGAAACGGGGACAGAGGATTGCCCAGAACATACCTCCCACACCGGGAATACCAGGCAAGGACGTCTTTGGCAGGGAGATACCTGCCCCTCCAGGGAAATGGGCTGCCTTTTTTGCAGGAACCGGTGTAAAACCAGTTGACAACAACTCGTATCTTGTAGCAACCAGTAACGGTAAACTTCACATAGACGGCGATGAAATATCTGTCCTGGAGGTATGGGAGCTGGATGGTCCGGTTGACATGTCCACAGGTCATATCAGTTTCTGGGGCAAACTCCTTACGATAAAAGGCTCAGTTTGCAGCGGTTTCAGAGTCATTGCCAAGGGAGACCTGATTGTGGAAGGCAATGCTGAAGACGAAACCACTGTGAAGGCTGGAGGCAATCTCCATATCACAGGGCTTATAAGGGCACAGAAAACTGTGGTTACTGCTGGTGGCAACCTGCGATGCTCGGCAGTTGAATATGCTGAAATCAATGCAGGCAGAAACATCATTATCGACGACTATCTCCTTGATGTGACATGCAGGGCAGGCGGCAATATTACCATCACCTCCAACAGGGGACTTGTGGCAGGTGGCAGGTTGCACCTCGGCGGGTCATGCAAGGCACTGAAAATAGGCACAGAGGCAAATGTCCCCACCCTGATACACGCGGGATCAAATCCGCACCTTATTGAAGCATATGAACAGTGTCTTGCCCTTAGGAAACAGCTAATCAAGAAACGGGATGAACTTCAGGATGCAGTTGACAAGATAGCACTCATGGAAAAGCAACAGGGAGGATTGCCCGCAAAAGTTGCAGGTTTGAAAGCCAAGATCACCGAAGGACTCTCAAATACGAAAATAGCCCTTGATGAAAATCTTCACCTTGCAGAACAGATGACAGCCGAGATACAGAGGTTGAGTTCTGCCACTGTAGAGGTGATATCCAAGGCATATCCAAGCTGTACCATCTGCATAGCCGATGCCAGACTGGTACTGAAGAAAGAGGTGGAGGCTGCGCAGTTCAGCTTCAGAAAAGGACAAATCGTAATTACCACCCTCTAACCTCCGCCCTGCCCCTCATTTTCTCACCCCACCTTCACCATCTTTTGATAGACAGCCCCACATGAGGCATTCCTGCAGAACAATCTTGAAAAACATATTACCAGTGCAGACACACCCCTCTTTCTGAATGGAAATTCAACAAATTTCATGGAAATGCATTATAACCGAATGAATGATTATGAAAATGCTTGGCAAGAAGCGGTTGTTATGATAGTACAAGGGGCGAAAAACTGGAATATTATATCTTTTGACATTTAGCAGTTTATTTTATGCACACTATAACTGAATCTCCCCTCAACTGAGATATGCTGTCGAAGATATGCTGACACAGAGGCGGGGAGTTCATGCGCCTATTTTTTTAAACAGAAGGAGGATTATTGAAATGGCTGTTTACGTACTAGGACACAAAAGCCCTGATACAGACTCTGTTACTGCTGCTATTGCCTTTGCAGAACTGCAGAAGATGCTTGGTGTTGACGCTGTTGCCTGCATGCAGGGCGAACTCAACCCGGAAACAGAGGTAGTACTCAAAAAGTTCGGTTATGATCCACCTGAGATCCGTACCGACGTAGCCGGCGAAAAATATATGCTGGTTGACCACAGTGATATCAAGCAGGCCCCTGACAACTGGGACAAGGGTGAACTCCTTGCTGTTGTTGATCACCACAAGATAGGGGATATCACCACACCAAATCCCATATTTTTCTGCACCATGCCTGTAGGTTGCACAGGTACTGTTCTTTACACACTCTACAAAGATGTATACAAGAAGGATATCCCTGCCAATGTAGCAGGTCTTATGATGTCAGCCATTCTCAGCGACACTGTCCTCTTCAAGTCAGCCACCTGTACAGACGCAGACAAGGAAGCCGCTGAAGCCCTGGCAAAGATCGCCGGCGTCGACAACATGATGGACTGGGGCATGGAGATGGCCAAGGCCAAGAGCGCAGTTGAAGGTGTTCCTGTCCGTGACCTGGTATTCCGCGATTATAAGGATTTCGACATGAGCGGCAAGGCCATTGGTATTGGTCAGCTCGAGCTTGTATCCCTTGACCTCGTTGAAGGCATCAGGGATGATCTCTATGCAGAGTTGGAGAAGATCAAGGCAGAGAAGAATGCCCACAGCATCTTCCTCATGCTCACAGATATCATGAAAGAGGGAACAGACCTCATGGCAGTTACCGATGATCCCAGTCTGATTGACAAGGCATTCGGCAAGACCCTTGAGGGTAAAACTGTATGGCTCGAGGGCGTAATGAGCCGCAAGAAACAGATGGTTCCCAACTTGGAAAAGGCCTGCGCATAGTCCGTCAGGTCGCTTTTCCCCTGTCCCTACAAACATGTACGGACTGGTAAAGGCATAACAGGCCGGGGTTCAATGAGCCCCGGCCTTTTTTACGTCAGCTATACATGCCTTAAACGTAAACAACCTGAATTGAGAAACAACTTTCTGGAGGTTAGCCATGAAACCGGAAGTGAAGGAACTATTTGTTGATGCACAGATCAAATTTGTAAGCGATGATTACAAGGGGAGTATTGAACTTTTTCAGAAGGTCCTGGAACTTGATCCCAAATGTGCCAAGGCGTATCAGGCCATTGCCATTGCCAACATAAAGATGGAAAAGGTTGACCTGGCAATTGAAAACATAGACAGGGCCATTGAGTGCGAACCCGAAAATGCCAGACTGCACTATCACAAGGGGGCCATACTGTTTCAGGCAAAAAAACATGACGAAGCCATTGAGAGCCTGTCTCACGCCATCACTATTGATCCAACCTATGCGCCTGCATATACCCTGCGCGCAAGTGTATTTGAGGCACTGGGCGAAGAGGAGGCATCTGGCGCCGATTTCAACCACGCACTCAACCTGCGAAGAGAAGAGATAAAGAACAGCAAGATCGTAGACCTGTAATCCGTTACACACTGCCCAGGATTATAGCTTGAACCTTCATGTTGCCCTGATCTGCCTGACTGATTATGACAGGCGGAGAGAGGCTATGAAAACATATACATTTCAGGGCAATAAACTCTTGCCGCAACGCAACTAATGGCACAGGGCGTTCAGTACCTGTCTGCACAGGCCCCTTATCAGCCGAACGTCCCTGGACCTGAGTTCGCACCGGCCAAGGAAACGCCTGGCCCTACTCATCCAGTAGCCTGGCTCTCTCTTGCCATATAGGCCAATTGCCTGAAACATCTGAGAAAGATGCGCATACATGGCCTCAGTCTCATACACATTGGACAGTTTCGGCACATGCAGGTCTTCAGGCTCACCTGACACGAACAACTCATAGCAGACTATCATGACGCTCTGTGCAAGATTTATTGAACGAAAATCAGTGGTGGGTATGTTGATCAGGGTGTTGCAGAACCTGAGATGGGCATTACTGAGGCCCTTGTTTTCAGACCCGAACAGGATGGCAACCTGATTGTTCACGGCAAGCCGCCTTATCAGGACTGCTGCCTCCTTAGGGCTGTGGGTGGGACGCCTCTCCCTCCCCTGCCTGGCCGTTGTGCCCACAACATGACCAAATGGTGACAGGGCATCATACAGAGAGTCATAAATTTTCATGTTTTCAACAATATCTGCCGCCTCATGAGTAGCCATCTTAAACATCTTCTCCCTGTCTAAGAGTTCAGGCCTGACTACTATCAGAGACGATATACCCATATTGCGACAACATCGGGCAGCAGCCCCTATATTTTCAGGGAATCGTGGTTCGTTCAGAACTACTGAAACGTTTTTAACCATTGACTATTGTTGAACCTCCATAAAAAAATGGTTATCTCTGCCTGTAGATTGCTAATGGAATTCCGGAACGGTTTCAAATTATGCGACCAGCAAAACAGTCAGACCAAATCCATTAGGTGACAGACAATTTTACAGAAAACAGCAACAACTCACTAAGATCAAAGACCAAACAAAACCCCGCATAATTTGAAACGCTCAATTTGGGAGACACAGGAGACACGCTGTCAGCCAAAGACCATTCCCGGTTTCCCAAGGTGATTGTTATGTTTACTCACACAAGCATAAAAAAAATACGGCTTCTCATCCTGTTGCCAATTTCTGCCATGCTTCTCATGTTCCTTAACGGATGTGCCACAGTACCGGTAACCGGAAGGAGCCAGCTCCTGCTCATGCCGGAAAGTGAGCTTGACGCCATGAGTTCAAAGGAATACTCTCAATTTCTCGCCACACACAGGCTAAGCCACAACCGCAGGGAAGTGGAGATGGTGCAGCGGGTAGGGTGGCGGATTGCCCATGCGGTGGAAAAGTACCTGGCGCAACATGGCCAGTCAAACCTTATACGGGGTTATAAATGGGAATTCAACCTGGTTGAAGGCAAAGAGATCAACGCATGGTGCATGCCTGGAGGCAAAGTTGTAGTATATACTGGTCTTCTGCCCATTGCCAAAAACGATGCGGGCCTGGCAGTGGTTCTCGGACATGAGATAGCACATGCCATAGCAAGGCATGCCAACGAACGTATAAGCCAGCAACTTGCCCTTCAGATAGGGGGAACTGCTTTATCGTCAGCCCTTGGAACCAGCGGTTCTGCGGCAAACACCATATTCCGCGACCTTTACGGACTCGGGGCAAACCTCGGGGTACTGCTGCCCTACAGCCGCCTGCAGGAGACAGAGGCGGATCATCTCGGCCTGATATTCATGGCCATGGCAGGTTATGATCCCAGGGAGGCGATAAACTTCTGGGAACGCATGATGAAGACCAAAAAGGCAGGGGGAGCGCCTCCGGAACTACTTAGCACCCACCCTTCAGACCAGGCAAGGATACAACAGATAAAAAGATTCCTGCCAGAGGCCCTGCGCTACTACAGGGAATCAGGATACGGAAGATAATTTACTAACAGGAGGAAACCCGTCTTCAGGGTTTATAGACCATAATGGATAAAAAAGGAAAAAAACTAACTGTCATCGGTTCTGGCGCAGTAGGTACAGCGGCAGCGCAGTGGGCGGTAAGCCGCAACGCTGCAGACACCATTGTCCTTCTTGACGTCATAGAGGGAGTCCCTCAGGGTAAGGCCCTGGATCTTGCGCAATGCGCTCCAATATGCGGCTTTACAGGGACAGTCACAGGGACCAATAACTACGCAGACACAGCTGATTCAGACGTCATTATCATAACTGCCGGTCTTGCCAGAAAACCGGGCATGAGCAGGGATGATCTTCTGGAAAAGAATGTTCAGATAATCCGTGCAGTAACGGAAGAGGCGGTCAAGCACTCTCCCGATGCCTGCATAATCGTGGTTACCAACCCCATTGATGCAATGGTATACACCGCCTTCAAGGTATCAGGATTCCCACGGCAACGGGTAGTTGGCATGGCCGGAGTGCTCGACTCTGCCAGGTACCGCACGTTCCTGGCCCAAGAGCTGGGAGTGGCTCCGTCTGACATCTCTGCCATGGTCATGGGCATTCATGGAGACAACATGCTGCCCCTGACAAGACTTGCAAGCGTAAATGGCGTACCAGTAGAAGACCTGATTCCAAAGGAAAAACTCGACCAGATTGTGAGTCGAACCCAAAACGGCGGTGCGGAGATCGTCCAGCACCTCAAAACCGGAAGCGCCTTTTCCACTCCTGGCCTGGCTGCAGTTGAAATGGCTGAGTCCATCCTGAAAGACCAGAAGAGGGTCCTGCCATGTGCCGCATATCTTCAGGGTGAGTTCGGGATCAGCGGGGTATTTCTCGGTGTACCTGTAATACTTGGCAAGGATGGAGTAGAGCGTATTGTGGAATTTACACTCACAGAATCCGAAAGGCAGGCACTGGAAACCTCTGTCCAGGCAGTGAAGAAACAGGTTGCTGCCACTGGGGTTTAGAGACCTCACTCTGGCACAAGGCCGTTCATGCCCTCAAAAATAAAACTCACAGGCCCGAAACGCACCTTAATCAGCATCATCTCTCTTCTGATAGTCATCGCAGTGGCCGGGCTTATCCTCAGGACGGAGAGGAATAGACACAAACCAGCTGGTGCCAGAAACGCCATCTTAACAGAAGTTCCTGTCTCAGCCCTGCCACTGTCATCTTCACCGCAAGACATTGCTGGACTCAAACGTGCTGTCAAGCGTACCCTGCACTGCATGAAGGACATGAGTGACAGCAGAACAATTTCATGGGCAGGGGGAACGGTTACTGCAGGCTGCCTCAAGGACACACTCAGGGCCTTTCTCACAATTTTGGGACAGAATTTGTCTGTAAGGGAGTTCAAAGAGAGGCTATCGGCCAAATTCAGGCTCTACAGGGTGACGCGTTGCGGCCCGGAATCCCCGGCTTCCAACCGCCCTGTGCTTTTTACTGGTTATTTCCAGCCTGAACTCCCGGCCTCCACTGAAAGGAACAGGGATTTCACCTATCCGATCTATGGTGTGCCTGATGACCTGTTAAAGATAGACCTGAAGCTATTCAGCCAGACTCTGCCCCCAATCACTCTGTATGGCAGGGTTGCCGGCAGGCAGGTCCTGCCTTACTATACCAGGGAAGAGATAGATGGCGGCAGCATCACCCTGCCCGCCCCTGTGCTGGCCTGGTTAGCCTCTCCTGTGGACGGACTCATGCTCCATATACAGGGCAGCGGTCTTCTCAAGTTCGCCAACGGAGACAGGCGTTACATACACTTTGCTGCCAGTAATGGACATCCCTATGGAAGCCTTGGCAGATGGCTAATAAAAAAGGGGTGGTTAAGCCCTGAAGATGCTGACTGGCCAGGCATCAGACAGTGGGCGTACACGCATCCACAGCAGTTCAGGCAGGCACTCGGGGCAAACCCAAGATACATCTTTTTCAGATGGGAAGAGAGAGGACCAGTCGGCAGCCTTGGGGCAGTCCTGGTTCCCATGCGCTCTGTTGCGCTTGATACCGGCCTTTTCCCTGCCGGAGCACTCTGTTTCATAGATGTGCCGCAGGTCCATGTGACAGGAAAAGATACATCAGGTCTCCGCCGTTTTGTACTAAATCAGGACAGGGGCAATGCCATAAAGGGGGCATGCCGTGTAGATATATACTGCGGTGAAGGCAAAAAGGCAGGGGAAATGGCAGGAAAATTGAGGCACAGAGGAGACATGTATATCCTGATAAAGAAATAGCACGAGTTGCCCCAGGCATATCCCACATCCAATGCTACTTACGATTCTGATTTAATGTACGATCATGAAAATATATTTTGGTATAGATCAACTTAAAAAACGTTTGAACAGCCCTGCGCTTACCATAGGCAACTTTGATGGTGTGCACCTTGGGCACCAGGCCCTTTTCAAAAAAGTGGTGGAACTTGCATCAGAGCGTGGTGCCCACAGTGTGGCCCTCACCTTTGACCCGCATCCCCTTCAGGTACTGCGCCCGGACAACCCTCCCAAGCTCATCTCAACATTTGAACAGAAGATAGAACAGATAGAACGGGCGGGTATTGACATCCTCATATGCCTGCCCTTTACCATGGAACTTGCAGCCACCACTGCAACAGACTTTGTCGAACACATACTTGTCGAGGCCCTGCGCATCAAAGACCTGGTAGTGGGATACGACTATGCCCTTGGCAAGGGCAGAGAGGGCAATATCGACTTTCTCAAAAAGAAAGGTGGGGAACTGGGCTTTCGCACCCATGTTGTCCCGGCAGTGGTGATTGACGGCATGATTGTGAGCAGCACCAATGTCCGCAAACTGGTAAGCGAGGGAGAGATGCGCAAGGTAGCCAAACTCTTAGGCAGATATTACCAAATCAGGGGCATAGTGCAGAAGGGCATGCAACGTGGAGGTCCTGTAGTTGGATTTCCAACTGCCAATCTCCGCATAAACAGTGAAGATCTGTGCCCAAAGCCCGGCGTGTACGTGGTGCAGGCCATATATGACACCCACTGCTATGGTGGAGTGGTCAATATTGGCGTAAACCCCACATTCGGTGATCAGGAACTCAGGGCAGAGGTACACATATTCGACTTCAACCGGGACATCTACGGTCACCCGCTGAAGGTGAATCTCATTCAAAGGATACGAGACGAAAAATGCTTTTCCGGCCCTGAAGAACTCCGGGTACAGATACACAAGGATGTGGAACAGGCAAAGATGATCCTCGCACAGGAGGAGGGGCTTGAAATGGCCTGCCAGCATAGCTGACCTCCTGGGCTACTGATCTGGTATGCGTCTCAAAAAACTTACCCTCTTCGGCTTCAAATCCTTCCCGAACCGCACAAAGGTTGAGTTCAACAGGGGTATTTGTGCCATTGTTGGCCCCAACGGTTGCGGCAAATCCAATGTAGTGGATGCCATACGCTGGGTGCTTGGCGAACAGAGCGCAAAGATGCTTCGTGCCCGCAGCATGGATGAGGTAATATTTTCCGGCTCGAACGGGCGTAAAGTCAGTTTTGCAGAAGTAAGTCTGTTGCTGGAAAACAAATCAGGCATGGCCCCACCCGAATTTGAACACCTGCCAGAGATAGAGATCAGGCGCATGGTAAACCGCAAGGGCGAGACCCGCTATCTCATAAATGGCAAGACCTGCCGTCTCAAGGACATCCACTACCTCCTCATGGACACAGGGGCCGGCACCAGGGCCTACTCCATAGTTGATCAGGGGCAGGTAGGGCAGTTTGTGGAGATGAGCCCTGGTGACAGGAGACATATCATCGAGGAGGTGGCAGGGATATCCAGATACAAGGCCAGACGCATCGAGGCTGAAAGACGCATGACTGACACCACCCGAAACCTCGAGAGGCTCTATGACCTAATATCAGAGGTTGACAGACAGACGAGAAGCGCCTCCCGCCAGGCAAAAAAAACCGAACGGTATCTGGAACTGCGCAAGACGGAAGAGGAACTTGACAAGGCACTGCTCAAGTATGCCTGGGATGAACAGATACATGGCCTTGCCAAGCTGGAAAAGGAGATGGAACTTGCCACAGAGACATTGAAGGGTGCAGAGGCAGCGCTTGCGGCAGCCAAGGCAGAGAAGGAGGGCATAAACACCGAGCTGCTTCAAAAGGACAGTGAAATCAAGAAACTGAAGGCCGGTCTGTCTGTTGCCGAGGGACGTCTCGAGGAACTGAGACGCGAAATGACAGGTACAGAAAAGCAGCTCTACAAGGCCAAGGTAAAGCTGAAAACTGTAGAGAACAGCGCTTCTGAATCTGAAAAACGGGCAGAGTCACTGTTGAGGCGTCACAGCAACGTGGTAAAGGCCCTTGAAACACTGCGCAGAGACATAGACAAACTCAAGGCTCAGGAAGACGAGGCCAAAGCTCAGGTACATAATGCAAAGGTCCATGTCCACCAGGCCAGGAAGGAACTTGAAGAGGTCAAGGTACTGCTTGTGGATGCAGCTGCAGAACAGGCACGCCTTGACAGTGAACGACGGGCCCTGAAAGAACGCAGAAAACGGCTGGATATCAGAATCGGGAAGCGGAGGGAGGAGAGACAGGGCCTTGATGACAAACTGGCCGCCCTTTCTGAACAGCAATCCCGACTGAATATACTTGTTGAGGAGTTGAAGAACGCCTATCATGAACTTTCGCAGCAACGAAGGGACGCGGAACAGGAGCTGTCAGACATATCTGAAGAGCTGTCGGCAGTCCGGAAAAGATATCGTGATACCAGGGCAGAAAGGGCTGCTGCAGCCGCCAGGCTACAGGCCCTGAAGGAAGTAGAGGCCGCAGGCGAAGGCATACCTGTTGAGGTACAGCAGATATTACAGAAAGAACAGGGGGTGTTGGGCCTGCTTGCTGACTTTATAGAGGTGGAAAGAGGATGGGAGAGGATTTTCGAAACTGCCCTGGGGCCTCGCCTTCATGCCCTTGTGGTGGACAATGCTGAAACGTGTCAAAAGATTGCATCAAGCTTCAAAAAGAGGTCATCTGCCATCCTCAATATGATAATCGCAGATCCTCGCTGTCCATACACTACGAAAGCCAAAGATGATAGCTCCTTTACGCCTGACAAGCCAATAGCACCTGGCCAAGACATTGACAGCAGGGGATATGACTCCCTGTGTCACCATGTCAAGGCAGCCCCTGTAATCCTCCCTGCCCTTCAGTCCATGCTTGGAGGCACAGTCCTGTCTGATTCTCTCCACTCGAGCATCTCCAAACTTGCACATGCACAGGCCGATACCAACGCCTCCGGCCTTTCATGCCGCCTGCCATCAATGGTCACTGCCCAGGGCGAGTGCATCACGCCATGGCTTGAGGTCAGCGTGCAGGGCGGTGGGGCAGAAAGGTCAGGGATCCTCGTCCGGAAGGCCATGATCAAGGACCTCGAACAGGAGGTATGCGCCCTGGAACAGGAGCTTCAGGCAGTGAGCAACCGAAAAGAGGCTCTCCAGACAGCAGAATCAGAAAAAAAGGGGCTTGTAGCCCGTCTGACATCAAATGCCAAGAAAAAACAGCACAAGATATCCAGGCTTGAGCAGGAGGCCGAGGCCATAAAGTTAAAGGTGGAGACGGCCCGTTCCCGTCTTGAACTTATCAACTTTGAGATCAGAGAGGCACAGGAAGAGTTGCGGGAGGTGGAATTCTCTCTTGAAGAGTGCGAGACAGCCCTTGGGGAGGCTGCCCAAAGGAACCAGGGGTTATCCACACAGTTGAAGCGCAGGGAGGCTGACCTGCACCGGCATGAAGAATTCTTAGAACAGAAAAGGCAGAAGCATAATGAGTTGCGCATACGCCTTGCTGAAGTCGAGAGCAGTATCAGGGAACGGGAAAAGGAGAAACAGGCTTTAGAGAGACAGCAGAAACGCATACGCTCAGACAGCGAAAGTTATGTGACCGAGCGGAAAAAACTCCTGGCCGCCATTGGAGAACAGGAAAAAAAACTGCGCGAGGTAGCTGCAAAGGTTCAGGCACAGGAGGCAGCAGTGGCCAATGCACGCAAAAGGACTTCTATACTTGAGCAGGAACGGGATGAGATACTTCAGAAAATATCTTCCTGTGAAAAGATGATAGACCAAAGGGAAAAGACAGTGCGACAGGCAGAGAAAAAAGTACACGGCCTCGAGGTAGACATATCTGAAAGCAGGCAGGCCCTGCAGTTCATAGGCCAGTCATCTCTGGAACGGCACTGCCTGTCACCTGCCGCCATAACCGGCGTTGAGCACCTGACAGATACCATGGATGTGGACAAGATCAAGACAAGGCTGGAGGATATCCGGTCCAAGATCAGCCGGATGGGTGCGGTAAATCTTGGAGCACTTGAAGAGTATGAGCAACTCAAGGAACGTTATGAGTTTCTGAACGCCCAGAAACAGGACCTTGAAAAATCCATGGCAGATCTGAAAAAGGCCATAGACAAGATAAACCGCACATGTCGATCCCGGTTCAAGGATGCACTTGAGGCGGTCAACCAGAGCCTTGACCAGGTCTTTCCCCTGCTGTTCGATGGTGGCAGCGCCAGGCTTCAGCTTGAATCCAACGATGACATCCTTGAGGCCGGCGTGGAATACCTGGTCAACCTGCCAGGCAAGAAGATCCAGCACCTGAACCTGCTCTCAGGCGGAGAAAAGACCATGGCGGCCATGGCCCTGCTATTTGCTGTCTACTTCATAAAACCGAGCCCCTTCTGCCTCCTCGATGAAGTGGATGCCCCGCTTGATGAAGCCAATACAGTACGGTTCAACAGACTAATCAAAAAAATCGCAAAGGAGTCACAGGTGGTTATCATCACCCACAATCAGCGGGTCATGGACACGGCTGACACACTCTATGGCGTTACCATGGAGGATCGCGGAATCTCAAAGATAGTCTCAGTCAACCTGGTATCTGACCATGACCAGGGCAACAATGAGATTAACCATGCAACTGCCTGAAAAGACGTGCTATCTACGTATTCATTCTGAAATGATTTTTTTTGTTCCAACGCAAACCGCGGCACAGGATATCTATGCGGCAGATGGTGTCAATTGCTTCTGCACTTCAGGTATCCTGCAGCATGATCACAGGGGATACCAATAACATGATCCGGGCAGGAATAGATACAGGGGGCACCTTCACTGATTTTGCCATAAGGGATAGCAACGGCACCTGGCGCAGGCTGAAGATACTCTCCACGCCTGACGACCCGTCTCAGGCCATATTCCAGGGCCTTGAACAGCTTTCAATGCTGCCTCCTCCAAAGAACACTGAGATAGTGCACGGCACCACTGTTGGCACCAACGCATTTCTCGAAAGAAAGGGGGCACGCACCCTGCTAATCACCACAGCAGGTTTTGAAGATGTGCTGTTCATAGGCAGGCAGGCCCGCCCGTGCCTGTACGACTTCATGGTAGAAAAACCTGCGCCTATAATTCCGCGCCAGAACATACTGGGGGTTCAGGAACGGATTGGTCCTGACGGGAATATCATAACCCCTCTTACAGAAAAGGAACTGCAGGCCGTTATTGATCTGTGCAGAACGATGAGGCCTGAAAGTATCGCCATCTGCTTCCTGCACTCCTATGCAAATCCTGAACATGAAATTCTCATGGAGACGCGCATCAGCCAGGAACTCCGCGTGCCTGTCAGCCGCTCCAGCAGGGTGATGCCTGAGTTCAGGGAATACGAACGGTTCAGCACCACAGTAATCAATGCCTATCTGAATCCCGTGGTGGGAAGGTATGTAAACCGGCTTGCCAGCAGACTCAAGGGGACAGGCGTATTTATCCAGCAATCAAACGGCGGATGTCGTCCGGCCTCCTCCATACATGACAAGGCAGTGACCACCCTGTTATCAGGCCCAGCCGGAGGAGTGCAGGCAGCGCTTGGGCTTGCCCGCACGCTGGGCATGGACAGGATAATCACATTTGATATGGGAGGCACCTCTACAGATGTTTCACTCTGCGCTGGCTCACTCACCTATACCCGTGATTACAAGATAGACGGCTATCCGATCGGCCTCCCCATCATTGATATCCACACGGTTGGCGCAGGAGGTGGTTCCATAGCATGGATTGACAGGGGCGGACTCATGAAAGTAGGCCCGCAAAGTGCCGGGGCAGACCCTGGCCCCATCTGTTACGGCAAGGGGACCGAGGTGACTGTGACAGATGCCAACCTGTTTCTTGGACGTCTCAGGCCTGACAGATTCCTGGCAGGCAACATGAAACTCCACGTGGAACGCATCGGACCAGCGTTAAAAAGGCTTTCGCAACAAATTGGCCTGGGGAGTGTGGAAACTGCTCTCGGCATCATACGTCTGGTAAACAGCAACATGGTGCAGGCAATACGGACAGTCTCTGTGGAACGGGGGTTTGATCCGTCCACATTCTCTCTTGTCTGCTATGGCGGCGCTGCAGGCCTACATGCAGCGGAAGTGGCTCATGAGCTTCACATAGACCAGGTCATCATACCGGAAAGGGCCGGCGTGTTTTCGGCACGCGGCATGGCAGATGCCGATCTTGTATTCGAGGGATCAGAGGCACTTATAATCAGAGATGCCCTAAAACATGGCCAGGAAATCCAGGATAGAATGGATAAACTGGTAAGGCACATCAAAAAGGAAATAACTGCTCATACAGGCCATGCGGGACTAAACGACATGACTGTAGAAACGCATATTGACTGCCGGTACCACGGCCAGTCCTTTGAACTTACCGTTCCCTGGGGAAAAGGGTGGCATTCATGTTTTGGGTCACTGCACCGCCAGCTATACGGTTATATCTTTGAGACCAGGCCAGTGGAGATAACTGCCATCAGGGCAAGGATAATGCTGAAGAGGGAACTGGCTGGAGCTACCGGTCCTTTATGCCACAGCCTGCATACACTCAGTTCAGACGCCTTTCGTGACGTGCCTGCAGATTGCCTTGAATATATCGAAGTGATCCATGGCTCTGGCCCGTGCAGCACTGCACTTGTCAGCAGGCATGAGCTGAAAGATGGCATTAGAATTGCTGGCCCTGCAATAGTGGTTGATGATTTTACAACGATCCTCATACCAGAGGGATGGATGGCAGGTACAGTCAGGGGACATATGATCATGCAGAGGAAATAATCTTTCCATTGCCACCACAGCAAAATTCTATATTATACATTTGCATTCACAACGCAAGGTAACATACAAGGCAAAATCCATCCCAAGGATAATGACATGACCAACACATCTACGTCAATCTGGGCACTTCTACTGCACTCAAGCCCGGTTGTACAGTTTGTACTTCTCTTTCTGCTGATATTCTCCGTGATCTGCTGGACCATCATAACAGTAAAGGTGCGCAGGTTCCGACAGGCATCGTCTGCCAACTTGGACTTTGAGGAACGGTTCTGGGAAGGCGGAAACCTCCAGCGCGTATACCGGACAGCCCTGCGCATGCCTGAGGCCCCCATGTCAGGCGTGTTTCTGCAGGGATACCAGGAACTGAAGCAACTCATGGAGGAGTGTGGTCCTTCTGCCAGGAAAAACATGGTAGGCTCATGGCTACAGATCATTGAAAGGGGACTTAACAAAGGCATCCAGGAAGAACTGGCCATGCTGGAAAGGACCATTCCGCTTTTGGCAACCATTGGAAATGCCGCACCATTTATAGGCCTGTTCGGCACTGTGTGGGGCATAATGGGCAGTTTTCACAACATAGGGCTCCAGGGTTCCGCAAGCCTTGCCACCGTGGCCCCTGGCATCTCAGAGGCACTGGTAGCCACTGCTGCAGGACTTGCCGCTGCCATACCTGCAGTAATGGCGTTCAATTCCTTCATGAGCGCACTTGAAAACATGGAAGGCGTATTGAAGGGCTTTGCCGCTGATTTTCTGAACACAGTGGAAAGACAGCTCATTAGGGGCTTTTCCCACACTGAAGATCAAAGCGGTCAAGGTGCAAACAATATGGAATTTGCCATCCGGGCTGATGTGCCTGACGAAGAGGCAGATGCGCCCACTGGCCCGGAGGTGTTCTGATGGGAATGGGAGCAGGCCACAAAAAGGGCAGGGGACGTTATCTTGCCGAGATCAACGTGACACCCCTTGTGGACGTCATGCTGGTACTTCTGATTATCTTCATGGTCACTGCCCCCATGATGACCCGTGGGCTGGACGTCAAACTTCCGGCCACCACGGCCAAGGCACTGCCGCAAAAAAAGAAAAACGTGGTCATAACCGTCAATGCCAATGCCGAGATATTTCTCGACAAGACAGAGGTAGGGCCTGAACTTCTGCGCCAGAAACTTGCCACACTCGTAAAAGAGGGTCGGGCAGGACAGGTACTGCTAAGGGCTGACGAATCTGTAAGATATGGCAAGGTTGCCCTGGTCATGACCGCAATCCGGGAGGCAGGAGTCAGGGATCTGGGCCTGGTAACCGCCCCGGCTCCGGAAAAATCGTCAAAGCCTGCGGAAAAATAATCAGGATTTTCCTTACAGCGAATGCCACGATTCTCATGTTCTGCTACATACCTTTTGTTCACACCTGACCATGACTTTTTTTGTCCCCATGAATAACGGCATGGAGCAGTGGAGAACAGGAATATTTATTGCCCTTACACTCCACATTACAGTGCTGATCCTTGCCATATTTGCTCCTGATCTCATCCTGTCACAAAAAAAGGGGCAGGAAATATACACAGTAAAACTCTTCGAACCCCAAATGGTTCATAACAGGGCAACAGGACCATCCAGGAAAAATACCAACAAACCAGCCCCTGTAACCAAGAGCCTCCCCCCCCGGCCCCATCATACCTCACAGACAAAAAAAATATCCAAACCGCCAAAGCCGGTCAATGTGAAAAAGCCCAGGATTTCCCGGCCAGCACCAATGAAGAAAAGGGTATCAAAGCCCTCTGCCCGGCCGGCTGAGGCCCAGAAGAAAAAGGCAGTATCTCTGAACCCGAAGAAGAAGAAGAAAATAGTGACCCAAAAGGCAAAGACTGCAGGGAAACCCAAGCCCTCTCCCTCTGCCAAGTCACGCCCCAAAAAGATACTGAAGAGACAAAAAGCTCCCTCTGAAGAAGAACTGTTGCAGAAGAGACTGGCGGCAATAAAACAGGAGGTGAAAGAGAAACAGGAAGAGAGACATCTTGAGGAGCGTCTAAAGGCGCTGAGTCAAAAGTTAAGAAAAAAACAGGACAATACGGGCCAGGCCCCAAAGGCAGGGGCTGCAGGCCCGGCAGCATCCATGACAGGCAAGGGTAAAAACATAAATGAGATCATTGCCATGTATGGCAACGAGGTCTCAAAGAGGATATGGCGCCGCTGGAACCTGCCTACAGAACTTATAGATTCCAAAGGTCTTGAGGCCATTATCGAAATCGAGATCGCAGACGATGGGACTATAATTTCACACAAATTTGAAAAGACATCAGGAAACATGCTCTTTGACCAGTCTGCCATGCGCGCGGTAAAGGATGCCACACCAGTGCCTGCGCTGCCGCCTCAACTCAGGCCAGGCCCTCTGGTTATGGGTATACGTTTCAGACCGGAAGGCATGTAGGACCCCACAGAGGACAACCGGGACAGAGTTGCCGCACACCTCAAATCTTCACCAACCACCCATGAATTCCTCTCCTATCAAGATCAGGGGACTGTGCCTGCACAATCTCGCAGACCTCGACATCGACATTCCCAAGGGGATACTGGTAGTGGTAACCGGCCCCTCTGGCGCTGGAAAGTCATCCCTTGTTTTTGACAGCATCTATGCCGAGGCGCAACGCCGTTTTATCGAAACCTTCTCGCCATATGCGAGACAGTTCCTTGAAAGACTGCCAAGGCCAACTGCCAGGGCCATGGCGAACCTGCCTGCCGCCGTGGCAATAGAGCAGAAAAACCCTGTACGCAATGCCAGATCCACTGTTGCCACCCTATCTGAAATCACCTGGCCCACAAGGCTCCTCTTCTACAGGATGGGTGAGCTGGTATGCCCGGGTTGCGGGCACAAGGTAATAAACCACACGCCTGAACATGTTGCCAACTACGTGACAGAGATGGCTGAAGGGTGCCATGGACGGCAAGGCGCACTGATAACAGCACTGGTTCCGGCAGACAGGGCCAGATGGATGAAACAGCAGGGCTGGTTTCGTATTTTGCGAAATGGAGAGATCCAGGAATTTGACCCTGCAGCCTCTGAACACGACAAGGACCGTACGGTTGAGTTTGTGATAGATCGTTTCCGCCTGGTAAAACTCGACAAGCAGAGGATCCTGGAATCAGCGGAACAGGCATTTCACATTGGAGACGGAACCCTGCACGTCATCCATGAAGGAGGAAAACGTGTCTCGTTCAGCAAAGGCAGGCACTGTTCCGTATGCCACCGAGGATTTTCAGCCCCCTCACCTGCCCTGTTTTCCTTCAACTCCCCGGCAGGCGCGTGTCCTGAATGTTCAGGCTTTGGCCGGATAGAGGCAATTGATCCTGCTCTCGTGGTACCAGACCCAAGCCTGACCATCAATAACGGTGCCATCAGGCCGTTTGAGTCCCGCAGGAGATGGAAACAGCGCCTTGTGGACTGGTGCCTGCACTCAGGCATTGATACTGAGACACCCTGGAGCCACCTCCCTGCCGTAACGCAGGAACAGATCCTCATGGGCCATGGACAGTGGCCAGGAGTCGAGGCGTTCTTCAAAAAACTTGAAAGAAAACGCTACAAACCACATATCCGCATACTCCTTGCCAGGTACCGGGCATACCTGCCGTGCCCCTCATGCAGAGGAGGCAGGTTCAGGCATGAGGCCCTCTGGTATCGGCTCGGAGGCCTCAACATACCTGAGGTCTACGGCCTTACCATCGAACAGGCAATTGACTGGTGTGAAAGCATAATCCAGGGATACCGGCCTGATCAGGCATCTGTGGCCCTGTTGAATGACCTGCGTCACCGGCTTGGCACACTTGAACGGGCCGGGCTTTCATATCTCACCATGGATCGTGCATCCAGGACCCTGTCAGGTGGAGAGGCAGCGAGGATCAACATGGCCAGGGCACTGGGAAGCCGACTGTCCGGAACCCTTTACTGTGTGGATGAACCATCCACCGGCCTTCACGCCGCTGACAACCAGCGCATGACCGACATCCTCAGACGGCTGGTACAGGAGGGAAACTCGGTCCTGGTGGTTGATAACGACCCGGCCATCCTGCAGGCAGCAGACATGATTATTGAAATGGGACCAGGTTCAGGCCTGGCAGGTGGCAGGATTACCTATCATGGTCCCCCAACCCCAATCATCACCAGGGACACATATAATCATGGAAACACCAAGGAAGAGGCCACGGGGTATGGGAATGAGAGATACCTGAAGAGGGAACAGCACCCTTTAGGCAACGCCACCTCAATACCAAAAGGACCTTATATTGCCCTACGTTCTGTCTCCGAACACAATCTGCGCTCCATAGACGTGTATCTTCCCACCCGTCGAGTTACTGTCATATCAGGCGTCTCCGGATCGGGCAAATCCACCCTCGCAGAGGAGGTCCTGTACAGGGCAGTGCTGCGAAAACTTGGCATGCCATCAGAACGGCCTGGCTCCCACCACTCACTGTCCCTGCCGGAGGAGATCAGGTTTTGCACCATGATCGACCAGAATCCCCCTTCGCGTACCCCGCGCGCCTGTCCTGCCACAGGCCTGGGCCTCCTGGACGTGATCAGAAAGATATTTGCCAATACGGATGACGCAAAAATCTCGGGTCTTACAGCAGGATCGTTCTCATTCAACACCAATGCCGGCAGATGTGAGGAGTGCAAAGGGATGGGAAGCCAGGTCATTGAGATGCAGTTCCTGCCAGACCTCACCCTGCCCTGCCCCTACTGCAGAGGCACCAGATTCAAGACTGAGGTATTGTCCGTAAGGTACAGGGGGAAAAACATCGCAGAGGTACTCTCCATGACACTGGCTGAGACACTGGATTTCTTTCAGGCATCCCAGGCGCTTGCAAGACGCCTGAAACCCGCCATTGACCTTGGCCTTGCGCACATACTCCTTGGCCAGCCACTTAACACCCTGTCTGCAGGGGAGATACAGAGACTGAAGCTTGCGGAATGCCTGCAGAAAGGCGCCACAGGCAGGACCGGACTGTTCATAATGGACGAGCCAACCAGGGGGCTACACGGATCCGAGGTACGAATGCTCATGGCTGCCCTGAAACATCTGACCAGCCTGGGCAACAGCGTAGTGGTAGTGGAACATGACCTCCAGGTCATATCAGAATGTGACTGGGTAATTGATCTTGGTCCAAAAGGCGGGGACAATGGTGGCAGACTCCTGTACCAGGGACCGCCTGAGGGCCTTCCTGAGTGCGAGGAATCCATTACCGGCAGGGTCATCAAGGAGATCCGCCAAGCCAAGGATGACAGCCAGGACCAGCAGGTTAGTGAACTGCTGCCAGTTTGTACAGACCGCACGTGTACTGCTGAAAAACGCAATATATCCATCGTGGGGGCAAGGCACCACAACCTGAAGGAAATCTCCCTTGAAATCCCACATGGCAAACTGGTGGTGATCACCGGTGTTTCAGGTTC
The DNA here is from genome assembly GCA_964638145.1 of uncultured Desulfobacterales bacterium. GTDB lineage: Bacteria > Desulfobacterota > Dissulfuribacteria > Dissulfuribacterales > QOAL01 > S144-17. The sequence goes on along the minus strand of CAZXAK010000045.1, from coordinate 104,987 downwards.
CGGCAAGTCAACCCTGGCGTTTGACTGCATATTTTCCGAAGGACAACGCCGTTATGTGGAAGGTCTGTCATCCTATCTGCGGCAGTTCGTGACCATGTATCAACGACCGGACGTGGACTGCATCGCTGGCCTTACGCCGTCTGTTGCCATAGAACAAAGGACAAGCCAGGCAGGCCCCATGTCAACGGTGGCCACACTAACAGAGGTAGCCCACTACACCAGGCTGCTCTACGCCAAAGTGGCCGTACCCTGGTGCAGCAACTGCCATATTCCCATGAACTCCATGACCACAGAAGAGATCCTTGCCACTATATCTGAACGATGGCACGGCATGGAGATACTGATCACTGCCCCTCGCATAACAAGGCGCAAGGGCATACACCGGGCTGACATGGAGTATGGCATCAGACAGGGGGTCGCAGGCTTCATTGTTGATGGAACCCTCTACCTGTCACCCCAGGGCATCCCTGCCATAAAGCGATACACCGAACACTCGCTCTCCTGGGTCATGGGCAGTATCATCCCCTCTGGCTCAAACCGAAGGACGCTTGAACAGATGGCAGAAAAGGCGTTCCAGTGGGGACGAGGGGGTATAGCGGTGGCTGAGACCAGGCTCTTCCATGAAAAGACCGGCATAAAAGAACACTTTTTCAGCACAGCGCACGTCTGCCCCAAGTGCCATGCCAGCATCCAGGAGGCAGACCCGCTGCTCTTCTCATTCAATACCAGGGCAGGCAGATGTGGGCACTGTTCAGGCAGGGGACGTACAGAAGAGGGACGCCTATGCCCCAGTTGCAAAGGCAGCAGACTGAATGCCAGGGCCCGTTCCTGGCATATTGGCGATGCAGGTATTCACCACCTGCTCGGTCTGGAAATTTCCGATGCCCTTTACCAGATACGACAATGGATGGAACGCGCTCCCTGGCCTCAGAGACTTGACCAAGTTGCCCGGCCACTGGCTGAATCCATATGTCACAGGCTGGAATTTCTCCATGATGTCGGGCTTGGCTACCTGTCCCTGGATCTGTCAGGAGACTGCCTGTCAGGAGGAGAGGCACAGCGCATCCGGCTGGCAGCGCAAGCAGGCTCTGGCCTCTCAGGCATCACGGTAGTCCTTGACGAGCCTACCATCGGACTCCACCCCGCAGACAACAGGCGTCTCATAAACACGCTCAAGAGGCTCAGGGATGCGGGAAACAGCGTCATCGTGGTTGAACACGACGAAGAGACCTTGCGGAGTGCTGACTGGATAGTCGATCTCGGCCCTGGCGGCGGGAGTAACGGCGGTGAGGTAGTGGCCATGGGTACCCTGAGAGATATAATGAAATCAGACAGGTCGGCAACAGCTCTGGCACTGGGAAACAGGAACAGACGCAGGATCAGCATTGAGAAACAGCAGGCCTCCAACACCCCCGTCTTGAGCATCGAAGGTATTACATGCAGGAATATAAACGAAATGGATATCAGCCTGCCTCTAAACGCATTTACTGTAATAACCGGGGTTTCCGGAGCTGGCAAGAGCACGCTTGTGTTCGAGGTCATCAGACCCGCGGTTACCCGTCTACTGGATCACGGCAACAGTGACAGCCCTGATGTCTGCAAAAACATTTCAGGCGCAGAAAGGATAAACCGTGTGGTAACAGTAGATCACTCCCCTATAGGCAAGACCCCCCGTTCGTGCCCTGCAACATACATGGGCATATGGAGTGAAATAAGACAGTTGCTTGCCAAAGTGCCAGAGTCCAGAAACAGAGGCTATGGGCCGGGACGTTTTTCCTTCAATATAAGAGGGGGGAGATGCGAGGCATGCGCTGGCCATGGCAGCATCCGGGTAAGCCTGGGGTATCTGCCGGATGTATATGTACCCTGTGACATGTGCAGAGGCAGGCGTTTCGAGCGCAGTACCCTTGACATCAGGTGGAAGGGTAAAGACGTGGCGGAAATCCTGTCAATGACCATAGAAGAGGCCCAGGACTTCTTCAGGAGCATACCCAGGATAACGAGATATCTGTCCATTGCCTGCGATCTGGGCCTTGGCTACCTCACCCTGGGACAGCCGTCCCCCTCACTGTCAGGTGGCGAGGCTCAACGGCTTAAACTCGTAAAGGAGTTTGCCAGGTGTGGAGATACGCACACCCTATATCTCCTTGACGAGCCCACTACCGGGCTGCACATGACAGATGTGGACCTGCTGATAAGACATCTGAAGAGGTTTGTGGACAGAGGGAACTCCGTGGTGGTGATAGAACACAACTTAGACGTGATAAGCGCGGCAGACTACCTGATTGACATAGGACCTATGGGGGGCAGGTACGGAGGAAAACTCCTCTTCGCTGGGACACTGAAACAATTCATGGACTCATCGACAAGGTCTGCCACCCACCAGGCGCTTTGCCAGCACCTAACCACTGTTTGACAAACTTCCACCAATCACATCGTATCAGGCCAAGCATGCCGCAGGTTAGTCTTTCACACACCTTGTAAATGGTGGTAATATCGACCTATAATTATTTCTGGATAAGGAACTTTTCCATTCCTGGGGCTGAATCTGGCAATGGTCACGTTTACACAGCCCCCTGGGAGATCATATCCAGCAACTATGGCAATCAAAAGGTTATGAATATCACCCTGAATAAATTGAACATATCCCAATTTACCTGAGGCTCAAGGCCAAGGACATGCCGGCATACCGGGGATACTTCAAGTGTCCGGCAGGTAAGCAGATACTCCGAGGTATAAGATCAGGTGAAACTGGGAATCCCGCAACCATTTAACATGAAGCAGTAATGGAGGAACAATACCATGACGCAGGACAACGGATCAGACCTGGCATGCAATACAGATATTGATCTCATAGATGAACTTGGCATAGATTTTTCCTTGGATACGACCATCAGCATGCTGGGGAAACCCACTGTACCTTCGCCGCTTCAGCACAAATCCTACTCCTGTTTTGTCTCGGAAAATGACCGTGTGCTGGCCAGGATATCTGTGAACAACATGAAAAAAAACCTTGCCGCCGGTACTGAACCAGCGTCTTTTGAGCTGGCAGGGCCACGCAAAGACATATTCTTCAACCCTGAGGGACTCAGGTGCGCAGTGGTCACATGTGGCGGTCTCTGTCCAGGAATCAATGACGTAATCCGTTCCATAGTGCTTACCCTTCACTACGGCTATGGTGTAAAGACCATATACGGAATCAGATATGGACTCAGGGGGTTTGCCCCTGACTCTGACCTCCCTCCTGTGGAGCTTACTGTGGAGAGTGTAAACCGTATCCATGAGTACGGTGGCACAGTACTGGGCTCCTCGAGAGGCCCCCAGCCAGTGGAGGTCATAGTGGACAGCCTTGAGCGCATGAAGGTCTCGATACTCTTCATCATCGGGGGGGACGGGACGTTCAGGGCCGGCGTGAAAATTGCCAATGAGGTGGAAAGACGCGGCCTGAAGACAGCCATAGTGGCAGTACCCAAGACCATAGACAATGACATATATCTCGTATCAAAGACCTTTGGTTTTGATACTGCCGTGGAGATGGCGTGCCAGTCCATACGCTGCGCACATACCGAGGCCACCGGTGCCCCCAACTGTGTGGGGCTGGTAAAGGTCATGGGACGCTACTCAGGCTTCATCGCCGCAGCAGCCACCATTGCCCTTAAAGAGGTCAACTTCTGCCTGATACCAGAGAGCGATTTTGATCTCGACGGCCCTGGAGGATTTCTGAACGCACTGGAAAAGAGACTTGAGGAACGATCACACGCAGTAATAGTGCTGGCTGAAGGGGCGGGGCAGAAGTACGTGAGTGGGCCTGAAAAGGAACGCGACCCGTCGGGCAACATAAAACTTGGAGATATTGGCATATTCATGCGAGACAGGATAAAGGCCCACTTCAAAGCGGCGGACAAGGAGGTATTTGTACGTTACATTGACCCAAGCTATATTATCAGAAGCGTACCAGCCAATGTGGATGACAGGCTCTACTGCGGCAACCTTGGTCAAAATGCCGTACATGCGGCCATGGCTGGCAAAACAGCCATGATGATTAGTTACTGGAACGACCGTTATGTTCATGTCCCGCTGTCAGCCGCAGTAAGCAAACGCAAGATGGTCAACCTGAAGAGCCGTTTCTGGATGAGTGTGCTGGAGAGCACGGGACAGCCATCACTGAAGGCGCAGGGATCATAGACTGACACACACGGCAAGCCATCAAGGAGGTTATAGATGAAACAGTCAGGCACTTCAAAGGTTATACTTGTGGCACTTATCATTTGCACGATCATCCCCCTGCTTTCAGGCTGCAGCAGCCCGGAAGAGAAGAAGGCAGCCCACTTCAAAAAGGGTACAGAGTATGCTCAGCAGGCAAAATACAGAGCGGCGGTCATAGAGTTCAAAAACGTGGTCCAGATAGATCCTTCCTACGCTCCGGCCCACTACCAGCTTGCCCTGGCATACCTTGCACTGAGAGACATAAGAAGTGCCTTTGCCGAGCTTCAAAAGACTGTTGACAGCGACCCGTCCAACATGGACGCCAGACTGAAACTCGCCAACATCTATCTCCTTACCAAGCAGGACGACAAGGCCGAGGAACAGGTGGATGCCGTGCTCGCCAAAGAACCGGACAATATAAACGCCCTGTTGCTCAAGGCAACCATACTGGTGAAAAACAAAAAGATAGACGACGCCATGACCCTGTTCCGCAAGGCCGAAAAACTGGCACCTGACAACGTGCAGGTCTACCTCGCCCTCTCAAACGCATACAAAGCGGCAGGCAAGACGGACAAGGCAGAGGAGGCGCTGAACAAGGCGGTATCCCTGGCAAAGAGTGCCAATGAAAAATTCCGCAGCAGGTTGGCCCTGGCGTCCTTTTACAACTCCATAGGCGACAGGAAAGCCGCTGAACGGGAGTTCAAAACACTCGCCGCTGAAAATTCCGACAACCCCGCTGGCACTATAATCCTGTCCAAATTTTATATCCAGGAGAAGAGGTATGACGACGCGGAGAGGGTGCTTCAGGACAGCCTGTCAAAATTCCCCAACAACAGTACGATCCTTTCCATACTGGCAGACCTCAAGGCCAGTTCCGGAAACATTGCTGCGGCTACTGAAGACATAAGAAAGGCACTGAAAACTGCCAAGGACAACCCTGTTCTGAAATCGAGGCTGGCCTCACTGTTGCTCGAACAGGGAAAGGTGGATCAGGCCCAAAAGCTGTGCCAAGAGGTGCTGAAGAGAAATCCTGACTTCCCCGCAGCCCTTCTCGTCAAGGCAAAGATAGACTTCCAGAAAAATGCCCTTGAAGACAGCCTCGCATCCTTGGACAAGATCATAGAGGTCATGCCCGACAATGTGGACGCTTTGTATCTTCGTGCCATGGTGCAGATAAGGCTTCGCAAGCCCGGCCTTGCCCGTGACGACCTGTCAATTGTACTGGAAAAACGGCCGCAGGCCTGGCGCGCAAGGCTGCTCATGGCAGAGGCGGCAATGATGGACGGCATGCCTGAACTTGTCCTGGAACAAAGCGCACGGGTTCTCTCTGTAAGGCCGGCTGATGCAAAGGCGCTCTTCCTGCACGCCTCGGCCCTTCTGATGTTAAAAAAGATTGATTCTGCACAGAAAGAGTGCGCAAGAGCACTGGAGATTGCTCCTGACGACACCAACCTTCTGCTCTTGATGGGGCGTATCTATGCCGTGCAGGGAAAGTACGCAGAGGCAGAAAAGTTCTTCAAAAAGGTCTTGGACAAGACCCCCAACAATCTCAGGGCAGCCCGCTTGCTCACTGCAGTGTACATGGCTGAGAAAAAACCTGACAAGGCGGCTGAACTATGCGATGAACTACTAAAGGCAAACCCGGGCAATATAGCCCTTCTTATACTCAAAGGTCAGGTACTCGCCAACACAGGTGACCTTTCCGGTGCTGAAAAGGCGCTGCGTGACGCAATAAAGGCCGCCCCTGACAACCCCAGGCCTTACATGGCGCTCACAGACTTTTTCATGAAACAGGGCAAACCGGAAAAGGCCCTTGAAACAGCATCAGACATACCTGACGCAAAGATGAAGCAGATCGTTTCCCTGGTGGTAAAGGCAAGACTCGCCCTGAAGGCGAAGAAATACTCCGAGGCCATCAAGCATCTCGACAAACTCCTTGCGCTTAGACCGGAAAACAGTGAGGCCCTTTACTTCAGGGCTATGGCCAACATGGAGCTTGGCAATATGGAAAAGGCAGAGGACGATATTAACCTGCTGATAAAAAAAGACCCGGAATCTGTCAGGGCGTGGCTCCTCAAGGCAAACCTGGCCTTTCGTCAAAACAGTCCTGAGGGCGTAAAGGCAGCGGCTGAAACAGTACTGAAGCTTGCCCCTGGCAACCGGGATGCCCTGCTGATGCATGCCACCTCCATGCTGATGCTGAAGGATATAGACAAGGCAGAGGCAGACTGCCAAAAGGTACTTGAACAGAAACCTGACGACCCAACGGCCATGTTTCTCCTTGCCCGCACGGCAATCGCAAGGAACGACAAGACCAAGGCAGAAGAGATACTCAAGGAACTTGTGGCAAAACATCCTGAATTCACACGCGGCACCATACTGCTGGTATCGCTCTATGCGGCAGACAAGGAGATTGACAAAGCCCTTGAAGTCTGTGACTCAGTGTTACTGAGACAGCCGGACAACCTCACCGTGCTCCTGCTCAAGGGCAACGTCCTCATGAAGGCAGGCAGGCTGAAAGAGGCTGAAAAAACATTCAAGGAGGCCATCAAGAAAGACCCGCGTAATGTTGGACCCTATGCTGCCCTTGCCAGGTTGTACATGAAGCAGGGCAATGTTGAGCAGGCACTGAGCAATTACCGTGAGATACTAAAGGTAAAACCTGACGATGCCGGTGCATGCATGTCTATCGGGGCCATCGAGCAGGAACGCGGCAACAAGGAAGAGGCAATCCGCATGTATGAAAAGGCCCTTGAGATAAATCCTGATTTCGTGCCTGCGGCCAACAACCTCGCATGGCTGCTTTCAGAAAAAGGTGGCCCTATCAATCTGAGCAGGGCGTTGACCTATGCACGGACAGCTCGCAAAGGTGCTCCTGACAGCCCCGCAGTAATGGACACCTATGGATGGGTACTGGCACTCAAGGGAGATTACGACCTGGCCATATCCTACTTCCAGAGGGCGTTGGAAGGGCTGCCAGACAACCCCACCATCATGTACCACATGGGAGTGGCTCTCTCAAAATCCGATCAGGTGGCAAGGGCAGTTGATTACCTTAAAAAGGCCCTGTCATCCAAGCAGGACTTCCCTGAACGGGACAAGGCAGAGGCACTCCTGTCAAAGTTACAGTAATCCTACAAAATTGATTAATTACAGAGACTGTACAAGAGAAGAACTTGAGGCCTGGGCATCAGACCAGGGACTGCCTGCCTACAGGGGCAGGCAGTTGTTCCGGTGGCTCTGGCGCCCGGGCTTTACTGACTTCAATCAGGCTACTGACTTCACCAAGGCATTACGGCAGCAGCTCTCTACCAGAGGAAATCTATGCCGGTTGAGCCTGTCCGCAAGGCAGGAATCCACGGATGGGACCCAAAAATTCGCGTGGGGCCTGACAGACGGCCAGATTGTGGAGACCGTCCTGATCCCTGAACGGGACCACACCACACTGTGTGTATCAACACAGGCAGGCTGCGCCATGGGGTGCCGGTTCTGTCATACGGCGCGAATGGGCTTCAGACGCGACCTCAGCCCTATGGAAATTGCAGGGCAGGCCCTTGGGGTGATTGAACAGGTAAATCGCAGCGAGAGACCAAGGAACATCGTATTCATGGGGATGGGCGAACCTCTGGCCAACTATGACAACCTTGTGAAATCCATTGAGATACTGACGGATGATCTGGGGCTCAACTTCTCCTTGAGAAGGATCACGGTATCCACCTGTGGAGTTGTCCCGGAGATACTGAGATTAGGAAGAGAAACAGACGTTGGCCTGGCAATTTCACTGCACGCCCCTGACGACACCACACGCAACAGACTCATGCCCATCAACAGACGATGGAACATAGAAGCGCTCATGGATGCCTGCAGAAGGTATCCTATGGCAAAACGGCGCAGGATCACGTTTGAATACCTGCTTTTGAAGGATATCAACGATTCGGCCAACCATGCCAGAAGACTGGGGAAACTCCTCAGAGGTATTCCTGCAAAGATCAATCTGATCCCCTTCAATGAAAGCCCTGGTATCCCGTTCAGGAGAAGTGAAGATCATCACATGGCAGAATTCCAGCAGATTCTGCGCGGCATGAACTACACCGTCATGATGAGAAAAAGCAAGGGCCAGGATATATCCGCGGCATGTGGACAGCTTTATGCTGAAGTCTCCTGCAACGGCCTTACCTGCACCAGTCCCTGATACAGCAGGCCAGCGGCCCGCCTCTTATGAGGCAGAGGGCTACTCTGCCCCAGCCCCTATTTCTCGTTTATCTTCTTTCGCAACACCCCTGACGGCCTGAAGGTGACTACACGGCGAGGGGCCAGGATCAGCTCCTCACCAGTGTGAGGGTTTCTGCCCCGTCTGGCACGTTTATCCTTGACATTGAATTTGCCAAAGCTGCTTATCAACACATCTTCCCCAGACTCAAGACGTCTTTTTATAAGCTCTATCAGCGTCTCTACCGCCTTGATTGCCTCAGGTTTGGTCAAAATATCTCGTTCGCATATTCTGTTAACCAGGTCAGCCTTTGTTAATGTCATGGTATCCGTGCCCTTCCCTCATTTTCACGCCGATTTTATTATTTATCCCATGTTCATACTACACGACACCTATCCGGCAGATGGTGTTTTTTATCATGATTTTAAAGCTCATCAGTTGCAATGAGTTGTCAATGATATATTTGCTCACGGTCAAAACCATGAGAAAAACACCACCCGCCTTTGCCAATTGTTTCTGCATTGCAGGTGTCCTGCAATATGCATTTATCCTGAAAAATACTATTATAAAAGGACTATTACTGAAAAAAAATTATTTGTCAAGTCAAGCTATTATAAATATTTCGAAGCTTCTCTTCACAGATACACGGCATATTAGCTGTTTACTGAACATCTTATCTCTTCCATTATACCCTGATCGGCAAAGCTGAAAAATTCACCCTGTCTGCCTATGATTATATGATCAAGCACGTTGATATCAAGCACCCTGGCAGCAAGGTATAGCTTACGGGTAATGGCCCTGTCATCCGCAGACGGCTCCACGAAACCCGAGGGATGATTGTGTGCAAACACAAGGGCGGCCGCATTCAGCTCCAGGGCCCTCTTCATCACCTCCCGCGTGTAAACCACACTACTTGAAAGTGTCCCATGGAACATAGGCTCCACCTCGATGATACCGTTTCTCGTATCAAGGAATATGACACTGAACACCTCCCTGTCATGCATGGAAAAGGCGTGCGACAAATAGTCCACAAGGTCACATGCGGCCCTGATATATGTCCGGCCTCTGAGCCGCGTCCTCAGAAACTTTCTCGCCACCTCATGGATAAACTTCAGGGCAAAGATATTGTTCGGCCCTACTCCCCGCACCTGCTGCAACTCCTCAGGCGATGCCTCAAGAGCGGCAGCCAGGGAGCCAAAATGCCTCTGTGTCTCCCTGGCCCTCTCCTTACAGTCCTGACGGGGGGTGCCAAAACTGAAAAGCATCTCCAGTATCTCTTCATCAGTAAAGGCGGAAAGCCCATACTCCATGAATCTGTCGCGCATGCGCTGCCTGTGTCCGGCGCCCCGTTTCTGCCACTGCCTCTTGTCCATGACCCCACTGACAGGATTTCTGCACTAACCCTGATCCCGTACCAGGCCATGGGCCTTGCCCACCTGATACACCAGGTTCATAAACTGCCGCGGCAGCGGAACACTCCTGTCTTCTATCAATATTCCCAGCTCCCTGGCCCGCTTCAGTATCGCTCCGCTCCCATCTTCCAACCCTTCCTGATGGTCGCACAGGAACTGGACACGCAACGCATCGGTCAGCGGGATACGCAACGGCTCCATGTGAACAGGCACATCAGCAAGCATCTTGTCGATACGTTCCCGGTTCTGTTCCGCAAAATCCCGGAAACGGGGCTCCGGATTTGGCGTACCGAAAAAATCATTCACCACGGCACCGGCCAGCATACCAAAATATCCTCTGTCTTCATCAGGATACCGTGTCTCAGCCCTGTCCCTCACCTTCATAAAGAAGATCATCTTGACGATCTCCACCCCTTCCCGCAGAGCCGGGATAAACTCTCTTTCAACCTGTTCGGTCATGATAAGTCCTCAACATCTCACTTATGACTTCACACTGGCCATACCATAACTCTTTGACCAATCATTGGCGCAACCATTTTGCTTCCTACATAAATAGCCATCACTACCATAACGGGCAAGCGCTTTACAAAAGATTCCCATTCTGTTAAGTCGTGTTAGGGTGCATTTTGTAATGCGTGGTGAAGGGCAAAATTGACTGCACCCCATCACAGAAAGCGACATCTGCCATATCGTTATCTTTAACTTAGTGCCTACTTTTCAAATCAACGCCGGACATAAAAACACTCTAACCACTTTCCACTGGGCATATTACTGCCCCTATTGGCAGATGCAAGTCAACTATGTCACACCCAATTTAGTATCCTGTTGGATATCTCTGCAAATCACAACTATTTTCCTGTACACGCTGCGGAACAGTATATAAGAAATTATCCTTTTACAAACATGAAGAACAGACGTAAAAAATGGCTGATAAAGCTAAAAATATGGATAGGGATCAGATTTTTTTCCCTTTTAAGTGATCTCTCCGTATTGATTGCTGCTTGGGCAGGTGCTTTCTGGCTTCGCTATAACCTCGCCATACCCCACGACGCACAGGTCGTAATGGTAAAAAGTATGCTTATAGCGATACCTGTCCAATTCGCCGTACTTCTTACCTTTCGTATTTACCGAATCACAGCCCGATTTGTCTCCTTACAAGATCTGCTCAGTATCCTACAGGCTACATGCACTGCGACCCTTTTGACTGCCGCCGCTCTTTTTGCCTGGAACCGTCTGGAAGGAATACCCCGCTCCGTACCAATGATAGACCTTATGCTCATGACCGTTGGCATGGGGGGAATCCGAGTGGCTTACCGTATGTTCAAAGAAGGAGTCATTCCCCATAACACAGGCATAAAAACCCTGATAATAGGGGCTGGCAGTGGCGGAGAGCAGCTCCTAAGGGCCTTGAAAGCTGAAAATGGCCGGTACAATCCGGTAGGGTTCTTGGACGACAGCAGAACAAAAGTAGGAAAATCCATAGCAGGCATAAAGGTTCTGGGTAGAATTAGAGACCTGCCTGAAATTGTTGAAAAATATCATGTTGAACTTGCTGTTTTGGCCATACCATCGGCAGACAAAAAACTTGTTCACAGATTTGTTGAGTTGTGTTCACAGGCCCAAATAGAATGCAAAACCCTACCTTCAACCAGTGATCTGCTATCAGGCAAGCTAAGTATAGATTCTGTCAGAAACATAACCATTGAAGACCTCCTGGGGCGAGATCCGGTCAAATTGGATTGGAACCTTATCCGATCAGAATTCTCAGGGAAAAGGGTCCTTGTTACCGGGGCAGGAGGAAGCATAGGATCAGAACTTTGCCGTCAGCTTGCCAAACTCGATATAGAAAAACTAATACTTATTGAAAACAGTGAATTTGCTCTCTACGCCATTGACATGGAACTCAGGGAGGCTGGCGCGGCTGACATACTGCATCCCTTACTCTGTGATATTAGAGATACCAATACATTGAACCGTATTTTCAGAGAAACCCTGCCTGATACAGTATTCCATGCAGCAGCATACAAACATGTTCCACTGGTTGAACAGAATCCTCTCGCCGGAGTTAAGACAAACGTATTCGGTACGTGTAATGTCGCGCATATGGCCATAAAATATAAAACGCGCAAATTTGTCATGATTTCCACGGACAAGGCAGTAAATCCATTCAATATAATGGGGTGCACCAAGCGTATCGCTGAAATATACTGTCAAAATCTCAATGACAGGACGCCTGAAACTTCTTTTGTTACAACCCGTTTTGGCAACGTACTCGGCTCTTCCGGGTCGGTAGTACCCCTTTTCCAACAGCAGATTGCCAGGGGAGGTCCTGTAACCGTTACACATCCTGATATTGAACGATTCTTCATGACCATCTCCGAAGCATGCCAACTGGTCCTGCAGGCAGCAGCCATGAGCAAAGGAGGTGAAATATTTGTTCTGGACATGGGAGAGCCGGTAAAAATCAAAGACCTCGCCCATCAACTTATAAGGCTCTCTGGCCTGGAGCCTGAAAAGGATATACAAATTACTTTTACCGGTCTGAGACCCGGAGAGAAACTATATGAAGAACTATTTCATAGTGAAGAAATCCTGCAAAAAACCTCCCATGACAAGATTATGCTCTCAAAAAACCGTTCAGTGGAATGGAATCACTTCAAACTGCTCTTGAATGACCTGGAGAAAGCCTGTGATTCAGGTGACGAGCAGACCATCAAGAAATGCCTGCGAAGAATAGTTCCTGAATTCCATCAGAAATCGGATTAAACATTTCATTCCTGTCTCTATATCACACCTTCCCTCACCGGATACTTGCGCTTGACCTTACTATTTATAAGCATAAAAAATACTATTAGACAACCCAGCACCGCCCAAAACAGGAGTTTATCCAGGTTGGCGGCCTTCCAAAGAGATATTCCCACAAAAAGCTGAAAAATTCCATACATCACAGAAACTTTCCAATGAGCGATTCCTGCCTCATTGGCAAGAATCTGGTACATATGCCGTCTGTGAGGACGGGTCAGTCTCTGCCCATCTCTTAATCTCTCAGCCATGGTTACCAATTCATCAGCATAAAAAGGAAATATAAAGCTGGATAGCAGGCAAAATTCCGGCATGCTGCCCGCAAACGCAATTACCATAACACCAAACACAAACCCCAAAAGAATACTGCCTACATCACCCATGAACACCCTGGCAGAAGGTATGTTAAAGGGAAGGAATCCTGAACAGGCGGTGGACAGCCCAAGACATACCATCAACAACGCCATATCCTTACCGGTATACACTCCATATGCGAAAAGCAATCCAAAACCAATGATACCGGTAATGGCCGCCATGCCATTAATTCCATCCATAAAATTGTAAAAATTCGTCGTTCCAACCACAAAAATGGCTGCAAGGGGGGCAAAAACCAGAACATATTCTCTCCTGGAGAATAACTCCCCCAGAAGGGATGGAAGGTGCCCCACCATCCCATAAAGAACGACAAATGAAGCGAGGAATTGACAGACAAGACGCAGAGACGGAGAAATATGAACCCTGTCACCCCAAAAACTTATAACAGCAAGGAATATCACGGGCCCCCATAAAAAAGGACTGATACCGTAAACGGTGGCCCCGATCAAAAAGGCGGCCACAATCCCTACCCCCCCTCCCTTGGGAGTTGTCAGGGTATGGGAACTGCGCGCATTGGGGACATCCAGCAACCCCAACTGACACGCATACCGGCCTATCAGAAAAGCACCAAGGCCGCCAGCCACAAAAGACCCCAACAAAAACAAAAAATCCTTGGTTGACAGACCCAAACCAGTTAATATCATTTACAGTTTTCCAGAAACCACCTCGCAGTATCCTCCACCCCCTGGCCAACAGGGACGGCGGGCTTCCACCCAAGCAGCGTTCTGGCCTTAGTTATATCTACCTCCAGCGAACAGCAGAGGCGGGTATAGATATCCCCCTTTCCCAATATCTTAAGACAGGCACTTAACAGCATCTGAGGGACCGGCAACAGTCTGGCTCTCTTTCCCAGCGATTCACCAAGCATAAGGAGGAGCTGTGTGGTGGACAGAGACTCCCCGTCTCCACACAAAAAAATTTGATTGGCAGCAGCAGGATGTTCAATGCATATACTTATCAAATCAACTAAATTATGAAGGTATATAAAACTTCGTCGATTATGAATCGCACCAAGAGGAAGTGGCACACCTCTGTACAGCCACTCCATCAATCTGAAAAAATTGGCCTTCACGCCCGGGCCATAAACAAGTGGGGGCCGAATTATAACTACGTCCATATCTGTCTCTTGAGACAGGGCCATTAAGGCATTTTCCGCTTCCAATTTGGAGATTGCGTAAGGATCAGTCGGCCCAGGCACATCATCCTCCCTGAAGGGAGAACACCTGGTAAACTCACCATTAACCTTGACCGAGCTTATAAACACAAAACGCTTGACCCCTGCAAACGCTGCCTGCCGCGCCAGGTTGAGTGTCCCATTGACATTTACTGATCTATATGCCCATAGAGGATCAACATCACCCTCCTCCATAACATGAACCCTGGCGGCAGTATGAATCACAACCTCCACACCGGAAACCGCCCTCTCCAAACAGGCATTATCATCCTGCAAATCAGCAGGAACAATTTTTACAACACGCGGAAGACTTACAGGTTTTCTGACTACTGCGACGACCTGAAACTTTCCATGGCTCAGCAACCGCGAAACAACGGCAGACCCCACAAAACCAGTACTGCCAGTAACAAGTATTTTTTTTTGCCCTACCCCCATAATCAGACAGGACTCACGGCCTTGAAAAAAGCTCAAAAAGTTTAAAAGGCATTTTAGGTGCGAGGAACAGCATATTGGTATAAATATTGTTTTGACGACACGCCTTGACTATCTCCCTGTTCAGAAGCCAGCTACTCCTGACCCCCCTTGTACTTACACCTCCGAAACGCATTCTTACCAGCACATCAGGAATCCTGAAAAATGAACATCTGTGCCCCAACAACAATCGGACCAACATCTCATAATCGGCGGCAATTTTATAATCAAGGGAGTACAATCCCGCCCTGGCAAAGGCCTCCCTCCGGATAAAAGTAGCGGGATGCGGCGGCATCCAGCCAAACCGCAACTTCCAGGGACGAAATTTTTTTGAGGAGTAGTAACGTTTGACCCGCGTTACATCATCTTTATCAACAAATACCAAGTCACCAAATACTATATCAGCCCCACTGGATACAAAAGCCTCGTTTACCAGGGACAGGACAGCGTCATGCGCATAAAAATCGTCCGAGTTGAGAACACCTACTACATCACCGGTAGCCAACCTGATACCCTTGTTCATGGCATGATATATGCCCTGGTCAGGCTCACTTACCATCCTGTGAACATGTTCAGAATATGAAGTTATAATGTCAAAGGTACCATCCGTGGAACCACCATCTATGATAATATATTCAATATTTTTATGGTCCTGTCTTATTACAGAGTCAATTGTATCTCTTATCGTATTGGCACTATTGAGTGACACTGTAATGACAGAAATTTTCATATCACTAATGTAGCTGGCTCAACCCCTCATTATCATCCAGTTGCCAATAACCAGAATATCCATCTTGGTTCGCAGAAAACAGTCCAGCGCCTCTTCAGGACGACATACAACCGGCTCATTTTCATTGAAAGAGGTGTTTAGCAGTATGGGAACGCCGGTAATCCTGAAAAATGCCTCAATGAGACGATAATATTTGGGGTTTGTAGCTTTATACACTGTCTGTAACCTGCCCGAACCATCCACATGTGTAACTGCAGGAATCACAGAACGCTTCTCTTCACGAACCTGAAAAACCTTCATCATAAAGGGAACGTCATCATCTTCTTCAAACCATTCGCTCACATGCTCCCGCAGTATTGAAGGTGCAAAGGGCCTGAAGGATTCACGGCGCTTGATCTTATGATTCAAGATATCTTTCATGTCAGGCCGACGGGGATCGCATAGAATGGACCTGTTTCCAAGCGCGCGGGGCCCCCACTCCATGCGTCCCTGGAACCAACCTGCAACCTTACCTTCGGCAATGGCTTCGGCAGTGAAACGCCAGATATCCTGATCCTTTTCTTCAAAAAGAATTCGACACCCTGATCTCTCAAGGGCGTCAACCGACTTCCTTAGAACCCTTTCAATCTGCAAATTATCAAACTCAGGCCCCCAATAGGCATGATCCATATAACAGGTACGCCGTGGTTGCATCTTGTGCCAGACATGAAATGCGGCTCCTATTGCACCACCGGCATCACCGGCAGCAGGCTGGATATAAATCTTGCGAAAAGGTGTTTTTCTGCGGATCTTTCCATTTGCCACGGAGTTCATGGCGCATCCACCAGACAAAGCAATGGAATTGCAACCGTACTTTGAATATAGTGTATCTAACAAATGGAAAAATGCCTCTTCATACATGGCCTGTACAGACGCAGCAAGGTCATAATGATGCTGCTCAAGAGGATCTGAACTCTTGCGAGGGGGTCCGAGTATCTCCTGTAACGAATCGCTGTACAGCCGTCCCACAGCAGGAGCGCTATTTTCCCACCTGTACCCAATCTTATGGGTATGATGACGAAAATAGTTCAGCTCAAGACGATAAGCCCCTCCCCTTTCCAGTCTAACGATACGCCGCATCTCAGTGAGATAGACCGGCCTTCCATATGGCGCAAGCCCCATGACTTTATATTCATCGCCATAGTTGGGAAAACCGAGAAACTGTGTCAATGCCTGATAAAAAATCCCGAGAGAGTGCGGATAATACACCCTGCCGGACACGCGAATTGCTGATCCATGCCCAACCCCCCAGGCTCCACTGGAAAAATCACCAAATCCATCCACAGAAACCACCACGGCCTCATCAAAAGGGGAAACCAAAAAGGCAGAAGAAAGATGGGCCAGATGATGCTCTACCTGATGAATGCGTCCTTTAAAAGATGAACCTGGAAACATGCGCGACAGCAGGATGGGTAAATTATCTCTTTGTCTTCTGTTCCGGATACGTTCCAATACCATCCCCATATCCGGCCGCTTTAACAGGACATAAGCCAACTTCCTGACCAAATTTGCCTTCGCATTCTGGTTAATGGCTACATGCTGTATTGATTCAAGGCCCGCACCGGCCTCCTCAAGGCAGTACCGGATAGCCAATTCCGGAAACCCGGCCCAATGTTTTATACGCCGAAAACGCTCCTCTTCCGCAGCCGCCACAATCTTGCCATTTTCAAGCAAACAGGCGGAAGAATCACCATGATAGGCATTTATCCCCAATATATATGTCATTTAGCCTCAGCAACCAAAGATGAATAAATATGTTTCCACTGCTCCCGGACAGCACTCGAGGAATAACGTCTTTCCACCAAACGTCTGCTTGCGATTCCACGCTGATGGCGCTCATCAGCACTCCAGGCCATCGCAATCTTCAAAGCTGACCGCAACTCCTTCACTGTTGGTTTTATCAGTATACCTCCCCCCTCCTCCCAATCCAGCAATCCTGTCTGATATGTGGTAATAGTAGGTGTACAGCATGAAGCGGCTTCAAGGTTTACCATGCCCACGACCTCGGAATAAGAAGGAACAACCACTACCCAAGCCCCTGAAAAAAGCTTCCACTTGTTATCCCCGTCAACATACCCTACGAATTTAATTCTGCTCAATGAATCACGCGAGGCACGCAGTTTTAACTCTGCAGCATAGCCCCCCACCTCTTCAGGGCCGGCGATTATCAACTGCCAGTCCTTTGGTGATAAAGACAAAAAGGCATCGATCAGCAGATCTACACCTTTGACCGGATGGAGTCGCCCAACAAAGACTATACGCCTCGGGCAATCAAAATTGTTACTGCAGGCCATATCATCGGGAATCAGGGTGATGTCAATGGCATTGGGAACTACCACACAAGGATTATCCAACCTTTTCTTCAGGCTCTGCTGTTCTCCACAAGTAATGGCATGAAGGACAGAGACATGCCTGAAAACAAATTTTGCAAAAAGGTGCCAGTACAGCAGTTTTTTCCACTTCTTGACCTGACCCTGCCTGTACATAGCCCAGTTCTCAAGCTGTCCATGTACGCTAAGTACCGTTGGCACTGAAAGTTTACTGCAAACTCTCTGAGCCGTAACGGATGCAGCACGCCACACCCCATGAATATGCACTATATCAACATTATTGTTTTGTATTAAACCGACCAAACGGTCCCAGAGCCCTTCCGTCCTTCTCCAGGAGACCGGGAAGAAAAAGGTATCATCAAAGTAGCCCTCTACCCCTGAAGGCACAGCAATATCCGGAACCCCGGTTGCAAATATACCCACCCAGTCATAACACTGTACCTGCCATGCAGACAAACTTCTCACAATGGAAGTAATCCCCGTATTTTTAGAAGAAAAATCTTCCAACACATGAAGGATACGCATGGAATCGGCAATCAACGATACTTAAACCTGATGAGAGAAGCACATAAATGGGCAGGAAGAATGCGATGTATCCCCACTCGTATTGCAGTATCCATCAATTTCAGGATGTAATAAACATCGGTTTTGCAGCCAGGCCAGAACGACCTTGCAACTCGCCAGTGTCCTGCAACACTACGCATCCGTTGCACGTCAGAAACTCCACCCGACCTGACCCTGGCAATAATATCATCAACCTTCAGAAACTTGCATCCCATAGAAACAAGATGACAAATCAACTCATAATCAGCGGCAATGAAGTTATTGGCATTATACAAAAACCTTTTCATTACATCAGACTTGATGAACATAGCCTGGTGCGAAAAACACATTCCACGCCATAGATTTCTCAGGTCTCCAGCCTGCACCTCCCGTTTGAATCCGTCGTCATATCGCACTTCCACATTTCCGTAAAGGACATCAGGATCATAAGCGCCAAGGCTTGCGGCCACATCTGCCACCGTGTGTTGTGTATAAAACTCATCACCAGCATTCATAAAACAAATATACCCTGAACCGGCCATCAACACGCCCTTGTTCATGGCGTCATAGATACCATGATCCCTCTCACTGATCCAGGCGCTGACAATTTTTTGATTATCTTTGATCAGGCTGACCGTATTATCAGATGATCCTCCATCTACTATAATGAATTCTGTCTCTTTATATGTCTGACCAGCAACACTTTTTATGGTACTGTTCAGTCCTGCTTCGTCGTTCAGAACTACTGTTATTATGATTATACGTGGCCCGTTCATATCTTAATGGCTGGCATCATGGGCAACATCCTGATACAGTCCAGCATACCGTGCCGCCACCTCTTTCATATCAAAACATTTCAGCGCCTTTGCTCTCGCATTGACTCCAAGCACTCCTAACCGGTGATCATCTGTCAACATCCATCCAACTCCTTCAGCAAGGTCAGCCACATCAAAAGGCCTGGCGAGGTAACCGGTTACTTTATGTTCAATCAAATCAGGCATCCCGCCAATATCAAAGGCAACAACCGGGGTGCCGCAGGCCAATGATTCCACTACCGTATTGGGCAGATTATCCTGCCTTGACGGCACGACCATTACATCCACAGCAGAATACAACATGGCCAAACTGATATCATCACTGAGATGCCCGATAAAATTGACAGGTATTCCAAAATCCTGGGGACATTCCGGTTCACTGGCGCCAAACACCACCAATTCAATTCCATCATGCCATTGATCAGCCATCAGCCTGATGGCTTCAGACAACAGATCAAAACCTTTTCGCATATCAGAAGTGGCGTGAAGGGCCCCAAACAAAACAAGTTTTCTGTTATTGGGCAGATTCCAAGCATCTCTCGCAAACTTCCTATCCAATGGCTTGTAAACAGTGATATCAACACCATTTGGAATCACCTCCACACGCCTGTCAGCAAAGAGTTTGCTCCTGCGCGCACACCCTGCTATCCATGAACTCGGTGCCACTATGGTAAGATCAAGCCCGCTCCACCCACGCTCCTTGCGTCTCAAGACAGAACGGCTCAGATCATTTGGCCCGCTTCTCATTAACTGGGGACACCGACCGCATCCATGCAGGTAACGATCACACTCTCCACTGTAATGGCACCCCCCTGTAAAGGCCCACATATCATGCACAGTCCACACAACAGGCCTGTTAATTTTCCCTATATCTTCTATTCGTAATGTACCGTTACATACCCAGTGCAGATGAACTATATCGGTCTCATTTTTTTTAATCAGCGCAGGAATGGCGGAGAAAGGCAAAAACGAACAGGAAAAAAGTGATGTGGCGCCGCCGGAAAGGAGTTTGAGCAGCGCAAATTCAGAAAAGGGACGAACCCTCCCCATAAATTTTGACAGTCTGGAGCCAGCATCAATGACTGTTTTGTCATCCCCGAATCGGGTTTGCACAATCATCTTCGAATTAACATTTATACCTCTCAATCCCCGGTGAATACGGTAAGCTGCCCGCGCAGCCCCACCAGAAATATCTGAGCAGTTAACGTGCAATACCCTCATTTGCCAATACAATTCCTTAACGGACGCACTACCGGCTTTATCAAACTTGCCAGCCAAAAAAATTGCATTGACAACATCTCAAACGACCTGACCAAAAGAGGAGCTGCTGAACGGCAAGACACTTTTCGGAAAACTGTTGCGTGGCTACCATGCAATGGCCCAACCACGACCAATCCCATAAGCCTTGCAAAGAGGTTGAAAGTATATCTCAGGTGAAATGTCCGGGGCAGATGACATTTTATAACTGGATAAAAATTATTGGCGATAATCAGATAGCCACCTCTTTTGACTGCAGTGATCATCTCTCCAAACACTTTGAGCGGGTCAGGTACGTGTTCAAGCACATCGGTGCTAACCAGGGCATCGTATGACAACTCTGGAATATGATTGACAAAACGTACATTGCTATACGACGACACCCTCCGTATGGCATATTCCATGGGATGGGGTTCGTAAATATCTACTTGCAGGCATGCCTTTTTACGGGCAAGCGCTACCGCCAACGTACCCGCACCACCGCCATAATCCAGTATTTTACTTACTTCTCCCCTCTCTGTAACCCACTCACTGATTGCCTCCCTGTGCTGCATGGAAAGCTCATGATGCTCAACAAAGAGCCCGTTCAGCAGCCATACAGGATGACGATAAAATTTATCTATATTATCCCAGTTGAGTTTCTTGTTGTCACAACCAAACTCATCCCACACGATATCCATCAAGTACCATATCTGCTCAAGCTCATCATGAATATGCGGGGGAATCCTCCTCAACAGTTGTTGTATTTGCTCTCTTTCCAGAGCTGTTAACTCATCCCCCCTGTCTCTCAGCAAATTCTGCATAAAAATATCTGTTGAATCTTTCCAAGAAGTGACCTTCGCCTTCTTTTAGTCAATGCCTTAATCGCGTCCACTGCCCTGACATTTTCTTTAATTTCTGCAGGCAGGGTAACATCTGGCATATTGTTCAATACGTCGATATAACCCTTCATCCTTCCACAATTTACACCACTGCCATCATGACCAATATTATTGACAAAAGTTCGAACAGGATTCAGGCACAACCCACTTCGCTCAAAAATTGTTGCATACCAGAAAATTGCCCACGTATTTATCTTGCCATCATAGTTGGCCAAGACCTGTGACCAGAAATCCTGTGTACCGTCAACGTCAAACCTGTAGATATCAGCAGAGGAAAAAGTAGAAATCAACCTACCGGGATCTTTCTCAAAATGCTGCCACCTGTCAGCCCACGTGGCCCATCCCCAACAGTTCATAACACGCCACAAAAACGCATCCGGCAACCCTGACGGGTCAATAGGATAATTCCAGCCGCTTATGTGCCAAACCCTTTTTTCATGGCGATAAAAAGACAGGGCCTTGTTCATGAATGTCAAAAAATAGGGACTGGTAACAATATCGTCTTCAAGGACAATAGCACTGCCATATTGTTCTATAACTTCAGAAACGCCTGAAACTATGGAATCGGCAAGCCCCCAATTCCGTTCCCGCTCTACAAGCCTTATTGACAGGAATCCCCTAACCTTTCTGAGATAATCTCTTACCCTGTGGACATCCCTCTGTTCGTCTTCATCTTTTGCTCCATCAGAAAACACAAAAAGCCGACTTTTATCAGCCAGCACATTGTTTAATAATGCCTCAACAGTGCGCCGTGTGTGTGAAGGCCTGTTATATGTGAACAAAATGATAGGAGCAAGGTTCATTGATACCTTCGTAAAGGTTTTATCCTGCCGGCAATATATCTTTTTTTATTAGCCACCGACGATAAAAAATCGTAAACCCCAAGATATTTGGCGATCCTCCCTTTTAGGGAAAGGTGCTTAGGGGCTATATCAGCATCCCATTCATTCCTTACTTTCTCTATGTTGCTGAATTTACTAAGCGCTTCATGTATATATATTATGGGAGATTCTAAGATATACAAGTTTATTAACCTGTCGCTACCCGTATAATGATCAACAGGCATATATATCTTGCCCATATGTTCCAATAATTTTTCTGCCCCGCTTTTCCTGATATAGTAACCATAAGTTCCACAGGCCAGTTCACACGGACGCCGCAGGACCAGGCTGGCAGAAATTTTCCTCTTATACCAGCAACTATAATTGGCCGGAATCATTCTTGAACGCCACGAATGATGCCCAAGCAACACCACATCGCAATTATCAGGCACATATACACGGGCCTGAAGAAACTCCACGAATTCTTTCCCAAAGGCAATATCGTCTTCCAGTACGACTGCCTCTGAAACATTCTCATCAACCATCAAACGATAGATTGATTTATGGCTCAAGGCACACCCCAACTCACCACATGTCAATTCCCTGCCCAAATACTTTATCGCCCTGTCTCTTTCATAAATTTTCGCTACCTCTGCATTACAAAGCTGTGGCCCATATATAGCTTCAACAAAGGAACAGGACAGATCATGCTTTGCAAACAAAGACATGATATGTTCTTTTTTTTTGTGTCTTTAGCCAAATTTATTACATAGATTGGTATAGCCATTATATTTACGTCAACAAGTCCCTGTATTGTCTTTTGGTTCTCTCTATGTCAAAGTGCTCATTCGCATATTGATATGCATTTTCTGATATCCTGCGCCGGCATATATGGTCCTTTGCCAACATTTGCAGAATCTCATAAATATTCTTTATCAACTGATCTTCAGGATCATTGGAAGGAACAAGAAAACCGTTGACATTATTTTTTATATGGTATTTCAACCCTCCAACATCAGTGCAGACAGGAATGACCCCATATGCCATTGCCTCCATAATCACCATGGGAAAACCTTCTCTGTCAGAGGTAGTCAAAATAACGTCTGCCTTTTCATATATGGCAGCAATATCCTTTATTACTCCTTTAAATGTTACAAAACACTTGTAACGCTGGGCAAGGGCATCTTCCCCAGGCCCAACGAGGGTAAAGGAAATGTTTGAAGACCTCATGGCGGACATTTCAGCAACACGCCCAACTCTCTCTATTCTTTTCTCAGGCGAATTTCTCCCCACAAAAATAACATCAAGATTCTCATTGTTCCTATCTGAATAAGTGCCTGGCAGACGAACACCATTTTCAATTATTTGAATTCGGTTCCAAAACAAAGAGGGGTTACTTATCTTTCTTTCTTTGTATTGTTTGATAATATCCAAATAAGTCTGTCTGTTAATTACGATCCTTCTATCTATAAACCTTACATATGGCAGACTATATTCCTCTATTCCTCCCCCAAAAGCGTGGATCAGATCGATTTTTTTGATATTTGCAGGCAGAACAGCAAGAAGATCATAAAAAAAAAGGGAGTTGCAGCCGAAAATTATCCGGACCTTCCCCCTGGCTATTCTGGAACTCCAATATCCAAGAAAAAACAGGTA
The DNA here is from genome assembly GCA_964638145.1 of uncultured Desulfobacterales bacterium. Taxonomy (GTDB): domain Bacteria; phylum Desulfobacterota; class Dissulfuribacteria; order Dissulfuribacterales; family QOAL01; genus S144-17. The sequence goes on along the minus strand of CAZXAK010000045.1, from coordinate 81,265 downwards.
CAAAAATCTTTTCTCAAGCAGACCACCAAAATCAAAAATTTCTGGTACGGCCATCCTAAAATCATAAAGGAAAAAATTATCTTTTGATTTATTGGTAAACAGTGCGGCAATCTGCTTGTCCATAACACTTCTTACAATATCCAGATGAACACGCTCAGCCCCCCCCATATGATAATATGGAAATACGAATAATATTTCAGTTAGCAATGGAGAAGATAAGTTACCAATAATCTTTCCGGAACGTACAAGAAGTTTTTTTATAATCAGTTTGACGCTGGCGGTAACCTTCAAATTTGCCAAGGAATATATATCCTTCAAAAGTGCCCACAACACTCGAATATTAAAAAAATTTGAAGCTATGGTCCTCTTCCGGAAACAATATTTAATGAAATTCCATCTTGCCCTGACATTCTTTTCTATACCCTTTATCTTTTCGTTGCTTCTGTATGTTATGGAATCCGCATGAATTCGGTAATAAAGAATGACATCTGGAATTTTATAGATCTTTTTCCTGTCGGATATCAATTTGAGCCACAAATTGTAATCTTCTGCATCACCCGAAGACTCATCATACATATATTCTTCCAGGGTTTTTCTCATAATCATAACTGTGGGATGGGCCAAACAGTTATGATAAGGCAACTGCTTCTTTATACTTTCATATGTGATTGTTTCCGAATCAAGCTGCCAGTTGCCCAAAAAATTTCCATAACGATCTATTGTTTTAATTAAACCAAAACACGCATCCAGGTTTTTTTTCTCACACAAACCATATTGCAGCTCAAGCCTTGCAGGCAAACTGACATCGTCAGCATCCATTCTGGCAATATACTTACCTTTTGAAAGCTTTATCGCCTTATTAAGTGTTCCGGCAAGACGCAGTTGTTTTTCATTTTTTACATAAACAATACGATGGTCCGCATAGGAACGTATAATATCTTCTGTGTTATCTGTTGAAGCATCATTTACTATGATAAACTCAAAATCCTCGAATGACTGTCTCAGAATGCTCTCTATAGCCTGCGCAAGGAACTGTTGCCCATTATAAACAGGCATTACAACTGATATTGCCGGCCTTTTCATAAACGTATCCATTCATTCGGAATAATATCTTTCGCATCCATATCATTGCTACGGAACCACCTCCGAGGCGCTACAACTATTTTGCGCGGATTTTTATTCAACCATGCCCCCCACCAGCTAAACGAACTGTTAGCAATAATATTATGTCTGCACTGACTCATCAGATACATTGCTTCATAATCAGGAACTTCCTCTGGCAACTCAACAATCACCTGTCGGTCGCTCAGGCGCATATTTCTTTTAACCCACGGAATATCATCAGTAAATACAAACAGATGGCAATTATCCTGTTGTTCCAGGATAAATGAAACAGCCTTCTGATAATATTGCAGGGGGCACGTACCATGCATGGCGTTAGTGTGCCTGTTATGAACGTAATCTCCTCTTCTGACATGGATTCCAACCGAATTCTTCTCCAATATATCAGTGAGGAGTCTTAAAGTAGCTGAATGAAGGGGACGTGAAATTTTAAACTGCTTTCGTATTTCTTCTTTGAAATCAGCGAAATATCTTTCAGTTTGCCAATATCCATCAAAATATCCAACAGTTTTGTCATAAACTCGGGGATCAAATCGCAGGGAGGACTCATGAAAATAAAACTCCCCTCGATATCTGGGATGTCCAAGAAGTAACCTGATTACCTTCCTGAAAAAAGTTTCGTTAGCATATTTAAGTTTATCAATTTCTGATTTTGATGCAATTTCTGCATCAATATTATAGCACGAAAGCTCATATTTGCGCAGGTTATAGTCGCTGAATGTCGTTATATCTATTTTGAACGGCACTTTTTTTTTTGAGAAAAGGCATAGCCGAAAGCATACTGAAACATCTGATTACCAAGACCACCGATAATCCTGACAATAATCATAAACAAATTCCCTTCAAGTAACTATGGCCCCGCCATGAATATTGCCTGCATTCACGGCAAACGGGTCTGTAAAGTACGATGTACGATTCAGAATTTCAGGCTCCCTGGGCAACAATCTCATCTCAATATATTATGAGCACGAAGTGACTTGATAGCTGCCCCATACCAAAAAACCATATTCTGGAAAAACCATATGGCCCTGTCTGTCATACCCGTGAAATATGATGACTGATAACCTACCAGCTCATTGCACCTTCGAACCAATGAAGATTCTTCTATTTCCCGTATCTTCTGCCATGGGATATATTTTCTTGGCAAAGGGGCTATCTTGTTCTGCTTAATCCCCCTTGACGCGCTCTTGTTTTGAACGTCACCATTTACTTTGGAAAAAGCCTGATAGATATTGGTAACATCCCTATATGGCAAATTTGCATATTCACAAATTTCTTTAAGTCTTCCTTGAGGATTGGCGCAAAAATCTTCATATCTGAAATAACAAATGTTTTCCCGGGTCAAGCGCTCGACATAATTTAAATAATGCATAAAAAAATCATTTACCGGTGGCATACCCCGGGATATCCAGACATCTATAGCATTACGTATAAACGCGAAGGGAATTACAGCACAGTTGTCCTTTAATGAATCCAGAGTCAAAAATCTATTAGGGGGTGACCACTGATTTTCCTCACATGGGACAAAATTGACAAACGTCCAATCACGTACCACCAGCCGCTTGTTTGTATCTTTACATATCTCATACAATTCGATTATTCCATCTGCGAATTCATCAGACTTTATGTCCAGATTATACCAATTTTTTGCCTGGGCCCTTACAGTGGAAAAGGAATCAGCCCCATTTTCTCCCCATCCTCCACCGAGAGGGTTGACTTCAGACAAAACCACTGTGTCAGGCAAACTCCCAATACATTTATTGAGCAAGGTCCCCCCTGAACGGGCAAAACAAAGCATCACCACAACCGACATCAAAAAGCTACCCCTTATTATTCATATAGTAATCCGCAATCAGCCAATATATTCAAAATCTCATCTCTTTGCGTTTCAGACAAAACTTTCATAGGACGGTTCAGTTGTCGTGTAGTATCCCTGAATACCGAATAGGGACTTTTTTCACTCTCCTTCACGCTCTGGGTTTCAGACAGGAATTTCTGCATCTCAAGGTCAAAGTCCAAAGATAAAAACCGGGAAGCCCTGGAGAATATTTCAAATGGAGTTTCGCAAAGATGCTCATACCTTATGTGCAGTACGCAAGGAGACTCCTCAGCTATGATTTCAAGCATGCGATTCATAACTCCAACTGTGAGCGCTTTCGAAATGGCTACCTGCATAATATCTTTTGATTGAACATCATTTGCGTCAAGATAGCCTTGTATCCTGGAGGCAGCACCAGGTAAATATCTGTTTAAAAAAACTTTATCGTTAATATAACAAGCCTCATTTTTATATACAGGTGCGCCAACCCCACTGACTGCCAATAAACTGTCGATGACATAAACAGGATTACGCGTAATAACAAGGCAGGGAGACTGCAAATATTTCAAAAGTGCCTCGGTTGCCAGTAATGAGTGCACTTCCTTTATCAGACAAACAGAAAAATCCTTATCGTCTCTTAACAGGATACCATCCGGCAAATGATGCGCCCAATCAATATGGGGTAACGCCAAACCGGCATACGCCATTGCCAGGGGGTGCGTTGAATCAATAGCCGGACAATACGGCAATGCCGTGTGATCAAATTTATTGGAAAAAGGAAGTTTTGGCTGGATATGAAACAGGGGTTCATTAAAAAAACGTAAACGTGTGCCAGACTTTGCGAGAACCCTGCTTAACCATGAGGTACCACTGCGCCCCGGTCCTAAAATCAACCTTATCTTGTCATTATTACCACAATTCATACATTTCAAATATTTTTTAATAAAACCTTTTCTCCAACGGGACTCCAGCCAAATCTTTCTTTTTTGTTTCCATTTTGATAACATGATAAAAATACGGGCCTTAAAAACTTGCCATTTTCTTCCTGATAAACCTTGCCAGCATCTTCTGACCTTTTTTAGTGAAATGATTAGCATCAATCATTTCATTTTTTAAAGCACCATATATATCAGATGGATTCGCACATGGAATTCCATGCCTTCTGCATATAGCGACCACATCATCTATAAGGGCTTTTCTTTTCGATATCCCACTATCTATATGCGTCACAAAAAGAACTTTTTTGTCTTGCAGCAAATCTAACAGGAAGAGAATGTCTTCTTCAATTTCATCTCTGCCCTGCAATTCCAGTATGAATTCATCGTTCGTTTTTTTCTCCTCGACGAAAACATTTTCAGGGCTATCACCTTTGTCAGCGGAGAGATGATGGATATAAAATCCATTTTTTATATATTTTTTTCTTGAACATATCTCAATACAGACAAGATCGGCGGATTCAAGCTCCTCCAACAAAATATCCCTGTCAATACATTTATTTTTATCTAAAAAACATGACCTGAAGACGTATGGATGTAATTCGGATGGAATATCAATCTTGCCAGTTATATATTCAAGGTATTGAATTGCCTCTTTGGTATTATGTGTATGATGTATTTCATGGATATAGGATTCATCAATCAATCCTTCAAGACGACATGAGCCCAATATTACAATTGAATCCTTCTTGAAATGATCCGCAGACAAGCCCATCCCCTCCAGTATCTTTTCAATAAGCTGCATAATCAAACTAAATTATTTTTGTTGTCCAACTATGTTCTATATATATTCCGTTCTTGTGATGCGGATAAGATATTCCTGTATTAAAAAAATCACCGGGCAACACCGTAACGGTACAGGCCCCGTCAACCTGATCAGCCAATTGCCCGTTAACCTGAAGTGTAAACCTGACCTGATATTCTCCTTTCATAAATGGCAAACGCGGAATGTGACAGAACACGCTTCCACGCAGGGGCAAATTGCTAAAGGCCCTATTCGCCATTTCACTGTTAAGCACAGAAAGTGTATGGCCCGTAGAGGTGGAAAAGGCAAGCCCGATATTGAAATTTCTTATGCTGCTGAGCCGGGATATGTCGGAGAGATATGATATCTCAATATAAATACTTTGCCCTGTAATCAACATATCGACGGGCTTACCAGTCACGGCATCAAAAAAATTGATGCCCGTTACCCTGACACTACCATTACCAATCCTATCTTTCCGCCTGGATAGTTGCGTATTTTTCTTCTCAATACAATTTGACAGATATTGGGCAATTACCTTATCCGCACTCCCTATCCGGGCTACGGTCCCATTGTTCAGATATATACATTTTGTGCACAAAGAACCGATTATTCCCATATTATGGCTCACAAACAGTACGGTGCGTCCGTGCCCCTGCGAGACATCCTGCAACTTGCCCACAGCCTTTTTCTGGAACTCTGCATCGCCTACGGCAAGCACCTCATCCACGACCAATATCTCAGGCTCAAGGTGAGCAGCAACGGCAAATCCAAGCCGGACAGTCATACCGGATGAATAGCGTTTTACAGGGGTATCAAGATAACGCTCAACCCCAGCGAAGGCGACGATTTCATCCAATCGCTCTGTAATTTCACGCCGTGTCATCCCCATAATGGTACCATTCATATAAATATTTTCACGACCAGTCAGTTCGGGATGAAAGCCGGTACCTACCTCCAATAAAGAAGCGATGCGCCCCTTGATCTTTACGCATCCAGAGGTGGGGGAGGTAATCCTTGATATTATCTTTAGTATAGTCGATTTACCTGCCCCGTTTTTACCAATTATTCCAATGGATTCCCCCCTTTTGACGTCAAAATTTATATCTCGTAACGCCCAGACATATTCGGACGCCCCCTTCATGGAACGGTCATTAACCTCGCCAACCCTGGCGTATGGATCATCAAGGCCGCGTATACGGTGCCACCACCGGTTGAGATCATGCGACAGCGTGCCGGTACCAACCTGCCCCAGCCGATATTGCTTGGATAGATTTTCTATTTTGATAACTGTGTCCATATGTCCATCTGACAACATTCTGAAGCCGCACCCCGTGGATTTTTTTAGACAACAAATACCCGCACAAGCGTTAATCCCTATTATACAGTATCCATGAAATTCTTTTCCGTACGATTAAAAACCACCACTCCTGCCAAAAGCAGACAACACATAAAGAAGAGACTGTAACCGAGATGGGCCCAATTGAACGTACCCCTGCCGAGAAAACCGAACTTGAAAGTCTCTATAATGGAAGTCATGGGATTGAGTACCAACCAGAACCTTTTTTCCGGGGGCAAGCTGGAAAGAGGATAAATCACCGGGGTGGCATACATGTATAACTGGATGCCAAAAGACAGGAGAAAAACCAGATCGCGATACTTGGTAGTCATAGAAGTAATGATCAGGCCAAACCCCAAAGCAAGCCCAGCCATCATGAACACCAAAAGAGGAAGCAGCATCCAATGGAAATTTGGTTGAACCGGCGCCCCGGTAAAAAACAAAAAATAGAAATAAATACCGAGAAACATCAAAAACTGAATAAAAAATTTAATCAGATTGGATGCCACTATGGAGAGGGGAACAACCAACCTGGGAAAATAGACTTTTCCGAAAATTCCCTGATTGTCTCTGAAGGTGGTAGATGTGGCAGTCAAGCAGGATGCAAAATAGTTCCAGCAAGTAATACCGGCAAGATAAAAAAGTACAGGTGGAATACCATCAGTTGATATCTGTGCCAACCGACCGAATATCACAGTAAAAACCAGTGTGGTTAGCAGTGGTTGAATGAAAAACCACAATGGCCCCAAGATAGTCTGCTTGTAGACGGCAACGAAATCCCTCTTCACCAGCATGTAAAGCAGGTCACGATATCTGTATACCTCTCTTAGTTTGAGGTCCAGGGGATTATGCCGGGCACATATAATATAATCCCAATCATCCTCACCTCTTCTGAAAGCGGACTGTGAAACAATATCGTGAAATCTCATGATTAAAATAACGCGTGGCCAATTATATTTTTATGCAGAAAAAAATTACCAGTAAACAAAGACTCTGACACAGCAGATCATGCGAAATTGGGGGTCAGGCAGCGGTTGCAAATTGTGTGTTCAGCAAAACAGTTAGGCCAAACCCATCGGGTGATGGACAATTTTACACAAAACAGAGACAATTAACTGTAATTAAAGATAAAATTCACGCAATTCAAGATACACACTCAAAAATCTCTTAATCGCCAAAATATTGTACTATAGGATGGGGATATGGCAACGACTTCTCACCCGGCGTAACCCTTGTTCAACAAAAAACCGGCATCCTCCCAGGAGAATGCCGGTTTCTTTAATAACAAAGGCGAAGGACCCAACAAGGTCCTCCACCTGTTCAGGTTATTATCTATGGAGCTGTATGGAAGAAGTAGCCCTTACCGAGTTTCTTGGCAGTATCAGCATCATTGTATGCCTTGGTGACCTTATCGAACTCGTAGATATTGTGGCCCTTGATCCAGCTATCAAACAGACCATCGTTGAAAGTTACCACGTAGTCTATCTGATCAGCAGAAGTAAGGTCCATTTCCTCTACATTGGCAATAAGGTTCCAGCCAAGATTCTTACCGGAACGTGCGGCATTGGAATCCACATCCACTACATTATCAGTAATGGCTGCGCCACCGTCAAGACCGCTCTTGGGCATGTTATAACCGAAGGTGTAGAGTGAGTAAGGTACGCTGTTAAGGGCATACGCAAACCCGCCTTCGATCTTCTTCACATCCCTCATTTCTCCGAACGTGACGCCATTGGCATCAAGACCGAAGATGGACGTATTGGCTGCCAGTATGGTGGGTACACCTCTCTTGGCAGTAAGGCCGATGAATACATCATTGAGATGCTTTACCCTGACCTTGGCAGTCTCCCTGCTATCTCCGTTAGGATACTTGGGTGCTGTCATAGCAGGGGGTTTTGCATCCGTATAGTACATCTTGTCCGGAATGATAGGCAGCAGGTTCCATGACCCAACCTTCATGACATAACCGAAGATATTGTGCATATCAGGATCGAAGCTGAATGCACCATCGTAGTCATAGAAGTTGTAATCAATTGCCACATCCGGAGTTACACCGTTCAGAAGCACTGAACCCTTCTTGGAATTCATAGGCTCGTATACGAGAACCACCTTGCGCTCAGTGATCCTGGATACAATCTGTTTCTCCGCATCGGTCTGTGGCTGCTTGGCCATGAGAGCACCTACCGGATCGCGTGCCACTACCTTGTAATCAGGCACCTGGGCATCAAGCGGTATCACAGTAGTACCCACCTGGACAGCAGGTCCGCAGACATTGAGCGCTGGAATGTTGGTATCACCGTCATAGAAACACCACTTATCCACGAGGATATGCGCATGTGTTGCAGTACCGGTTATTCCATACGGTCCCTTCAGGGTGTAGGTAGTGCTTCCGTCCTTGTTGACCTTCTTTGTGATATCAACCTTGAATACGGAATCGGTTACATTGGAAGTTACGCCATCGTCATCGTCCTTGTCACCACCGGATATGGATCTTGGACTGGCGTTGATGTTAAGACAGAACGATGTACCAGTGCTTGTTGTATGGATATAGGCAACACCCTGATCCAACAAGGTCTTCAGTGCGCCAGCAGTTGCAGGATTACCACAAACTCCCCAAGAACCTACAGGCGGATTTACACCATCATCACTCATGTAGATACCGGTGTAAACACCTTCCTGATGAGAGTCGTCTGTAGCGCCCTGAGCTGCAATACCGAAGGCACCGTGGGTCTCCTTATCAAGAGGTCCGTACTCGAAGTTGATCTTCAAAGTAGCGGTCTCGGTTACATTCACGTACCGATAGGCCTCATATGCCTTGATCTGAGCGCCCTGGTAGTTGTCAAAGTTCTTCAACGTACCAGATACCTCAATGGACCTGACATCGGCCTGACGGTCATTCATGGCAGTGGATACAGCTATGGCATCATTCCTCATATAGTTACCATCGGCATCCTGCAGGTAAGCGTATGTGGATGATGAACCCTTGGAGCTGTTATCCTGGTAAGTAACACTAATCGGCTTTACCGTACCACTCGTTGCTGACAGCAGTCTGCCCTGTGAAACGGTGAGGAGCAACTGATTGCCAGAAGTCAACAGGGTTACTGAATCAGGCTTCAGGTCATGATAGGCACCGGAGGCATCTGTCTGGAGCCTTATGGTGAAGCTGTTGGCCAACTGGTATTCACCTTCAGCATCCGGATTCTTGATGGATACACCCTCATTCAGGGTTACCAGTACCTGATCATAGTAGCCATCCGCATTGTAGAGTGCCAGTGCACTTTCAAACTCGGGCAGCACTTCCTGACTTACAGCAACCTTGGTTCCTGTGCCTGTCAGGCTGTCATAGGTCAGATATTTCAGGGACGAGGCGTCAAACGGTCCAACGCCAGTTTTATTACTTAGAGCGTCCCTTATGGGTTCACCAGTATAGGATAATGGATTCGCCACAGCGTAAGCCTGGGATACATAAACGTATCCGGCAGAAGCCGCAACATCGTCAGCCGTCTTAGAACCGGATGCCTCGGTCCCTACCACTACTTTGGCCCTGGTACCTGCCACGGTTGCGGTAGGCCCTACCATGTTAGTGTAGCTGTCGATATCCCAGCCAGTCATATCCATGACGTAACCGTTGGTGTCCTTGAATACAAAGAACCCTGACGCGTCATCTAAGCCACTAATATTGGCAGCAAGATTCTCACTGAATTCCATTATGATGGTATCAGCACTGCGCCTTGCGGAAAGGATTGCAGGGGCAGCACCATCAGTAAGAGCACTGATGTAGAACGCTGAAACCGGCACTCCACCTGTAGTCAAAATGTCAGAGCCCGAGTAGCTGATTGTAGCAAAGCCATTGGCATCTGTCTTGGGGGTATCGACTGTGGTGGTATCCGGATTCCAGTCAAAGTCTGAATCAAAATGAAGGACTATAAATGTCCTGTCAACCTGACCTGTGGCATCAATATGATTCTTGAGTTCCACACTTGACGGCTGCAGTGTCTGGCCACCCTTCACCAGCACATCTGCATTAGGATCGTTGTTGAAGTCTCTCCACTCGGAAGTAACGATGGAGAAGTTGGATGCAACTGGAGTTACACTGGTATCAAGCTTAACGCCACTACCAAGATCAATGATAATGGCATCCACATAACCATCCATGTTGAGGTCTGCGGTCTTGGCAGTGAAACCCTGCTCAACTGCATTTGCGGTGAATGATGAAGTGAGCTGATAGCTCTCTGACGGATCACTTGCATGACCAATAACAGCATACTCATCATCCGAGTTGTTGGTCTTGTCCGGATCATACTTAACGGTAAGACCAGTATCTGTCGCAAGCCTGTCATCAGTTGTCCAGGTAAGCCTTATGGCATCAGTACGTCCAGGAGTCATGGAACATGTCACTGAAGCAGCATAGGTCTCGCCTGAACCGTTGTAAACACTGAATGCGTCATTGAGTTCTGTAATTGCGGAAGCCGCCTTATCTGTATTCCTGTTGACAGCCTGTACATCTGTTGAGAAGTAAACATCCACATAGCTGTTGCCAGCAGAGTAGATTACACGCCTTACCTCAGGCTTGGACGGAGCCGCACTTGCAGCAGAAATTGTCCTTGGATCAGTAGCAACAGTGGAATTACCGTTTGCGTCCTTTATCTTGCCTGACCAGGTCTGCACCTTCAGGGTATCTGAACCTGTGGCAATTGTGATACCTGGGCTCGTGAAGTCCATCTGAAGGATAAACTCAGTCCCTGCAGCGCCATCAAGGTCAGACTCCACATTCGTTCCCACAACGATACCATTGGTAGCAATATCGTTCAGTTTGCCCGCCACCATCCTGTACAGTGTACCGGTAAAGTCTTTATCAGCACCAGCACTTGTGTCATGGAAGACGAACAGTTCATTTGCCCTTGTGAGTTTTGCATCGCCGGTTCCATCGAAATCAAGGATGGTTGCAGGCTCACTAAGCTTGATATACACGAGGGCAGTAGTAGGATCGGTCTGGTTCTTGACCAGCTTCAGTTCAGATATACCGGCTGGTGCCTTGTCAGTAATGGCAGCGCCATAGGTAGAAGCTGTCATCTTGATGGCATCTGGCCAGTCAGTGCTGTAATCAGGATCAATTGGAACTGTATTATCTATGGTTGTTCTGTCATCGAACAGGTCGTAACGTGCCAGATCGTAACTGCTGTCACCATCAAACGGCTCATACATGTTGCCTGCTACGTCCGTAAAGAAGGCAGAGCGGTCAACATCAGCCGTCAGGCGAATACGAAGTGCAGTATCCGGGGTTATAACATTACTGTTTCCTGTCCAATTTGCGCTCTCAGCAAGCACATTGACACTCATAATGTCAGCCGCACCGCCATGATCGCCATTGGCTGTCATTGTTACATTGGCTGAGCTAACCGTGAGGATTTCATCGCCATCGGTTGCTTCATTGTTAGGAGATGCGCCTGTATCATTGATGGCACCATCGCCATTCAGGTCCGCCCAAATCCTGAGCTTTGCAGTATCCAAACCAGGAGTACCAGGCTCAGTCATATAGAGGTCAATGAAATTGACCATGGCAGAACCGTCGTTGGCTGCAACAGTTGCATCGGTCCTGGTCCTGGCATCATACACCCATGGCGGGGCCTGGTCTATCACATTCACAGTGGGCACTGCCGCACACTGCTGACTGGCAGCATTGCGCAGAGCACCTGCCAGCATCTCGATATCCAGATTCGCTATGGCGATTCCCGATCCGCTACCGGTAGTAGTGCCATCGTCAATACCGGCTGAAGCCTTCTCTGCCTTGGTAAGCTTGAGTATCTGGGTCAGAGTCGTGTAAGTCGCACTGACAGGGGTCAGATAGCATGATCCATCAGTATTGACAAAAAGTTTTTTCTGATCTGTGGTATCAAATGTACCAGCAGTGCTGTCCCATTTGCTGACAGTTACTCCCTGTTGAATGGAAATCTGAAGGGTATCCCAGTCTATAAAGGCTGTGGTCGGGTTGACCCCGTAGGTAGTTCCATTGGTAGCGAGTACCTTCACAACAAACTTGTTGTCGGCCTTCTCTATCGCAAGTCCGTCCAGCCTGTTGGCCAGAGCCGTCCCTCCAATACCAACCTTGCCAGCAAACGTCACCTTGGTATTTGTGACAGAAATGAGGGAGACACCTGCCGCGCCTGTATTCAGGTCATAGAGCTGCTGTGCAGTGGATGAACCACCTTTTGCGATATTGGCATTAGCAATTGTAAGGGGATTGTTCGTACTCAGATCATTGCCGGCTGCATCCCCAAGGGCATGCTGGGCAATAATGATATTGGATCCGGTGGTAAAATCAGCATCTGCCCCATCACCTGTACCGGAGATAACAAACGGGTTGTCTGCCTGCACGGCCATATCGCCTGTCAGCAAAGCATTCCCTGAAATGCTGTCTGTCACCTCGCTATTGATGGGAATATTGCCGCCTGCCATGTTGGAACGAAGCGGGATGTAGATGGCACCGGAATAGTTATCTGCTTTAGCAGCAGACAACACTGCATGCGCTGCTGTACCTGCCGCATCAGTCTGCTCTGCGATGCCAAGAACCGCCTCCAAAGGCGAACCGCTTGCTGCTCCGCCTACCATCACCGGGGCTGAGACCTTGCTGTCCGAGGTCAGAACCCTGACGGTATCGCCTACTCCCAGTCCGGTCATGGCCGGGAAAGTAACAACACCGCCTGAGGCGGAAGCGCCCGCGTTTGAGGCATTGGTAGTTTCGAGTTTACCTGTACCTGTGGTAAAAACCAGGACCTTGTTGCCGCTACCTGTAGCATTGGTCCCGACCTTTACCTTCATTGCCGTAGAGCCATCCACGGCATGGACAGTACTTGGCGTGGTCAACGCATAGTCAGCTGCAAAAGCGCTGACGCCGGCACTAACGACAAATAGCAACATTGCCGAAAGGGCCAGATACGTCTTCCAAACGCTCCCTTTCTTGATACTCATAAAGTACCTCCTGTAAATTAAAAGATTGAATGAACTTCCAAGCGCGTTTCACGCTCAGACCATAATTTCAAATTTTTACATGAAGCAACTTGCATGCCAGCAAAGACGCATCCTTGTCAACGGCCTGCCGCACATCCACACGCAGCCGTAACCAATTTAATATATTGAAAAATATTCAGCAGCCATTACCGTAGTACACCTTCACGCCTACCCGGCCCCGCATAAACACCTGGTCAATAGCAACCAGTGCTGGTTATATTCAGCCAGATCCCCATGGCGCACAAATCGGCAGTCGGCCATTCCTGCACCAGCCAGTTCCAACCTTACCGGACACAGGACCTGACTTGTGTTCGTGAAAATTTTCTGGTAAATATGGCAGAGTATGCTGGTACAATTCAATTACAGTGGACGGGTTTCCTAAATTTCAACTCAAAAAATCTTAAACTCCAAAAGGGTTTTTGCCGAAAAGTAGCTTGACACCCTGTTTTGATGGGGCTACAAGTTTTTTAATTCGTCAAAACATTCAACGCCCCGGTGCAAATACCCGACTGAACAGACATATAAAGCATATAAAATAGATAATGCATTGCAGGATGCCCTGCTGCGCATCCGGACCTCTAACAAACCGGGGCCGAAAAATAGGGGCGGACTGATATAGGCTAACCATAATGACTGACGGATCAGGGCGGCTATCAATAATGGCAAATTTCAGGCTTGCAAATATTGCGTTAAATTTCATTGGCACCTGTTTCTTTTTAGGTTTGGCCTTATACTCCACTGATCTGCATGCCAGTTGCGCACCGGGCCAATACCAGGCGATATTCAAGGGCACATTGTGGAACATCAACTACTCAAGCCAGGATGAATTGAGGGCCTATTTCGTGGATACTGTCGATGTCGCACAGGATCAGGAAAGCTCCTCAACAGCCATCTCGGCAGGAGACTTCAGCGCTGACAACCCGACAACAGCTCAAACAATCGAGGAACCGACATCCAACGAGGAAACAGGCCAGTCTGAAACTGTATATACATATGCTGGCAGCACGGCAGACAATCCCGGTACACTCGCAAAGAAAGACAAGGTTATTGAATTTGCAATCTATGTATGCGGTGATGAAACGGACGTTGGAAAGGAGCTCCAGTTCCGGTATGCAAAACTTGGTGAAACAGAATATTACGCAGATCCCCTACAGGGCGACACCATATTCAATGGACACAAACTCGATTTCATAACCGGAATAAGCAGCGGAGAATCAAAGAATCTGGTGCTCAAGGTGACGCGCAGCCAGCCCTGGAAAAAACAAACTGAGTCAGATGAACCGGTAGTGGTTGTTGAACAGAAACCAAAAGCACCACTGAGAGGTGACGTCAACAACGACAACAAGGTTGACTCCTCTGATGCCGCTGAAATATTGCAATATATCCTGATGTATGGAGGATTTAAACAGGAATATGATATCAACGGGGATGGCAGGGTCAATGATAATGATGTTCGGGCAATCTATCTCATCATGTCAGGGGCCGACCAGTATCTGTCATCAATTCCGGACGTAAATGCCAACACAGTCCTGCGCCATATCCTCATCGGAACCGGATATGAAGCCCAGTTCGATGTAAATGGTGACGGAAAAGTAGATATCAATGACGTAAAAGCCCTGTATCAACAGGGCCAGACCACCACAGAGGACAAGGTTGACGCCAGCGTGATACTTCAGGCCATCTTAGTGGGAGACACAGCCAATCAGCAGCTTGACATCAACAAGGACGGGAAGGTGGATATAAACGATATTCAGATGCTTTATCAACCTTCCGACAGTGCTGGCAGTCCCAGCGAGTTCCCAGAGCCGGAAAAACCCGTATTCTCACTTGACAGGGGGCAGACAGACTTTGATTCAGTCCTCGAAGCGGTTCTGTTCGGTTCTGGTTATGACAAACAGTACGATATCAACGGTGACGGCAAAATCGGTCTTGACGACGTTCAGTATCTCTATTCCAACAATACCCAGGACACTTACGATACCAACTCCCTGGTGAGGGCAATTCTTTTTGGGGGCGCTTATGACCCTCACTACGACCTGAATGGAGACGGGAGGGTTGACATGGAGGACCTTCATAAGCTGTATGAGAAATGAGATGACTTCTCCTTTCTCTGTTGGCCAGGCGGGCTTTACCCTCCTGGAGATGTTGCTGGTGGTCCTGTTGACAGGTATCATATTTTCTCTTATTCTTCCTCACAATATCATTGATCGATCTGATACTTTTCCTATAATGTTCAAAGAGTTGCTCACTTCGGCCGAGTTCAGGGCATATTCTACCGATCAACCAATTCTTATAAAAATTGCTGAAGATGGCATCCATGCAGGTAAAAAATTCATAAAATTGCCACGAGATATAACCGTCTATCAGGAAACCAGTATCGAAATTGACCAACACGGTATTATGAGACCTACAGAAGTAATATTTAAGTCAGGGCAGGAGGAGTTAATTTTCAAAATGGGAATATTCGGAATCAGTGACATATCTGATATAAAAAACCCGTAAAACCCACCTTCTACACCCACTTCATCGCGCCAAATCATAAAGAAGCTTGACCTAAAATACCACCAGAGGAAAAGAGCGACCACCCACATCCAAGGGGATAAAATGACCACTCAAAAAGTATATCAGCGTCTTCTATATCCATTCCAGATAATATCCCTGCTCGTTATAGTCTTTTTGGGGGGTATGGGTATTAAAAACCTGATGGGTGATGTCTCCATACCTCCCTCTGGTGGAGAATATGAACAACATGATACCATTGGTGTGATAGCTCCTGTGCAAAAAAAAATCCTGCTTGCCGGCAGCGGCGAGGTCAAGGGGGAACTCAATCCATTCACCCCGGACCATAACGACTGGGAGGAACCAAAATCGGCAAATGAAAAAAAATCTCCCATACTGAAACTGGAAATTGATGGTATAGTGGTTATCAAAAATACCAAAAAGGTCCTCGTGAAAGATCTGAACAGCAGCAAAAAAAGCTTTTGGCTATCCGAAGGTGACACATACAAACAATTCAAGGTAGCCTACATTGGAAAACGACACGTGGTCTTCACAAGTAAAGACATAAATCTGCTGTTTACCCTGAAAAAATCTCACGGGAAATTATATTCAGGTGAGGGACAGATCATAATTGCCCCTGACATTGATTTGTACCTGAAAAATCTTGCTGCAGAGGAGGGTGACGCCAAACCACCAACCACATCCGCGAAAAAAAATAAAAAAACAGAAACTGTTGACAGGGACAACAAAAGGATGCAAAAAAATCATAGACGTACCGCAGGTGGCAGATTTGGCAAAGGCGTAAACGAGAGGGAAGCAGAGAACCCCTCTCCCACCACATCCGGGGCTACTGGAATATCTTCCACCACCACATCTCCTTCCTCCACCCAAACTTCATCACCTACATCCTATTCCAGGGAAGATGAATTGAATTTCATTCTTGAGCTAAAGAAAATTTTCCAGCAAAATTCCCAATAACCACCTTGACACACACTGAATCAGCTTCATGAAGATAAATTCGGCGCTTATTTACATACTGGTATTGGCTCCCGTCCTGCTCACCTTTTCCGGATGCGCGGTACAGAACGGTATGGGCAGCCACAGCCGCATATCTGGTGACTGGAAACGCTATGAAAATCAACAATTAGCCATGGTGTACAACCTTTCAAAAGAAAGGGATATAGACTTCCACGATGAAAAGCCGCAACAAAAAAACAATTCGTCAATAAAAGAGGGCAAGAAGGTTGCATCAGAAGGGACCTCCAGCCGTGACATCACATTTACCGGCCCCCAAAATGCTGCGGAATCGTCCCAGGCACCACGCAAGATTGGTAATAACAGATCAAAAGAAAAAAAATTCCCACTCTCCATACAACTTCAGGATGTTGGTTTGAAAGACCTGCTGGACACTCTGATTGTGGACTGTCTTGATGGGTCATACATCCTTGACGCCAAATCGAATCCCAGGATTTCTATAAATCTCAACGGGAATTTTACCAGGCAAAATATTGTTGATGCCCTACGCCTGACCCTGAATTCGGTCAATCTTAGCCTTGTCCTGCAGGCGGGAGTATATCACGTAATCCCCATCAACAAAAAGTCAGTCGTCTCATCAGACCTGCACATTCTGATTTTATCTCCTCACTTTGTGCAGGTGGAAAACCTCATGGTCCTGTTAAAAAATTTTGTCACGGCTGAAGGGAAAATGGTCACTATCCAGGGAAGCAATATCCTCTTTATCCAGGACTATCCGGCCAACATAGAAAAGATCAAAAATATAGTCAGAACCTTCGACGTACCTTTCTTTGCCAACAAGTATGCCAGAATCTATACCCTCCATCATGCCATAGTTGCGGATGTAGCTGAAGAATTTCAAAAACTCCTGAACGAATACAACCTGTTTATTGTGAAAGAGCCGTCCTCCGTACGCCTGATCCCGTTGCCGAGGTTGAACAAAGTCGTAATCCTGGCCAGCACACCCACTGCGCTTAATTTTTTTGATACCTGGATAAGGATATTGGATCAGGAAAACAACAACCCGGCGAACATGTCATTCTATCATTACCAACCCAAATATGTTCAGGCAAAAGATCTTCAGGTCTTGCTGAGTTCCATATTTCCTAAACCCAAAAGGGATGAACATAAAGGGTTTGAATGCTTTGTCGATCAGAAGGCCAACCTGCTGATCATCAAGGCATCTCACGATCTGTATCAAAAGGCTCTTGATATAATTGCAGATATCGATAAAGCCCCGACCCAGATATACATAAAGGCCGTACTTGCTGAAATCGTGTTAAATGACGAGACGAGCCTGGGATTCAACTGGTTCGTCCGGAGTGGTGACGTAACCTTCGGGAGCACAATGGGCAATGTCACCACAGATACACTCACGTTAGCCATCACAGCCAAACAGTTTTATAGTGTGCTGAAACTCATGATCAAGGATCAGGATGCGCGCATAGTGGCAACCCCTCATATACTCGTAAAAAGCGGGGAAAGCGCCTCCATTGAAATTATAGACCAAGTACCTGTAGTCAAAGACTTTCTTGCCACTGACGTACAACAAGAGGGAACTACAGCCAACAAACCTTCCATAGAATACAAGGATGCTGGAGTGGTCCTCAAGGTGACTCCACGCCTCGCTGGTGACAACAAAATAGATATAATTGTTGATCAAGAGTTATCCAACGCAAAACCAGTCACGCTGGTAGCTGACCTCCAATCCTATGAATTCAGCACCAGAAAGGTTCAGACTCATCTGATGCTTAATGACCAAGAATCCATACTCATTGGCGGACTGATGAAAAATTCCTACCTGTGGTCAAGGGATTCTGTACCTTTTCTATCAGATATCCCTGTAATAAAATATCTGTTCAGTGCGAGGCAGGATAAATTGACAAGGACAGAGCTTGTTCTCTTCCTGACACCCTATATCATCCGATCACCCGACACCTTGAAAAGATTCTCGGACAGTGTCAGCCGAGCGTATTCCAGGCACGCGATATCAGTTACCAACAGCCAGTCTCCTGAACCGCTAATACAGTAACGACCTATCCATGAACATCAACAATCTATTAGTTGCTTCAACAACGGGTTGCTATTACGGTGAGGAGGGTTTGGTTTGCCTTAATGTTGGAATAACCGGGAAAAATCTCAAGTGCCAGCCAGTCACAGGTGACTCATCGCGCAAAACCGTGGCTATATCCATGAACTATTTTGCGTTTCGGATGCTTGATATACCGGCCACGAAAGAATCGGTGATTGCTGGCCAGATAAAAAGATTTCTTCCTTTTAGGTCCGATAAAATAATATGGCGCATTCTGCCGGTACGGGATCACTCCTTTGTAATCGCAATTGATGAGAAAAAATGGGGGGAACTCACAAAGCAAATCGCCCCAAACGGGTCCAGCGGAAAGGTCCTATTTATCTCCACGCTTGAAGCGGCCATAGTCGATTATCTCTGGACCAAAGGACCGGACGGGATATTAGCAGTGCCTGTCGATTCCATGTGGCTTGTCGTCGTCCTTGAAGATGGCCGGATATCTTCCATTGATTACTGTGAAAATACTCCTGACAATGCCATAGTCTATGAAACACCGGAAAGAATCGCCCGGGGAGCCGCGCTGTTCAAGTTGATTCCACATGGCATGGGCAAGGATTTTAGAGGACGCAGACCCTTTCCTGGAATTGCCCTGCGTGTTCTGGTTTCCTCATTCTTGCTTTGCACTTCCATTCTTTTCTTTTTCCTTTCAGTATATTACAAAAACATGCACGGCCTTGAAAAGATAACGGAAGATATTAAAAAGTTGCAAAACGAGACTAAACAAGTGGAAATACTCCTTGAGCGCAACAGAAAAATCGAAAATACCGCAATCTTCCTTCAAAGACTAAACCATGAATATGTATCTCCGTACATAGTTCTGAACAGGATCAGTAGCGTTTTGCCTGATCACACATACCTTACCGAATTTTTTATAGATGACGGCAGAGGATATATAACAGGTATCTCCAGCGCTGCCAGTGACGTGATGGAAGCAATTTCAGGTCTGCCATTCATCAAAAGCGCGGAATTTGCCACTCCAGTTGTGAGGGACAAGAAGGGCGTGGAACGTTTTCAAATAAATTTTACAGTAAAAAAACACGGCAACACTGCTACCCTGGACAGCCAGGCCCCAGGACATATCCTATCAGCTTAGGCTTTCTGTTTCTCCACCCAGTCAGAGTGGAATACGCATGACATGGGAATACACCGTGAATATTCATTTATATTACGGCAGATTCGAAAGATTACCGTATCATCTGTGCCTGCCTTACCACAAAACCCGTGCAGCAACCAACATGGATAACAGTGGTTTTTCCCTTATAGAAGTTATGGTAGCCATTACAATGCTTGCACTCGTTGCCGGCAGCGTACTGGCACTAACCAACTTCCACAAATCTAATGCTGCAGCCATGACGGAACGACTGCACCTATACACCAGGACCGCCACACTGATTCAGGATTTGCCCTATCAGTTGTCTGCGGACTACCCAGAATTTCCACATCTCAATGAGGATGAAAAATTTCGAGAGTACGAAGGAAAAACTCCTTGGGGAAAATGGAAGGCGCGCTTGGAAAGGGTTGAATTCGGGGCCATGCCACTGTTCTACAGGTTCACACTCCAGGTTGACACTCACTCACACAGCATCACCATGATTCGATACCTGATACCTCGAAACAAAAACACACCATCCTGATTTTCGCTTGAAATCAGTAATGGCCGATTCCGTCAGCCTGCGAGATGGTGGCCTATCCGAAGAAATATTTTAGCATGATCGCTTGCGATATTGTACGCTCACACGATTGATTAAGGTGTTTCACTGCTTCTATGGTCCTCAGATAAACGCTGTCTTCCTGCCGTACCGGGGTGGAGCCAAAAGAGATGAATGAAAAAAAACTGGTTCAGATATTAGTAGAAAAGGGGCATCTGTCAGAAGCCAACCGTAACAATCTCTTGCAGATGCAGGAACGCAGTGGCAGAAGGCTGATGCAACTTGCAACTGAGGTCGGACTGTTTTCTGAAGAAGAGTTGATCGGCATTGTAGCAGGCATTTGTGGCCTGGAAGTAGTAGAGCTGGACATTGACAACTTTGTCCCGGAAGAATGGGAAGATTATATTGATTTCTTTGTAAGCAACAACCTGGTCCCGCTCGAAAACAGGGAAGATAGCATATTGATTGCCCTGTATGACCCTACTGACACCATGCTCCTCCGCACCATTGAGATAGGGATAGGGAAAAAGATATCCCTCTCCCTTACACCTCAAAAAGAAATCAACCGCTTCTGGTCTGAGTACTTCCAGGAGGACGAGTCAGATAACAATGAAGTGGAAGATGTCGAACACATGATCGATATCGCCTCCGAAGCCCCGGTTGTAAGGGTAGTCAGTGATATTACCAGCCGAGCCGTAGAAATGGGAGCAAGTGATATTCATCTCGAGGCAAGAGGCAATGACCTTAAACTACGTTACCGAATAGACGGCATTTTGCACGATTTTCCTTCCCCCCCTTCAGGTATGGCCTCTGCCATTATCAGCCGTATCAAGATACTCGCCAACCTGGATATTTCTGAAAGACGTATTCCACAGGACGGCTCCATAAAACTTGCCACCTCCTTCAAGGACGTTGACGTCAGGGTATCAATTATTCCCACAGTTCATGGTGAGGGAGTGGTATTACGTATACTTGATAAAGAGAATATCAACCTGGACATGGAATATCTTGGCTTTTCAGAATTGTCCAGGCAACAGATGAATGAGCTGCTCAAAAAAAGTTATGGCATGATCGTGGTGGCCGGTCCTACAGGGGCAGGCAAAACCACCACACTATACGCATGTCTCCAGATGCTACTTGACGAATCCATAAAGATAGTCACGATTGAAGATCCTGTTGAATTCAAGATTCCGGAAGTTACCCAGATACAGATAAATGAAAAAGCGGGTCTCACCTTTGCACGCGGCCTCCGTTCCATGTTGCGACACGATCCTGATGTAATATTGGTTGGAGAGATGCGTGATGCGGAAACAGCATCTATCAGCGTCCAATCAGCGCTTACCGGGCACCTCGTACTCTCCACCCTGCACGCCAACAGGGCATCGCAGGTATTCAGCCGCCTCATAGATATGGGGGTGGAACCATTTCTTGGAGCAGCCTCCATACTTGGAACCGTGTCTCAGCGCTTGGTTCGCAGGATCTGTCAGCACTGCCGGGAAGAACAGCCCATCCCCGCCCTTATCCGGGAACGTTTCGGCATTGATAAAGATGCAACATTCTTCCGGGGCCGCGGATGTGAAAAATGTAACAATACCGGCTTTAAAGGCCGCCTTGGCATCTATGAAATCATTCAGGTTACAGATGAAATCCAACGTCTTATACTGAAAAATGCCTCCGCCTCTGCAATAGAGGAGGCTGCCAGAAAAAACGGCTTCCGTTCCATGACTGAAGATGGAATTGATAAATGCCTCAAGGGACTTACCACTATGGAAGAGGTTATGCGGGTTGCAGAATGAGGGGACAACAAGGATTTACCCTGATGGAGTTGCTACTGGCGATTACTGCGAGTGTGGGAGTAGTTGCTGTGGCAATGGGCATTTATCGGCAGGTCTCCAAGGATGAGATACGAGTTGATGAAACACGGCAAACCCAATTGAAAATAACTCTCGTCCTGGATACCCTCAAACGAATGGGGGAAAACAGGACTCGTCCCTTTCTTATCCGGGACAACGAGGTCTTTTTTTCCACCACTGCTGACATCCTGGGCTATGGCAGAGAACTCGTGCGCCTTTCCGGAGACGGTGACACACTTCGCATCACCATAATTCCTGAAATATTCATGCCGGAGGATTGGAAGGACAAGCCGTTGCTATCCTTTGCCAGAAAGGGAGAGAATGCCGCTTCCTGGTTCTACACGGAAACCATCCCATTTTTCCACCCCTCATTCCATTATCTCCCACCCGAGCTGCTCCAACGGTTGAACGTACAGGACGAACACAAACCGGACTATCTGAAAATAATACTTCAAAATGATGATGGGAAAAAATGGATTATAGTATTCTGATCCGGATAAACCGTTTCGCTGAGGCATTTATTATGCGCCCTCTTCGCAGTCCGGGAAATTTTCTTAAATCAGATAGCGGATTCGTACTTCTCTACGTATTGTGGATCACCGTGGCAGTCATGGCCCTGGCGTTTACTCTATCCCGCAATGGCAAGGAAATCATGAATATAGAAGAGGTGTACGAAACCAGACTTGCCCTGCAAAATGAACTCTACAGCCTGAGAAAAACCTTGATCACCTTTTTGCATAAGGGCCAGATGGCCGGAACCTCCCAGATTACCGTGGGGCATTGCAAAATCTTCATTGACAATGCTAACGCCTTCTTGCCCCTAAATGCCACAAATAGCGATGAACTATACCGTTTATGTACGACCATAGGCATTCAGGACAAACGGGCTGCGATAATAGCAGACTCGCTTATGGACTGGAAAGACATGGACAACATAGAACGCCCAAACGGGGCAGAGGACAATTTCTATCAAGCACTTACCCCGCCTTATCACTGCGCCAACACTAATTTCACCTCTATTGACCAACTCCTTTTGGTAAGGGGAATAACAAAGGCAATAGCGGAAAAACTTTCCAAATATGTTACGCCTTACTCAAGGGAAATCAATTTCAACTATGCTCCACCGCCTGTCATATATGCCGTGTGTGGAGACATGGCTATGGTGAAAAGTATAATAGAGTTTAGACATACCGAGACTATCAATGAACAAAATCTCCGCATTCTCCTCGGTGAGCATCTTTACGAAGAGCTTATGAACAGATATACTTTCAATGACAGTTCATATCATAGACTGGTTATAATTGCCTCAGATCACAGCATAAAAATATACCATCATGAATGGCTGAAGGGCAAATAATGAAAAAGATAAAATTTGTCGGCTCCACATCACGAGAAAAAATTTTTGCTCTAATCGCCATCATCCTCCTTTTATTAGTGCTGGTCAGAGGAAAGATGGAGCTGAAGATTCCTGGCCTGGATGAATATTACACAATCAGGGACCGTTTTGAGACCAAAAGCCAGCTATACCAACGTTACAAGGCACTGCTGAACGAAAAACAGCATATAGAAGAAGTTCATCATGCCAACATTCAAGTAATTGAAACCCTTGAAAAAAAACTTTTCAGGGGCAGGAATATCAACGTAACAGCAGCTAAACTTCAAAAAATGATTCAGTCTCTTGCCACGGCCAATCATATATCAATCGCAAGGACCAACATTGAAAAACCGGAAAAAATAGCCGACAATCTTTACATGATCAGAATGGCTGTATATGGAGAAGCAAACAGGATGACCGATATTAATGCATTCCTCGCAAGGTTGGAATATAATCGTGACAAATATCTCTTTGCTCCCAGGCTCTACCTTAAACTTTCCAGGGGAAAGTTGCTGATAGAAATGAAGATATTCAGCCTGGCCATGACCAATACATAAGATCAAAACGTGACAGTAACAAGATTGGCGGAGATCAGTCAGGGGACTGCTATCCAATGGCATCCAACGTCTCCGTCCCGCTTTGATTATGCAACCATGAGGGAAACTCCTCAAAACTATCAATTCTGAAAATTCCGCGCCTATTCCAAGCAGACGTGGATAAATGAGAAATTTGAAAATGAACAGGAAAAACGCATTAAAATTTCGTAAACAGGAAGCCGGTTTCACCCTTTTGGAACTATTAATCGTTATGGTGATTATAGGTCTGCTGGTAGCCTTGGTATCTCCAAAATTCACAGGAAAAGTAGAGGAAGCAAATGTTAAAACCACCAAGGCCCAGATAGAACTGCTTTCATCTGCCCTTGAGTCCTATTACATGGACATGCGTGAATACCCCACCACTGAACAGGGGCTTGAAGCACTACTCAAACGACCTACCGGGGTGAGCCGTACCAGATGGCGTGGTCCTTACCTGAAAAAGCTGAACTTGCCCAAAGACGCATGGGATCATGATTTCATTTACCTTGGACGTGACGATCAGGAGGTAAAAAACAAGGGACTGGATTTCATAATCATGTCCTACGGTCGTGACGGCAAACCCGGGGGCACCGGTCAGGATAGCGACATCTTTAGCTATGAATAAATGGTTGGCATCATGAACAGGGGCTCCCGCTCTTACCGTGTGACGGTGCGCAACCGTTCTGGAGTGGAAGAAACAATAGACATTAATGCCTCATGCCTGGATGAACTCTACAGGAAACTGGCATCGCAAAACCGGGTAGCTATAGACGTAAAGGAAAACCTGCTCAACCGTTTTATTTTAACCGGATGGCGGCATAAATTATCAAGAAAAGAAATACACGCACTTTTTGATCAGCTTTCAACATACCTTGACGCGGGTGTTCCTCTGGAAAAGGCGTTTGAAATCTTTTCGAAAGAGGCGTCTTTTTCAGCCAGATTCCAGCAATTCATTTCAGATGTCCACAAGGGCCTTAGATCCGGCAAAAAGTTATCGGACATGCTGGCCGAAAACCCGGATATCTTTCAAAAGCACATTGCCGCCACCATCAGAGCAGGTGAAGAAAGCGGGAAACTGGTTGAAAGCCTGACGGCGGTAGCGTCTCTGATCAAAAGGGAAATCAAACTTAGAGAATCTGTCATATCAGCCCTGACCTATCCTTTGATCCTGCTCTCTACCGCCTGTCTATCCGTACTGCTCATCATTTATTTTGCCGTACCAAGATTTGCACGTATGTTCTTAGACATGGGCAAAGAAATGCCTGTCATTATGAAGGCCATGTTTTACGTCAGCAACCATTTCTGGCTGAGTACCGGAAGTGCCTTGCTGATTGTGGCAAGCGCCACGGCCCTGGGCATGCAGTTGCTGCGACAGGCTGAATTCAGAGAGAAACTGGAAAAACTGCTGATTAAAACCCCCGGAATTGGCAGATTGCTACTTTCATACCAATATGCCATATATTTTCGTATCCTTGGCATGGCACTTCAAAGTTCACTGCCAATCGACAAGGGACTCGAACTCTCTCTTTCATCCTTGATAACCGACTCGCTCAAGAAAAAATTTAACGAAGTCCTGCTTGATGTCCGCAAGGGAAAGAGTATGAGCGCTTCCCTTTCAGGTGACGATCTCGTCCCTTCCTCTGTGGTAAACTTGCTGCGTGTAGCTGAAGAAAGCGGCCGTCTGGATGAAATGAGCATTAAAATAGCTGATATCCTGGGGGATGAGGTAAATCGGGACCTAAAAAAATTCGTTTCTCTCGCCGAGCCACTGATTATTCTGTTTGTAAGCATCATTATTGGTGGAATCATTATCAGTCTTCTTTATTCACTGTTCAGCATCAATTTCTAAAATTCCAGATATATCTTTTGAGACACAGGCATGAAAAACCCAGGGATGCATACCCGTATTGTCGTTCCGGCCATACTCCTGATCTTCGCAACCACATTTGTACTCGGCGCAATTGGCATAGACATAGCCACAGGCTTCATAGAAAACCGCTTCAAGGAACACATTAACCTTATGGCAAAATATCTGGTCTCCAATGCCGAGACATCGTTATTGGTCGGTGACAGATTCTGGTTGAAAAAACTCGCCCATTCATTGATTCATGAAGAAAGTGATATCAAATCCATTTCAATAACCAATGACAGAGGACAGGTCATTCTTTCTGTCAGCAAGGACATTCCCGGCCCATTTGAAACCCTGGACACGCAGGTTGTGCCAAGAAAGATGATCAATGCCAACAGCTTTTTTTCCAACGAGGTCTTAAAGCAACTTGAAAATATGTTCAATGTAAAGCCAATTGGAACTGTACACATAACGTATAGCACATACAAATTGCAGCAAATCAGAGTTTCCATAACCCGGAAGTTTTTTCTTTTAATGATTATTCTCGCAGGGCTGGGGGGCATAGTGTATTACTTTATTTCCCGGTCAATCGTCAGAGAAATAACGGGCCTTGCCAGAATATCGCAGGAGATAGCAGCCGGTAATACAGATCTTAGGGCACCATCCGGCAACATACCTGAAGTCCAAAAACTCACCTCCGCATTCAACAAGATGCTAGACTCAATAAAAGAGAGTAACCTTGCCCTTGCAGCAGCCAATGAAAAAGTGGCCCGGCAGCGTTTTTTGGCTGAAATGGGCAAATTTTCCATGCTGATTGCTCATGAATTCAAAAATCCTCTTGGTATTATCAAGGGCTCTACAGACATCCTCAAGAAAGACCATATTGACAGCGCAACACGAAACACCATGATTGATTACATTGAGGATGAAATCAGCAGACTTGACGCCCTTATAGAAAATTTTTTAACCTTTGCAAGACCTTCCACGCCAGTTTATCGGGAGGTAGATGCCAATGCCATGCTGGATGATATTGTTAACAGAATGAAATTATTACCAGAAATAACTTGCAAAATAGATGCAGACATTGAAAAGGCCACATGCACAGTGGAAGCTGACCGTGATCTCCTCACAAGGGCTATTACCAATCTCATCAGGAACGGCTGCGATTCCATGGTGGAAAGCCCAGGAGTCATCACCGTAAGTTCCACACATACAGAAAAATTCTGGATGGTAAAAATATCAGATCAGGGGACAGGGATACCGGATGAACTAAAGGAAAAGATTTTCAATCCCTTTTTTTCCACCAAGGCAACAGGATGTGGCCTGGGACTTGCGTTCGTTCACAGGACGATAAAAAGCCATAAAGGTTCAATAAATGTTGCTGACAATCCAGGAGGTGGCACAATATTTTCCATCAAAATTCCACTCGCCAAAACACAAACCGCCACATCAGGACATAGTGACCAAGAGGGCAACGGGTCCACAGGGGCATAAACAAAACTTGTTGTCCAAAAAGAACTCAAGATTGGATATCTGCCCATGACCCTAAACTTAGACTGTTTCAGGCAAGTACGGCCAGGAAAACAACTTTCAAAAATTTTGCCCAAAAAACCGTATCTCCGTTAAAGCACAGGTAACATCATGGCACATATTCTTATTGTAGATGATGAACAAAAAATTCGTCACCTGCTGTCCATAATGCTGAATGTAGCAGGGCATACCACGGCAGAGGCCGCTGACGGGCGTGAGGCCCAAACCATGTTATCAGGCCCGGAAACTTTTGATGTCGTTATTTCAGATATAAAGATGCCCAATATAGATGGCATGAACCTCTTGAAGTGGATGAAAGAACAAAATATCCCTACACCTCTCATCTTTATAACCGCATTCGCATCTATTGATTCAGCGGTTGAAGGAATGAGGATGGGTGCTGTTGATTTTATAACCAAGCCATTTGAGGAAAAGAGGATTCTGCTGGCTGTTGAACGCACTTTGCAGGTAGGACAACTGATTTCAGAAAATAAAAATTTGAAGGATCAGTTGGAAAAAAAATCACAACAGGATATCCTTATTGTAGAATCAGAACCCATGAAAAAAATTATAGGTATCGTGGAGAAAGTGGCCAACAAAAACTCCACGGTCCTTCTGACAGGGGAATCAGGCACGGGCAAGGAGGTGATAGCCCGTTACATCCACAAATGCAGCAACCGGGCCAAACAGCGCTTCGTACCTGTAAATTGTGCCGCCATTTCTCCCAATTTAGTAGAATCAGAACTCTTTGGCCACAATAAAGGCGCTTTTACAGGGGCATTGCGCAAAAAAATCGGAAAATTTGAATATGCAAACGGAGGTACACTGTTCCTTGACGAAATCGGAGACCTGCCGCTTGATGCCCAGTCCAAGCTGCTTCGCGCCCTGCAGGACAAAAAAATTCAATATGTGGGTGGTAACAGAGAAATTGAAGTGGATGTCAGGGTAATCTGCGCAACCAACAAGGACCTGACCAAACTGGTGGAGGAGCAAAAATTCAGAGAGGACCTCTTTTACCGCATCAACGTCTTCCCGATCCACATACCACCACTACGGGAAAGGAAGGAGGAAATCATCCCCCTTGCCAACTTCTTTCTCAGCAAATTTTCAGAAGATAAAAAATACAAGATATCAGACGCGGTAAAAAAAGCCCTTACTTCATATCCCTGGCCTGGCAATGTGCGTGAACTGGCCAATGCCATGGAAAGAATTGCAATACTTACTGAAGGCCGCGAAGAAATCAAAATGGCCGACATAGAATTTCTGAAACATTCGCAAGATTCAAACGGCGACGATATCGACATATCTTTGCCTCCTGAAGGTATTTGCCTTGAAAAATTTGAAAGGCAATTGGTACTCAAAGCCATGGAACAAGCCCAAAACAATCAAACAGCAGCGGCCAAACTACTCGGAGTAAGTCGGGCCAAATTCAGGGTCTTGCTTAAAAAGGCACAAAACCAGACAGCGTAGCCCATTATTTCGATACTTGAAATATCACCGCATACTATTAAGGATGGGACATGACTCAATCCTCATGGATCAGTATATTCAGGTTACCGGAGAAAATATTTTGAAAACACGATGCAATCATCTTTTGATTATCACCTGTCTTATCACAACCCTTGCCGGGTGTAGCTTATTCTCCAGCAAGGTAGACAAGCAGAATGAACTTTTATCCATGGTTCAGGTCAGTATCAGCCCCAATTTTTCCATGGAACACCACAAAACAATTGTAATCCTGCCCTTTGAGGTTAAAGGTGAAAACTACAAGAAATCGGTCACGGAAGACAAATTTGCATTATACTGCATGAAAGCAGGATTTAGGGTCATTGATACAGACCAGATTCGAAAAATAATGCCCAAATCATGGGATATCGGGGACGAGGACATACCAAGCGAATATCTTGATGAGCTACAAAAAAAATTAGGCGTGGACATGATCGTTACCGGCACACTCTTTTGCTCTGGCAACTGGCTCGGCAAACCCTATCTTGCTGGTGAAAGCGTAAAATTCACAGATATAAAGACTGGAGAGATACTGATAGCCGCCTTTTGTAAACGGGAAGACGACACTCCTCTTTCACTGATAATTGGAAAGGCCATCACCAGAAAAATAAATGAGCTTTCCAACAACAAGTAGTACTATTATTGGCGTAAAGGAGCAGCGGGTATAGACCGTACTGAACGGAAATCTTTTCTGTTTCCTCACCCAAGGCCGCTGGGCTGACCAAGTATGTCAAAACCAAGACATGGACTGAAAACATGATACGCAGCCTGTTCCAACAAATAACCGGACGCCCCTTCCATAACCTGTCAAAACCGGACACGAAAAAGTTGCTTGACGTTCCCAATCCCCCTGCCTCGAACGTGAAAAATATCATACGATTGGTCTCTCTGGTCCTGATGATGACATCTTGCGCAATGCCATTGACCCGGTTTCCGCATGACCATCAACGCTCCGACACAGAGACACGGGGTAAGAGTAATAATGAAGAAACAGGCATAAGGCAGGGAATGTTGTCTGTTCACAACATGATACGCGCCCGTCTTGGACTGCCTGCCCTTCGCTGGTCTGAACAACTGGCATACATTGCGCATGCGCGTGCCGTCAACCTGGCGGAAAACAACAATTGCAGAATGCGCCACACAAGAAGCAAATTGGGGGAAAACCTGTTCTGGGCCAGTGCGGTGAGGTGGTCTGATGGACGCACTGAGGTCCAGAAGATTACGCCAGCCCATGTAGCAAGGGCGTGGGCAGCAGAGGCCGCAAGTTACGACTACAGCTCCAACTCATGCAGACATGGTGCCATGTGCGGGCATTATACCCAGATGATATGGCGTGATTCCACCGAGTTGGGATGTGGTATGGCTATATGTCCAGACAAGGGGCAGATATGGGTATGCGTTTACTATCCACCCGGAAACTATGTGGGACAGCGTCCATATTGAGTATTCACCTTTTGCCTGAACAGATGCTACCATAAAACTTCCTGCTTTTTTGAGGGCAAGCACTTAAAGCCCTGTGACAACAATCTTTATCCCCATTTTCAGGATCAATCTTCCACGACAGGGCTGTTTACTACTCCCTGAATTGAGCGATTCCCAAGTTTGCATGAGATGCAAGGCCGAGGATACACATACGTACTGTTGTATTTCAAGTATCCGGCAGGTAAGCGAAGACTCCGAGGCAGCAGATCATACGAAATCGGGAATCCCGCAGCGGTTTCAAATTATATGGAAAGCAAAACAGTTGCAGCAAACCCGTTGGGTGACGGACAATTTTGCAAAAACAGCATTAATTTACTGCAATTAAAGATAAAAAATATTTCACATGATTTGAAACGCCCAATTCAGGTACTCTTCAGGGGTGGTAAAGCAAGACATTTTCTCAAAATGTACTCATACGGCTATACGGTGCATGTCCATTTGCCTTGGCCGTTTTTATCAGGCTGTGGAGCAAGATAAAAAATTTTCATACTTCAACCCTTTCCAAAAAGGGATTTTGGTCTTAAGTTAGTAAGCAGCTTTGGTCTTTCTTTGTTAAAACTTTTTCTACCTGGTCTGTTGCCATGCACATCCCGGAAGACATACTGCAGGCAGTGAAGGATGCGGCTAATATCCGCCAGGTGGTGGGTGAATTTGTGCCCCTCAAGAAGAGAGGCACAAACTGGGTTGGTCTCTGTCCATTCCATCCTGACAAGGATCCGTCATTTTCCGTCAATGAGGATAAACAGATTTTCTACTGTTTTGGGTGCGGAGAAGGTGGAGATGTCATCAAATTCCTCATGAAGATCCAGGGGATGGATTTTGCCGAGGTGGTCAAGGGGCTGGCTTCCCGTTATGGCATAGCCATACCTGAGCGGCCTCTGTCCGTCCATCAAAGAAAAAAGATGGAACTCAGGGACGAACTCATTCACGTGAATGAGATAGCCGCCTCCTTTTTCAGTAAAAATTTGGAATCTTCCAGGGATGCCGAACGCGCAAGGGAGTACCTTGCGGAACGGGGCATTAATGACTCCATCATCAGGGACTTCAGGCTGGGATGGGCCCCTGAGAGGTGGGACGGCCTCACAAGCTACTTTGAAAAGCAGGGTTTGAGCATTGCCCTTGCCGAGACTGCCGGGCTTGTACTTCCACGAAAGAGCGGGCGTGGCCATTACGATCGTTTCAGGGGCAGAATCATATTTCCCATTCGTGACTGGCAGGGCAGTACGGTGGCTTTTGGGGCACGTATACTCCCAGGACAGGGGGCGGACGACCAGCCCAAGTATATCAACTCGCCAGAGACCCCGGTGTACAACAAGAAACGTGTGCTCTATGGACTGTACCAGAACAAGAGTGCCATAAGAAAGGCCGGTTTTGGTGTGGTGGTTGAGGGGTATATGGACCTCCTGTCCCTTGCGCAAGCTGGTATCAACAACGTGGCAGCAACACTTGGGACCGCCTTGACACAGGATCATGTCAAATTTTTGAAACGGGTATGTCGGGATTGGGTCGTAGTTTTTGACGGCGACGCTGCAGGGCAGAAGGCTGCAGTACGGGCACTGCCCCTGTTTTACGGGGCAGGTATAAACGTCAGGGTACTGACACTGCCCGAAAATGACGACCCTGATACCTTCATCCGCCGTGAGGGCAAGGGGCAATGGGAGGAGATGCTGAGTGATCTGCCTTCTGGCATAGATTTTGTCATTGACCGGGGTCTGGAACTGTACGGACGTGATACTGAAGGCAAGCTCAGGACAGTGGAAGAGGCCCTTGCTCTCGTGGAGCCTGTGGATGATTCTGTGAAAAAATCACTCCTTGCCACGAGGATCGCCCAGAAGACAGGTATAAGGGAAGAGAGCTTATGGGATAGGCTGGAAAAGGATTCAAGACGGATAACCAACCAAAATAACAGAAAAAAACTGGACAAGCCATCGAAGGGCAATGATGCAGACCGCAGGGCCGGGGTCAATCTTAACACAGCAGAGGCAAAGCTGTTGAGCTTCCTCTTGGCCCATCCTGCCTTTATGGATGAGTTTTCTGATTTCGGGATTGAGCTGTGGCTTGAACAAGCGGAACTGAGAGAACTGTGGAACGCCATGCTGAATGTGTTCAGTCAGACCTCCAAGCTCGAACTCTCTGTGCTTGCCTCCTGTCTTGAGACCATGCCCCACATCAGGTCCCTTGCCATGAAACTGTCCAGAGCCTTTCCCCCTGGAGAGAATATCGAGGTTATCAGTGCGGGTTTCAAGCGCTACTGTGAGCAGCGCAAAAAAAAGGCATTGAGATTGCATGTCTTAGAAAATCTTAAGGCAGAAGGTGCAACTCAGGACGCTGAGTACCTGCTCAGAAAGTTTCAGCAATTGCTGTGACGCGACCTGATGCAAAGTTGTCCACCTGCTTCTCGTTTAACAATGCAGTATCGGGGTTGCCGGGTATGCCTCTCGGAGAGGGGGAGCCGTACCGGCACAGGAAAGACCAGAGGGAAAAATGAGAAAGTCGCCGCTTCGAGATTCCAAAACCAATCCTTATCGCCTGGCAGATATTCCGCTTGCGCTGAAAAAAAGGCTTAATGCCAGAAAGTTCTCCTCTTCCCATGTGAAAGAAGATGACTCTGGGGCCATAGATCCCATCAGGCTCTATCTTCGGGACATGGGCCGCAATAATCTGTATGATCGTGGCCAGGAATCGGAAAAAGCCAAGGAGCTGGAAAGGGCTGAAAAGGCCATGTGCCGGGCCGCCTTTTCTATCCATATGGTCACTGGAGAACTGATACAAAAATTTTCAGGTTGCTTCTGCGAAAAAGAGATGTCCAACCGCCTGGAAGACCTTTCAGACGGGTTGGAAACCGTTGAATCAAACGGTCCAATCGCAAGAAACAATCCCCTTACCCCCATATTCCACTCTATCCTTCCCTGTCAGGAGGCCCGTGAGCGTTTTCTGTCTGAGTTGCGGCAGCAGGGCTGTACAGAGCTTGATGGATCGGCCCTGAAGACCCTGGAGGGGTTTACTGCAAAGATCATGGACAGTGTCTGCAAGGGCAGAGTCAATCAGAGGATTCTCTCCACACTTGGAAAGATATGTACGGCAAGGGCAGAGGACATGGTGGCCATGGAACCGCATGAGACTATTGCCCGTTGCGGGGTCTCCAAGGAGAGGCTTCCTGCCGTGCTCAAGGAATTTTTTGATAATGCCACCAGGGCCCAGGCAGCAAGGGATGCCCTTATCAAGGCCAATCTCCGCCTTGTGGTAAACATTGCAAAGAAACATTGCCACTCCAGAGGCCTCCCTCTGAACGACCTTATTCAGGAGGGTAACATTGGCCTTATGAAGGCAGTAGAGAAGTTTGAGTATCGCAGAGGGTACAAGTTCAGTACCTATGCCACGTGGTGGATAAGACAGGCCATTACCAGGGCCATTGCCGATCAGTCCCGCACCATCCGCATACCTGTGCACATGGTGGAGACCATAAACAAGGTGTACAAGGCCACAAGGGATTTCGTTCAGGAGAATGGCAGGGATCCGTCAGCAGAAGAACTTGCGGAAATCCTTGGGATGTCCACCATCAGGGTAAATGAGATACTCAAGATGGCAGGCGACCCCATCTCTCTTGAAACGCCGGTGGGAAGCGATGACGAAAGCAGTCTGTCAGATTTTATCGAAGACAGTGTGTCTCCCACCCCCTATGAGGCAGCAGCCAACACCAATCTTGTGGAACAGACACGGCTGGCCCTGTCCACGCTTACCCCAAGGGAAGAGAAGATTCTGCGCCTGCGTTTTGGAATAGGCGAACAATCTGATCATACCCTTGAGGAGGTCGGCAGGAGTTTTGCCGTAACGAGAGAGCGCATCAGGCAGATCGAGGCCAAGGCCATCAACAAACTGAGAAAGCCAAGCAGGTCCCGCGGCTTGAAACACTTTCTGCAGGGCTGAGTGTCAGGATGGGCCCGGAGATTTTCTGCCTTAGTGGAACATGAATCTCCTGGCCCTGACGTTCAGCAGCAGGCCTATTCCCATCATGGTGGTCAGCACTGATGATCCCCCATAACTGATCAGCGGCAGGGGAACGCCCACCACGGGCATGAGCCCTGTCACCATGCCTATATTCACCAGCATCTGCCAGAAGATCATGGCTGTTACACCAAAGGCAAGGTAACTCCCAAACGGTTCCTTGCTCTCCTGGGCAATGGCAATGCCCCGTGCAAGCAGTATTGCATACAGGGACAGAAGCACCATGTCGCCTATAAATCCCCACTCTTCCGACCATACCGAGAATGCAAAGTCAGTGTGCACCTCTGGCAGGAACTTGAGTTGCGCCTGGCTGCCCTTCATGTATCCCATGCCTGTAAACTGCCCGGAACCAACGGCTATCTTTGACTGTATCACATGATAGCCTGCACCAAACGGGTCACTCTCCGGATTGAGGAAACTTTCAATGCGTCTCCTCTGATAGGGTTTGAGCAGTTTCCAGGCAAGGGGCATGGCCGCCATGAGTGTTGTGAAGACCAGGATGACGCTGGTCCATCTT
Source organism: uncultured Desulfobacterales bacterium (assembly GCA_964638145.1). Lineage (GTDB taxonomy): Bacteria > Desulfobacterota > Dissulfuribacteria > Dissulfuribacterales > QOAL01 > S144-17. The sequence continues at coordinate 46,294 of CAZXAK010000045.1, read as the reverse complement.
ATGCCGGCTATATAGACAATGGATGCAAAAAGGGCCAGAAGCAGCAGTGAGGTACCAAGGTCAGGCTGGCGCTGGATCAGCACCGCCGGTATGAGGGTGAGCAGTGCAGGTTTCCATAGGTCACGAATCCGGTACTGTTCCCTCTCGTCCTTGTAGAACCAGGAACTCAATACCATCACCGTTGAAAGTTTTGCCAGTTCAGAGGGCTGGAGCCGCATGAACCCTAAGGATAGCCACCTCTGGGAACCTCCCACGCTCTTACCCATGAACAATACAAGTACCAGCAGTATCACCGTGGCGATCCAGATGTAGCCAGCGAGGGACGGTATCACATGGTAATCGAAACACATGAATCCGAACATGACGATCAGACCAAGTGCATACCACTCCAGTTGTTTGTACTGGAAGTGGTACCCGGTAGCTGCACTCGCGCTGTTGAGATTGATGAAACCTATCACCATGATCCCGATAACGGCAAGAAAGAGCCACCAGTCAAAGTTTTCTATGTATCGTTTGTCAAACATCAGATAAAGAACCGTCCATATTTTCTTTACTGCCGCGTTCAGTAGAGGTTTATAGTCGGAATATGTACATAAAGCCGGAAATGACCTCTTGTTGTCAGCTTAATCTGTGTGCCATGTGGTGCAAGCTGCTGTCAGCCCTACGCTGGGGCATGAGCACAGGTTTGGGTGATATGAGCTGCAGCCATCTCTCTATGACCAGTTTGGCTATGGGGGCCGCAGCAGAACCGCCATGTCCTCCGTGCTCCACCAGTACCGCAACTGCGATTTTGGGGTTGTCTGCCGGTGCATAGGCAACAAACCAGGCATGGTCCCTGTACTTCCATGCCATCTTTTCCGACTGGCGCCTCTTTGTCTGTTTGATGACCTGGGCAGTACCGGTCTTGCCTGCTACTTCAATGCCCTTTATGCGGCAGCGTCTCGCCGTGCCGTGCCTGTCCTGCACAACCCCCTTCAGCGCGTTCTTTACGATATTCAGGTTTCTTGCAGATACAGGTATGTGCCCCTTCTTGTCTTTTGTGAAACTCTCTATCACCTTGGCGTCGGGCCCCACTATCTTTTCCAGAAACTGGGGCCTGTATATGTCTCCTCCATTGGCAACGCTGCTTATGAGGGATGCCATCTGTATGGGGGTGGTGAGCACAAACCCCTGGCCTATTGAGATGTTCAGTGTCTCACCCTTCTGCCACGCCTCATGAAATCTCTTCCTCTTCCACTCCCTGGTGGGAATCAGCCCCCGCTGTTCTCCTGGCAGGTCTATGCCTGTGCGGTATCCCAGGCCAAAGCCGTGGGCATAGCGTGCTATACGGTCCACCCCCAGCTTTAGTCCCACGTTGTAGAAGTAGACATCACATGACTGCACGATGGCCTTGTAGATGTTGGTCTGGCCATGTCCGCGCCAGTCCCAGCACCGAAAGGTACGTCTTCCCAGTTTGAAGAATCCGTTACAGAAGAACTGGGTGGATTCGTCCACCACCCTTTCCTGAAGGGCAGCACACGCCATGACGATCTTGAAGGTGGAACCAGGCGCATATGCCTCCTGAATGGCCTTGTTGCGCATGGGGCGGTAGAGGGGGTCATTGAGTATCTTCCACTCTTTCACTGTCACACCACGCGCAAATGCCTCGGGGTCAAATTTGGGTGTACTGGCCATGGCAAGTATGCGTCCTGTGGACGGCTCCAGGGCCACAACGGCCCCCACCTCATCACCAAGGCCCTCTTCTGCCGCCATCTGGAGATCAACGTCTATGGTCAGGTATACATCATCCCCGGCAACGGGTTTTTTCTCGCTGACAACCCTCTTTAGCATCATGCGGGAATCTACCTCCAGCCTCCGTTCCCCCTTTATGCCTGCAAGCTGGGACTGGAAACGCGCCTCCACACCATACTTCCCGACAAGGTCTCCAGGCTGGGCCTTGGGAAATCTGTTGGCATCTATGTCAGCCTGGCTGAGTTCCCCAAGGTATCCCAGCAGATGAGGCGCTATGCTGCCATAGGGATACTTCCTGCCCGGCGTCACCTCGATTACTACCCCTGGCAGGTCGGCAAGCCTTGCCTCCACCCTGGATATCTCATCCCAGTCTGCACCGCGCTTTATCACCGCTGGTATGTAGCCAGGCTGCTGAAGGCTTGCCCTCAGTCTGACCCTTACCGCGCTCTCCTGCTCGTTAAGAAGCGGCAGCAGGCGTCCGAGCAACGCCTCCATGTTCTTCACGTCCTTGCGGACAATGCAGATGTTGAAACAGGGCTTTACTCCGGCAAGCAGCCTTCCGTTCCTGTCGAGTATCTTGCCCCTTGGGGGCTGGAGACGTACGATCCTGAGCCGGTTGCGTTCCGCCTTCTGCCTGAATTCTGCCCCGTTTATTATCTGAAGGTACCAGAGACGTGCCACAAATACCGATAGACAGAGAAAGATCAGGATATAGGCCCCGTTGCACAGGCCCTGCCTCTGGCCCTGATCTTCAGGACCAAATTTCTTTACATTAAGAATTGCCTTTATGCCGGAAATGCGCATTTGTTGTACCTGAATCTGAAAATTTGTCCTGTGATATCACTATATTGTAAAGCCACTGGAAGAATATGAAAAAAAATGGGGCACTCATGCCGTTGAGCAGGGTCTGAATGACACCCGAAGGCCATACAAGTTCTGCATGTCCCCCACCTGCAAGTATGATCACAGAGCCGTTCATGCTCACAAACAGCACCAGCAGAATCTTGTGGAGCATCGAAGTGTACATGAGATGGCGCACCACATAACGGACCATCAGATATGCCAGCGTATAGGCCCCGATGAACAGGCCTGGATGAAGCGCGGTCAGTCCTTCGGCCATGACTCCAAGCAGGAGTACAGGTGTAAGGCCCTCTGGCATTGGTGTTCGTACCCCGAACCAGACTATCAGGGCGTAAAGGCCATCGATCCTTACACCAAATATGGAGGCTGAATCTCCAAGGGCACTCTCTGCAGTAAGCAGCAGAAATCCAAGCAAAAGGAAGAACAGGTAATCACGCTTCACCGTTCCTGCTCCAGAAGCGGCTTGTCTGTAATGACAATAAGCACTTTTTCCAAACCATGCAGGTCAACCGCAGGTTCCACTTCAATGGCCTGAAACAGTGTGGACTCCCCGGCGTTCTTGACAGAGGAGACCCTGCCAAGCACGAGCCCTTTGGGGAATATGCCGTCAGTACCTGATGTTATCACCTGGTCCCCCACTTCCACATCCAGACCTTTTTCAACATACTCCAGTGTACACTTGCCCTTGCCGTTTCCCTTGAGGATACCCCGCGTGCGGTTGGACTGTATCATGGCACCAACAGCACTGTTGTAGTCGGATATGAGCATGACCCTGCTAAAGTGAAGACCTGATTTTATGACTCTGCCCGCAACGCCTTCTGCCGCAAGCACCACCATGTTCCTGCGCACGCCGTCAGCCCGTCCCTTGTCCACTGTGACAGTAGAGACCCAGGGGTCAATGTCCATGCCAACGATTGAGGCTACCAGACTCCTGCCTTCAACCTTGTCCCGTATCCTTAGAAGGCCTCTGAGCTGTTCATTTTCGATAAGGGCCTCCCTGTAGCGGACCACCTCCTGCCTGAGACGGGCAAGTTCATATTTGAGCGCCCTGTTCTCCTGCTTGACCCCCCTGAGATTCAGGTAAGAGTCCCATACGTTGTTGATCCAGTGAACGGGATTGGAAATTCCCCGCTGGAAATAACCGGAGAGGTCGGTAAATATGGAGTCTACGGGCACCAGGATGGATGCGGAACGGAAGTTCCATCCGACAACAGCAAAGATTACTACTGCAACAGAGAAAATGGCAACTATGGCTGCCCCGATCTTTGATTTCTTTTTGGATACAGGCACAGAGAAATAATATCGAAGTTTTATTATTGTCGGATAGGGATAGCCCTAAAACTTTCATGTTTCCCCGATTGGGCAGGCAACACCTGCGGAACATGAAAGACTACCGTGACGGTATGTATTTTCACGGTAAATGAAAAGCTACCTGGAATAATGACATGCTGGTGCTGGCTAACTGCACATCTCTGGACAGGACGGCATGTCCTGCGACTGTTTGTATCTGCTCAATACTGCTCCATGCTATACGGCACCTATACAGCGGAGGTCTTTTTATCACGGTTTTCTCATCTGTTACAATGAGTTATTAACGATATATTTGCACAATGCCAAAACCATGAAAAAAGTACCGTCCACCTTTACCAGTTGCTTCTCTATTTCAGGTGTCGTGCAATATGTAAAACATCTATGGCGTTACGACAGATTACCCGGCGGTGCGGCATTTACCCCTGCAAACAGAAGTGGGCGGCATGGCAGTATTTCCATGCTGGTACCACATAGTTGCAACAGACTGCAGGTTCAGCCCCTGCAGTACTATTACTGCACCGCATGGCCTGAAATTTCCTGTGGCAGATGGAAGATCAGGTGATCATGATCTCCTTCAGGATATCGAGATTGTCCAGGGTCTTTCCTGACCCCAGTGCAACGGAAGACAGGGGGTCCTCGGCAATGATAATGGGAAGCCCTGTCTCTTCACGCAGAAGCTTGTCCAGATTTTTCAAAAGGGCACCACCGCCTGTTAGCACTATGCCCTTGTCCACTATATCTGCAGCGAGTTCCGGTGGGGTCTGCTCAAGGGCAATCTTGACCGTCTCAACTATGTTTTCGATCTGTTCCGAGATGGCAGCCTTTACCTCAGAGGCATCTATGGTGATGTTCTTGGGCACGCCTGAGATAAGGTCCCTGCCCTTTATCTCCATGCGATCGTATGGTTCTACAGGCAGTACGTTCCCAAGGGTCATTTTTATGGTCTCTGCAGAGTGTTCACCTATGAGCAGGTTGTAACGCCGCTTGATATGCTGGAGTATGGCATCATCCATGCGGTCGCCAGCTACCCTCACCGACTTGCTGTACACTATGCCCGCAAGGGATATCACTGCCACTTCAGTGGTACCGCCACCGATGTCCACCACCATGTTGGCAGTAGGTTCGGTAATGGGAAGACCTGCTCCGATTGCCGCTGCCATGGGCTCCTCTATGAGATAGACCTCCCGTGCACCTGCAGACTCGGCAGATTCCCGTACGGCCCGCTTCTCAACCTGGGTAATGCCTGACGGTACGCTGACTATGATCCTCGGGCGGGCCAGCATGCTCTTGTGAACCTTGCGTATAAAGTAACGCAGCATGGCCTCTGTGACCTCAAAGTCCGCTATGACCCCGTCCTTCATAGGGCGTATGGCCACGATGTTGCCAGGCGTCTTGCCCAGCATCATCTTGGCCTCCTTGCCCACTGCAAGGACCTTGTTGACCCTTATGTCCTTTTTGACAGCTACAACCGAAGGCTCTCTGAGTACAATGCCCTTGCCCTTGACAAAAACAAGCGTATTGGCTGTACCAAGGTCAATAGCGAGATCGTTTGACAGCCACCCTGCTATGGATTTAAACATAATATTTTCAAGTTCCTGATATTTTCAAGTTCCTGGTCTGAACGAGTTGTCGTGTGGTTGAGGCTGTTTGCGGACCGTGCGGGTAGATGGTCTGAAACAGCATACATTTTCATAAATCTACTAAAGCAAATAGCAATTGGCAAGAATGGTGTCAAATTAAAGTAAAGCCGCATAATTGTGCCTTACCACATATAAAAATTATACAGTCTTGAGTGGCGGACATGGGAAAAACTTCCGTTTCCCCATGTAAGCCTGGGACTTCATGCATGTTTCATGCCGTTACTTAGCAACCATGAACGGCAGCACACATATGGTGCCATGCGTGCAGATAGCCCTCTGCGGCAGAATCCCTTTCTGTCCTGCCATATCTGCCCACAAGGTACCGCATCTACTGCGTTGCCCCACACTTTAAGCACAAGGGGGTACGCCTGCATACCGTCTGCCTTGTATCTGTAGCACCCTGAAAAGAGTTATGTCCTTCCCTGTTTCAGGGGGAGTACGATGGTAAAGACCGTGCCTTTCGGGCTGTTGCGGCTCACCTTTATGGTGCCATTATGATCTGATACTATGGAGTTTACTATGGCAAGACCAAGGCCGGTACCACCCCGTCGCCTGGAGAAGTACGGGTTGAACAGCCTGTCCATATCAGCAGGAGAGATGCCCCTGCCTGTATCGGCCACGGTTATCGTAACTACCTCCTTGCCGTCCATGGACCGGTTGATGTTCAGCGTTACATGCAGGATACCGCCCTCATCCATGGCTGACAGGGCATTGTCAAACAGGTTTACCAGCACCCGTCTGTACTGATCAGGGTCCACATCGGCAATGATTTCATCCCGTGTGCTGTGTACAGAGAAGGTAATGGCAGGGTTGCTCTGTTCGTACACTGTTATGAGGTCTTCTGTAATCTTCCTGATATCCGTGCTGATGAATCGTGGCGCAGGCATACGGGCAAATCTCGAGAACTCGTCTACGAGACGCCTTATCTCTTCCACCTGTTTGATGATGGTGTCAGTGCATTTTTCAAATATCTCCCGTTGCTCATCATCCATACCCTTTATATATTTTTTCCGCAGTCTCTGCGCAGAGAGCTGAATGGGGGTAAGCGGGTTCTTTACCTCGTGGGCAATCCGCCTGGCAACCTCACGCCATGCCGCGAGCCTCTGGATCTTTTCAAGTTCGGTCAGGTCATCAAATACGATTATGAGGCCCAGGGTCTCTCCTTCACTGTCGTACAGCATGGTGAAATTTACGACCAGGGAGAGTTCGCGATTGCCTGATTTCATCCTTACGGGCCGCTGGACAGTTCCCCTGTTGGATCGTGCAAGTTCCTCCCGGATACCCTCGAATGCCCTTATCTGTTCCCTGTTCAGGAGCCTGCTGTAGTTACTGCCCACAATCTCTGCGGCGCTTCGGCCAAGTATCCTCTCTGCAGCGAGATTCATGGTGGTTACCGTACCGCGTTTGTCCAGGGCAATGACCCCGGCATTGACATTCTGCAGCAGTATCTCTACGTAACGTCTCCTGTTTTCAAGCTCCCGGTAACTCTGCATAAGCTCCCTGGATGCCTGTTCCGCACGGTTCCTCGCCTCCTTCAGGTCTGATGTCATGGTGTTGAACGCGTTCACCAGAGAGCTGAGTTCATCGCTGCCCCTCACGTCTATCCTGAAATCGAGATCGCCCAGAGCGACCCGCCGCACCCCGTCTGCAAGCAACTGTACAGGCTCGGTAATGCCCCTTGCCAGTCTGAAGCCGAACCAGATGGCCACAAAGATGATAAGCACTGTGATCAGAAACAGGGTCAGCAGCAACGTGGTCTTGATGGGGTTTTGAAACAGCCTGAGCTGACTGTAGTCTTCATAGCCCTGGCGAACACGGTCAAGCATTGCAAGCATGTCGCCTGGCAGCAGGTTTCCTGCAACAAGGAAGGCGGTGACCTTCCTGGATGCAGATTTCAGAGGGACTATGGCCCGGATAAGCTCACCATCTTTTACCTTGTCAGTTATGGAGATCACGTGCCCTGTCTGGGCTGCGCGTGCCAGTATGTCAGGCGGGATGGCATCAGGATATTTCTTTATGGGCACCTTGAATACTGACACGAATTCCGTGCCATCCTTGCCAAGAAACTGGACTGAATGGACTGGTATGGAGCTGAAGGTGCATGCATAGTCAGTACCGCCTGCCACAGGGTTCAGTATATCTGATACGCAGTTCAGGTTTGCCATCCCCTCCATGCCCATGCACTTTTTCTCGATTACCCTGCCGAGTTCCTGGGCCGTCCTTACGAGCTGCTCCTTCTGGTGTGAGTAATAGGTGCGACCAATGGTAATGGCGTTCTCAAGGGAGCTTTCCACCTTGACGTCAAACCAGTATGAGATACTGGTGTTCAGGAACTGGAATGCCACCACGAAGAGAACCGCTGTTGGAATCAGGGAGAGTGATACGAATGCTATGACCATCTTGGTCCTGAGCCTGGCCCCAAGGACCTTTTTCTTGTCTTCGAATATCAGCTTGACCAGGTTCCTCACGATAAGAAAGATGAGGACCAGGATCAGCAGGATGTTGATATTGATCACTGAAAATATCAGTACATTGCTGCTGAACGGAAGGGGAGCGGCATTTGACAGCAGATAGTACTGAAAAAAGGAGAACAGCAGTATGAGCACCATGGCCGTAGCCATGATGATACGTTCTCTTTTGCGCCTGCGCGCCTCCTCAGTAATTAAATACGACTTCATGCCAGTCTGTCTTGTAGCCCCATGATGAAAATATGTTCAGTATGCCGGTGAAGGCAATGGATGATTCTTCTTTTTCAACTCCGGCGCGGATCTTCAGCCTGTATATCTCGTTTCTCGTCAGGCTGCTGAGGGCCGTAAGGGGGATGTGGTTCACTGTGGAAATGAGCCTTATGGCATCCTTTTCATTGTTAACCATAATGACCCGGTGATTGATAGGATCAAAGCTCACCATGTACTCCCCCTTTATGGTATCGTATTTTATCTTTCTCTTTACCGTGCGGGAGACCACCGTGGTATTCATAAAGGTGCCAGGGACCTCCAGGACTATATCATAGAGAAAGGTGAGAGGAATGCCACTCTTCAGTGCGTCCACGACCTCGGCAGGGAAGCCGTCCACAAGCCTGAAGTTGACGTACAGCATGGTATTGTCATTTACTATGGAGATGTCGGTGATGTGCGGAGCCAGTCCTTTATCGGCCTGTATATCGTTACAGAGGGTCTGCTGCGGGAATATGAGGACAGATAGCAGGCAGACAAGACACGTGAAGATGCACAGGGGCTGGAGTATGTTTTTTTTTTCAGATTCCACTGTGGAGATAGGATCAGGCCTTCATGCCGTTTTTTTCATGTACCTTACCTGTTAGTTTTGTGCGGTATATTACATGACACCTGTACGGCGGATGCTGCTTTTTATCATGCCTTTAGGGCTCATCAGTTGCAATGATCTATCTGTTAATGATAAATTTGTATAGGTAGTATCCAAGCCAGATAGGCCCTTTTGTGCCTGGCGGATCGTTGTCCGTCAATGAAAAAAAGCTCCTGGCACATCACACCACGCTTTCACCTCCCCGCGTCTTGCCACAGAACAGAATTTCTCATTTCTGGATGGAGAGTACCTATTGTACATCTGATTGCAGATTATGAATTTTTTACTATATCAGGAGATGTGACTAAAATAAACAGCATTTGCCTGTTCATTTGTCCGTGCTGTAACTCTATTAGCTTGACACAGTACCCGCCCTGTCCTAAATTCAGGCATATTTTATATTTCCTGCAAGCATGCAGAGAAACACCAGTTTGTGGTATAACAGATAGAATTCATAAAATTACAGCCCTATAGGGCTGACCAAGGAGAAAAATAATGGCAGACGACAAGGTAATCCATGTAACGGATGCGGATTTTGACACCACGGTGTTAAAGGCTGATTTGCCGGTACTCGTTGATTTCTGGGCAGCATGGTGTGGGCCATGCAGGGCCATTGCCCCCATGATAGATGAACTTGCCACTGAGTACCATGAAAAGCTGACAATTGCCAAGATGAACGTTGATGAAAACCCTGCAACCCCTGGAAAGTATGGAATACGTGCCATCCCCACTTTGATCCTTTTTCACAAGGGCAATGTGGTTGATCAGATCACAGGTGCTGTGGGCAAGGCCATGATCGAGACAGCGATCTCCAAGGTCCTTTAGTTCTCTGGATTTTGCAGTTTTGTCCATGATGTTTATATGATGTGGATGTGTCTGGCACTTATTGAAACTTTCATATTGTCCCATGCCATGGGGGGTAGCCCCGGCCTATACCGTGAATGCCTGTGTCTTCACGGTATATCTTGTGCTGCTTCTTGATAACTATCTGTCCATGCCAGTGAGTGAGATACGGATTTGTGAGCTATGAAACTGGATAATCTAATAATAGCCGGAGGTGGTCCGGCAGGCCTGACTGCTGCAATATATGCCTGCAGGGCCCGGATTCCCACCCTGATGGTGGAGATGGTCAGTCCTGGCGGTCAGGTCCTCATTACCGACAGGGTGGACAATTATCCCGGTTTCCCTGATGGGATTGCTGGTTATGAACTGATAGACAAGATGCTTGCTCAGGCAAAGAGGTTTGGACTTGAGCAACGTAACGGCGAGATCATTTCAGTGCAGCCACCAGAGGACAGTAACGGTAATGTGAGGGTGGGGCTTGCTGGCGGTGAGGTGCTTGAGGCCGGCAGCCTGATAATTGCCACAGGCGCATCGCACAATCATCTTGGAGTGCCAGGCGAGGAAGACCTTGCAGGAAGAGGTGTCTCCTACTGTGCCACGTGCGACGGTCCATTTTTCAACGATGCCACTGTTGCGGTAGTGGGCGGTGGTGATACTGCTGTACAGGAGGCCATCTTTCTTACCAAATTTGCCAAGAAGGTAATATTGATACATCGCAGGGACGAACTCAGGGCCATTAAGCTGCTTCAGGAGCAGGCCATGGAAAATCCCAAAATAGAGTTTGTCTGGGATACAGTAGTGGAATCCATAAATGGCACTGACAAGGTGGAGTCCCTCTCCGTCCTTAACCGCAAGAGCGGTGAAAGAAGGCTCCTGCCCGTTGACGGGGTGTTCATATTTGTGGGTATCCACCCCAACACCTCTTTTTTAAAGGATACCGTTGAGATGGATCAGTGGGGATTCATCATCACTGATGAGGAGATGAAGACCTCTGCTCCATCAGTATGGGCTGCCGGGGATTGCAGGCGCAAACCACTCCTCCAGATAGTGACTGCCGTGGCAGACGGGGCCATTGCCGCACACTCTGTGGAATTGTCTAAGGGTTAACTGGTGGTTGGCATGAAGTCAGGGCGTTTCAGGGGGCTGTTGTGGGCTTTGTTGCTTGGGGCTGTCCTGTTTACAGGCGGCTGTTCAGGTATGGGGTCCTGGTTTGGGAATCTGTTCAAATCATCACCACAGGAGGTGGACACCTCTGGTGACGAGATGGAGATGACCAGGGAGGCCATGGACTACTTCAATGTTGGCCGCTACCTGCTCGCAGAAGAGATATTCCAAAGGATTCGTGACCGTTATCCATTCAGTCCCCAGGCCACCCTTGCAGAGTTGCGTCTTGCAGATTGCAAGTATTACAGGATGCTATACGAGGAGGCCATACCCCTTTATGTGGAGTTTGAAAAACTTCATCCAAACAACGATGCCATACCCTATGTCATCTTTATGGAAGGCTCCTGTTATTACGATCTGATGGACACAGCAGACAGGGACCAGGAAAATACCCACAGGATGATTGATACATACCAGAGACTGCTCAACCGCTATCCTCACAGCCCGTACACCTATGAGGCGAAAAAGCGCATAAAGGAGGGCAGGAACCTCCTCGCGGAGCACGAGCTTGTGGTGGCAAGGTGGTATGCACGGACTGACCAGCACAGACAGGCAGTCAACAGGTTGCGTCTCCTCCTGTCCATGTACCCTGACACCAAATGGGTCAAAGAGGCAAGGCAACTCCTTGAAGATCAACGCACCTATCTCACAGCAGAAAACAAGACAGAGGAAGAACGTGTCAAGGCAATAATTGAGCCCTGGTACAAGAAACTCTGGCCGTTCTAAGGTTTAGGCTTATACTGTGGGGAGGGACACATTGTGCCCCTCCCTTGAGCAAGGGCCACGCCCTTTTATATCTGGATAGTGGTGCCTGCAGAGGCAAAGAAGAAGCGATCCCCCAGCCTGTTGTAAAGTCTGGCCCCGTTTTCCAGGCCAGTGCAATGGGAAGCGCCTATGCGCTTTATATCAAATCTGTCAAGTGCCTCCACAGTCTTTTCAAACTGGGTAATGTCTGCAAAGCCAAGATGTGTCCCCCCCACCACAGTATGAATGGGTCTTCCGGGAAGCATCTTCCTTACATATTCCAAAATGTTTATCAGACCTGCGTGTGCGCACCCAAGGATCACAACCAGCCCCTTCTCCGTCTCTATCACCATTGACAGGTCATCGAACAGCGGGTCCTGGGTCCATCCACGGTCAGAGGTCCTGAGCTTCATGTGGGGGTCCACTGGCTCAAAGGATGTGGTTCTCGGTATCTCGCCAGTGATATGTATCCCTGGATATATTTCCTTGAAGTTGCGGTGGAACTGGAAATCAGCCCCAATACTCTCCAGCCATGAGCGTTTGTACCTCAGCCCTATCTCGCGCTGGATGTCGTCCTTTATCCACCAGCGATCAAGAAATACGTCAGGATGGCAGAAGACAGGCCTTCTGCCTGCGAGATTCAGCACCTGGGGAAGGCCGCCAGTGTGGTCATAGTGGCCGTGGCTCAAGACAATGGCGTCTATCTCCATAATGTCCTTGTCGAGTATCAGGGAGTTGGCAATGATGCCCTGTCCCTGGCCGGTATCAAACAGTATCTTCCTGTTGTCAGTCTCTACAAAGATTGCCCACCCATGTTCTCCTGTAAGCCCAAATGGGCCTGAAACACTGTTTTCGCACAGTACTGTGGCGGTAAGTCCGGTGTGTGATGCCATTTTAACCTCTAAATTTTCAGATTATATCTCTGCCCTGCCATTGCCCGCAGGTCCTGCTGTAATGCCCTATGAGAACAGGCTGGCCCCTGTGTTACTCGGCCATCATGGCCTCCTTTACAGTGGTATGGACCATGGAAAACACTTCATTGAAAGATGAAGGCGTAACCTTGCCCATCTCAACAAATTTCACTACGATTTCCTTTGCTACCTTCATCACCACCTCTCTTTCTCTCATGGCGCGGACAGCCTCTGCCTCTGATCTGCAACCCTTTCGTGGCCTGCCTTCAGTCTTTGCGGACATTGGATTCACACTCCTTTATGCAAAATAAAACAGCCCCTGCTGAAGAAGAAGGCCAATTCTGCTCAACAGGGGCTGTAACATAGGAAAAATCCTGCGGAAGGACCCTCCCTGTATTGTCGTAATATCAAAACTGTCAATGTCCCGATGGCAAATCCCGGAAGTGCAAGGGACATAACCTTGCATGAGATTCTGCATGGAAGACAGATGGTGGAGCTAAGCGGGATCGAACCGCTGACCTCTTGAATGCCATTCAAGCGCTCTCCCAGCTGAGCTATAGCCCCACGCGTCTCTTTCCATCCAACGGTCCAGCATAGATACCATAAGGTGGAAAAGGCGTCAAGATTCCCTGTGATGTCAGGTCACATATCCATGTCATCTCCATGTCATTCATATGGTAGATGGCATTTGGGCTTTAAAGGCATGGCAAAAGCGCCACCGGCCTTACCTGCTGCTTCTTGCATTTCAGGTGTTCTGCGGCATGTCCTATCCAAGAATTTTCCTTATCTTTGGAAGCAGCTCATCAATTCTGAAGGGTTTCTGGATTATGTCAGCCACCCCTACCTCAAGCACCCTGTTTACCTGTGTATCTCCCCCATAACCCGTGGCTATTATTACCTTCAGGTCAGGCTTGATGGTCTTCAGCTCCACAAGAGAGTTGTATCCCCCCTTGCCGGGCATGTTTATGTCAAGGATCACCAGACCTATGTCTGATTTATGTTTTCTGAAGACATCTACGGCCTCTTCACCACTTGAAGCAGTGATTACCTGATAGTTCTGCATGGTAAGCATCTCTTTTTCTATCTCCAAGATGCTCTCCTCGTCATCCACCACAAGGATGGTCTCGGCCCGTCCGGTAAAGTCATCCAGTGAGAAGTGGGCATTCGGGGACGTGGCTTCATCATTGCCGTAGTAGGCAGGCAGAAAGATGGAAAAAGATGTGCCTTTGCCCTCGGTACTGGAGCAGAAAATGTGCCCGCCATGTTTCTTTACTATACCATAGACAATAGCAAGACCAAGGCCAGTGCCCTTGCCCTCCTCCTTTGTGGTGAAGAACGGATCAAACATCCTGTTCAGTGTATCCTTGTCCATGCCTGTGCCAGTGTCAGATACCCTGAGCATCACATAGGAGCCGGGTTCAAGTCCGGCATGTTCTCTGCTCATCTCACTGTCAATCTGTATATTTTTGGTCTCAATGTTAAGTTCTCCACCATCCGGCATGGCATCCCTTGCGTTTACTGCAAGGTTCATGATCACCTGTTCAAACTGCACCGGATCCGCCTCAATCCTGTGGAGGTCCCCCTGGAGGTGCAGATTTATGGAGATCATCCTGGGGATTGTACGCTCCAGCAACCTGCAAACAGTGACAATGTGTTCATTAACATCTATGGGAAGGGGGCTGCACTCCACCTTCCTGCTGTAGAGGAGGAGCTGGCGTGTGATGTTGGATGCCCGTTCCGCAGCCTTTTTCATGCTGGCAAGGTACTTGAGGCCACGGGGCTCGCATGCACGCCGCACCTCAAGTATCTGGAGGTATCCGGTGATTATCTGCAGGACGTTGTTGATGTCGTGGGCTATGCCTCCGGCAAGTGTGCCAATGGCCTCCATCTTCTGGGCCTGGAGCAGTTCTGCCTCAAGCCGCTGTTTTTCCGTGATATCCCTCACAAAATGCAGCAAGGCCCTCTTCCCGTGCCATTCCACCGGCACAATGGTGATCATCACTGACAGTTCGGTTTTATCAATCCGCCTTATCTTCACTGAGTCAAGGGTGGCATTGTGGTTGTTCTCGGACACCTCTGCATAGGCGTCTATTACTGTGCTCTTCTCCTCAGGCACCACGAAGTCAAGGAAGTTGTGGTTGGCCAGGTCCTCAGAGTCATAGCCCAGCAGCTCAGTGGTGGAGGGATTGGGAAATGCGATTGTATCGTTTTCCAGCACAAAGATGGCCTCGTCTGCATTGTTTACCAGTGTGGCATAGTTGGCCTCGGATTCGGCCACCCTGCTTTCAAGCAAGCTGGCATACTGATGGAGCTTTGCAGAGGTCTTGTCCAGTTCACGTCTGTAGCTAAACTCCCTTACCCTGACTTTGAAGTTGAAGTGGGCAGCCACCAGGATTACCACGGCAGTGGATATCATGAAGAGGTTGTGCATCATGAAGACACGGTAGTCCTGGCAGCCGGAAAATGCATAGACAGAAATGATATAGGCAAGATACAGGCCCCCAACATGCAGAGAGAGACGCCAGGCCTCAAAGGGAATGACAGTGCAGAAGCCCACGAACATGAGGTTAAGTCCGGCATAGTACTGACTGGCCGATCCCTCTGATGAAACTATCATCCATATGATACAGGCGCCGGCCATGTAGTAACCGGCAAGCCCTGTATATATTATCCATTTGCCTGTCTTTCTTGTCTGGTCAATGGCCAGGACCAGCAGACAGTATACAGCAACTGCAATCCGGCAAACCAGAAACTCCTGCCAGTGTTCAGGATAATAGAAATAGTCAACAGCAGAAAACAGGGGCATGAATACAGCGCCGAGGAGTACAAACAGCCTGAAGCGCTGCCTCAGCAACTGGGCCTGATCCTGCCAGAATTTCTCTGTGATCAAGTCTCGACTCACACCGCCTCTTTTCCCCTGCGGGCCACGGCAAACACTGTGATGCCCTCCTCTTCTGTGAAGAGTTCCACCTCATCTCCAAACTTGCTCTTTGCAAACAGCTTTCGCATATCCTCTTCGTCCCTGTATATGAGTTTCCACTGCAGGAGCTGGTCCACCCAGGCCTTGTGCGGATATCTTGCTGCAAAGTTGCATATTATTGTAATACCTCCCGGATTGAGGAAGTCATATATCCTGTTCAAGAGTGCTATGAACAGGCGTTCGTCAAGATAGTCCGTGAGTCCTGCAGAGTAGATTATGTCCTGCTTGCCAAATTCATGCCTCACCCTTCCCAGGGACCACTTGACTACATTGTCCTTCATAAGTTTGATGGTGGCCTCGTGTGGGAAGATATTGACCTCCTTGTTGGTATACTTCAGGGCATCCTGGTCAGCGTCCATGCATATTGCCTCAATCTTTGAGGTGTCAGGGCAACGCTTGAGAAAGTCAAAGAGTTCCCTGTTGGAACCACACGCAAGATTCATGATATGAACACGCTTGCCCTGCCCTATAAGGGGCTCTGAATAACGTTCCAACAGTTGTGCCAGCATTCTCCGCCTTCCCCTGACCGCCTTTGCAGGCGGGCATTGCAGACAGTATGCGTCTATCATCAGTCCGAGATTGCCATCTCCATCCGGAATGTTGCGATAAATGGCCTCCATCATGAGGAAATCCCCTGCATAGCCCTTGGGCTTGAAGTACGTACGCTGGGCAAAACGGCTTCGCATGAAGTAGGGAAATATTTCCTTGAACACATAACCCAGGAGATATTCTTTTAGTCTGCCTTCCTCAAGAGTTTTGTCAAGTCTTTCTAACTTGTCATTGAACTTTTCTATTACCTCATTGCACCGGGTGAAATATTTTTCTGGAATATTGTCATATGGCACAATCTGCACTGCATTGGCCAGGTCATACATCTTTGCCTTGAATTCCTCCACTTCCGCATGGACCTCCTTCCATATCTCCATGTCATAGAGGTCGTCAGGTACCGGGGCAATGACATTGTAGAACTGGCGCCTTCCTGTGGACAGTGATGCGGCATAAGCCTTGAGAGGTTCCCTCTCCTCCAGTACCCTGCGAAACTTGCGGCAAACGGACTTGGCCGTCTGCATAAGAAACTCTGCATAGGTATCAGGGTCTTCCTCTCTCATACGTTTGACGTTTTCCTGCCCCCAGACCCTTACTACCGTTTTTTTTGTGGCATGGATGTCTCTGACCCTGCTCATGCCGTCGAAAAAACCGATTTCCCCGAAAAATTCTCCAGGCCCGATGAGTGCCACTATCACCTTGGTGCTGTGGCTGGTATAACTCACCTCCACCACCCCTTCATCCACATAGTAGAGCGAAGCGGCATCATCACCGCTTATGATGACCTTTTCGCCCTTGTGGTACTCTCGTACAGTGGAATAAGGCCCTATCTTTTCAAGAAGCCGACGGTTTTCGGCCATTGTCCTGGTCTCGAGACCTTGTGTAGTTGTGAAATTAAACATATCGTCTCCCCTTGTTTCTTGTTTTGGATTGATGTTCATATTGCTATTGCCTTGTTTTCTTTATTGTTTCAGTTTGCTGATTAGATACGTCTCCCCATCCGGTCTGCAAGACATGCAGGGCGTAAAGATGCAGCCTGACAATCTACCTGTAGTAATTAAACTTTTCGGATAATTTCAGTATGTTCATAAGGGAAATTAAAAAAGATTTGATTTTTGTGGCATGAATTATTGCAGCCCTTTCAAGCAGTCTGTTTCCCTTGCGTCGCCATGCTATCAATACTATGCTTTTTTACAGTGGATATGCGGTCAAGTTTATTATTGTCCTGATTATAGTATGAAGCAACAGCTCATTTGAACGGGAAGATATATGAAGATCAAATCATTGCAGCATCTCTTTTTTCCTGAGAGGATTGCCGTGTCCGGTTTTACAGGCGGCAGGGACTGTCCGGGAATACTCGTCATGGAGAACATCCTCACCTCGGAGTTCAAGGGTGTGGTCTACCCGGTACATCCTGACAAGGAATCCATTCGAGGGGTGCCTGCGTTCAACAGTCTTGAGCAGATTGGAAAGCCTGTGGACCTCATGGTGTTTGCCGGTCCTCCTGATGGTGTACCAGCAGAGCTGGAGGTAGCGGCAAAGGCAGGGGTAAAATCGGCAATCGTGCTTGCCAATGATTTTCGTTCCAGAATGGAGAAGCCAGACCGGTTGATGAAGGCGATCAGGGAGATATCAGCCCGATTCGGTATGCCAGTGCTGGGCCCCAACTCCCTGGGGCTTCAGCGGCCAAGGATAGGGCTCAACGTGAGCATGGCCCACAAATGTCCTCCGGCCGGGAGGCTGGCATTCATATCCCAGAGCGCCACCTTGGCAAATGGCATACTGGACTTTGCCGCTGCCAAAAACGTGGGGTTCAGCACCTTCGTATCTGCCGGTGCCCAGGCAGATATAGACATCTCCGATCTGATTGACTTTCTAAGTGTTGACCCGTTCACCACATGTATTGTGCTCTACCTGGAGTCCGTAAGGGACGGCAGAAAGTTCGTAAGTGCCGCAAGGGCATTCGCACGTACCAAGCCCCTGATAGTGGTAAAGGGAGGCAGGTACTTGGAGTCCCGGAAAGTGGCCCTTACCCACTCCGGGGTGTTGGCAGGTGAGGACCGTGTGTATGACGCGGTTTTCAAGCGGGCAGGCCTTGTGCGTGTGGATGAGATACTGGAGCTGTTCAACGTCTCGGAGGCCGTGTCCAAACAGCCCACCCCTGCTTCCAGCCGTCTTGCAATCATCAGCAATGCCGGGGGGCCGGCTGTCATGGCAACCGACATGCTGATAAGGATGGGGGGTACGCTTGCAGAGCTCAACTCCGGTGAAAAGAAGGAGATCAGGGACATTCTGCCAAGATGGGCCACGGTGGGAAATCCTGTGGATGTGCTCTCGGACGCCTCTCCTGAGCGCTATGCCGTTGCCCTTGATACCTGTCTCAGGAGCAGGGGGACAGACGGTGTGCTTGTGATCCTCACCCCCCAGTGTGAAACCGCTCCGGAGGAGACTGCAGAGAGGCTGGTGGAGATTTCAAAAAAGTATCCCAAGAAGCCTGTACTTGCCTGCTGGCTCGGCAGTGACGTAATGGCCAGGGGCCGGGAGATACTGAACATGGGGGGGATACCCACCTTTGTCACGCCAGAGCACGGGGTCAAGAGTTTTGTCTATCTCTACAGGCACGGCAGTATCGTGAACCTGCTTACAGAGACGCCTGCAAACATAATGGATGATTTTGCACCCCAGTACCATGTAGTGGAAGAGATAATGAAAAATGCCGCTGCGCAGAGGCGTTTCGTCCTGACTGAGCGGGAGTCAAAGGAGATATTCGAGGCATATGACATCCCCTCTCCCCCAATGGAGATCGCATTTTCTCCTGAGGAGGCCTTAGAGGTGGCCCGAAACATGGGATTTCCAGTGGTAATGAAACTGGAGTCAAACGATATCATCCACAAGGGCAGTGTGGGCGGTGTAGTTTTGAACGTGGAGGAGGATGAGGTGATGGATGCGTTCAACACCATACGGGACAATCTCAGGGAACAGGCCCCTGATGCCCACTTTGCAGGCGTGACCCTACAGCCCATGATTCACTGGCCGGGCATAGAGTTTGCGCTCGGAGCAAAACGTGATCCCACCTTTGGTTCAGTGATCCTGTTCGGTGCAGGCGGCAAGCTCTTTGCCGCAATGGAGGATTTTGCCGTGGGACTTCCTCCCCTGAACCAGAACCTTGCGGCAAAGCTCATGGCAGAGACAAAAATATGCCGGTACGATCACTCCACCCACGGCCTGGATCTGCCATACGACCTGCTTGAAAAGATCCTGGTGAAGTTCTCACACCTCATAACAGACTTTCCCCAGATATCAGAGGTGGATATCAACCCCTTTTACGCAGGCCGCCACGGCGGGCTCTGCCTCGATGGCCGCATAGTGTTAGATGATACCATCATCCAGGGTATCAGACGCTTTCAGGGAGGAGCGCCCTCCCACCTTGCCATTGCCCCCTATCCGGTTCAGTTCACGTGGAAGGCCACAATGAAAGACGGGACACCTTACCTCATACGTCCCATAAGGCCGGAAGACGAACCCCTGCTGAATGAGCTATTCAAGACCTTTTCCCAGGAGACCATCAGGCTCCGTTTCTTCCAGCCCATAAAGGAACTCTCCCATGAGGACCTGGCCCGTTACTGCCAGGTCGATTACTACCGCGAGCTTGCCCTGGTTGCCGAGATACAGGAAGGTGACCGCAAGAGGATAGTGGGTGTTGGCAGGATCACCATGCTTCCTGACGGAGAGTCTGCGGAGATGGCCTTTGTGGTAGGAGACCCATGGCATGGTCAGGGGATCGGTTCCCAGCTCATGATCCATACCCTTGAGGCAGCGGAGAAGTCCGGTACCAGGACCATCTTCATGAACGTACTCAGGGAAAATACTGCGATGAAAAGGCTTTCTGAAAAGTTCGGTTTCTACACGGTGCCCTCTGATGACAGTGACATACTGGTGTATCGCCTGGACCTTGGAAAGAGCCGCAGGCGCAAGCGTGCTGGGGGTGAAAAAAGTGCGGGCAGGCGTGTTGATACACAAAAAAAGTCAAAGAAAAAATAGGCGCACCTCAGTTTAATTCATATTTGCCTTGCTGCACCTTTCCTCAATAATCCGTACGGCCTCGGGGTGTATCAGGCCTGCTATCTTTTTGAGTGCGCTGGCAAACGTCAGGGGAGAGGGGCTGCATATCATATCAGGATCCAGCGTGTACACCCTGCCTGTCCTTGCCGCATTCATGCTTTGAAACGACATCCACCGTCTCTTCTCCCTTGCTGCTATTCCGCTCTCACTGCCCATTACTGCAATGAGGATCACATCCGGATTGAGACTCACCACCTTTTCCGTGCTGAACAGGCCTGTGGACTGGCCTGACGCAATATTTATCCCTCCACCAAACCTGATGTAGTCATTGGTAAAGGAGCCTGGCACTGAGGCAAATACAGGGTCAGCCCCCACCTGGAGAAAGACCCTCCGGGGTGGCAGCCCGGCAACCACGCCTTCCACACAGCGGACCTGGTTCCTGGCCTGTGCGACCACCTGTTCGGCCCGCTGTTCCATGCACAGGATTGTGCCAAGCCTTATGAACTGCCGGCAGATGGCCTGAAACGAGTCTGGTTTTGGAAATCTTACCACTCTCAACCCTACCGATTTGAGTTTCCTCACCTGTTCCGGCCTGGTAAGGCCGGTCGCAAGCACCAGGTCTGGCCTGAGAGCTATGATCTTTTCGATGTTGATCTCCATGAGGGAACCGACCTTTTCCCTGTGACGCGCTGCCTCCGGCCTAACGCAGTAGATGGTGTCAGCGATGAGCCTGTTTCCTGCACCAAGCAGGAACACGTTTTCCGTGTTAATGGGGCCAAGGGATATGATCCGTCTCGGTACCTTCCTGCTGGACGGTTTTTCCGCCTTGCCAGAGGCCGTGGCAGGAGATACAGCCATTATTAAAACAGCCAGTGTAAGGGCAGGAATTGTGCCAAGGATACACCGTTTGGGTGTTGATCTGCTTATGGGCCTGGAAAAACAGGGCATGCCGTTCCTATGCAGTGCCATTGTCTGACCGCTGCCCCATGAATGATTTTATGTCATCCAGCACATAGTACAGGCTGGGAATGAGCAGCAATGTGATTCCCGTAGCTGCCATCACGCCATATGCAAGGCTCAGTGCCATGGGAATGAGGAACTGGGCCTGATAACTGCGTTCAAATATAAGGGGAGCCAGACCAAAGAAGGTGGTGAGAGAGGTGAGCAGAATGGGCCTGAAACGCCTCCTTCCTGCGGTCATCAGGGCCTCCTCTATAGGTATGCCTGCCCTGCGTTTCTGATTGATGTAATCTATGAGCAGCAGCGAGTCATTTACCACCACGCCTGACAGGGCCACGATACCAAACATGGAGAGGATGCTGATGTCAAAGCCCATGACCATGTGTCCCAGTATGGCACCAATGATACCAAAAGGAATGGATGCCATGATGATAAAGGGCTGTATGTAGCTTCTGAACGGGATTGCCAGCAGGGCATATACACCAAACATTGCCAGCAGAAACCCTTTCTTCATGGAGTCCATGGATTCCTTGCGCTCCTTGCCCTCACCCTCAAGGGAGTAGCTCAGGCCCGGATAGTCGGCCTTTAGCTGTTTGAGCACGCCTGCCTGCAGATCTGCTATAATCTCCTCGGCATTGGCCTTTTTACTGCTGATGGTTGCGGTGACATCTATGACCCGTTTCTGGTCGGTCCTGTTGATGGTGGAGTAACCGCGGCCAAAGGTCAGGGTTGCCACACGTCTCAGCGGTATCTCTCCTCCGTCGGGAAGCCTTATGCGGAGATCGTCGAGGGAGGCAAGGCTGCGTCTGTCCTTCTCGGGGTACCTTACCAGGACCTTGATCTCGTCACGTCCGCGCTGGAATCTAAGCGCCTCTGCACCATAGTATGCTGCCCTTATCTGTCTGCCAAGGGATTCCGCAGTGAGTCCCAGGATGCGGCCCTGTCGCGTGAGCCTGATCTTTATCTCCCGTTTTCCCTCTGCGTGGGAGTCTGCGATGTCTCCAAGGCCGGGGTACCGTGCAAGAGCGGCCTTGAGGCGGTCTGCTGCGGCCACCAGCACATGGTAGTCCTTGTGAGCGAGCTGTATGTCAATGTTGGCCCCCATGTGGACCAGGTCAGCGTTTATGTTAAGGGATTCCATGCCCGGAATGGGTCTTAGTTTTTTGCGCCATCTGGCCTCTATTACTGAGGCAGGGATATTTCTGTCCTCTCCTGGAGACAGGAGAAGGGCCACTTCCGCAAGATTGGAGCCTGAAAGCCCTGCTGAACCGGCAGGTCCTCCCTTTGGCATGGTGCCGCCCACCACCGAGAAGATGTGATGCAGCAGGGGCTTTCTTACCTTTCTTTCATGCTCTATCTCCTGGATTGTTTCCCTTGCTGTCTGTTCCAGGTAGTTTTCGACAGCGGCCGTTCTTTCCACAGGTGTCCCCACGTCCATCGTGAGCTGTGCATTTATTACATCGCCATCCACCTCAGGCATGAATCTGAACTTGATCACCCCGCCGGCCACAAGGCCAACGCTTATCAGGAGAATGGCAACGGCCACTGCGAGACTCACATATCTGTACCGGATTCCCAGCCCAAGGAGCCGGGCATATGGACCGTCAATGAATGCCTGAAGCCCGTTGCCCACATTTTTCCTCATCTGTTCCAGCCATCCCGTGTCTGTTGTCTTGAGGCCGTGTTCAAGGCTAAGGTGCGCAGGCAGCACGAACAGGGATTCAACAAGGGATATGAGCAGTACACTGATGACCACCAGGGGGATTACACTGATGAATTTTCCCATTACACCAGTGACGAATATAAGAGGAAGAAAGGCCGTAACAGAGGTAAGAACCGCAAAGATCACCGGCACGGCAACACCCATGACGCCGTTTACCGCAGCCTGCAGGTAGCTCTCTCCCCTCTGCCGGTGCTCAAATATGTTTTCCCCTACCACTATGGCGTCATCCACCACCATTCCCAGCGCCATTATAAAGGCAAATAGGGAAATCATGTTTATGGTGACGTGCATGGCAGGCATCAGGAAGAACGCACCAAGGAATGAGATGGGGATGCCCAGCATCACCCATAGGGCAAGGCGCATCTGCAGGAACAGGCTCAATGTGATGAATACCAGTACCAGGCCCATCAGTGCGTTCTTTTCAAGGAGCTGTATCCTGCTCTTGAGCACCTCTGACCTGTCATGCCATATGGCAAGCCCCACCCCAG
This sequence comes from uncultured Desulfobacterales bacterium, assembly GCA_964638145.1. Lineage (GTDB taxonomy): Bacteria > Desulfobacterota > Dissulfuribacteria > Dissulfuribacterales > QOAL01 > S144-17. The sequence continues at coordinate 23,006 of CAZXAK010000045.1, read as the reverse complement.
GGGGCAGGATCGGCTGTTTTTTGCTTATGTACCGTTTGACTGCATCTGATATGGCGATTGGCCGTTCGTTTCCTACCCGGAATACCGTCACGATGGCAGCGGGTTTTCCATCAAAACGGGCGGATGTGTCTGTGTCAGCAAAACCGTCCTTCACATCCGCAATGTCGCCCAGCTTTATTTCAGTACCGTCTTTGAGGGTGATGATGCCAATTGATGCGTACTGTCTGCCGGTGTAACGTTTTTCCTTGGTCCTGATGAGTATCTCACCGCCCCTGGTCTTTATGGCACCTGCAGGGATGTCCAGAGATGCCTGCCTGATACGCCTGGCCACATCCTCCAGGGTGATACCGTATCGCCTGAGTGTCTCTTCGGGTATCTCTATGTCTATCTCATAGGGGCGTACCCCGCCTATGGAGACCTGGGTTATTTCAGGCATATCCAGCAGGTCGTCACGGATCAGCTCTGCCTGTTGCCTCAGGGATTTTTCTGATAGCTTTCCATAGACTATTACCGAGAGTACCTGCCTGCGGTTCAGGAGCTTTGAGATCACAGGCTCCTCGGCGTCTTCAGGAAAGGTGGTTATGCGGTCCACCTCGCTCTTTATATCCTGCAGTACGCGGTCTGCATTCACGCCGGAAACCAGTTCGGCTGTCACAATGCCGTAACCCTCGGCAGCAACAGATTTGATCTGTTTTATTCCGTCTATCCCCCGGATGTTGGATTCTATCTGGAGGATTATGCCGTCTTCCACCTCTTCAGGCGTGGCTCCCGGATATACTACCTTTACCTGGATGGCATCCAGCATCACCTCGGGAAAGACCTCCTGCTTCACAGAGGAGATCATGACCAGGCCGCCAACCACAAAGACCATCATGAGCAGGTTGGCTGCCACGTGGTTTTCTGCCATCCATTTCAGGGCCCCCTTCACTTGGGTCCTCCGTCCGGTGCAGTCCTGAGGAGCATGCCCTCTGCAGCTCCTGGTATGGAGGTCAGCACTATGCGTTCCCCAGGGTTCAATCCACGATCTATGATGGCAGTCTCCCCCTGGTAGTGGGCAACACGGACCTTGCGTATCCTGAGCCTGTCAGTGCTGTCCATGATCCACACGGTATCTCCGTCACGAAGGGCATACCTGTCTATGGCATACACGCCGTGCAGGGTACCGCACCTGAAGTGCACGTCCACAAACAGGCCGTCAACCAGCCGGATGTTGCAGTTGCCTCTGGACATGTCGCACTCCAGAGGTTTCCTGACATCCACAACCACCCGTGACATCCTGCTCTTGGAGTCTACGTCTCCCAGCAGCCTTACCACACGTCCGGTCCATGTATAGGTGCGATCCCTGGAGTGCACGCTGACAAGCGCGGTGGATGCCTCATTGCTGTTATCGCTTATACCAGGCACCTTCAGCCATTCCAGGTCCTCAAGGGATACGGGCACCACTATTTCTGCAACGTCAGTGCCGGAAAGTGTGCCTACCTTGGCCCCCTGTTTCACATACTGGCCAATATCCACATTTTCACTCTTTACAACCGAGTTGAAAGGGGCGCGTATCCTGGTCCTTCTGAGGTTCAGCTCTGCCTCTTTCACCGCTGCCCTGGCAGCCTCCAGTGCTGCCCTGGCCTCCTGAAGCTGGGGTTTTCTCAAAACCAGAGGCGGTCCCTCGGTCTGCGGCCTCTTCTCCAGGTTGCGCCACTCCTTCTTGGCAATGCTGCCCCTGGTCTTTTCGATGGCAAGGTTCAGCTTTGCCCTTGCAAGTTCTGCCTTTGCCTTTTCAAGGCTCAACCTGTAGTCCACCTCTTCTATACGAAAGAGCTCATCCCCCTTGTTGAACATACCCCCCTGCACAAAGTTTGGAGATACACTTACGACCTTTCCACTCACCTCAGGGACTATGTCTATCATCCGCCTGGGCCTTACAATGCCTGTGCCCCAGACAGTCACAGGGCAATCTGAAGGCCTTGCCACAGCGGTCTTTACCAGGATGCCCTGAACGGTATTCCTGATCTTCTCAGGGGCCTTTCTGCTCTGGATCAGTATTTTCATCACTATGAAACCTGCAGCCACGATGAGCAGCGGCAGGCCGATGCGAAATATTGCCTTTCTCAGTGCAGGATGCATCATCTACTCCTGTTCCTGTTTGCTGGAATCATCAGTTCACCTGCTACTTGCCATCAAGCCGCGTTTCTATCAGCTCCTGCGGCCAGGTGCCGCCCAGTGCCCTTACCAGGCTGATCCAGGCAGAGATATAGCGTCCCCTTGCTACTATGAGCTTGGTCCTTGCCTCAAGGTCCATGGTCTGGGCTGTAAGTACCGGTAAATATTCTGTAAGGCCCCAGAAATAGCGTTCTCGCGATAGCCTCACGTCACCCTGTGTGGCCTCTACCAGCTTTTCCAGATAATGCATCTCCTTTTCTGATGCGTGAAATGTGGCAAGGGCGTCTTCCACCTCCTTGAATGCGGTGAGTACTGTCTTGTGGTAGGCTGCAAGGTGTTCACGAAATGCGGCCTCCTGCTTTCGTACCTCTTCCATGCGCCTCCCACCTTCAAATACTGGCTGGGCCACACTCAGCAGCAGATTCCAGAAACTGCCTACCAGCGGGTCTCCAAGGATGAGACTCTGGCTCTGGCCTATTCCTGCCCCGATTCGCACAGCGGGAAAGAGATCAGCCACCGCAGCGGCAACCGATGCGTCAAAGCCCTTGAGCCTTAGCCAGGCTGCATGCACATCAGGCCTGTTTGCGAGAAGCCCTGCAGGTATCCCTGTCTCAGGCGGGGCTATGTTTGCAGGCAGGTCACATCCTGTCTTGATAAGTCCTGGATCAGGCACACGGCCAAGCATGATGGACAGTGCGTGGTTTGCCTTTTTGACGCCTGCCTCATATACCGGACGCCTGGACCTTGCGGATTCCAGGGTCTGGCGTGCCTGGTAGACATCCACCGGCTCTGCTATGCCTGCCTCGTAGCGGTTCCATACCAGGTCAAGTGTCTTTGAGCTGGAGCGGATTATTGCGTCAATAAGCCGGAGCTGTGCCTCCTGCTCCATGGCCATATAGTACAGGTCAGCGATCTGGGCGGCCACGCTGATGTAGGCTGTTTTCAGGTCTTCCCTGGCGGCCCCGGCCATGAATTCAGCGGCATCGGCCCTGGATTTGAACTTCTGCCACAGGTCGATCTCGTAGCTTGCCGCAAGGGAAAATTCATAGGTGTTTCCGGTTATGTCTTCTGGAATGGAGGGGTGCTTGCTTCTCCTGGAGTCCAGGTTGAAGCCTATCCACGGCAGGCGTGCGGCCTGAGCCTGGCCTGCGGCAGCCCTGGCCTGCTTGAGGCGCTCCAGGGCTACTGTAATGTCCAAGTTGTTTATGAGCCCGTCACTGATGAGCCTGTCAAGTTCCGGGTTGTGAAGAGACTTCCACCACCTGTCACCTGTCCATTTTCCTGCATTCGGCCCGATCTGATTGGCAAAGCTTTCCGGCATATGCACAACAGAGCCCTGGTCAGGGACCATGCTCTTGTGCAGGCTGCATGCCTGCAACACTGAAACAGTGAGGAACAGCAGTATCAGCCGCAGGACAAGGCTGGAATGCCGATCAGCAGAGAAAGCCATTCCCCGGGCTGATATCCCCCCTGGCCATGTCATAGTGGCGCCTCCATGCCTGCCTGGCAGAAAGATACTATTACGTCCATTACCTCCTCAGGTGAATTTTCATGCACGCCAGGCCCGGATATTTCGGATGTACTGCCCATAAGCCGCATCCAGTGGGCAAAGGCACCGATGAAACAGTGCAGCCGCATATGAATTACAGGTTCAGGCACGCCTGGCAGCGCCTGTTTCAAAAGCTGTATCATAAGTATGAATACCGGCTGTACCTGCTCAAGAAACAGATGTTTGATGGATTCGTCCGGATCGACCATGCCCTGCCCCATTATGCGCACAAAGTCTCCGGCAGCAGGTTCATTCTTCAGGAATGTGGCAGACGGCTCCAGAAAGGCGCGAAGTATCTGGCCCACTGATACAGGCCCGTCCCCTGTGAGGGCGGTGTGCTTCAATGCCTCCAGAAGGCGGATACGTTCATCGTTTATGGGGCGCAGCCTTCTCAGAACAACCTCTCTGATCAGGGCCTGCCTGCTTCCAAAGTGGTAGTTTACTGCTGCAATGTTGACCCCTGCCTGTCGCGTAATCTCTCTCAGAGATGTCTTGTGAAATCCTCTGGATGCGAAAAGGTGTTCAGCAGTATCAAGTATGCGTTTTTGGGTGTTCCGGGAAGACATTGGCATATTATCCTTAAACAGGCATTTTAAACGATCGTTTAAAAAAGTCAAATCCAACGGGGCATTGTGAGAAATTGTGAGAAACCGTACCGTCACGGCAGCTTTTCATGCCAGGTGGATATGCCTGCCAATCGGGACAACATGAAAGTTTGGGGAAATACTGGAAGTGAGGTGAAAGTTGGATTATTTTACCTGTAAAATCCATAAAATTTACGGTGTCGTTCCCTAAGTGGAATAGGTACCACCCAATCCGGCCTTTAAAAAATACTGAACAAGACATTTCTTAATGACTACCATACCAGTCTCATCTGAAAATATTGATTCTGACAGGCAGTTTCTCAAAAACGTCAACTCAGTGGTAATCAAAATTGGCAGTGCGGTGCTTGCCGATGACAATGGCCTGAACCTTGAGGTCATACACCACCTGTGCAGACAGATCGCATGGCTCAAGGGACAGGGCCGGCGGGTAACCGTGGTTTCTTCCGGCGCCATTGCAGCCGGCCTGGGAAAGCTCCCTGGTATGCCCAGGCCAAGGACCGTGCCTGAGAAGCAGGCCATGGCAGCCATTGGCCAGAGCAGACTCATACAGGTATATGAAGATGCCTTTGAAGAATACGGATTCACAGTGGCCCAGATACTGCTTACGAGAGACGGCCTGATACCGCGTCACCGTTATGTGAATGCGAAAAATACAATCAAGACCCTGCATGACTGGGGAGTAATCCCCATCATCAACGAGAATGATACAGTGGCAACCGAAGAACTGCAGTTTACGGACAACGATGCCCTGGCAGCCCTGCTGGTAAACGTGGCAGAGGCAGAGGTGCTGGTGTGTCTCAGTGACATCGACGGGCTTTATGACAGTGATCCCAGGAAGAATCCGGACGCCAGGCTGATCAGGCTGGTTAGCAGGGTAGATGCCTCTGTCATGGCCCTTGCCGGTGACACCCCGGGCCGGGCCGGACGGGGCGGCATGCGTTCCAAGCTGGAGTCGGCCCGAATGGTCAATGCGTGCGGAATACCAATGTTGGTAGTTGGGGGTAGGCAGGAGAACATCATCGAGCGGGTCTTCAGCGGAGAGGATGTGGGCACACTATTTCTGCCAGGGCATAACCGCAAACTCAAGGGCCGAAAGCCCTGGATCGCCTTTGCCCTGACGAGAAAGGGAGCTGTTGAGGTCGATGCCGGGGCAGAGAGGGCACTGGTGCACAACATGAAGAGTCTGCTTGCCGTGGGAATAAAACAGGTGTCCGGTGAATTTGATGCTGGTGACTGTCTTTCCGTCATGGGTCAGCATGGGGATGAGATAGCCGTTGGGATCACCAACTACAGCTCTGAAGAGTTACGCAAGATTTGCGGCTGCAGGAGCGGCAGCATATGTGAAATCGTGGGGCATGATGCAGAGACCGAGGTAATTCACAGGGACAATCTGGTCATTATGGAGTAGAGTTGCTGGAATTAGGGTTTGTTGTCCCGATTCAGCATTTCAAATATGAAAAACCTCAATTCAGAAAAGAGTAGCATTTTCAGGAGGAGCTTCAGAAAATATGGACTGTAAAGACCTTATAGCAGACATGGCAATCAGGGCCCGCAGGGCCTCAAGGGAGGTGGCATGCCTTTCCACCTCTGTAAAGAATGATCTTCTGTTGAAGACTGCTGATCTGATAGTTGAAAGGAAGGCATCTCTTCAGCAGGAAAACGCCAAGGACCTTGAGGCCGCCAGGGAAAAGGGCCTTTCAGACGCCTTCATAGACAGGCTTGCCCTGTCAGACAAGGTTATAGACTCCATGGCAGAGGGTCTGCGCGAGGTGGCTGCCCTGCCTGATCCTGTTGGAGAGGTCCCTGGCATGTGGATACGTCCCAACGGGCTCCAGGTGGGCCGTGTCAGGATTCCTCTCGGTGTCATTGGCATGATCTATGAATCCAGGCCAAATGTAACAGTAGATGCGGCAGGGCTTTGCCTGAAGGCTGGAAATGCCATTATCCTCAAAGGCGGCTCTGATGCAATCAACTCAAACCTGGCCCTTGCGGCAGTGATCCAGGATGCCCTTGCATCACTTTCTGTGACAGGTGATGCTGTGCAGGTGGTCCCAACCACTGACCGTTCGGCAGTGACCGAGCTTTTGAAGCGCGAAGAGGAGATTGATCTGATAATCCCCAGGGGGGGAGAGGGACTGATAAGGTTTGTGGTGGAACACTCCAGCATCCCTGTGCTCAAACATTACAAGGGAGTCTGCCATGTCTATGTGGACCGGTATGCTGATCTTGATATGGCTCGGGAGATATGCTTCAACTCCAAGGTGCAGCGCCCTGGCGTGTGCAATGCCATGGAGGGCATGCTGGTCCATGAAGCAGTGGCAGAGAAATTTCTGCCTGTGATGGCAGAGGCATTTGGCAAGGCAGGTGTTGAGATCAGGGGGTGTCCCAGGACCTGTTCCATTCTTGATAATGCAGTCCCTGCAACCGACGAGGACTACGGGCAGGAGTTCCTAGCCCTGATACTGGCAGTCAAGGTGGTCGGTTCCATGCAGGAGGCCATGGACTATATCGCCAGGTATGGTTCAAATCACACCGAAGCCATTGTGACCAATGATTATGCCAGGAGCCGTCGGTTCATGGCCCAGGTGGATGCCTCGCTCGTGCTTACCAATGCATCCACCCGTTTCAACGATGGCGGGCAGCTTGGCCTTGGTGCAGAGATCGGCATAAGTACTTCCAAGCTGCATGCCTACGGGCCGATGGGCCTTGAGGAGCTTACGACAACCAAGTTCATAGCCTTTGGAAACGGTCAGGTCAGGGAGTAGACAGTTCTGAAAGGAGAATTCCGGAAAACAGGCATATTTGGCGGCACCCTTGACCCCATTCATAATGGGCACCTGAGAACTGCCGAAGAGGTGAGGGAGGCCTTTGACCTCTCTGAAATATGGTTCATACCTGCGGCAAGGCCCCCTCACAAGGATGTACCGGGCATCAGCCCGTTCAGGCACAGGCTGCGTATGGTTGAGCTTGCCATTGCTGGCAACAGCAGGTTCAAGGTCCTGGATATGGAGTCACAGAGGCCAGGCCCTTCTTTTTCGATTGATACCCTGAGAGAGCTTAACCGGCGATACGGCAGCAGCCGCAGATTTTTCTTTATCATGGGGGCCGATGCCTTTCTGGAAATAGAAAAGTGGAAAGAGTACCAGGGGCTTGTGGATTTCTGTTCAATAATTATTATGAGCAGGAAAGATACACCCTGTGATGAGACTGCGGCCATAATCAGCAGGGCGTGGCCCGGTTTCATACGGCATGAGAACGGATGGTTTGAAAACGGCAGTGGCAACGGAATATTTTTCCACAGGGTCACCCGTCTTGATATTTCAGGCACTTCAATTCGAAAAATGGCCTGCAGGGGCCAGTCAGTACGGTACCTCGTACCGGAGAATGTAAGAGAGTATATGGAGACAAACAGACTGTACGCAGTAGAAGAAAATCTGGAGACAACTGATAATTCCCGGGTTGCCCCAAAGGGCAGCCCTGACATTGTTATATCAAAACCGGACGCTGAAAGCATGAGGGCAGTGGAAATTGCCCGGGCCATATATGACAACAAGGGCGAAGACATCGTGGTGCTTGATATAAGGGGCATGTCTGCCTTTGCCGACTTTTTTGTAATTGCCCACGGTCGTTCCACGAGACATGTGGAGGGTATTACAGGAAAAATCCGCCGCAGTCTCAGGAAAAAGAAGATCAGATGCAAGGGGATCGAGGGCGAAACAGAGTCCAAGTGGGTACTCATGGACTACGACGACTGTATAGTTCATATCTTTTACGAACCGGTTCGTTCATTCTACGATCTGGAAGGCCTGTGGGCAGATGCACCCCGTCTGCAGTGGCAGGAGGCGGTGGACCAGACACCTGTTTCCCTGCAGGCAGGTGTGTGAATATATTCAATGAAGGATATCTTGATCTCCCTGCAAGGGGTCAGCAGGACATATTCTGTCAGGGAGGGCTTTTTTTCAGGCAGGCGAAAGGATATCCGGGCCCTGGATGATGTCAGTCTGGAGCTCAGGAAGAACGAGATACTCGGACTGGTAGGCGAGAGTGGGTGCGGCAAGTCAACACTTGCACGGATCACCCTGGGACTGGAACGTCCAGGAAAGGGCAGGGTGCTGTTCAGGGGTGTTGATATCGCCCTCCAGGACAGGGTCCAGCGCAGGGCCTTCAGACAGAAGGCCCAGATGATATTTCAGGACCCCTTCTCTTCTCTGAATCCCAAAAAGACCATATATCAGACACTGAGGGAACCTCTCAAAATTCACGGCTTGTGCCCTGATGGCAACTACAGGGCCAGGGTGAGAGAACTGTTGAGTATCGCAGGGCTTTCCGGTGCAGGGATCGAAGACCGGTATCCACATGAATTTTCAGGCGGCCAGCGACAGCGCATTGGCCTTGCAAGGGCCCTGGCCACTGATCCTGATCTCATCATTGCGGATGAGCCTACCTCTGCACTGGACGTTTCCATTCAGGCACAGATCATCAATCTCCTGCTGGACCTGCAGGAGAAGAAGGGGCTTACCTATCTTTTTATCTCTCACGACCTGCCCATAATCCAGTTTGTGAGTCACAGGGTGGCCGTGATGTTCAGGGGCCAGTTGATGGAACTCATGCCTGGAGGAAATTTTCTCCAAGGGCATGGGGCTGGAAAATACAGTGTGTGTCATCCCTATACCCGCTATCTGCTGAACGCAGTACCCCTGCCTGATCCTGAAAGGCGCAAGGCCTCCCCCCTGCGTTTGTCCGGCAATACGCCTGTCACATCAGATACCGGCCCTGGCCCTGACAGCGGATGCGCATATGCATTGAGATGTCCACAGGCAAAACAGCAGTGCTTTGCGGTGCGCCCCCAGTGGGTTGAGATAGGCCCTGATCACCTGGTTGCCTGTCATCAGGCAGGCGAAGGGTGCTGAAACCTTAATTGAGCGATCCCCAGGTTTGCATGAGATGCAAGGCGGTGGCGGGTAATTTTACAAAAGAGAACATTAATTCACTGTGATCAAAGACAATACAAGATTTCACATGATTTGAAACGCTCAATTGAGGTCAAATTTAAAATATATACGAGGATAGACATAATAGATGGAGATAGAAGACAGCATTACTGATATGCTTGAAATAGAGGACAGCGGTTCCATAGAGATACCAGAGGAGTTGCCGCTCATGGCCGTGAGGGACCTGATCATCTTTCCGTCCATGATCGTGCCGCTCTTTGTGGGCAGGGAGACCTCGGTTGCCGCAGTAAACGAGGCCCTGGCCAGTGACAGGCTCATATTCCTTACCTCACAGAAGGTGGCAGACGAGGAGACCCCTACTGCGGAAGACCTGTACCGTACCGGTGTGGTGGCTTCCATCATGCGGACCCTTCAGCTTCCCGATGGCCGTCTGAAGATACTGGCCCAGGCCATGATCAAGGCGGATATCCATGAATTCGTCCAGGAAAAGCCCTACTTCAGGGTAAGAATAGTGCCAAAGGAGCGTGAGGAGCTGGATGAGGAACTCTCTGTGGAGGTGGAGGCCCTGATGAGAAATATCAGGGAGCAGGCAGAGAAGCTGCTGAATCTAAGGGGGGTCTATACCCCTGAGATAGGCGCACTCATGGCCAGCATAGAGGATCCCGGCAGACTGGCTGACCTGGTCGCATCAAATCTGCAGATCAAGACCTCCAGGGCCCAGGAACTCCTGGAGATGACAGGTACGGTGGAACGGCTCAAGGCAGTGAGTGAGCTCCTTGCAAGGGAGCTTGAGGTCTCCACTGTGCAGGCAAAGATACAGTCAGAGGCCAGGGAGGAGATGACGCGCACGCAGCGTGAATACTTCCTCAGGGAGCAGCTTCGCGCCATAAAGAAGGAACTTGGAGATATCGATGACAGGTCAATGGATTCCGAGGAGTATGCCCGCAGGATCAAGGAGGCGGACATGCCGGAGGATGCAGAGAAAGAGGCCCTGAAGCAGCTCAGGCGTCTTGATTCAATGCACCCCGACTCCTCTGAGGCAACCATTGTTAGGACCTACTTAGACTGGCTTACAGAGCTTCCCTGGTCCGTGTCGTCACGGGACAAGCTGCAGGTAAAGCGTGCCCGCAAGATACTTGATGAGGACCACTACGACCTGGAAAAGGTCAAGGAGCGTATACTGGAATATATTGCCGTGCGCAGGCTGAACCGCAAGGCAAAAGGTCCCATTCTCTGCTTTGTGGGTCCGCCTGGTGTTGGCAAGACATCGCTTGGCCGTTCCATTGCCCGTTCCCTTGGCAGAAAATTTGTACGCATCTCCCTTGGCGGCGTAAGGGACGAGGCGGAGATCAGGGGGCACAGGCGTACCTATGTAGGGGCACTTCCTGGACGTATCATCCAGGGAATCAAGCGTGCCGGCACCAACAACCCTGTGTTCATGATGGATGAGGTGGACAAGATAGGGGCAGACTTCAGGGGAGATCCTGCTGCGGCACTGCTGGAGGTGCTGGATCCTGAGCAGAACGACACCTTTTCGGATCACTATCTCGAGGTGGATTTTGATCTCTCCAAGGTGATGTTTATCCTTACTGCAAATGTGACAGATACAATCCCCTCGGCGCTGCTTGACCGTCTTGAGATTATAGAGCTGTCAGGCTACACCTCTGAGGACAAGAAGGCCATTGCCGAAAGGTATCTGATCCCGCGCCAGCTCAAGGAGCATGGACTGAAGCCCGGCATGATAGAGATATCTCCAAAGGCCATAGAGCGGATAATAGAGGAGTACACCGAAGAGGCTGGGCTCAGGGAACTTGAACGCCAGATCGGGGCACTGTGCAGAAAGGTCGCCCTTCGTATCGCAGAGGGTGAGGAGCGCAGTTACAGGGTGACAGGGGCCAATCTTCACCGTTTTCTCGGTGTGCCAAAGTATCTGCCGGACCAGCTCAGGGAAAAGAGTGAGGTTGGGGTTGCAACTGGCCTTGCATGGACCCCTTACGGCGGAGAGATACTTGAGATAGAGGCCACCCTCATGCCAGGCAAGGGAAACCTTACCCTTACCGGTCTGCTCGGAGAGGTCATGAAAGAGTCTGCCCAGGCAGCGCTAAGTTATGCAAGGAGCCAGGCAGAGGATATTGGAATAGACTCCGATATCTTTGATGATACAGATATCCATATCCATGTGCCTGCCGGGGCAATCCCAAAGGATGGGCCTTCTGCAGGGGTGACCCTGACCACGGCCCTGATCTCGTCGCTAACAGAGCGGCCTGTGGATCGTGACATAGCCATGACCGGCGAGATAACCCTGCGCGGCAGGGTGCTGCCAATAGGTGGCCTCAAGGAAAAGGCCCTTGCTGCCCTGCGTGAAGGAATCTCCACTGTTATAATCCCTGAGCAGAATCTCAAGGACCTTGAGGAGATACCGCCAAAGGTCAGAAAGAAGATAGAATTCAAGCCGGTTCGCCACATGGACCAGGTCCTTGAGCTCGCCATTGGCCCAAAGCCCTGGGTGGAGCAGGAGGAAAAGCCCAAAGGCCGCAAGCGCAAGAAAGGGACTGGCGGCTCCAGGGCAAAGGACAAAGGCAGCAGGTCGGGCAGGGCCGGACGGAGCAAGGAAAAATGAAGATAAACAGGCAGAGGCTTGCAGAGACGTTCATGAACCTTGTGAGAATTGACAGCCCTTCAAGGGAAGAGGAGGCTGTTGCAAAATGGATCAAGAGAAATTTTGAGGCCTTTAAGGGGTGTTCTGCCCGTTTTGACAACTCCATGGAGGCCACAGGATCACAGTGCGGGAATCTGCTCATACATGTTGATGGCGATATTGACGCACCTGCCCTGTTCTTCAATGCCCATATGGATACGGTGGAGCCGGGCCGAGGCATAATTCCCCAGTTTGACGGATCTGTCTTCAGAACCGACGGCACAACCGTGCTGGGTTCGGACGACAAGGCTGCCATTGCCATACTCTTTGAGGTCATCAGGTGCTTCAGGGAGCAGCAGGTATCGCACGGTCCAGTGGATATCGTGCTTACCGTGTGCGAGGAAATAGGCCTGCTTGGTGCAAAGGCATTGGATACCTCCCTGATCCGGGCCAGGGCAGGATATGCACTGGACACAACTGACCCTGACACCCTCATAAACAGGGCACCTGAGGCCGTGCGCCTGTCCATAGATGTAAAGGGCAGGGCTGCACATGCAGGGATCAACCCTGAAGAGGGAATAAATGCCATACAGGTTGCGGCACAGGCCCTTGCCCAGATACCAATCGGCAGGATTGACCATGAGACCACTGCCAACGTGGGGACCATCTGCGGTGGCAAGGCTACCAATATCGTGCCGGAACTGGTTCATATCGAGGGTGAGGTGCGCAGCCATAACAGCACTACCCTTAGAGAGGTACAGGATGCCATTATTGGCAAATTCGTCAAGGTTGCCCGGCAGGTCCAAAGGGAGAGGCAGACCGGTGACACTGGACATGACAGTGCGCCCGCTCCCCCGTTCGTACAGAGCGAGGTGCTTCACGACTACCCTGCCATGTCAGTGCCGGAAGATCATCCCCTGGTTGCTGCTGCAACCAGGGCCGCAGCGGCGGCAGGCAGGTCGCTGCGCATAGAGACCACAGGGGGCGGGAGCGATGCCAACATACTGAACTCAAAGGGACTTGATACCCTGATAATGGGAATAGGCATGCAGAACGTCCACACCACCAGTGAGTTCATACTGTTGGATGATATGGTCAAGACTGCCGAGCTGACAGCAGGGATAATCCTGTCCTGGAGTGATCAGAAATAGACAAGGGGCTTGCAGGCGTGGCGCTTGCCGCCATGCAGCATAACTGATGAGAGGATCAAGCTCAGCCATACTGAACAGCGAGGGGGCATGCATACTCAATTACCTTGGTGCCCTGCTCTCTGTCCTTGGCATCGTCATGCTCATCCCCTTGATCCCGTGGTGGATTTATAATGACAGTGCCCTGCACGGTATCAGTTATACTGTCTTCACACTTCCTGCCTCTGCATGTCTTGTGCTGGGCCTCATCATTCAGAAAAACACCTCCTTTCACACACCATCCCTGCACGGGGCAATGATCATCACGGCCCTTGGCTGGATTCTCTGTGCCATGGCAGGGGCAGTGCCCTTCATGACCGGCCTGCACAAGAGTTTCGTGGATGCCTTTTTCGAGGCCACCAGCGGTTTTACCACAACGGGCATCACGGTGTTTGAGGGCCTTGACTCCATGCCGCGGAGCATACTGTTCTGGCGTTCATTCACCCAGTGGCTGGGCGGGCTTGGCATCCTCACCTTCTTTTTGGCAGTGAGCTTCAGGGGCGGCAGTGCTGCAGCAGCCCTGTTCTCGGCAGAGGGGCACAAGATCAATATCTCAAGGCCTGTTCCAGGCATATTCAATACGCTCAAGATACTCTGGGCCATCTACTCCCTGTTTACAGTGGTCTCTTTTCTGATGTTCACTGCCCTTGGAATGAGTGTGTTCGATGCCCTGAACCACTCATTCACATGCATATCCACAGGCGGATTCTCAACCCATGACCAGAGTGTTGGATTCTATGCAGCCCACGGGTTTGCCCATGCGGAACTGCTGGAATATGCTGTAACTGTGATCATGCTTGCAGGGGGCATCAATTTCCTGGTGCACTACAAGGTACTCACAGGAAGGACAGGCGCCCTGTTCTTTGATTTTGAAATGAAGTGGTACTGGGGTATCTTTGCTGGTTCCGTACTTGTAATATGCCTGGATCATTTCAACCGTATGGGTGTGCCATTTGCAGAGCACCTGCCCTCTGTCCATGAGCTTCATGAGGTGTTCCGTTCCGCACTCTTTCAGACCGCCTCTCTCCTTACAAGTACAGGCTACCTCACCAAGGACATCAACTCGCCGTGTTTCCACGCTGTCAGCAGACAGATATTCATGATCCTAATGGTGATAGGCGGGTGTGTGGGTTCAACTGCCGGAGGGATCAAGGTGATGCGTTTCGGCATCCTTGCAAGGGCCTTCCAGACCCATATAAAACGCATATTAAGCCCATCAAGGTGTGTCATCCCTGTTGTCACCTCGGGCCGTGTCATCCCGGACTCAGAGGTCCAGCAGATTGCCTCCCTGCTTTGGATATGGGCCATGCTCATATGTGCCGGAGCTGCCGTAACCGCGGTATTCTCTGACCTTGACCCCTGGCAGTCATTTTCGGGTATGGCCTCTGCCATGGGAAACATGGGGCCGTTCTACTTCTCCGTACACGAGATGGCCACCATGCACTGGGTAATAAAACTTGCATATACAGCCGGCATGCTTGCAGGAAGGCTGGAGATCATCCCCCTTGCCTGCCTGTTCAGCAGGATGATGCATATTCGTATGCAGTAAACCGGTACGCTCTTCCAGGGGACCTGCCTGCCCCGTGTACCAGATATGGGGCTGGCCCTCTGTTCCATGTTTATTCCACCTGAATTGAGCGATTCCCAAGTTTGCATGAGTGCAAGGCGGAGGATACGCATACGTACTGTTGTACTTCAAATATCCGACAGGTAAGCGAAGACTCCGAGGCAGCAGATCATGCGAAATTGGGAATCCCGTAGCGGTTTCAAATTATGTAGAAAAAAACAGTTACAGCAAACCCGTTGGGTGACGGCTAATTTCACAAAAAACAACATTAATTTACTGTAATTAAAGACAAAACAAGATTTCACATGATTTGAAACGCTCAATTCAGGTTCCATGCAAAATCCTATTACCGGTGTATTATGCCCCATCACGTCCTGAAAGGAGATAGATGATGGATTTCAGTATAGCCATAATAATTTTATGTGGTCTTGCCGGTGATTATCTATTCAGGAAGATGAAGCTCCCAGGGCTTGTGGGCATGCTGCTTGTCGGGGTAATCGCCGGTCCTTATGTGCTGGGTCTCATAAAACCGGAGATGATGGCAGTATCCGGTGACTTCAGAAAGATAGCACTCATAGTCATACTGCTTCGGGCCGGTTTTGAGTTGCGACGGGATACCCTCAACAGGGTTGGACGCACAGCCCTTCTCATGAGTGCCGTGCCTGCACTTTTCGAGATAGCAGGTGTCGTACTCTGCGCCCCTCCCCTCCTTGGAATCTCCTACCTCGATGCCGCAATCCTTGGCTCCATCCTGGGGGCCGTGTCTCCTGCCGTGGTGGTGCCCCTCATGATTGATTTCATGGACAGGGGCCGCGGGGCCAAAAAGGGGATACCCACCCTGATACTCGCTGCATCCAGCATCGACGATGTGTTTGTAATCGTCCTGTTTACCATATTCCTGGGTATGTATGGAGGGGGTGAGGTCAACATATGGGCCAAACTTGCCGAAGTTCCCGTGTCCATCACCCTTGGCATACTGATCGGCCTTATACCGGGCTATATACTGTGGATACTGTTTGAAAAGTACGACTGGAGGCCCCCAAAACGCACCCTCATGGTGCTGGGCGTATCCATAGTGCTCACATGGATAGAAAAGAGGCTGGAGGGGACTGTTCCGGTGGCAAGCCTCCTTGGTGTCATGGCGATCGGTTTTATCATCCTGGAAAAATCGGAGCCCATTGCCCACCTCATGTCCCAGAAACTCAAGAAGCTGTGGGTGTTCGCAGAGTTGCTGCTCTTTGTGCTGGTAGGAGCACAGGTCAACATAAAGGTCGCGTGGGATGCAGGGCTTGCAGGTTCCCTTGTAATATTGATTGGGTTGATATTCAGGAGCGTTGGTACCTATATCAGCCTTATGGGTACCCCCTTTACCATGAAGGAGAAGATATTTTGCATCATCTCCTATATTCCAAAGGCAACGGTACAGGCTGCCATTGGCGCAGTACCACTGGCCTACGGCGTGGCATCCGGTGATCTGATACTTGCCATAGCAGTGCTCTCCATACTGCTCACTGCCCCGCTCGGTGCCATAGGGATCATGATCATGGGAGAGAAGGTGCTTGATTATGGGGAGCGTTCTCCTTACAAGTTCAAGGACCTGCGCGAGAAACTTGAGCTGCCGCGTACCGGCGAGCGTGTAAGGGACAGGCAGGATGGCACCATGTGGAAGGTTATTGAAGAGAAGGAGTTCTGGCTGCAGGGTGAAGACGGAAAGCCTGTACCGGCAATAGGTTTGCGTCTCTGGAACGAGCAGAAGAGTAGAGGTGAGGGCAGGGGCAGGACCATTAATGTCACCTTTACTCCAGACAGTCAGCCCTTCAGTACCAGATGGGAGATAATTTACGACTGGTAGGTGTGTCATCAGCGATGAAAAGACCTGCCGGAAAGAGCTGCATCACAGGAGTGCGGGGGTGATCACATGTATATCATAATTGCAGGCGGCGGTATCGCAGGGTCTACCCTGGCCCGGGAGCTTTCCGATCACAAACATGACGTGGTGGTCATTGACCGTGACCGCGACAAGTGCCAGGCCCTGTATGCGCAGAGTGGCGTGGTCACAGTGCATGGTGACGCCAGGGATATCGAGGTGCTGAAGCAGGCAGGGATCGGCCAGGCCGATGTAATGCTGTCTGTGCTGTACCGCGATACAGACAACCTGACAGTGTCCCTCCTTGCAAAGAGTGAGGGAGTGCCCAAGATAATGGCAAAGATGCGTGATCCCTCATATGAGAAACCGTACAGGCTGGCTGGCGTAACCCACCTCTGTGACATGAACTCCATGTTGCGTCACAAGGTAATCATAGAGCTTGAAAGCCCTGTCATCAGGGTGATAACCACGCTTGAACAGGGGCAGGCACAGCTTATCATGTTCAGGATACCGGACCAGTGGCCTCCAGAGGGTATAACCGTGCAGGAGCTTGCAAAGGACCCTGCCTTTTCCGGGAACTGCATCTTTGCAGGGGTCCTCGATGAGCGCAGGGGCAAGAAGATCATAGTCCCTCACGGCCCGGACAGGCTCTATGCAGGCAACACGGTTTTCATGGTTACTGGCCGCAAATCCCTGAAGGCAATAGAGAGATATCTGGAATCACTGGAACCGTCGGATCCTGACCGTACCGTCTTGTGATTTTCGACCTTATGTTTATGGAGCGTAACTGCTGATCTTATGAAAACAGTCTGGAGTGTGCCTGATATAATAGATCTGGAGTACCTTGTTTACCTGGATGACATCCAGGCTGAGAGACAGGGCGGGGAGGAATCTCTTGTTCAGAGGGACAGGCAGCTCTTTCTGAGGGAGGTGGCGCAGCCCGGTTCAGGTTCATGTGATCACGATACCAGTCTTCTCCTGTGGAAATGGCTCAGGGCCATGCGCCAGGACGTGACATCAAGGCAGGGGATGATCCTGCCGGGTACTGTCTGGAAAGAGGTTTATGGCATATTTTCATGGCTCCTTCCGCTTTCAGGTGTGCTTTCAGGGGCTGGCATCGCGCTCTCCCTGCTTGCCTACAGCGGCAGGACACCTGTAAATGTCTTTCTGTTCCTTGCAGTCCTGGTGCTTCCCCAGCTACTGCTTTTGTCATGTGCCGTGCTGGCATACCTTGCCAGGGCATTCATAAAGAGGGATATCCTTGCCTCGCCTGCACTGTCCCTGCTCTCCAGGCTGTTTTCAATGGTGGCAAGGCGGCTGTCAAGGGCAGTGTATAACAGGATGGATCAGGCCCGGTACATGGACATCCATGCGCTTTTGGGCCGTATAAGGGCACGACGCCAGGTATATGGCAACCTCCTGTTCTGGCCCTTCTTCATCCTGTTCCAGTTGTTTGGTATGGGGTTCAATGCAGGTGCGCTTGCTGCCACCCTGCTGCGGGTGGCAGGGTCTGACCTTGCGTTTGGGTGGCAGTCCACCCTGCAGATAGGTTCTGAAACCGTGTATCGCATCGTGCAATTCCTTGCCACGCCGTGGTCGTGGTTCATGCCTGCAGGGGTGGCCTTTCCTGGCATTGAACAGGTGGAGGGGACCAGGATGATCCTGAAGGAAGGAATATACCATCTTGCCACATCCGATCTGGTATCATGGTGGCCCTTTCTCTGTCTGTGTCTTCTGTTCTACGGGCTGCTGCCGCGGTTGTTGCTGTTTTTCTATGGCAGGTTCATGCTTTCAAAAACCCTGGCGGGCCTGAAGTTTCGTGCCCTGTGTTTCAGGGCTATTGTGCGCAGGATGACAGGGCCGCATTTGTCCACTGCGGGAAAGTGTGAGGTGGTGAAAGATACAGGTCTGGCAGGAGATCATGGTGACAGGCCAGCAGGCCATCCGCAGCCTGCTGGCCAGGAATCCGTGCGTGAGGCAGACCCGGATCAAAGGGGCAATACCCATGAATCAGTTCTGGTGATTTTATCCGATGAGCTTCTGGATATAATAGGGTACGATAATGTCACCTGCCTCACTCACGGGCTGGGGCTGATCCCGCAGGCAGTGCTTGGTATAGACGAGGCTTGTGATCTGCTTCATGATCCCTGCGGCAGGCAGGTGCGAGAGCATCTTTCAGGGAGTGACCGGCCTGATTCCATCCTGTTCGTACAGGAGGGCTGGCAGCCTCCTATTCAGGAGACCCTGTTACTTATAAAAGATATGAGAACCCTGTTTGGGCCCCAGTGCTCCATAATCATAGGGCTTGTGGGCAGGCCTCAACCAGACGGCGGATTTATGCCAGTGAGCCATGAAGAGTTTGTTGTATGGCAACAGAAGGTGGACGCTATCGGAGACCCTGAAATCCGTGTGGAGAGAGTCGCTGTATCCTGCACGCCAGGGGAGGCTATGGAGGCATCTGTCCCTGCCAGCGGATCAGATTGCACACGCACATGATGAATCCCGATATAGAGATCCGTGACAAAGTGCCGGTATTCGTTGTTGCAGGGCATCCCAATGAGGGCAAGTCCTCTGTACTCTCCACCCTTGCAGAGGATGACAGCGTGCGCATAAGCCCTGTTCCGGGAGAGACCAAGGAGTGCAGGGAGTTTCCTGTAGTAATTGATGGTAAAGAGGTGATCCGCCTGGTGGATACACCTGGTTTCCAGAATCCCCTGCGCACCCTGCGCTGGATGCAGTCTTACCAGGGGCCTGACAGTGAAATGCTGCCCTCATTTATCCAGTCTCACAGGGATGACCCCACCTTCAGGGATGACTGTGAGCTTCTCTCCCCCATGATGCATGCCTCAGGCATAATATTTGTGGTTGACGGTTCCAGGCCGGTACGCCGCATAGACAGGGCGGAGATGGAGATACTGCGCCTCATAGGCAGGCCCAGGCTGTCAGTCATAAACTGCAAATCAAACGAGACCGCATGGCTTCCCCAGTGGCAGCAGGAGTTCAGGAAACATTTCAATTCTGTCCGCGTGTTCAACTCATGCAGGGCAACATATACAGGAAGGCTGGAACTACTTGAGAGTCTGAAGGCAATTGACCAGGATCTCTCCTCTGTGCTTAACGGTGTGATCCATACCATAGAGCAGGACTGGAAACAGCGCAGGGAGCAATGCGTGGAGATCATAATAGCCATGTTGCAGGACATAATCTCGTATCGCAGAGAGGCAGAGGTGTCTTCTGATTCCGTCCTGCAGGACAGGCTGTTTCAGGAATACCGTTCATACGCAAAATCTATGGAGGCCCGCGCCCATGAGAAGATCAGGGCATTGTACAGGCATAATGTCTACAACTGCAGGCTGCCTGAGCCTGCAATATTGCATCAGGACCTGTTCAGTCAGGAGACATGGGAGTTCCTTGGGCTGTCCAAGACACAACTGGTGATAGCAGGGGCCTTGAGCGGGGCTGCAGCCGGGGCAGCAGTTGATCTCGGGCACGGTGGCCTTTCAATGGGCCTCTTTACTGCTGCTGGTGGTGTGCTCGGGGCAGCGGGTACTGCGCTAAAGGCACGTGACATCCTGTCTGGCAGGCGCCTTCTCGGTGTCAGACTGGACAGCCACCGGCTGATAGTTGGGCCAGCCTCCAACATACAGCTATTCTATGTGCTGCTGGACCGGGCCCTGATATATTATCGCCATATAATTACCTGGGCACACGGCCGCAGGGACTATGAAGATGCACCTGTCCCGG
The DNA here is from genome assembly GCA_964638145.1 of uncultured Desulfobacterales bacterium. GTDB lineage: Bacteria > Desulfobacterota > Dissulfuribacteria > Dissulfuribacterales > QOAL01 > S144-17. The sequence goes on along the minus strand of CAZXAK010000045.1, from coordinate 2,740 downwards.
TTGAGGGGGTGACTGCCGGCTGGAACAGGGAACAACGGGGGATCTGCGAGAATTTTTTCAACTGTGTGAGACAGGGACACACCAGAGAACTGGACAGGGCGGAGATGGCACTCAGGGAGATGTTGTCAGAGTGCCTGGAGTCAATGACCTCATAGTGATTCAGTTACCAGGAGATGGCAGTGGCTGTTAAGATAGGGATATTCGATTCAGGTATAGGTGGTCTTACCGTGGTACGCGAGATAAGGAGGCTCATGCCCTGGCAGCCACTGGTCTACTTTGGCGATACTGCCCGCACCCCTTACGGTACAAAGAGCCCTGATACCATCACGCGCTACGCAATGGAAGATACCAGATTCCTGATAGATAAGGGGGCAGAGATCATTGTGATCGCGTGTCACAGTGCTGCAAGCATAGCCTCTGCGGCAGTTGCGCAGGAGTTTTCAGTGCCTGTGTTCGAGGTGGTATCTCCATCAGTGGCCCAGGCCATCAAGGTCACCAGGAGTGGCAGGATCGGGATAATGGGTACCAGGGCAACTGTGGAGAGCAGGGTTTATGACCGGAGGATCCCGGAACTTCTGCCACATGCCTGTGTGTTCAGCAGGGCATGTCCCCTGCTGGTACCGCTTGTGGAAGAGGGGTGGCTAAGAAGGCGCGAGACTCGGATGATAGTGAAAAAGTATCTGAAACCCCTGAAGGACAGGCAGATAGACACTCTCGTAATGGGCTGTACCCACTATCCCCTGCTAAAGGAGGTGATCCAGGCAAAGGCTGGCAGGCGCATCGTCACTGTGGATCCTTCACACCAGACAGCCATTGCCGTGCGGGACTATCTTGAGTCACATGGCCTTGCCGCAGGGGAGGACACGAGAGATCAGGAGCGCATCGAACATTACTATGTCTCGGATCTGGCGCCTGCAACCGCAGAGATAGCGGGCAGATTCATGGGCAGGAGGATAACAATGGAGAAGGTGTGATGCGCTTCCATTCTTGCCTCTCCGCCCCTGTATGGGCCTGACAATCGTGTCAGTTCTGTCTGCCGTTCTCCTGCCCCCCTGTATCAATGCAAGTGAGGCATCAAGCCCTTGCCAAATTAGTGCAGGGCGGGCAGGAGTTTTAATATGAAACAGTAAATGAAGACTCCAAGGCAGCAGATAGGTACCCTGTGAACAGATACATTGCCTCTGCACCTCAGGTCTCTGTAGTATGGCTCCTGTATATCTTGACCTCTGCCCGTTCCAGGGTTACAAGCCCCTCTTTGATAACGCCATCAATAAAGGAGAGGAACACCTTTATCTTTTCCGGCGTGTCTATGATCTCGACCACTATGGGGAGGTCCGTTGAAAGGCGCAGTATGGTTGATGTGTGTATGTGGCTGTTTGCCCCATAGCCCATTATGCCACGGGTTACAGTGGCACCGGCAAGCCTGTACTCCCTGGCCTTCATAACTATCCATTCGTACAGGGGCTGTCCTTCATATTTGTCACTTTCGCCAATGAATATGCGAAGCAGTTGACCTTCAGACGGAAGTTCCATCTCAGTTCCTCCAGATCAGTATGCCGGCAAGGCGTCCAAGAAGAATACCAGATATTCCAAGGAATATCTGGGCACTGACATTTATCAGCGCAATGAATATCCGGTGTGACTCCAGCAAGTTGGTGGTCTCGTTCGCAAAGGTGGAGAAGGTGGTGAATGAACCTAAAAATCCGATCATCAGTGACAGGCGCATCTCAGCCGTGATGCCCATGCGCATCTCAGCGAGATAGTACAGCAAACCCATGAGAAAACAGCCGGCTACATTTACCGCAAGGGTGCCGTGAGGAAAAGAGATACTCTGTGAAAGGTTCTGGATATGGCCGCTGATGATGTACCTGAGAATGGCCCCACAAAAACCGCCAATACCTACCCATATGGCCTGATACATAGCTACTATACTCCTATCGTGTAGTCAGATAGGAGTCATCAGCTTAATTGCGGTTCAAGGCGGACCCCATCGCCATTCAGAATTGTCTGTGCGTGTGCTGCTGCCATATCTGCTGCGCTGGCCGTAACTGCAGATTGGTGTCAGCAACTGAGACGTGATCTCTACCACTGGACTACAGAGATGTCAAGGGAATATCAGTGAATTGTTTTTGACATATGATCTTAATCTTCATAATAGATATTCACAGGAGATAATGAGCATTTCTGCATTTTTCATTCCGACAGAAGGGGGTCGTGCCTTGCCGGACAAACTGCGGAAACGCAAAGCCCCACACACAACCTGAGGGAGGAAAGGCGGGAATAGGCCCTACGTCATGGGTCAGTTGCCGCCAAGGAGCGCAGCGGATTGGCGGTCAGCTTGAGCGGCTTACCAGTTCTTTCAGGCCATTGCAACTTTATGCTTTATTTTCAATGGTTTAATACGCATTAATACATCTTTCTCCTTCTTCATGGCCCGGTAAAGATCCCATCTAAGCTGCAAACTTAGCCAAAAATCTTCCGATGTCCCAAAAAACTTTGCCAATCGCAAGGCTGTGCTAGGCGTAACACCTCTTTTACCATTGATAATCTCATTTATCCTCTGATAAGGAACCTTGATGCCTTCTGAAAGCTCTTTTTGTGTCATGCCCATTGGCTTCAAAAATTCTTCCAAAAGCATCTCGCCAGGATGAGTTGGCTCTCTATGTGTAGGTATTCTGATCATTTTTACTAACCTTTGTGATAATCTATTATTTCTACTTCTGACGGCCCTTTAGCTGAC